>NZ_JBVPZA010000001.1:738655-741227 GCF_055703065.1 Hydrogenophaga sp. L310
GGGTTCTGGGGTCGCCTGCCGGGGGCACGCCTGGTATCCCCCGGGGTGCGCCGCCGGCTCGCCGACATCCATGCCAGCGCACATGAAGTGGCCCGGCGACTCGCCATCGACGGGTTACTCGATCGTAAGCCGGCGCACCTGTCGGGCGGCCAGCGCCAACGCGTCGCCCTGGCGCGCGCGATGGTTCGCCACCCCTCCGTGTTCCTGTTCGACGAGCCCCTTTCTAATCTGGACGCCAACCTTCGCCATGCGCTGCGTGCCGAGATCCGGCAGCTTCACGACCAGTTGGGCGTGACGTTCATCTACGTCACGCACGATCAGCACGAAGCCATGTCCATGTCGGACCGTGTGGCGGTCATGCGCGAAGGCCGCATCCTTCAGGTGGCGCCACCCGAAGATCTGTACATGCGGCCACAAAGCCTCGAGGTGGCTCGATTCGTCGGCGCACCGCGGATCAACGTCGTGCCGGGCGAGATCCGCGCCAACGGCGAGATCC
Organism: Hydrogenophaga sp. L310; assembly: GCF_055703065.1. Lineage (NCBI taxonomy): Bacteria > Pseudomonadati > Pseudomonadota > Betaproteobacteria > Burkholderiales > Comamonadaceae > Hydrogenophaga > Hydrogenophaga sp. L310. The sequence continues at coordinate 739,152 of NZ_JBVPZA010000001.1, forward strand.
ATTGCCTGGCGCAACGCATCGCGAATACCGCGGTGAACAGTGGGCCCTGCCATGTCGCCTTCCGGCCTCAGGCGGTCACCTTGGCCAAGGCGCATGGCCTCACCGTGCGCGGCGTGGTCGGCCATGTGGAATACGCGGGTGCCGAATTGATGGCCACTCTGACCCTGCCGAGCCAGGGGGAAGCCTGCATCGTCTGCCTCCCGGCTGGCACGGCAGCGCACGCAGGGGCCGAGTTCGAGGTCACGGTCCCGTGGGAAGCCCTGCATGTCTTCGACGCCGGCGGCCAGCGCATGTCGATCGGTCGATGCGACACCCTGAAGCGAGTGGCCTGAAAGCCGAGCATGCGCGCCCATCCTCTTTCCACCGTTTCACTTCTCGCGCCCGCGGGCCTTCTTGCGACGCTTCTGCTGTTCATACCCGTCCTTGCCGTATTTCTGATGTCGCTGACCGATTGGCAGTTCGGCGCCACCACCCTGAACTGGGTCGGCCTGCAGAACTACGCCGAACTCTGGTCGGACGCGGTGTTCCGCAAGTCTGTGGCCAACACCCTTGTCTACCTCGTCCTGGTCACCGGGGGATCGATCACGCTGGGCCTGAGCCTCGCCTTGTTGATCGAATCCGATCGATCGGGACGCGGCTTCTACCGCACAGCCTTTTTCATGCCGGTCGCATCGACGCTGATCGCAATGGCGTTCGTGTGGGAGTTCCTGCTGCATCCGAGCGCCGGGCTCGTCAATCACCTGCTCCAGCAGGTCGGCGTCGCACCCCAGAACTGGCTCAACGACCGCCACCTCGCGCTGTACTCGCTCGCCGCGATCGGCATCTGGCAGATGTCGGGGCTTGCCCTGGTGTTCTTCCTGGCCGGGCTGCAAGGAATCCCCCGCGACGTGCGCGATGCGGCGGAACTCGACGGCATCGAGCGCCCCTTCGATCGATTCCGCTTCGTCACCTGGCCGTTGCTGGGCCCTACCACCTTGTTCGTCATCACTGTCTGCGCCATCCGCGCCCTGCAAGTCTTCGACACCGTTCACGTGCTCACCAAGGGCGGGCCGAACAAGGCCACCGAAGTGCTGCTGCACACCATCTATGCGGAGGGGTTCAGCTTCTTCCGCATGGGTTACGCCAGCGCCATGACGGTGGTCTTCATCGCCGGCATCTTCCTCTTGACCCAGATCCAGCACGCCGCGCTGGAGCGCAGGACGCACTACGCATGAAACGTCTTTCCCCTTCCTTTCGGATTCTTCGCCACGTGGTGCTGATGGTCGTGGCCCTGGTCTTCCTGATGCCGTTCATCTGGATGGTGCTGACCTCGCTCAAGCCTGCCGACGAAATCTTCGGCAGCGAGATTCATCTTTTTCCGACGCGCTTTGCTGCAGTGGAGAACTACACCCTCGCGCTAACCAAGGTCCCCTTGCTGCGCTACCTGTGGAATGGCGTGCTCGTCTGCGCGGGCATCCTGGTGTTGCAGATCCTGGTGGCACTGCCTGCCGCCTACGCCTTCGCCAAGCTGTCGTTCCGTGGCAAGCCGTGGGCTTGGCGCCTGGTGATGCTGGCGCTCATGGTGCCATACCAAGCCACGGCCATCCCCCTCTACGTAATGCTGTATCACGCCGGTCTGCTCGACTCGATGGCCGCGCTCATCCTGCCTTTCAGCGTGTCCGCGTTCGGCATCTTCCTGATGCGGCAGTTCTTTCGCACCGTGCCCGACGACCTGATCCACGCCGCGCGGCTCGACGGCATGGGTGAGTTGGAGATCGTCTGGCGCGTGATGCTGCCCACGGCCATGCCTGCCTTGCTGGCGTTCTCGATCTTCTCGGTGGTCTGGCATTGGAACGACTACTTCTGGCCACTGCTGGTCATCAATTCACCCCATCTGGCGACGCCGCCGTTGGGAACCATGTTCTTCCGCAATGAGGAAGCAGGCAGCGCGTTCGGTCCGCTGATGGCCGGCACGGTGCTGATCACGGCGCCGCTGGTGCTGTTGTTCGTCGTCGCGCAAAAGCGCTTCATCGAAGGTGTGACGCTCACCGGCGTCAAAGGTTAAACCGCAAGGAATCAAGCAATGAAACAACTGTT
>NZ_JBVPZA010000002.1:0-630257 GCF_055703065.1 Hydrogenophaga sp. L310
CATGGTCTCGTGTGCAAATGGTGGGCGCCCCGTGCTGGCAACCGGCGCGGCCGCTGCAATCAGCGCAATGAGTTCGCGCCACGGCACCACCAGCTCCATCTCGTCGAGGAACACAGCCTTGCGCGTGCGCCTCGTGCTCAGGTTCAGTCCCAGTTCCGCTTGTTTCTTCATGACGCCATTGTTCCTCGCCTCGCACCTTCAGACCATCGGGGACTGCACGGGGTTTTGAACACAATCCTTAATGCTTGAGGGTGCAGATTATCGTCATTTTTCCCGATTCGACTATCCTCTTGGCGAAGAACCTACCTATTTGAAGGACGACTACGGCATAGAAAGCAAGGGAGGGTCCAATGTTGGTCAGATTATTCGGGAAGATTTTCGACTCGTAGACTCAGCTACAACCTCCGGTGTTCAGGTTGCTGACTTGATTGCTGGCGGTATATTCCGACTCTTCCGAGGTCGTTTCAAAGCGGAGGAAAAAATCGCGCTTCTGCTCGGCGCGAACATGGTGCAAGCGCTAAAAGGTGACACCCCGGTAGGTCTAATCAGCTTAGATCAAACGGCAGCCGCTTCGCCAAATACAGCGCATTTGATTAAATTGATGGCTTCTACGGGACGCCCCATGCTTGCTCCCAGGCAAAAAGCCCTCCCACCCAAGGGCCGTTCCCCCTACCCACGACCCAGCCGCCCCTTCCCTTGGTAATATACGAATCAGCTACAAACCGTATACAAGGGATCGCCATGGGCATCATCAAGATTTCAGAGCAGATGCACGAAAACCTGCGTCTGACCAGTGGGGCGCTGAGCCGCTCCATGAACGCGCAGGCCGAACACTGGCTGCGCGTGGGCATGTTGTCGGAGCTGAACCCGACGCTGTGCCATGGCGAGATCTGCCAGCTGCTGATCGAATCGGAGCGGCAGGCGCCTGTGACGCCCAGTCTCAGGAGCGTGCCGCCGGCCAGCCTGGAGAAGGCGGCATGACGGGCGGCAAGAAGGTGAGCCTGCGGACGCCGGCCGAGATCGACATGGCACGGCGCGCCGGGCACCTGGCCGCTGACGTGTTGCGCATGATCGGCGAACACGTGAAGCCGGGCGTGACCACGGACGAGCTGGACCGGCTTTGCCACGACTTCATCGTGAACGAGCTGAAGGCGGTGCCGGCCAACATCGGCTACCACGGCTACCCGAAGACGATCTGCGCTTCGGTGAACCACGTGATCTGCCACGGCATCCCGTCGGACAAGAAGCTGAAAGACGGCGACATCGTCAACATCGACGTGGCGCTGATCAAGGACGGCTGGTTTGGCGACACGAGCCGCATGTATTGCGTGGGCGAGCCGGGCATTCTGGCGAAGCGCCTGGTGCGCACGACTTACGAGGCGATGCGCGCGGGCATCCAGCAGGTGCGCCCGGGCGCGACGCTGGGCGATGTGGGCCACGCGATCCAGACGGTGGCGCACGCGGCGGGTTTCAGCGTGGTGCGCGAGTACTGCGGCCACGGCATCGGGCAGATCTACCACGACGAACCGCAGGTCTTGCACTACGGCCAGCGCAACACGGGCCTGAAGCTGGCGCCGGGCATGGTGTTCACGGTGGAGCCCATGATCAACGCGGGCAAGCGCGAGACCAAGGAGCTGTCGGACGGCTGGACGGTGGTCACGCGCGACCGCTCGCTCTCGGCGCAGTGGGAACACATGGTGGCGGTGACGGAGACGGGCTTCGAGATCCTCACGCCCTGGCCGGATGGCCTGGGCGATTACGCGGCGATCGAGCCGGTGGTCAGCGCCGCGAGCCCGGCGGATGCAGCGGCGGCGACTGCGGTGGCCTGAGCCGGTTCAGGCGCGGCGCCTGCGCCACAGCCAGATGCCAGTGCCCAGCAGGGCGGCGTAGTTCAGCGCCATGAACCAGGGCTGGTTCCAGGCGATGCCATCGAAGCCCCAGTAGGTGATGGGGTAGAAAACGGGCGAGGGGAAGAAGTCGGCCGAGTGGGTGAACACGTCGATCACGATGTGCGACCACCAGCCCAGCAGGGGCAGCCAGAGCCGGCGCAGCCAGGCCCAGAGCAGGGCCGTCACCGCGGCGGCCACCAGGGCGCTGTGAAACACGCAGTGCACCTGGTGCGACCAGAAGGCCACCCAGGCCGGGAAATCGGGTTCGCCGCCTGGGGCGGCGGTGGCGTAATTGAGCCATTCGCCTGGCGTGCCGTTGATCACGGCCCAGGCCGCCACGGGCAGCGTGTGCACCACGTCGGGCACCACCGCCAGCGTTACCGCCCAGGCCAGGGTGGGTTTGTTCACCGGCCCGGCGTTCGCCAACGCCACCAGGCCGGCTCCCGCCCACAGACCGTGCGCCAGGATGTCCATGGTTCAGGCACGGGTGTCCATGGTTCAGTTCAGTAGTGGGGTGGCAGCTCGTCGCGCAGGTTGCGCGCGGGCGCCGAGCCCTCGTCAGCGCCCTGGCGGCGCAGGTGGCTGAGCTCGCGCAGCAGCAGGTGAATCTGCTCCTGCTGGCGGGCGACCACGGCGTTCAGCGTGTCGAGCAGGTCGTCGGCGTAGCTGGCCTTGATCTCCAGTTCGGTGAGGCGGCGCTCGATGTCGGCGGTCAGCGTGGCGGCCGGGGCGTGGGGGGCAGAGGCTTGTGTCATGGGGCTATTGGACACGAGAGCGCTGCCGGCCGTTCGCCGCGCGGGGCGGGCTCAGTCGGGCTGGTGTTCGAGCGAAGCGGAGTTCATGCAGTAGCGCAGGCCCGACGGCGCCGGGCCGTCTTCGAACACGTGGCCGAGGTGCGCGCCGCACTGGCTGCACACGGTTTCAACGCGCGCCATGCCGTGGCTGCGGTCGGTGATCTCGGTGATGGCGCCGGGGATGGCTTTCCAGAAGCTGGGCCAGCCGCAGCCGGCGTCGAACTTGGTGCCGGCGTCGAACAGGTGGTTGCCGCAGCAGACGCAGTGGTAGCTGCCGTCGGCCCAGACTTCTTCGTATTTGCCGGTGAAAGGGCGCTCGGTGTGGGCGCGGCGGGTCACTTCGAAGGCGGCGGGTTCGGCGCCTTTTTCAGCCAGCAGGGCGCGCCACTCGGCATCGGTTTTCTGGATGGGGAACGTCATGGCGGGGTCCTTCAAGATGAACAACTGATTTCAATCTGGGCCGCCCAGTCGGGCGGAAAGTCGGCCAGGTCGTCGTGGCCGGGCAGCTCGGTGAACGGGGTTTCCAGCGCGGTCTGCAGGCGCTGCAGGGCCGAGAAGTCGCCCTCGCGGGCGCGCTGGATGGCGATCTCGCCGAGGTGGTTGCGCAGCACCACGTGCGGGTTGGTCGAAAGCATCAGCACCTGGGTGAGGCGGGCGTCAAAACCGGGCTGGGTCTGCAGCCGCCCGCGCCACTGCAGGGCCCAGGCGTCAAAGGCTTCGCGCTGCAGGAACAGGTCGCGCACCGGATCGATGGCCGCGCTGGCTGCGGCGGCGCGCGCGCCCGGTTCCGCAAAGCCGGCCACGGCGTTCGAGAGGCGGCGCCAGAAGAGGGTGAAGTCCACCGCGTCCTGCGCCATGAGCGCCATCAGCTGCTCGGTGAGCGCTTCGTCGCCGGCCATCACGGTGCCCAGGCCGAGCTTGGCGCCCATGCGCCGCTGCAGCGCGGCGGGGAACAGGGCCTTGTAGGGTTCGAGCGCGTCCAGCGCCTGCTGCGGGTCTTCCATCAGTGGCAGCAGGGCCTGTCCCAGGCAATACAGGTTCCAGTGCGCGATGCCGGGCTGGCGCATGTAGCGGTAGCGCCCGCCGGTGTCGCTGTGGTTGCAGATGTGGCGCGGGTTGTAGGCGTCTAGGAACTGGAACGGACCGTAGTCGATGGTCAGGCCCAGGATGCTCATGTTGTCGGTGTTCATCACGCCGTGGCAGAAGCCCACGGCCTGCCACTGCGCGACCATCTCGGCGGTGCGCGCGCTCACGGCTTCGAGCAGGTTGGCGTAGACGTTGCCGGGCAGGGCGCGGCAGTCCGGGTAGAAATGGTCGATGACGAAATCGGCGAGCGTGCGCAGCTGATCGTGTTGCCCGCTGTGCGAGAAGTGTTCGAAGTGGCCGAAGCGGATGAAGCTGGGCGCCACGCGCGTGACGACGGCCGCGGTTTCGATTTCTTCGCGGCGCACCGGCTGGTCGGACCCGGTGACACACAGCGCCCGGCTGGTGGGGATGCCCAGGCCGTGCATGGCTTCGCTGCAGAGGAATTCGCGGATGGAGCTGCGCAGCACGGCGCGGCCGTCGCCCCCGCGCGAATACGGCGTGCGCCCGGCGCCCTTGAGCTGGATCTCCTGCGGGCCATCGGTGCCGGCGAGTTCGCCGAGCAGGATCGCCCGCCCGTCGCCGAGCTGGCCGGCCCACTGGCCAAACTGGTGGCCGCTGTAGACACTGGCGAGCGGGCGCATGCCGGGCAGCGGCTGGTTGCCGGTGAAGGCCTGCAGGGCTTGATCGCCCGCCATCCAGGCGCCGTCCAGCCCGAGCTCGCGCGCCAATGCGGGGTTGCGGCCGACCCAGTAAGGGGCGGGCAGGGGCGTGGGGCGCAGCTCGGTGTAGAACGCGCGGCCGAGGCCGGCGAAGCGGTGCGTCCAGCCGGTCGGTGTTTCGGTGGCGGGTGCGGGCGGCAGGGCATCGGGCAGGGTCATGCGGCGCATTGTCACCGGGACGACTTGCACCCACACCCGGGCGGGCTATCCGGGGCAACCCGCTACGGCCAGCGCGCGTTGTTGAGGCATGATGCTGGGTGAATTAACGCACGACCGTTCGTTTTTTGCCAAGACACCAAGGAGAACTCCCATGCTGGGACAAATGCAAAGCCAACCGCTGCTGATTTCGTCGCTCATCACGCACGCCGAGCGCCACCACGGCAGCACCGAGATCGTTTCCCGTCGCGTCGAAGGCGACATCCACCGCACCACCTGGGGCCAGGTCTCGCGGCGTGCGCGCCAGGTGGCCAACGCGCTCGACAGCCTGCACCTCGCCTTTGGCGACCGCGTGGCCACGCTGGCCTGGAACGGCTACCGCCACCTGGAGCTGTATTTCGGCGTCAGCGGCACCGGCCGCGTGCTGCACACGCTGAACCCGCGCCTGCACCCCGAACAGCTGGCCTGGATCGTCAACCACGCCGACGACCGCGCGGTCTGCTTCGACATGACTTTCCTGCCGCTGGTGCAGGCGGTGGCAGGCAAGTGCCCGGGCGTCAAACACTGGATCGCGCTGTGCGACGCCGACAAGCTGCCGGCCGACAGCGGCCTGCCCGGGCTGGTGAGCTACGAGGCCTGGATGGGCTCGCAGCCGGAAAAATACCTCTGGCCCGATCTGGACGAAAACAGCGCATCGAGCATGTGCTACACGAGCGGTACCACGGGCAACCCCAAGGCCGCGCTGTATTCGCACCGCTCCACGTTGCTGCACGCGTACGGCGCGGCGCTGCCCGACGCGCTGGGCTGCTCGGCGCGCGACAGCATCCTGCCGGTGGTGCCGATGTTCCACGTCAACGCCTGGGGCCTGCCGTATTCGGCCGCGGCGGTGGGCTGCAAGCTGGTGTTCCCCGGCCCGGCGATGGACGGCAAGTCGGTCTACGAACTGATCGAATCCGAGAAGGTCACGATGGCCGCGGGCGTGCCCACGGTTTGGCAGATGCTGCTGGGCCACCTGCAGGCCGGCGGCCTGAAGTTCAGCACCCTGAAGCGCACGGTGATCGGTGGCTCGGCCTGCCCGCCGGCCATGATCAACGCCTTCAATGACACCTACGGCGTGGAGGTGCTGCACGCCTGGGGCATGACCGAGATGTCGCCGCTGGGCACGGTGTGCACGCTGAAGAACGCACAGCTGGCGCTTCCCGCCGATGAGCAGCTCAAGGTGCGTCTCAAGCAGGGTCGCAGCGTGTTTGGCGTGGACATGAAGATCGTGGACGAATCCGGCAACGAACTGCCCTGGGACGGCAAGGCCTATGGCGACCTGCTGGTGCGCGGGCCGTGGATCATCGCCAGCTACTTCAAGGGCGAAGGCGGCGACCCGCTGCAATACGACGACGCGGGCAAGGGCTGGTTCCCCACCGGGGACGTGGCCACCATCGACGCCGAAGGCTTCATGCAGATCACCGACCGCAGCAAGGACGTGATCAAGTCCGGCGGCGAGTGGATCAGCTCCATCGACGTGGAAAACATCGCCATGGCGCACCCGGCCGTGGCCATGGCAGCCTGCGTCGGCATGAAGCACCCCAAGTGGGACGAGCGCCCGATCGTGGTGGTGATGAAGAAGCCCGGCGCCGAGGTGACGCGCGAAGAACTGCTGGCGTTCTACGAAGGCAAGATCGCCAAGTGGCAGGTGCCGGACGATGTGGTGTTCGTCGACGCGATTCCGCTCGGCGCCACCGGCAAGATGCAGAAGATGACGCTGCGCCAGCAGCTCAAGGACTACGTGTTGCCGGGCCTCTGATGTTGGCTGGCGAGCGTTCGTCGGGCGTGCGGCGCTGGCTGCGGCTGGCGGCTCTGGGCGCGCTCGCCTGTGCGGCCCTGGGCGGCCCGGCCTGGGCCGCCGACGCGCCGCAGAAGGTGGTGCGCATCGCCTTCATCGACCCGCTCTCCGGCCCTGCGGCCGACATTGGCCGCAACAGCCTGCGCAGCTGGCAGTTCATGGCCGAGCGGCTGGCCGGGCCGGGCAACCCCGCGGGGGTGCGTTTCGTGGTGGCGGGCTTTGACAACAAGGGCTCGCCCAAGGAAAGCCTGGACGCGCTCAAGGCGGCCATCGACCAGGGCTTTCGCTACGTGGTGCAAGGAAACGGTTCCGGGGTGGCGGCGGCGATCTCCGATGCGGTGACGCGGCACAACGCACGTCACCCCGAGCAGGCGGTGCTCTTCATCAACTACGCGGCGATGGACCCGGCGCTGACCAACGACCTGTGCAGCTTCTGGCACTTTCGCGTCGATGCCGACACGGCCATGAAGACGCGGGCACTGGCGCTTTTCATGGCCTCGCAGTCCGAGCTGAAAAGCGTGTACCTGCTGAACCAGAACTACGCCCACGGGCAGCAGTTTTCGCGCTACTTCCGCGAGGCGCTGACGCAGGAGCGCCCCGATATCCAGATCGTGGGCGATGAGCTGCACACGGCTTTCGTGGGCCAGGATTTTACGCCCCATGTGCGCCGCATGGCCGAGTCCGGCGCGCAGGCCGTGGTCACGGGCAACTGGGGCGCCGACCTGCGGGGGCTGGTCAAGGCGATGCAGCAGCAGGGCGTCACGCTGCCGCTCTACGCCTACTACCCGATGCTCAAGGGTGTGCCCGAACTCCTGGCTTCGGGCGACGGCCGCCTGCCGGTGTACCAGGTGGCCAACAACCACACCAACCAGGCGGGCGACATCGCCGGGCTGGCCACCGCGTTTCGCCGCCGCCATGGCGAAGACCTGGTGGTGTATGCCGCGTTCGACGGCATGTCGATGCTGCTGCAGGCGATGACCCATGCCCAGACCACCGACGCGGCGCGCGTGGCCGGCCGCCTGAGCGGCATGGTGTTTCCGGGGTTCAGCGGGCCGGTGCACATGCGCGCCGATGACCACCAGTTGCAGCAGGGGCTCTACGTTTCGCGCTGGCAGAAGGTGGACGGGCGGCATCCGCGCGCGGCAGAGGACACGGGCTACACATTTGCGCCCGTGCGCTACATGAGCGCATCGGAAATCAGCGGTCCCACGAGCTGCCGGATGCAGCGGCCCTGAGTCCGGGTTGGTGCCCATCGCCTGTCCGTGCGAACCGCGGCAGCGGGCCTGTGCCGTCCGGCGGATGCTAGGCTTGTGCGAGCGCACAGTCGCCTGCGCGATAGGTGCTAGGGGCAATCCCTGAGGGGTTTGATGGCCTGTCAGGCTACGCTAAGGTTTTCCACCTTCAGGAGACCCAGCCATGTCGTTTGCCTTGAAATCCGTTGCCATCGCCGCCCTGTCGCTGACCCTGCTCAGCGCCCATGCCCAGAAGGGCGAGACGGTCAAGATCGCGTTGATCGATCCGCAGACAGGCCTGATGGGTCCGCTGGGCATGAACCAGATGCGCAGCTGGCAGTACTTCGCCGAGAAGTTCAGCGCCACCAACCCGGCCGGTGTGAAGTTCGAGATGGTGGCGTTCGACAACAAGCTCAGCCCGGCCGAAAGCCTGAACGCCTTCAAGGCTGCGCTGGACCAGGGCGTGCGCTACATCGCCCAGGGCAATGGTTCTTCGGTGGCGGGTGCACTGATCGATGCGGTCAACAAGCACAACGAGCGCAACCCGGGCAAGGAGGTGATCTTCCTGAACTACGCCGCCGTGGACCCCGATTTCACCAACAGCAAGTGCAGCTACTGGCACTTCCGTTTTGACGCCGACACCTCCATGAAGATGGAGGCGATGACCACCTTCATGAAGGATCAGAAGGACGTCAAGAATGTTTATCTGCTCAACCAGAACTACTCGCACGGCCAGCAGGTCGCCAAGTTCGCCAAGGAAAACCTGGCCCGCAAGCGCCCCGACGTGAAGATCGTGGGTGAAGACCTGCACCCGCTGGCCCAGGTGCGCGATTTCGCGCCCTACATCGCCAAGATCAAGGCGTCGGGCGCCGACACCGTGATCACCGGCAACTGGGGCTCCGACCTCGCGCTGCTGATCAAGGCCGCCAACGAAGGCGGCTACACCGGCAAGTTCTACACCTACTACACCGGTGTCACCGGCACGCCCACGGCGCTCGGCACGGGCGGCGAAGGCCGGGTGTTCCAGGTGGCCTACTCGCACTACAACATGGGTGGCCAGATGGGCCAGTGGATGGCCGAGTTCAAGACCAAGTACAAGGACGACATGTTCACCGGTGCCATTCCCTCGGCGTTCAACGTGCTGGGCGCCGCCATGGCCAAGGCCAAGTCCACCGACCCGGTGAAGGTGGCCGTCGCCATGGAGGGCATCAAGGTCAACAACTACAACGGTGAGGTGGAGGTGCGCAAGAACGACCACCAGTTGCAGCAGCCGCTGTTCCTGACGGTCTGGCAGAAGGCCGACACGAAGTACCCCTACAGCCCGGAGAACACCGGCATGACGCTGGCCCCGGTGAAGGAATTCCCGTCTTACGTGTCCAGCACGCCGACGAGCTGCAATATGAAGCGGCCCTGATCGGGCCCACCCCCGCGCCGCTTCGCGTCACCCCCTCAAGGGGGCAACGCGAGCGGCCCGGCAAAGCCGGTTCCGCCGCGTTCTGGGGTTCGGGCATTTCGCTCCGGATAGGTGGCTGGACTGCTTCATTCGCGGGGTTGCTGAGTTGCCCTGCCGCTGCTGCGGTGGGCACTTCTGACGGGTCATACTCGTCCCCCGCTCCCACCCGTTTACTCCTCCCTCTCGTTCCGCCCTCGAAAGGCAAGCTTCATGGAGTTCTTCATCATCTCCATGCTCAACGGCGTCAGCTACGGCTTGCTGCTGTTTCTGTTGAGCTCGGGACTCACCCTCATCTTCAGCATGATGGGGGTGCTGAATTTTGCGCACGCCAGCTTCTACATGCTGGGCGCCTACATCGGCTATTCGATCGCCCAGCTGGTGGGCTTCTGGCCGGGGCTGTTCGTGGCCCCGCTGGTGGTGGGCGCGCTGGGCGCGCTGTTTGAGCGGCTGACCCTGCGCAAGGTGCACAAGTTCGGCCATGTGCCCGAGCTGCTGGTGACCTTCGGCCTGTCCTACATCATCCTGGAGCTGGTACAGCTGATCTGGGGCCGCACGGCGGTGGAGTTCGTACCACCCGAAGTGTTGCGCGGCCCGGCCTTCACCCTGGTGCACCACGCCAACGACACGCTGGAGATGTTCTGGGGCGCTGTCAGCAGCGAGGTCTGCGCTGGCGCGGGGGTGATCTGCTCACCGTTCCCGGCCACGCGCGCTTTCATGATGCTGGTGGCGATCCTGATGCTGGTGGCGCTCTGGCTGCTGCTGACCCGCACGCGCATCGGCCTGATCATCCAGGCCGCGCTGACCCATCCCGAAATGGTGGAGAGCCTGGGCCACAACGTGCCGCGGGTGCTGATGCTGGTGTTCGGCGCCGGCACCGGCCTGGCCGGCCTGGCCGGCGTGATTGGCGGCAGCACCTTTGTGACCGAACCCAACATGGCGGCCACGGTGGGCTCGGTGATCTTTGTCGTGGTGGTGGTGGGTGGCATGGGCTCGCTCTCCGGCGCCTTCCTGGCCTCGCTGCTGATCGGCGTGATCCAGACCTTTGCCGTGGGGCTGGACTATTCGTTCATCCACCTGGTGGAGCAGTTGGGTGTGCAGGCCTCGGACGCCATGAGGGAGAACTCGGTGCTCAAACTCACGCTGTCGCAGGTGGCGCCGATCCTGCCCTACCTGTTCCTCGTGCTGATCCTGATCTTCCGGCCCAAGGGCTTGCTGGGCACGCGAGAAGGATGACCGGTCATGTCTAAAGCCTATTACGAATTCAAACCCCTCAACGTCGGTCGCTGGATCGTCTGGTCGCTGTTCGCGCTGGTGCTGGTGTTCGCGCCGCTGGTGTTCGGCAGCAACCTCTCGGTGACCATGCTCTCGCAGATGGGCATCGCCATCATCGCCTGCCTGTCCTACAACATCCTGCTCGGGCAGGGCGGCATGCTGAGCTTCGGGCACGCGGTCTACACCGGCCTGGGCTCCTACATGGCCATGCACGCGCTCAACGCGGCAACGGATGGCCAGATTCCGATTCCGGTGAGCCTGGTGCCGCTGGTGGGCGGCGTGGCGGGCCTGTTCTTTGCCGTGTTGTTCGGCTACGTGACCACCAAGAAGGCCGGCACACCGTTCGCCATGATCACGCTGGGCATGGCCGAGCTGGTGTTCGCGATGTCGCTGATGTTCTCGGAGTTCTTCGGTGGCGAGGCGGGTGTGTCGGGCAACCGCGTGGTGGGCGACCCGTTCATGGGCATCAGCTTCGGCCCGCCGATCCAGGTGTATTACCTCATCGCGGTCTACACCTTCGTCTGCGTGGGTCTCATGTTTGCGTTCACGCGCACGCCGCTGGGTCGCATCCTGAACGCCGTTCGCGACAACCCGGAGCGCGTCGAGTTCATCGGCTACAACACGCAGAAGGTGCGGTATCTGGCCTTCATGATCGCGGGCTTCTTCGCCGGCGTCGCGGGCGGCCTGGGTGCGCTGAACTTCGAAATCGTGACCGCCGAGGTGGTGGGCGCGGCCCGTTCGGGCGGCTACCTGCTGTTCACCTTCCTGGGCGGCGCGACCTTCTTCTTTGGCCCCATCATCGGCGGCATCCTGATGGTGCTGGCTTTTGTGTTGCTGTCGGAGCTGACCAAGGCCTGGCTGCTCTACCTCGGGCTGGTGTTCCTGTTCATGGTGATGTACGCGCCGGGCGGCATCGCCAGCCTGATCATGATGAACCTGCGTGTGGCGTCGTTCGGCAAGCTGCGCGAGGTCTGGGTCGCGTACCTGGCGCTGGGCGTGACCGCGCTGGTGGTCCTGCTCGGGGGCGGTGCGATGGTCGAAATGATCTACCACCTGCAGCTCGACGCGGCGATGGGCGACTCGGTGAAATACCTCGGCATGGAGCTGCATTCCAAGACTGCCGGCAGCTGGTTTGGCGCCGCCTTCGTGACGCTGACCGGCCTGGGCATCTTCGAGCTCACACGCCGCCAGTTCAGCGCCCAGTGGGCCGCGATCCAGACCGACATCGAAAAAGAAATCAAGCGCCGGGAGACCCAATGAGCAGCGCCACGCCCACAGCCGACACCGGCCGTTTCGAACAGGCCATGAGCCATGTGCACGCGGGTGGCTACGCACTGGAGCTGCGCGATCTGCGCAAGCGCTTCGGCAAGACCGAGATCATCCGCGGGGTGGACCTCGCGGTGCGTTCCGGCGAGCGCGTGGCCATCATCGGCCCCAACGGCGCCGGCAAGTCCACGCTGTTCAACCTGATCTCGGGCCGCTTTGAACCCAGCAGCGGCGAGGTGCTGCTCAACGGCACGCGCATCGACGGCAAGAAGCCCTTCGAGATCAACCGCCTGGGCCTTTCGCGCAGCTTCCAGATCACCAACATCTTTCCCAAGCTCAGCGTGTTCGAGAACCTGCGCTGCGGCGTGCTCTGGAGCCTGGGCTACCGCTACACGCTGTTCCGCTTCCTCGCCGGCATGGACGACGCCAACGAGCGCGCCGAAGAACTGATGCGCATGATCCGCCTCGACAAGAAGCACGACACGCTGGCCATGAACCTGACCTACGCCGAGCAGCGCGCGCTGGAGATCGGCATCACCATCGCCGGCGGCGCCAACGTGATCCTGCTCGACGAACCCACGGCCGGCATGAGCAAGAGCGAAACCAGCCGTTTCATCGAGCTGATCCGGGAAGTCACGGTGGGCAAGACCCTGCTGACGGTGGAGCACGACATGGGCGTGGTCTTCGGCCTGGCCGACAAGATCGCGGTGGTGGTGTACGGCGAGGTGATCGCCTTTGACGAGCCCGAGGCGGTGCGGGCGAACCCGAAGGTGCAGGAGGCCTATCTGGGCTCCGTACTGGCGGATGAACAGGCGGCCTCCGCCGGCCATTGAGGAAAACCGCAGCATGCTGAAAATCGAAAACCTCCACGCCTATTACGGCAAGAGCCACGTGCTGCACGGCGTTTCGTTCAACGTCGGGCAGGGCGAGATCGTGGCGCTGCTGGGGCGCAACGGTTCGGGCCGTTCCACCACCGCCAAAGCCATCATGGGCCTGGTCGATTGCGAAGGCGCCATCGACTGGAAGGGGCAGTCCATCCAGGGCAAGAAGCCCTTTGAGGTCGCGCACCTGGGGCTGGGTTACGTGCCGGAAAACCGAGACATCTTCCCCAAGCTCACCGTGCACCAGAACCTGCTGCTCGGACAAAAAGGCAAGGGCAAGGACGTGCGCTGGAGCTTCAACGACATGTACGCGATGTTCCCGCGGCTGAAGGAGCGGGAGCACACCGAAGCGGGTGTGTTGTCGGGCGGCGAGCAGCAGATGCTCACGCTGTGCCGCACGCTCATGGGCGACCCCGACCTGATCATCATCGACGAACCTACCGAGGGCCTGGCGCCCAAGATCGTGGAGCTGGTGGGCGAGTACCTGCAGAAGCTCAAGGCCCGCGGCGTGTCGGTGCTGCTGATCGAGCAGAAGCTCACCATCGCCATGGCGATCTCCGACCGCGCGCTGGTCATGGGCCACGGCAGCATCGTGTTCCATGGCACGCCGGAGAGCTTGCGCGCCGATCCGTACACGCGTAAAGAGTGGCTTGAGGTCTGATTGACCCACTCGCGACAAGCGGCGCTTGCCGCACCGCACAAAATCCCTAGAATCGCACGACCGTTCGTTTTTTCGGACGTGCGTCTTTTTCCGATCCACACAGAGGAGATTCCATGACCGCTGAGTACCAGGTCCACGGCGATGTGGCCGTCATCACGTTGAACAACCCGCCGGTGAACGGTCTGGGCTTGTCCACCCGCCAGGCCATCGTCGAAGGGCTGGAGAAAGCCGAGAACGATGCGGCGGTCAAGGCCGTCGTGCTGACCGGCGCCGGCAAGGCGTTTTCGGGCGGTGCCGACATCCGCGAGTTCGGTTCGCCCAAGGCGATCCAGGAGCCCAACCTGCTGTCCGTGATCATCCGGGTCGAGAACACCACCAAGCCGGTGATCGCGGCCGTGCACAGCGTGGCCATGGGCGGCGGCCTGGAACTCGCGCTGGGCGCGCACTACCGCATCGCCGCGCCGGGCTGCAACGTGGCGCTGCCCGAAGTGAAGCTGGGCCTGATTCCTGGCGCCGGTGGCACGCAGCGCCTGCCGCGGGTGCTGGGCGTCGAAGTGGCGCTGAACATGATCGTCAGCGGCGAAGCGGTGAAGAGCGAGATGCTCGCGCAGGTGCCTGGCCAGAAGCTGTTCGACAAGCTGTCCGCATCGCCCGAGTCGCTGGCCGAAGAGGCACTGGCCTTCGCCCGCGAGATGGCCGCGAAACACGCCGACGGCTCGGCCTTCCCGCTGGTGCGCAACCTGCCCTGTAAGCACCCCAATGGCGAGGCCTACTTCCAGTTCGCGCGCAATATGGTCAAGGGCATGGCGAAGAATTTCCCGGCGCCCGCCAAGTGCGTGGACGCGGTGGAAGCCGCAACCCAGAAGAAGTTTGCCGACGGCATGGCCTTCGAGCGCGAGATCTTCATCAACCTGATGTGGACGCCCGAGTGCCGCTCGCTGCGCCACCTGTTCGTGGCCGAGCGCGCCGCGAGCAAGATCCCCGACGTGCCGGAAGACACGGCCAAGCGCGAGATCGCATCGGTCGCCGTGATCGGCGCTGGCACCATGGGCGGCGGCATTGCCATGAACTTCCTCAACGCCGGCATCCCGGTGAAGATGCTGGAAATGAAGCAGGAGGCGCTGGACCGCGGCATCGGCGTCATCCGCAAGAACTACGAAGCCCAGGTCAAGAAGGGCAAGCTCAAGCAGGACAAGTACGAACAGCGCATGGCCCTGTTGAGCACCACGCTGAGCTACGACGACCTCGGCTCGGCCGATCTGGTGATCGAGGCCGTGTTCGAAGAGATCGGCGTCAAGGAAGCCGTGTTCAAGGAACTCGATCGCGTGATGAAGCCCGGCGCCATCCTGGCGTCCAACACCTCCACGCTGGACGTGAACAAAATCGCCCACTTCACGAAGCGTCCACAGGACGTGGTGGGCATGCACTTCTTCAGCCCGGCCAACGTGATGAAGCTGCTCGAAGTGGTGCGCGGTGACGCGACCGCCAAGGACGTGCTGGCCACGGTGATGGCGGTGGCCAAGAAGATCAAGAAGACGGCGGTCGTGTCCGGCGTCTGCGATGGCTTCATCGGCAACCGCATGATCGAACAGTACGGCCGCCAGGGCGGCTTCCTGCTCGACGAAGGCTGCACCCCCGAGCAGGTGGACAAGGCGATGGAGAAGTTCGGCATGGCCATGGGCCCGTTCCGCATGGGCGACCTGGCCGGCAACGACATCGGCTGGGCGATCCGCAAGCGCCGCTACCAGGAAAAGCCGGACATGAAATACAGCAAGACCGCCGACCTGCTGTGCGAGAAGGGCCGCTTCGGCCAGAAGACCGGCGCCGGCTGGTACGACTACGTGCCCGGCAAGCGCGACGCCATCCCGAACGCCGAGGTGGTGAAGATGATCGAAGACCACCGCGCCGCCGCCGGCATCACGCCGCGCAAGATCTCCGATGAAGAGATCGTGCAGCGCCTGGTGTTCTCGCTGGTCAACGAAGCCGCGCACATCCTCGAAGAAGGCATCGCCAACAAGGCCAGCGACATCGACGTGGTCTACATCTTTGGCTACGGCTTCCCGGTCTACCGCGGCGGCCCGCTGAACTACGCCAACGAAGTCGGGCTGTTCAACGTGGTCCAGGCCATGAAGCGGTTTGCGAAGAACCCGCTGGACGACGCGCAGTTCTGGGAGCCTGCTCCCTTGCTGGCCCGTCTCGCCGCCGAAGGCAAGACTTTCTGATGACCGCACGAACCACGAATTGAGGATTCCATCATGACCAACGCCGTCATCGTCTCCACCGCCCGCACGCCCCTGGCCAAGAGCTGGAAGGGCGCCTTCAACATGACCCATGGCGCCACGCTCGGCGGCCACGCCGTGCAGCACGCCGTGCAGCGCGCCGGCATCGACGCAGCAGAAGTCGAAGACGTGATCATGGGCTGCGCCAACCCCGAGGGCGCGACGGGCGCCAACATCGCGCGCCAGATCGCGCTCAAGGCCGGCCTGCCCATCACGGTATCGGGCATGACCGTCAACCGCTTCTGCTCGTCCGGACTGCAGACCATCGCCCTGGCCGCCCAACGCATCATCGCGGGCGAAGGCTCGGTGTATGTGGCCGGTGGTGTGGAGAGCATTTCCTGCGTGCAGCAGGAAATGAACCAGCACATGCTGGTGGACCTGGCCCTGCAGAAGCAGAAGCCCGAGATCTACTGGAACATGCTGCAGACCGCCGAACAGGTCGCCAAGCGCTACGGCATTGGCCGCGATGCCATGGACGAGTACGGCGCCGCCAGCCAGCAGAAGGCCACGGCCGCGCTGGAAGCCGGCCTGTTCAAGGCCGAGATCGCGCCCATCACCGTGACCGCCGGCGTGGCCGACAAGGTCATGGGCCTGATGACCAGGCAGGTCACGGTCGAGAACGACGAAGGCATCCGCGCCGGCACCACCAAAGAAGGCATCGCCGGTCTGCGTTCGGCGCTACCGGGCGGCCTGATCTCGGCCGGCAATGCCAGCCAGTTCAGCGACGGCGCGGGTGCCTGCGTGGTGATGGACGAGACCCTCGCCGAGAAGAAGGGGCTGCAGCCGCTGGGCCGTTTCCTCGGCTTTGCGGTGGCGGGTTGCGAGCCCGACGAAATGGGCATTGGCCCGGTGTTCGCCATCCCCAAGGTGCTCGCGCGCCTGGGCCTGAAGGTGAGCGACATCGACCTCTGGGAACTCAACGAAGCCTTCGCCGTGCAGGTGCTCTACTGCCGCGACAAGCTGGGCATTCCGCACGACAAGCTCAACGTGAACGGCGGCGCCATCGCCGTGGGCCACCCCTACGGCGTGTCGGGCCAGCGCCTGACCGGCCACGCGCTGATCGAAGGCAAACGCCGCGGCGCCAAGCGCGTCTGCGTGACCATGTGCATCGGCGGTGGCATGGGCGCGGCCGGCATCTTCGAAGTCTTGTAAGGACTTCCGGTGAGCGACGTCACCGTCAGCCCCGAGGCATTTCTGGCGATGGGTCGCGAGGTCCTGGCCTCGCAGCCCTTCTCCCAGCTCATCGGGGCCGAGCTGGCAGCGCTCTCGCCGGGACGCTGCGAGCTGCACGTCCCGATCACGGAAGTGGTCAAGCAGCAGCACGGTTTCGTGCACGGTGGCGTGCTCAGCTACGCGGCCGACAACGCGCTCACCTACGCCGGAGGCACGGCCCTGCGGGTGCCGGTGGTGACGGCCGAGTTCAAGATCAACTACCTGCGCCCGGCCATCGGCGAGCGCCTGATCGCGCGCGCCGAAGCCGTGCACACCGGCAAGTCGCAGGCGGTCTGCCGCTGCGACGTGTTCGTGGTGAAAGACGGTGAAGAAAAACTCTGCGCCGTGGCGCAGGGCACCATCGCCGCGCTGCCGGCGGCACCGGCCTGAGCGAATCGATGAATCCCTACCGCATCGGTTCTGGTGCCGGCTACGCCGGTGACCGTATCGACCCCGCGCTGGACCTGGCCGAACGCGGCGAGCTGGATGCGCTGGTGTTTGAGTGCCTGGCCGAGCGCACCATCGCGCTGGCCCAACTGCGCCGTGCGGCCGACCCGCAGGCCGGGTACGACCCGATGCTCAAGGCGCGCATGCGCGCGGTGCTGCCCGCTTGCGTGCGCAACGGCGTGACCATCATCACCAACATGGGCGCCGCCAACCCGGTGGCCGCTGGCCAGGCGGTGCTGGACGTGGCGCGCACACTGGGCCTGCCGCGCCTGCGCGTGGCGGTGGTGACGGGCGACGATGTGCTGTCCTGGATGTTGGCGAACGACGTGCCGCTGATGGATTCAGCCGAGAGCGTGCGGAGCCTGGACGGGCGCTTGATTTCCGCCAACGCCTACCTGGGCGCCGACGCCTTGCTGCCCGCGCTGCAGGCCGACGCGAACGTGATCATCACCGGCCGTGTGGCCGACCCCTCGCTGTTTGTGGCGCCGCTGATGGCGCACTTTGGCTGGGCCGCGGACGACTGGCACCGCCTGGGCCAGGGCCTGCTGGTGGGGCACCTGCTCGAATGCGCGGCCCAGGTCAGTGGCGGTTACCTGGCCGACCCCGGCCATGTGGACGTGCCCGATCTGCACCGCGTGGGCTTTCCGCTGGCCGAGGTGTCTGCCGATGGCAGCGCGGTCATCACCAAGCTGCCGGGCACCGGCGGGCGCGTGGACCGGCTCAGCTGCACCGCGCAGCTGCTCTACGAAGTGGAAGACCCGGCGCAGTACCTGCAGGCCGACGTGGTGGGCGATTTTTCAAAGGTCCGCTTCACGCAGCTCGACACCGACCGGGTGCAGGCGCAGGGCGCCAGCGGCCACGCCCGCCCCGAACGGCTGAAGGTGACGCTGGGCTACCGCGACGGCTTCATCGGAGAGGGCCAGATTTCCTACGCCGGGCCGGGTGCGCGGGCGCGTGGGGAACTGGCGCTGTCCATACTGCGCCACCGGCTGCAGGACACCGCGCTGTCCCACGGACTCTCCGGTCTGGAACACCGCGCCGAGCTGATCGGTGTGAACGCGATGCACGGCCCTCAGCTGGGCGCGGACCGCGAGCCGTATGAGGTGCGCGTGCGCCTGGCGGTGCGCTGTTTGACGCGCGCGCAGGCTGAAGCGGTGGGACAGGAGGTGGAAGCGCTCTACCTCAACGGACCGGCGGCTGGCGGCGGTGTAACGCAGTCCGTGCGCGAGGTGATCGCCGCAGCTTCGGCCCTGGTGCCGCGCAGCGCGGTTCATGCCCGCTGCGACATCCTCGAACTGAGCGCGGAAGGTTGACATGACAGCACCGTCCCAAAAAACATCCCCACGCCGCACGCTGCGCGACATCGCGCTCGCCCGCTCGGGCGACAAGGGCAACCGCGCCACGCTCAGCGTGATCGCGCTGAACCCCGCAGACTATCCCGAGCTGGAGCGCCTGCTCAGCGCCGAGCGGGTGCAGGCCCACTTTGCCGGCGTGGTGCAGGGACCGGTGCAGCGCTACACCTTGCCCGATCTCGCGGCGGTGCATTTCGTGATGTTCGGCGCCCTGGGCGGCGGCGTCACTCGTTCGCTGGCGCTCGACGCCCACGGTAAAACCCTGAGTGCCGCGGTGCTGGATCTGCCGCTCTGAGCCCTACACTGACTTTGCCTTTTCACAACCACCCCGAGGAGACTTTCATGCGTCCTGTGTTCCGATTGCTGGCCATCACCGCCACTGCGCTGGCGTGTTCCTCCGCCGCCCTGGCCCAGGCCTGGCCCGACCGGCCAATCAAGGCCGTCGTGCCCTTTGCCGCCGGCAGCGCCACCGACACCATCGGCCGCGCCTTCGCGCTGAAGATGCAGGAGTCGCTGGGGCAGACCATCGTGGTCGACAACAAGCCCGGCGCCAGCGGCCTGCTGGGTGCCGACGCGGTGGCCAAGGCCGCGCCCGACGGCTACACCATCCTGATCGGCACCAACAGCACCAACGCCGCGCTCAAGAGCCTGATGAAGAAGCTGCCCTACGACCAGGACACCGCCTTTGCGCCCGTGGCCTACATGGGCTCGGTGCCGCTGATCATGGCGGTCAACAACGACGTGCCGGCCAAGACGCTGAAGGAGCTGGTGGACATGGCCAAGGCCAAGCCGGGCAGCATCAACTTCGCCAGCGCCAGCACCTCGCAGCTCGTGTCCACCGAGATGATGGCGGGCATGGCCGGCATCCAGCTCTCCAATGTGCCCTACAAGAGCGGCCCGGCCGCCATGACCGACCTGATCGGCGGCGTGGTGCAGATGTTCAGCGCCGACTTCGCGGTGATGCTGCCGCAGGTGAAAGCGGGCAAGGTGCGCGGCCTGGCGGTGACGTCGTCCAAGCGCTCGCCGGCCGTGCCCGAGCTGCCCACCGTGAACGAAGCGCTGGGCCTGAAGGACTACGAACTGATCGCCTACTTCGCGGTGTTCGCGCCCGCGGGCACGCCGCCCGACATCGTGGCCAAGCTCAACAAGGCGGTGAACGAAGCGGCCAACAGCAAGGAGATCCAGGACCGCTTCGCGGGCATCGGCTTCGCGGTCGAACCCGGCACCCCCGCCGACCTCGCCAAGCGCAGCGTGGCCGAAACCGCCAAGTGGGCCAAGGCCATCAAGGACGCCAAGATCGAACCGCAGTGAGGTCTGCGCGGGACGGTGCCCGCTGGCGCTGTCCCGCAGCCGACTGTCCCGCGAGGGACGAAATTCACCCTTTGGCTGGGCTGTTCCCCTTGCTCCCACGCGTGCGGACGGCACACTACAGCGTCCTTCTGCACCGACTGCTGCCATGAGCCTCCGTCCCACCCTCGATTTCCTGCTGCATCACTGGCTGGCCGCCGAATCGCTCACCCAGCGCGAGCGCTTCAAAGACCACAGCCGCGAAACCTTTGACGCCGTGCTCGACACCTGTGAGCGCATCGCACGCGAGAAGTACGCGCCCTTCAACCGGCTGGTCGACACGCAGGAGCCGCAGTTCGACGGTGAGCGCGTGATCCTGCCGCAGGCCACGCACGACGCGCAGAAAGCCTACGCCGGGAGCGGCATGCTCAGCGCAGCGCAGGACTATGAGATTGGCGGCATGCAGCTGCCCTACACGGTGGAGGCTTCGGCCAACGCCTTCTTCGCCATGGCCTCGGTGAGCATCGGCAGCGGCATGCTCACCACCGGCAACGCCAACCTGCTGATGAAACACGGCACAGAGGCGCAGAAGCGTGTGTTTGCGCTCAACGAATTCAGTGGCCGTTTCTCCGGCACCATGTGCCTGAGCGAGCCGCAGGCCGGCTCGTCGCTCAGCGACGTGGTGACGCGTGCCGTGCCCGATGGTGAGGGCTTTGAAGCCGATCCGCTCGGCCCGCGCTACCGCCTCAAAGGCAACAAGATGTGGATCTCGGCCGGCGAACACGAGCTGACCGAGAACATCATCCACCTGGTGCTGGCCAAGATCCCCGACGCGGAGGGCAAGCTGGTCCCGGGCGTCAAAGGCATCTCGCTCTTCATCGTGCCCAAGAAGCTGGTGGACACCGAAGGCCAGCCCACCGGCGAACGCAACGACGTGGCACTCGCCGGCCTGAACCACAAGTGCGGCTGGCGCGGAACGACCAACACCTTGCTGAATTTTGGCGAGGGCAAGTACCCGGTGCGCGGTGAAGCCGGCGCGGTGGGCTACCTCGTCGGCCAGCCCGGCAAGGGCCTGCAGTGCATGTTCCACATGATGAACGAGGCCCGCATCGGCGTCGGCATGGCGGCCACCATGCTGGGCATGGCGGGCTACCACGCGAGCCTCGACTATGCGAAGAACCGGCCGCAAGGGCGACCGGTCACAACAGGCGGAAAAGACGCCGCGGCCCCCCAGGTGCGCATCATCGAACACGCGGACGTGAAGCGCATGCTGCTGGCGCAGAAGAGCTACTGCGAAGGCGCGTTGGCGCTGGAACTCTATTGCGCCCGCCTGGTGGACGAACAGCACACCGGCGCGCCGGACGCGGCCGACGAAGCGCGCCTGCTGCTGGAAGTGCTCACGCCCATCGCCAAGAGCTGGCCCAGCGAGTGGTGCCTGGAAGCCAATTCGCTGGCGATCCAGATCCACGGTGGCTACGGCTACACGCGCGATTTCCCGGTCGAGCAGTACTGGCGCGACAACCGCCTGAACATGATCCACGAGGGCACGCACGGCATCCAGGGCATGGACCTGCTGGGCCGCAAGGTGCTGATGGAAAACGGCAAGGGCCTGCAGCTGCTGGCCGACCGCATCAACGCCACCATTCAACGCGCAATCCAGGTGCCCGAACTCGCGGCGCACGCCAACGCGCTGGGTCAGGCACTGGCGCAGGTGGGCGCGGCGACGAAAGCCGCCTGGGCCACCGGCAGCCCCACCGAAGCCCTGGCCAACGCCGTGCCCTACCTGCAGGCCTTTGGCCACACGGTGCTGGCCTGGATCTGGCTGGACGTTGCGCTGGCCGCGCGGGATGCCAGCGAAAGCAGCGCGCGCACTGGGCGCCTGGCTGCCGCACGCTTCTTCTTTCACTACGAGTTGCCCAAGATCGGTGCCTGGTTGCAGGTGGTTCGCGAACGCGACCTGACCTGTGCCGAGTTGCCCGAAGCCGCTTTCTGAACACCCATCCACAGGAGACACCCCATGACCCGCAACATCCAGCAACTCTTTGACCTCAAAGGCAAGACGGCGCTCGTCACCGGCGGCTCACGCGGCCTGGGCCTGCAGATGGCCCACGCGCTCGGCGAAGCCGGGGCCCGCGTGGTGATCAGCTCGCGCAAGGCCACCGACCTGGAAGAGGCCACGGCCGAGCTGCAGGCCGCCGGCATCGACGCGCGCTGGATCGCCGCCGACTGCTCGCTCGACGAAGACATCCGCCGCCTCACCAGCGAAACCCTGCAGCGCGTGGGCGAGGTGGACATCCTGATCAACAACGCCGGCGCTGCCTGGGGTGCACCCGCCGAAGACCACCCGCTCGAAGCCTGGGACAAGGTGATGAACCTCAACGTGCGCAGCTACTTTCTGCTGAGCCAGCTGATCGCCAAGGCGAGCATGATCCCGCGCCGCACCGGCAGCATCATCAACACCGCCAGCATCGCCGGCCTCGGAGGCAACCCCTCGGGCATGAAGACGATTGCCTACAACACCTCCAAGGGCGCGGTGATCAACTTCACCCGTGCGCTGGCCGCCGAATGGGGCGAACATGGCATCCGGGTCAACGCCATCTGCCCGGGCTTCTTCCCGAGCAAGATGACGCAGGGCACCTTGAAGGCCATGGGCGAAGAGAAGCTGGCTTCACACGCCCCACTGCGCCGCCTGGGCGACGACGAAGACCTGAAGGGCCTGACCGTGCTGTACGCGTCGGATGCCGGCAAACACATCACGGGGCAATGGCTGGCGGTCGATGGTGGCGTCTCTGTCATCACAGGAGGTTGAGTGGAGTTCTCGGTTCACATTCCTTTCGTCGAACTGCTCGGCTTCGAACTGCAGAAGTTCGAAGGCGGCGAGGCGGAGATCGCTTTTGCGCCCCGGCCCGAGCATGAAAACTCGTTCAACGTGGTGCACGGCGGTGCCAGCATGACGCTGCTGGACGTGGTCATGGCGCACGCCGGGCGCTCGGTGGAGCCGGCCATGGGCTGCGTCACCATCGAGATGAAGACCAGCTTCATGCGCGCGGCCAAGGGACCGCTGCTCGCCAAAGGCAAGCTGCTGCACCGCACCGCCACCATGGCCTTCACCGAAGGCAGCATCTTCGACGCCGAGGGCAAGCTCTGCGCCCACGCCACCGGCACCTTCAAGTTCGTGCCGCGCCTGCCGGTGGGCAAGTCCACCAACGCGCTGAACACCCTCAGGACCGACTGATGTCCGCCACACACACGCCCGTCGCCTTCGTCACCGGTGCCGCCCGCGGCATCGGCCTGGCCATCGCCCGCTGGTTTTTCCACCAGGGCTACCGCGTCGCCGTGATCGACAACGACGCGATCACACTGACCGCCACCGAAGCCACGCTGCGCCAGGAACTGGGTGCGCGCGCCGACCACCTGCTGGTGATCCACGGCGACGTGTCCGACCCCGCGCAGGTGGCGGCCGCCGTGCAGCGCATCGGTTCGGATTTCGGGCGGCTCGACGCGCTGGTCAACAACGCGGGCGTCGCCACTTTCAAACCGATCGGTGACACCACATACGACGAATGGCGCTGGGTCATGGCCACCAACCTCGATGGCCCTTTCATCTGCACCCAGGCCTGCGCGCCACTGATGTTGAAGAACGGCGGCGGCGCGGTGGTCAACATCGCGTCCATCTCGGGGCTGCGGGCCAGCACGCTGCGCGTGGCCTACGGCACCTCCAAGGCGGCGCTGATCCACCTGACCCGCCAGCAGGCGGTGGAGTACGGCAACGCCGGCATCCGCGTCAACGCGATCGCGCCCGGCCCGGTCGAGACCGAGATGGCAAAGAAGGTGCACACACCCGCCATCCGCGCCGACTACCACGACACCATCCCGCTCGCGCGCTACGGCAGCATGGAGGAGATCGCCAACGCGGTCGGCTTCCTGTGCAGCCCGGAAGCGAGCTACATCAACGGCCAGGTGCTGGCGGTCGACGGCGGCTTCGATGCCGCCGGCGTCGGCCTGCCCACGCTGCGCCGTCCCTCTGTTTGAAACACACCCAGGAGACATCCCCCATGCCCAGCAACCAACAGATCCTGCTCGACAACCGCCCGCAAGGCGAAGCCACCGTCGACAACTTCAGGCTTGTGACCACCGAGACGCCCGCCCTGTCCGATGGTCAGGTGCTCGTGAAACACCAATACCTCAGCCTGGACCCCTACATGCGTGGCCGCATGAACGACAGCAAAAGCTACGCGGCGTCGCAGCCGCTGGGCGAGGTCATGATCGGCGGCACCGTCGGTGAAGTCGTGGAATCGAAGCACCCCAAATTCAATGCCGGCGACCAGGTGGTCGGCATGGGTGGCTGGCAGCAATACAGCGTGGTGAATGCGGACCAGCCGGGGGCGCTGCGCAAGGTGGACACGACGCACGTGCCGCTCTCGCACCATCTCGGCGCGGTCGGCATGCCGGGCGTGACCGCCTGGTACGGTCTGGTGAAGATCATCAACCCCAAGGCCGGCGAGACGGTGGTCATCAGCGCCGCGACGGGCGCGGTCGGCAGTGCGTTTGGCGCGCTGGCCAAGGCGCGCGGCTGCCGCGCGGTCGGCATCGCGGGCGGACCCGACAAATGCAAGTACGCGGTCGAAGAGCTGGGCTTTGACGCCTGCATCGATTACAAGCTCCACAAGGACATGTACTCGCTGGCCAAAGCGCTCAAGGAAGCCTGCCCGAACGGCATCGACGGCTACTTTGAAAACGTGGGCGGCATGATCCTCGACGCCGTGCTGCTGCGCATGAACGCCTTCGGCCGCATCGCCGTCTGCGGGATGATCGCCGGCTACGACGGCGCGCCGCTGCCGCTGACCAACCCGGCGCTGATCCTGGTGAACCGCCTGAAGATCGAGGGCTTCATCGTCAGCGAACACATGGAGGTCTGGCCCGAGGCGCTGACCGAACTGGGCACGCTGGTGGCCACCGGCAAGCTGCGGCCGCGCGAGACGGTTGCGCAAGGCATCGAAAACGCGCCCGAGGCTTTTCTGGGGCTGCTCAAGGGCAAGAATTTTGGCAAGCAGCTGGTGAGGCTGTAACACCCCCGCCGCGCTGCGCGCGACCCCCTCAAGGGGGCGCCGCTGGCGGCCCGGCAAAGCCGTTTCCGCGGCGGCCTTGATCAAGGCATCGCCCTCGAAAAGGAGTTGTGATGAACGCTACCCATGAAGTGTTCAACCAGGTTGAGCCGCTGGTGGATGTCAACCTGTTCGCTGCCAACCGGGCGATGCAGGATGCGTTGCGCTTCAATGCGCCCGCGCTCGACACCGCGCCTTTGCAGGCGCTCGGCGCGCAGGTGGGCAGCGCCGAGATGCAGACCCACGCGCGCCTGGCCAACGTGTTCACGCCGCAGCTCAAGAGCCACGACCGCTTTGGTCACCGCATCGACCAGGTGGAGTTCCACCCGAGCTACCACGCGCTGATGACGGCTGCCACGGCGGCGGGTTTGCACGGCACGCCCTGGGGCACCGCCAGCCGTCGCGACGCCGGGCCGCCCCAAGGCGCGACAGCCCCCTTGGGGGGCAGCGAACCACACGGAGTGGGGAGCGTGGGGGCGCACATCCACCGCGCCGCCGGTTTCATGCTCTTCACCGAGCTGGAGCCCTCCACGTTGTGCCCGATCTCCATGAGCTACGCGGTCACGCCCGCGCTGCGCGACAACCCCGCCATCTACGCCGACTGGGCACCGCAGCTCACCAGCCGCGGCTACGACCCGGCTTTGAAGCTCTGGAAAGACAAGGCCGGCGTGACCATGGGCATGGGCATGACGGAGAAGCAGGGCGGCTCGGACGTGCGCGCCAACACCACGCAGGCCGTGCCCGCGGGCAGCGATCACTGGGGCCAGCGCTTCAGCGTCACCGGCCACAAGTGGTTCTTCTCGGCGCCGATGTGCGACGCCTTCCTGATCCTCGCGCAGACGCCCAGCGGCCTGTCCTGCCTGTTCCTGCCGCGTGTGCTGCCCGACGGGTCGATGAACCAGCTCTTCATCCAGCGCCTGAAAGACAAGCTGGGCAACAAGGCCAACGCGAGTTCCGAGGTCGAGTTCGCCGGCGCCACCGCCTGGCTCGTGGGCGAAGAGGGCCGCGGCGTGCCGCAGATCCTGGCCATGGGCACGATGACGCGGCTCGATTGCGCGCTCGGCACCAGCGGCCTGATGCGCCAGGCGCTGTCCATCGCGCTCAACCACACCAGCCAGCGCATGGCCTTCGGCAAGAAGCTGATTCACCAGCCGCTGATGAAGAACGTGCTGGCCGATCTCGCGCTCGAATCTGAAGCGTCCACCGCTCTGGCGCTGCGCCTCGCGCGCAGTTTCGACCGACCGGGGGATGAACACGAGCGTGCCATGCAGCGGCTGCTCACGCCGGTGGCCAAGTTCTGGATCTGCAAGCGCGGCAGCCACTTCGCGCAGGAGGCCATGGAGTGCCTGGGCGGCAACGGCTACGTGGAAGAGGGCGGCGAGGGCGTCATGGCGCGCATCTACCGCGAGATGCCGGTCAACAGCATCTGGGAAGGCGCCGGCAACATCATGGCGCTGGACCTGCTGCGCGCGCTGAGAAAAGCCGACGCCGCCGCCGCGCTCGCGCACGAACTGGCCCCGGCCCGGGGCATGCACACCGCGCTGGACCACCTGGCCGAGAGCCTGCCGATCCGCGTGGAACAGATGGCCACCGAGATGGAGGCCCGCCGCCTGGCGCAGGACGTGGCGCTGGCCGTGCAGGCGGCGCTGCTGGCGCAGACCGCGCCCGCCGCCGTGTTCGGCGCCTTCTGCGATTCGCGCATCGCCGGACACTGGGGTCACAGCTTCGGATCGCTGGGCACCGGTACCGACTTCGATGCCATCATCACCCGTGCTCAACCACGTTGAACAAAAGAGACACCCATGGCTGACCTGATCCTGCACCACTACCCCATGTCGCCCTTCGCCGAGAAGGCTCGGCTCATGCTTGGCTTCAAGGGACTGGCCTGGAAGAGCGTGTTCATTCCCAGCGTGATGCCCAAGCCCGACGTGGTGGCGCTCACCGGCGGCTACCGCCGCACGCCGCTGCTGCAGATCGGCGCGGACATCTACTGCGACACCGCGCTGATCGCGACCGTGCTGGAGCACCTCAAGCCCGAGCCCGTGCTGTTCCCCGAACACCTCAAGGGTGTCACGCGCATCGTGGCGCAGTGGGCCGACAGCACGCTGTTCTGGGCCGCCATGGGCCACACCCTCAGCCCCAAAGGTGCGGCCGCGATGTTCGGCAGCCAGCCGCCCGAAGTGGGCCAGGCCTTCGCGGTCGACCGCAGCGCCATGCGCAACGGCATGACCAGCCTGCGCGCGGGCGATGCCGCTTCGGCCTACCGCAGCTACCTGCGCCGACTCGCCCACATGCTGCACGAGCAGCCCTTCCTGTTCTGCGACGCGCCCTGCATCGCCGACTTTGCGGCCTACCACCCGCTGTGGTTCACGCGTGCGGTGAATCCGGTCATGGCGGGCATCCTGGACACCACGCCCGGTGTGCTGGCCTGGATGGACCGCATGGCCGCGCTGGGCCACGGCCAGCCGGCGAAGTTCACGGCTACCGAGGCCATCGCGGTGGCTGCGGCGGCCGAGCCCGCGCCGCTGGCCGACGAGGCTTTCCAGGACGACCACGGCGTCGCGCTGGGCAGCCGCGTGACCGTGGCCGCCGAGAGCTTCGGCACCGAGACCACCGAAGGCACGCTGCGCGCCGCCACCCGCACGCACTACACGCTGGAGCGCCACGACGACCGCGCCGGTCGCCTGCATGTGCACTTCCCGCGCATCGGCTATGTGCTGAAGGAAGTGCGCGCTTGAGCGGCCAGACCGTGCTCCCCCGCAGCGCCGCCGTGCAGTGGCGCTGCCTGCCGTTCGCCGCCATGTCGGCCGACACCCTGTACCGTTTGCTGCGCCTGCGCTCCGAGGTGTTTGTGGTGGAGCAGAACTGCGTGTTCCTCGACATGGACGGGCTTGACGCGCAGTGCATGCACCTGCTGGGCGAGACCGTGGACGAACAGGGTGAAGTCCATCTGCTTGCGTCCACCCGCCTGGTACCGACCGGCCTTGCGTTCGCCGAGGCCAGCATTGGCCGCGTGGTCACCGCGCCATCGGCACGCGGCGGGGGCATCGGCCACACACTCATGGCCGAGTCGGTGCGCCAACTGATCGCGCTGTGGGGCGAGCAGCCCATCCGCATCGGCGCGCAGGCGCACCTCGAAGCCTTCTACAACCGCCACGGCTTCGTGTCGGACAACAAGCCCTACATCGAAGACGGCATTCCCCATCTGGAAATGCTGCGCCGCTGAAACCTCAAAACACCCCGGAGACAACCACATGATTTCAGACTTCAAAGGCAAGACAGCGGTACTGACCGGTGCGGGTTCGGGCTTCGGCCTGGAGTGCGCACGCATCGGCGCCCAGCTCGGCATGAACCTCGTGCTGGTCGACGTGCAGCCCGACGCGCTGGACCAGGCCGCGGCCGAGCTGATCGCGGCCGGTGCGCAGGTGCTCGCCAAACGTGTGGACGTGTCCAGCGCCGAGCAGATGGAAGCCCTCGCCACCGACGTGGTGCAGCGCTTCGGCGCGCCGCATTTCGTGTTCAACAACGCGGGCGTGGGCTCGGGCGGTCTGGTCTGGGAAAACTCGGTGAAAGACTGGGAATGGGTGCTGGGCGTGAACCTCTGGGGCGTGATCCACGGCGTGCGCCTGTTCACCCCGCTGATGCTCGCCGCCGCGAAAGCCGACCCTTCGTTCCAGGGCCACATCGTCAACACCGCCAGCATGGCCGGCCTGCTCACGCCGCCCAACATGGGCATCTACAACGTGAGCAAACACGCCGTGGTGAGCCTCACCGAAACGCTCTACCAGGACCTGAAGCTGGTGAGCGACCAGATCGGCGCGAGCGTGTTGTGCCCGTACTTTGTGCCCACCGGCATCAGCCAGAGCCACCGCAACAAACCCGCCGAGCTGGCCGACGAAAAAGCCACGCAGAGCCAGCTGATCGGCCAGGCCATGAGCGACAAGGCGGTGAGCTCGGGCAAGGTCACGGCGGCCGAGGTGGCGCAGAAGGTGTTCGACGCCATCGCGGCCGACCAGTTCTACATCTTCAGCCACCCCAAGGCGCTGGGCAATGTGCGCGCGCGCATGGAGGGCATCGTCAACCAGACCAACCCGGCCGACCCGTTCCTTGAACGGCCCGAGATCGGCGTGGGTTTGCGCGCAGCGCTGCGCGCCGTGTGACACAGACCAGGACGGCCATGGACGACGGTGGCCACACCCTGTTCGACACCGGCATCGGTGTCTGCGGCATCGCCTGGGGGCCGGGGGGTGTGGTCGCGGTCCAGTTGCCCGAGGCCGACGCGGCGCGCACGCGTGCGCGGCTATTGAAAGGCTTGCCGCCGCTGCCCGGGCTGACCCAGCCGCCGGCGACCGTGCGGGCTGCCATCGAAGGCATTCAGGCCTTGCTGGAGGGCAGGTCGCGCAGCGATCTGCGCGAGATCGAACTCGACATGGCGCGCCTCACGCCGTTCCAGCGCGAGGTCTATGCGATGGCCCGCGCGATACCGCCCGGCCAGACCCGCACCTACGGCGAGATGGCCCAGGCCCTGGGCGATGCCGGCCTGGCGCGCGCCGTGGGGCAGGCCCTGGGCCACAACCCGTTTGCCCCGGTCGTGCCCTGCCACCGCGTGCTGGCGGCGGGCGCCCGCTCGGGCGGCTTCTCGGCCCGCGGCGGCGTGGCCACCAAGCTGTGCATGCTGCAGATCGAAGGCGCGCAGATCGGCGATCCCGGCCTGTTCGACGGAGACGGTACATGAGGTCTCCTACCTGCGCAAAGGGAGCTTCGGCGACCGGATGCGTGGCGCGTCGTACGAGCTGGTGGCCGGCGAAAAGGTCTTGAGCCCGTTTCATTTCCTGCGGCTGTTCTCGCGCGTGCCCGGCGCCACGCTGCAGCAGCACCTGGTGCGCTCGCGCTGGGGCTGTGTCGTCGAACAGCGCAACCCAGAAGCCCCGTTCGCCGAGCGGCCCGAGATCGGGGTGGCGTTGCGGGAGCGTGGCCGGTGTTTGCTCGGCGCCGCGCCTTTTCATGGCATGCGGTTGCGCCAGGTTTCGGGCAAGAAGTCGATCAGTGGCGTGGCTTCGCGCTGCAACTGGCGCTGGCCGCCGCCGGCGCGCCGGCTGGGCGTTTCCTGTGACAGGTCCAGTTCGCCGAGCTGCTTGATCCAGGCCACATCCAGACCCCCGTTGACCAGCGGGCGGGAAAAGATCAGGGCCAGCATGCGCCGGGCTTCGGCGCTGCCCTGCGCCTCGGCGAGGCGGTAATAGCGGATGGCTTCGGTGTAGTTGACCGGCGTGCCTTCACCCCGGTGGTGGCGCCGGGCCTGGTTCAGCAGTTCCAGCGGCAGGCGCGATGCATCGGGCTGGGGCTTCCGGGGGATCTGCAACTGGTCGGCCACGATGGCGGCGTTGGTGCCCGCCACGGCCGATTTCGGCGCAGCGGCGCGGAAGTACTGCAGCGCTTCGGTGTCGCGCCCGGCCGCCACGCTCTCCATGCCGAGTTCGATCAGGGCATGCACGTCGCCGGCCCGTGCCGCCCGCTGCAGCAGGGCTCTCGCCGGGAGCGGTTCGTCGATGGCGTTGGTGTCCACGCCCGGCCGGGCCAGACGCAGGGGCGCCAGACGGGCGGCCACCAGCCATTCGAGGTACTGGGCGCGGGGCAGGTGGGTGCGGCGCAGCGGTGCCAGCCACTGGCGGGCCGCGGCCGGGTTGGCCGGACCCTGACAACCGTCGATCTCGCACCAGGCGAGCCCGGCCAGGGCGATGCCGGCGTTCTGCTGGTGTGCCCGTTCGAACCACTTCTGCGCCTCGCCGCTGTCCTGTGGCACACCGGCACCGTGCAGGTGGATGAGGCCCAGTTGCCAGGCGGCCTGTCCGGCTGCGCGCGTGCGGCCAGTGGCGACCCGGCGCAGGGCATCGAGTTCGGCCAGCACCGCCGCGTCGGGCGCGTCCGGCAGGCGGATCGGCGCCTGGTGCAGTGGTGTGACCTCGATGGGGTCGGCGTGGAGGGGGGCGGCCTCGATCGGCGCGGCCTCCATGGGTTCCGCTCGGATCGGCGCTGCAGCGGGGACGGGGCCGGTGGCCAGGGCGAGCGGGACCACCGCCGAGAGCAGCAGCGAGGCAAGGGCGGACCGAAGCCGGCGCGCCGGCTGCGCGTCACTGCGGGCGGTGGACTCGGGTCCCATGGGATGCCGTTCGAAGCCGATGGGGTGGCGTTGCGCGGCCTGCCGGCTCAGCGCTTTGCCGCTGCGGCTGAAGCTGGCGCTGGTGCGGGAGCCGCCACCGGCACGGCACGCTTGGGCGTCACCCGCCACTGCATGCGCTGCTTCGCAACCGGCATGCCGCCTTCGGTGGCCTGGCTGAACGCGGCTTCGATGCTGTCCATGCCGCTCATGCCGGCGATCACCGCCAGACCCGGCGCCTGCATGGCCTCGGGCAGGCGCGGCAGCACGTCTTCGCCCGTGGCAAAACACATCACCGCCTCTTCGCCCGGCTGGCCGGCGTCCAGCACAAAGCCGGGGCTGGGCACCATCCAGTCGGGGATGCGCACGGTCTGGTTGGCCGACACCAGCGACGAGGGGTTGGTCGCGTTGGGCAGCAGGCGGATCATGCCGCCCTGCGAGGCCTGCATGTAGCAGTAGAGGTGCGAAGCGCGTGACACCGTGGCCGAGAGGAAGATCTGCGTGCCTTGCTCGAACACCGTCTTGTCGGCCACCAGGTTCTCGATCTGCAGGTTCAGGTGCAGCGGGTCGGCTTCTGCGCCCAGCGCGGGGCCGGTGGGCGCCGCGGTGACCTGGCCATCGGCCACGCTGGGGATCGCGGGCTCGGTGTTGACCGTGTTCCAGCCCACGCGCAGCAACTGGCCCTGGTCACCCAGGGTCACGTAGTTTCTGAGGGCCCGTTCGTAGGTCATGAAATCCACCACGCCGGTGACCACCATGCCCTGGTCGGCCTGGTATTTGGCCAGGGCGGAACGCACGGTGGGGTGGTTGACTGGCAGCTTCTCGGTTTCCGTGGTCAGGTAACCGCCGCTGCGCAGCGACTTCATCACCAGCGCCTGCTGCACGGCGGTCGTGCCTTCGTCGTGCCAGTCACGCAGTTGGCGCTGGAAGTCCGGGTGGTTCTGCTCCAGCGTCAGGCATTGCCAGTAGGGCACGCGTGCCCACTTGCCCGCCAGCTCGATCATGGCCAGTTCGACCAGGGTGCGCACGGCGGCGCCCGAACCCTGGGTGTAGTCGCGCCCGACGTTGAATTGCCAGCCGTAGTCGCTGATGCGACCCGCGAGGTCCAGCCCCTGTCCTCCGGCACCCACGATCACTTCGTTGGCCGAATCGAGCCCTGGAATGAGCGTGCGCGAGCGGAAGTCACCCAGGTGCAGCTCCATGCCGATGATGGTGGCGCTCTTGTCCCGGCTGTAGCCGGTCTCCAGGCGCGAGGCCGAGGTGCCCACGTCGAATCGGTTGTTGATCACGTTCTGGTCGACGAAGGCCACCGCGCCCGAGACATACAGCGCCGGGCGCTGCAGCCGGATCTGGTTGTTGTTGAGCAGGATGGTGGTGAGGTTCTGCACCGTGTCCTGGCGGGCAATGTCCACCTCGAAGTCGACGTACCTGAAGGCGTTGCTCAGCCGGGACATCTGCGAGATGGCGGTGATGATCATGTCCTTGGTTGCGACCGGGACGCGTCCGGAGAAATCGGGAATCTGTTTGCTGGTGATCAGTGTGGTGGGTATCTGGGCATCACGGAAAAGCCGGTCCATGCACATCAGCGAGTCCGAGAAGCTCGACAGTGAACGCACTGGCCGGGTGGTCGGACGGTCCGAAGCGTGCGCATAGGACTGGAAGCTGGCATCCTTTCGGGCGTCCATGGGGGTGGAACAACCGCTCACCAGCAAGAGGGTTGCCAGCAATGTTGCGACCAGGCAGCGTCCCTGTTGGCGCAGAGTCCGGGTGCCGATGTGCAGGATGTCCATGATGTCCTCGCCCTCTGGGTGTTTTCGTTTTTACCGGCAGACGTTGACCAGGTCGCCGCGCAGAACCACAACCTGATCTCGCGTCTGCGGTCCGTAGCGCGTGCCCAGGCTGTCACCAGTGGGAACGCTGCTGGATCCGACCTCCTGGACGCAGGTCTTTTGCAGACCTTCTGTCTGGACCGTGGTCACCACATCGCTGTCGGTGTAGATGGATCCGTCTTCCGCCGTCGCGGAATAGGCTTTGGCCACATAGCGGTTGATGCGCGCACGCATCCAGGCCGGAATGTCGGTGGGGCCGTCCATGCCGCCTGACTGCTGCCGAGGTCCGCTGGGCATGGCCACGTACTTGACAGGACCGCTCAGTTGAATCGGGTCTTCGCCAGGAGCGGCGTGCGCCATCTGGGCAGAGAGCAGGTGGAGCATGGTGATGGTCATGATCCATTTCCCCGCTCGCACGGGAGTGCTTTTCATGGTTGTCCTCCTGAAGTCATGGAATCAGAAGACAGCGCCCCCCGCACAGATGCAGGGGGCGCTGGAGCAGGGGACGTTCAGCGGCCAGGACCACCGTGGCTTGCGGCCGTCGGCTTGCAAGCCACGCAGCCGTTGTTGCTGGCGATGTTCTGGATCGCCTTGGTGCCTTCCGTCGCCACGTTGACGACGCCGGAACGGTTCAGCGCGGTGATCTGCCACGACTTGCCATCAATGGTCACGTTGCCAATGTTGGACGACACGTTCTGGCTGGCGTAGGCCTCGTCACCCAGGGCGAGGTTGGCCACGACCGAGCCACGGGCTGCGGTCAGCTGCACCGACTCGGCGCCTTTTTCGACCGTCACGTTGCCGGAGTTGCTGGACACGTTTTGCTGTGCGTAGGCGTCTTCGCCGTTGGCCAGGTTCATGAAGAGGGAAGAGGTGGCGGCCACGGCCTGGAACGACTTCCCGTCGATGACGATTTCCGGGCATTCCGTGCAAGTGTCCCCCCCGCCGCCACCGCCGCCACCGCCAGCGAAGGCAGAGGTGGCAAGGGCTGCGAAAGCGATGATGGCAAGTTTTTTCATGATGGTTCCTCAAAAAAGTGGATTCACATTTTCCAAGTGGCTCGGAGGATTCCTGGCCACCAGCCTGATCGACTCGGCCTGGCGGGAGGGCTTGCCCTCGGTGGGGTTTTTGCGGCCCGTCTGGCGTTGTCTGGCTCCAGTTTGGGCAGTGGGCGAAGTTGCGACCAGCGTCACAAATGACTACTGCATTTGTCCAGCGGTGTCCACATGGCGGGGCATGCGATCACCCCTTGCCAGCCCTCTGAATTCGCGGTTTTTCAACCTTCTGGGCGGGTCTGAAAGAGGGCGTAAGAAGTAACTAGTATCTAAATGAAACACAAGCAACATTTAGAAAACAAGGTGTAAAAATACGCCGCTCTGTATCAAATTAGCTCTTTCAGTGAGCACAAAAGCACACTAAATCTTGGTTTTTGGCTCGCTGGTGTCGTAACGAAATGATTTTTTTGCAAGCAACACCGCTGATGACGGGCCAGGCCAGCAGCCCCAAGGGGGGCCTTCATGGATCCGTTGAGCAGACTCCTTACTTCATCGGGGGCTTGTCCACGGCCTTGGCGCAATGAAAAAATCCAGACGCAATGGTGTCGCATTGAGCATAGGCAACTCTGGACGAAATATTTCGTTGTAGTTTGAACTGCGGCATACATGGTTGAAGCACTCACTGAGGGATGCACGTATGGAACGTATGGACACACCGATCAAAACCGCCTCGCCATCGGGCGTGAACCCGAACCACAAGGCTGTGTTGAGCCGATCCGGCAACGCCTTTGCGATGCGTGACAACCCGCCCTCCATCTGGCCGGACTTCATGGTGGGGCAGACG
This sequence comes from Hydrogenophaga sp. L310, assembly GCF_055703065.1. Taxonomy (NCBI): domain Bacteria; kingdom Pseudomonadati; phylum Pseudomonadota; class Betaproteobacteria; order Burkholderiales; family Comamonadaceae; genus Hydrogenophaga; species Hydrogenophaga sp. L310. The sequence goes on from NZ_JBVPZA010000002.1 coordinate 34,751, forward strand.
GAACAACCGGTGAGGGTGCTGCTGGTGGACGACGACCCACTCGTTCGGCATGTGATGGCGCAGGAGTTGCTCGCCGATGACCGGATCACACTGGTTGCCCAGGCGGGCAGTGTGCGTGAGGCGCGCCGCAAGATCGCCCTGCATGAGTTCGATGTGCTGCTGGTGGACCTCAATCTGGGTGACGGCACAGGGTTCGAGTTGATCGAGCTCGCCAAGCGAAGCCGACCGGGTGCCGAAGTGGTGGTGATCTCCGCCATTGAAGACGAACCGCAGGTTCTGCAGGCCTTTGAGCTGGGTGCCACGGGCTACCTGATCAAGAACTCCTGGTTCGGCAATTTCCCGCAGGCGGTGCTCCAGGTGGTCAATGGAGGCGCTTCGATCACGCCGAGTCTCGCGCGACGCCTGTTGCACCGGCTGGACCCGCGCGATGCCGGGCAAACGGGCCAGATCAGCCGAATGAAGCTCTCCAGCCGCGAGCGCGACGTGTTGAAGATGGTGGCATCGGGCTACACCAGTGCCGAGATCGGCGGCCGGCTCGGCATCAGCGTGCGGACCGTGAATGCACATGTGCGCAACATCTACAGCAAGCTGCAGGTCAAGACCCGTGCGCAGGCCGTGAGCTTTGCCACCGATCGTGGGTTGATATGAGGCGCAGCGCCGGCTGCGATGGACCATGCTGAGTGGCGTCCTGCGTCCGGGGACCCGAATCTGGGCGGTCCCGGTGCTCGCGCTGACGCTGTCGGCCCTGGTGGAGATCGTTGCGCCCCGCTTTCTGGAGGAAGGGCTGGCGCCGGCCCGGCTGTTGCACCATGCCACCTGGGCGCTGAGCCTGCTGGCGGGCCTGATCGCTGCGGTCGCCACGGTGAAGATGCGCTACAGCGCTGCGCCTGAAGAGCGCCGACCGCAAGACCTGGCCATGGTGGTCAATGCGCTGATCTGGCTCGTGCTCGCGTTGATCGCCGCCTGGTCGGGCGTGGCCAGCAATACCCCTGTTTCGGGCCTCCCGATCCACATCACCTACCAGCTGGCGGTGGCTGCCGTCGCCCATCTGCTGCTGGTCAGCGTTTCGGCGCTGTCTGCGCGGGCGAGAGCGCTCTGGCTGGCGTATGCCGTCTTGAGTCTGGTGCTTTTGGTGTGGAGTTTTCTCGAACCAAGGGGGAACGACGTCAGCTACCTGGCGTGGAAGGTGCTCAATGTGGTGTTTTTTGCCGGGCTGTTCTTCGCGCTTCGCCACCACCTGCTGCAACGTGGTGGACTGCATGCCTGGCTGGTGCTTGGGGCCAGCCTGCTGGCCCTGGGGATCGGGCTGAACGACATGGTTGCCGCCCAGACGTGGAGCCTGACCATCACCTGGACGCACTACGTCTTTGCGGGCTACCTGCTGATGATGTGGATGCTCTTCACGGGGCGCGTGGGGATCAAAGGCGGCGCTCCGCGGTGGGACGAGGCCCTGGCCGTCGGCAGGCTCCGGGACGCCGGCGCCGCAAGCCAGGAACTCTCCCCGGCGTCAGCGTCGGATGCCGGGACGACCGATGTCGTATTGGAGGAGCGCAGCCGCATCGCCCAGGAACTGCACGATGGCGTGGGTTCCCAGATCGTGAGCCTGATCTCGGCCCTGGACCGCAGCGTGCCCCAGCAGCGGGAGATGGCTTCAGCGCTGGAGCAATGCCTGATGGACATCAAGCTCCTGGTGGATGCCATTGAAGACAACGGCGAATCTGTCATTGATTCGCTGGGCCGCCTGCGCTACCGCGTGCAACAGGCGCTGGACCAGATGGGCATTCGCATGGTGTGGGCGGTGGATGTGGATGGGCCGCTGGAGCAGGTGTGCCACGAGCGCAGCCGGCAGGTGCTGCGCATCACGCAGGAGTGTCTGGCCAACGTCATGCGGCATTCGAAGGCCGCCACGGTGTGGGTGACCTGCTGCTTCCTGCCCGAGAGGCAGGCGCTGTTTCTGTCGATCCGGGACGATGGACAAGGACTGAAACAAGACGAGGGCGCCGGCGCGGGCAACGGACTGGCGGGCATGCGGCGCAGGGCATCGGCCATGGGCGGGTCGCTGGAGATCGTGGGCGAGAACGGGCAGGGAACCCGTGTCGAACTCACCCTGCCCTTGTAGCCCATGGCGGCGCGTTCAGTGAACTGACGCATCGCAGCGGTCCGCCACGGCCGTTTCCCGAATTGTTTTCATGACGCATTGGAACGATACCCTGTACGGGTACGCCTGACAACAACGACGGATTCCCCATCGGTCAGGCCTTCCTGACCCTTCAATGCCCCCTTCTTTGCGAGGGGGCTTTTTTTTTGCGCGTTCGTGACCCGCTTCAGGAAACCGAACTGTCCGAATAACCCTGCCAGGTATGTGTCGTGCAAAAAATCACGCCTCGTAACCCGACTGTTTCAACAGGGGTTGGGTCAAGGCCCGCAGCAGTCCCTGCGGTGTTCATAAATTACATAACGATACAAATGAAACATTCAGATTTCACCAGTTCTGATGCCGGTCTGGTGGCGGCCGGGTACTCCGTCATTTGTCAACAATGGTTTGCAACTGCTTGAAAACAAAAGATGTTTATGAGGGGGAGTACCTCCATTTGCTCGGTGGGAGTACCCAGATATAGGTATTGGGTATTCGGTATTGATGGTCCAGGTCCCGCTCACGACACTGACTCCCATCGCGGCACATCTTGAAACATGTGTGAGTACCGCGAGCCCCCTGGCGGGTGAGCCAGGGCAACAAGGGGAATCACATGAGATCCACCAACGCACTCCGTGACTTCGTTCGCGTTCATCTTGAGCGGCCACCGCCTGCGGTCCCCATCCGACGGACTCTTGCGTAAACCCCAAGCCCAACGAAATTCTGGAGAAACATCATGGCCACCAAACCCGCCAACTTCACTGTCACCCTCGGCGACCTCGAGAAAATTCTCGAACAGATCCTCATCGCCGAACACCACGCTGACACCGGTGTGCTGGAGCACCCGGATGGCACACCCATCAGCGCCTTGTTGCCATCGGGCCTGCGCACCGTGGATGGCAGCTACAACAGTCTCCTCCCCGGCCAGGAGCTGCTGGGCGCGGGTGACCAGGTCATGCCCCGCCTGCTGGAGCCCGAGTTCCTGAACGACCTTGACGGGGACGTGATGCCCCTGGGCCCCGAAGGCTCGGGCGCGCCGATCATCACCAACACCAACTACGACTCCCACATCAGCGTTGCCGATGCCGACCCGCGCATCATCAGCAACCTGATCTCGGACCAGACGCTGGGCAACTTTTCCGCCATCTTCAAGGCCCTGGAGTTGGCCGGCTCGACCGACCCGATGGCCGACACGGCAACCATCCTGGCCGGGGCCACCCCTGAAGATCGTCTCTCTCTGGCCGTGGGTCTGGGTCTTGACATCTCGGCCAACGGCAGCATCACGATCGAGAACCTGTCGCCCGACATCGGGCTTTCGCCATCGTTCAACGGCTGGATGACCCTGTTCGGCCAGTTCTTCGACCACGGGCTGGACCTGATTCCCAAGGCGGGCAACGGCACGGTCTACATCCCCCTGCAGCCGGACGATCCGCTCTATGTCCCCGGCGGACCCAACTTCATGGCGCTGACCCGCGCAGCCACCGTGACCACGGCGGGCGCGGACGGCATCATGGGAACGGCGGACGACCAGACCCACGAAACCATCAACACCACGACCCCGTTCGTCGACCAGAACCAGACCTACACCTCTCACGCCTCGCACCAGGTGTTCCTGCGCGAATACATGGAGCACCCGGTGACGGGTGCGACGATCGCCACCGGGCACCTGCTGGACGGCGCCAACGGGGGCATTGCCAACTGGGCTGAAGTCAAGGCACAGGCCATCACGTTCCTGGGCATCGCGCTCGACGATTTCGATGTGCTCAACGTGCCGCTGCTGCGCACCGACCCCTACGGCAAGTTCATTCCGGGCGCCAACGGCTACGCCCAGATCATCGTGGGTGTGGGTGGGGATGGCGTGGCCAACACGGAAGACGACGACGTGGTTGAAGGCGATCCGCTCACGCCCGTCAGCCCGTCTGCCGTGAACGCATTGCGCACCGGCCATGCCTTCCTCGACGATATTGCCCACCACGCTGCTCCTGGCTTTTATGACCACGATGGCAACCCCGAGACTCCCAAGATCGCACAGGTGGCCGACGCCGACGATCTGATGGTCGATGACGGCGATGCGTCCACCTACGACAACGAACTGCTGGACCGCCACTACATCACCGGCGACGGACGCGGCAACGAAAACATCGGCCTGACCACCGTGCACACCGTGTTCCACGCGGAACACAACCGCCTGGTGGAAGACTACAAGCAGACCATCCTGAACAGCGGGGATCTCGGCACGCTCAACGACTGGCTGCTGGTTCCGGTCGGTGCGGTTCCTGCCACTCAGCCGGAAATCGATGCGCTGGTCTGGAACGGCGAGCGCCTGTTCCAGGCGGGCCGCTTCGTCACCGAGATGGAATACCAGCACCTGGTTTTCGAGGAGTTCGCGCGCAAGGTGCAGCCGGCCATCGATCCGTTCGTGTTCTCGGCTTCTCCCGATCTCGATCCCGCCATCGTGGCCGAGTTCGCTCACGTGGTGTACCGGTTTGGCCACTCCATGCTGACCGAAACCGTGGACCGTCTGGACGCGGCTAACAACGTTGTGGGTGGTGAGCACATCGGTTTGATCGAGGCTTTCCTCAATCCGGTTGAATTCGACCAGAACGGTGCGGTGACGGCTGAAGTGGCGGCGGGACAGATCATCCGCGGCATGACCAGACAGGTCGGCAACGAGATCGACGAGTTCGTGACCGATGCCTTGCGCAACAACCTGGTCGGGCTGCCGCTGGACCTGGGCGCGTTGAACATCGCACGCGGTCGTGACACGGGCGTGCCCTCGCTGAACAACGCCCGTGCCCAGTTCTTCGAAGCCACCGGCGATTCGCGGCTCACGCCTTACACGAGCTGGACGGATTTTGCGACCCACATGAAGAACCCGATGTCGGTGATCAACTTCATCGCGGCCTACGGCACCCACCCCAGCATCTTGACCGCAGGAACGATTGTGGAGAAGCGCGATGCGGCGATGGCCCTGGTGCTCGGAACCGTGGGTGAGACGCTTGAAGAAAAGGCAGAACGGCTCGACTACCTGAACAGCACCGGCAGCTGGGCGGGTGTCGAAACCGGCCTGAACCTGGTGGACTTCTGGATCGGTGGTCTCGCCGAAGAGAAGCAGGAGTTTGGCGGCATGCTGGGCGCCACCTTCAACTTCGTGTTCGAGACACAGATGGAGAACCTGCAGAACGGTGACCGCTTCTACTACCTGAGCCGCACGCAGGGCATGAACCTGCTGAACCAGCTTGAAGGCAACAGCTTCGCGGCCATCGTGATGCGCAACACCGACCTGGGCGAGACCGGTCAGGGCCACATCCCCGGCCTGATCTTCGACACGCCCAATGCGATCCTGGAGGTGGTCCAGGCGGTGCAGATTGGCGACGATCCGACCTGGGGCAACCCGGTCCTGGACATCATCAAGCCCCTGTTCATCCGCACCGGCGACATTGCCGCAGACGGTTACAAGCACTTCCTGCAATACAACGGTGCAGACCACATCGTGCTCGGTGGCTCCGAACTGAACGACACCCTGATCGGTGGCCTGGGCATCGACACCCTGTGGGGCGATGGCGGCAATGACCGGCTCGATGGCGGCTACGAGGCCGACAAGGTGTACGGCGGCGACGGTGACGACATCATCACCAACCTGGGCGGCGACGACTTCCTGTTTGGCGACGACGGCAACGACGTGATCCACATGGGCTCGGGCATCGTGCTGGGTTTCGGTGGCCGCGGCAACGATTTCGTGATGACCGGGCCGGACGCGCAGGAGGTGTTTGCGGGCGAAGGTGATGACTTCGTGCTCGGCAACAGTGGCAACGATTTCCTGCTCGGCAACGAAGGCAATGACTGGCTCGAAGGCGGCGAGGGTTTTGACACGCTGGCCGGCGAAAACTCGGAGCTGTTTTTCAACAGCCCGATCATTGGGCACGATGTGCTCAACGGCCAGGGCAACGACACCGACTACGACGGTGAGTCGGGCGACGACATCATGTTCCAGGGCCCCGGCATCCAGCGCAGCAACGGCATGGCAGGTTTCGACTGGGCCATCCACAAAGGGGATCCGAACGGCGCCAACTCCGATCTGGGCATCCCGATCTTCGTCAACCAGGAGGCGTTCATCCTGCGCGACCGTTTTGATCTGGTCGAAGGCCTCTCGGGCTGGGTGCATGACGATGTGCTGACCGGTCGCCAGGTGGTCACGGGGGCCGTCGGTGCGGGTGGTGCCGCTGCCGAATTCGACGAGTTCGACAAATGGGAGTCCTTCTCCAACACACTGCTGCAGTCCGCCGTGGACCGCATCACTGGATTTGATGCCTTGGTAGCGCATCTGGACCGGGTACAGCTCACCTGGGCGGGTGAGACCAAGACCGTGGTGGTGATGGACGAGGCCGCGGTGAGCCGCGATGGCGATGGCAATGCCACCTTCGTTGACGACACGGCGGCCGACATCCTGCTCGGTGGTGGCGGCAGCGACGTGTTCATGGGCAAGGCTGGCAACGACATCATCGATGGTGACCGGTGGCTCAACGTGCGACTGGCTGTCAGCGGCGTGACTGACCATCCCACGGCCACAGCCGATACCCTGAACGGTCAGGTTTACGACCACCTGACGGGTGAAGTGCTGTTCGGCGGGCGCCCACTCAACAGCCTGATGCTGGACCGCACCCTCAACCCGGGGCAGCTGAGCATCGTGCGCGAGATCCTCGATGGGGACCCGAACAACACGGGCACCGACACAGCGTTCTACCGCGGCAATATTGACGAGTACCTCATCGAGAGAAACGCCATCGATGGTTCGTGGACGGTGGCGCACTTGGTGGGTGCCCCGCCGGTCGGCGGCGGCGACGATGGCAACAACAACGGCACCTTCGATGGCACCGATCGCCTGTTCAACATCGAGCGTCTGGTGTTCGGGGACGGGACGGAGCTGGTGATCGGAGGCCCCAATACGTTGCCGGAAGGTCCTCTGGTCATCACGGGCCTCGTGCAGGAGGACGAGACGCTGTTTGCATCGGTGCAGTTCAGTGACGTCAACGGCCTGGGGCCCATGACGTTCACCTGGCAAATGCTCACCGGCCCAGTGGGCAGTGAGGTCTGGGTCGATGTGGGGAACGAACAGACCTTTGTGCCGGGCGATGCGCACGTTGGCGGGGTGCTGCGTGCGGTGGCCACGTACACGGATGGCTTTGGCTACGAAGAGACCGTGATCTCGGACGTTACCGCACCCGTGAGCAACATCAACGACCTGCCCTCCGGCGCTGTGAGCATCGATGACACCACGCCCCTGGTCAACGAGATCCTGACGGCCAGCAACACCCTGACCGATGCGGATGGCGGCATCGTCGGAGGGGTGGGTTACCAGTGGCAGGTGTCCAACGACAACGGCGCCACCTGGAACGACATCCTGGGCGCTACTGGAGCGGCCTACGCTGTGTCCGAAGTCGGTGCGCGCCTGCGTGTGGCGGCCTCGTATACAGATGGCTTTGGAACCCTTGAGACGGTGTTTTCCGTCGCGACAGGCATCGTGGCGGCTTTCAACAGCATCACTGGGAACGGTGCGGCCAATACGCTGATCGGAACGGAGCTGCCGGACTTCATACAAGCACTCGGTGGCAATGACACGCTCGACGGTGGGGTGGGCAACGACACGCTCGATGGGGGCACGGGCATCGATTCGATGGAGGGTGGTCTCGGAGACGACGTGTACTGGGTGAGAGACGTTGGCGATGTGGTGGTGGAGCTATTGGGTGAAGGCAACGACACGGTGAATACGTCGGTGAGCTATGCACTCACCGACAACGTGGAGACCCTGGCACTGCGGGGCCCGGCCGACATCGACGCCACCGGGAACGAACTGAACAACCTGATCACGGGCAACAGCGGCATGAACGTGCTCTCCGGTCTGGATGGGAACGACAACCTGCTCGCCAATGAAAACAACGACACCCTGTTTGGCGGCGCGGGCAACGACACGCTCGATGGAGGCACGGGCATCGATTCGATGGAGGGTGGTCTCGGAGACGACGTGTACTGGGTGAGAGACGTTGGCGATGTGGTGGTGGAGCTATTGGGTGAAGGCAACGACACGGTGAATACGTCGGTGAGCTATGCACTCACCGACAACGTGGAGACCCTGGCACTGCGAGGCGCGGCCACCATCAACGCCACCGGCAATGGGCTGAACAACCTGATCACGGGCAACAGCGCCGCGAACGTGCTCTCCGGTCTGGATGGGAACGACACGCTGATCGCAAACCAAGGCAATGACAGCCTCATTGGAGGCGCCGGCAACGACACGATGACGGGTGGGACGGGCAATGACATCTTCGTGTTCGGCAGCGGCTTCGGGCAGGATCGCATCACGGATTTCGATGCCATTGCTGCTGGTGGTCAGGACCTGCTGGACATCTCGGCACTGGGTATCACCGCGGGCAACTTTGCCGCCAACGTGTCGGTCTCGGCGATCGTGGGGGGGGGCACCTTGATCGGCATCGGGGCTGACAGCATCACGCTGGTGGGTGTCAACTCTGCCACGGTCACCCAGCAGGACTTCATCCTCGCCTGATCACAACCACCGGGATTCCCCGACGGTCAGGCCTTCCTGACCCTTCAATGCCCCCTTCTTTTGAAGGGGGCTTTTTTGCTTTCGTGCCGTGTGTCACGACGCAGCGCGTTAAATTTTGTAACCATCCCCTCCATGAGGGAGAGTAACGATGGCATTTTGTTTCATTTCAGCTTACCTTAAGCGAACACGTTCACGAACAGCCGATATCCCAGTCCATCAAAAGATGTTTCAGTGATAGGGCCGCTGACGGATGAACGCCAACGGTGATCATCTGACCGAGTTCCTGGAGGACTCATGAAAATTGCCCCACCCATCGCAGCCTCTCTGGCCAGTGTTTTCGGTATCCGCAAGCCGTCCGATGGCGATCCGCCGGAATCCCGTTCGTTTCAGCCTTCCATGTGGCCGGATTTTCTGGCCAGTGAACCCGGTCGGCCGGTGCGCGTGATCCTCATCGATGACGATCCGCACATCCGGCGCGTGATCGCTGGTGAGCTGGTGTCTGACATGCGCATCGACATGGTCGGTCAGGCTGACAGCTTGCGCGACGGTCGCCGGCTGATCTCCATGTGTGAATTCGACGTGATGATCGTCGACCTGAATCTGGGTGACGGTTCGGGCTTTGACCTGATCGAACACATGAAGCAGGTGAGGCCCCAGGCCGAGGCGATCGTGGTGTCGATCATGGACGACGAAGTCCGTGCCATGCGCGCCTTCGAGCTGGGCGCCACCGGCTATCTGGTCAAGAACTCCTGGTTTGGCAGCTTCACACAGGCGGTGCTGCAGGTGTTCAACGGTGGTGCGTCGATCACTCCCAGTCTGGCGCGCCGGCTGTTGCTGAAGCTGGAGCAGCCCGCATCGCAACTGCCGGTGCTGGAGCGTGATGGTTCGGCCCGTCAGGCCCTGTCGGATCGGGAGCGCGAAGTGCTCCGGCTGGTGGCGATAGGACACACCAGCAATGAGATCGCGACCAAGCTTTCGCTCAGCGTGCAGACGGTCAACACCCACATCCGCAACATCTACCGCAAGCTGCACGTCAAGTCACGCGCCCAGGCGGTCAATCTGGCGGCGCACCAGAGGTTGATCTGATCCGGCCTCGACCGGTTGACCTGAACGCATGATGCCTACAGGTCCAGCATGTCGTCACACCACATCGGCCCCCTGGTCGGACTCTTCTCGGTCACACTGACTGTTGGGTTCCTGACGGTTTACGGCGGCGGGCGCGAGAGCAAGCGCGCTGACGTGGCCATGGCCTGCGGACTGCTGGCCTGGGTGGTGTACATGTTGTGGATCGGGCGCTTCGCCGACGAGCCACCCGACGCCGTCGACCTGTTCGTCGAGCGCATCGGACTCCAGGTGTGCCTCTCGGCGGCCACCGTGCTGGTGCTGATGGTTGTGCCCCTGTCTTCGCAACGCTTCTGGGGCCTCGCTGGGACGCAGGCGCTGGGCGGTGTGTTGTCGCTGTGGCTCTGGGCTGCCACCTCGCTGGCCGCCTGGTTGACCGTCTGGCGGGTGTTCAACCTCATTTTTGTGGGTGTGTTGCTGGTCGTGCTCGCGCGACCGCTCCTGCGTCGCCCGAGGGCTGTGGCCTGGGGGCGATTTCTGTTGTCGGCATTGTTGATGCTGTGCCCTGGTTGCCGTGTGGCCCGTGGCAGCGGTTCCGTGGCTGGCTCCGGCGGGTGCGTATGCCTATCCGGCCGCTCTGGTGTGCGCCTGGTGGATGTTGTCCGGGCGGTTCGGAGGCCGGGGTGTCCCGTTTCAGCACTCAGCCGCCGCCGAAGAAGGCGGTCATGAGGAGCGGCAGCGCATTGCCCAGGACGTGCACGATGGCGTGGGCGCCCACCTGGTGGCGATCCTGTCGTCGCTCGATGCGCGGGACCCGGAGCAGAGGGCGCTCGCGTTGTCGCTGGAGCAGTGCCTGCTGGACCTCAAGATCATGGTGGACGGCCTGTACGAGGACGTGACCCATCCGCTCGAAGCGCTGGCCATGCTGCGTTACCGGGTTCAGCCCTGCCTGGACCGCATGGGCATTGCCATGGTGTGGGACATCGGGGACAGTCCGTCCATGGAGCAGCTGTCGCCGCACGCCGTCACACAGTTTCTCAAGATTGCGCAGGAGGCGATCGCCAACGTCATGCGCCATGCCCAGGCGACCGAGATCCGCGTGGTGTGCGAATACGACGAAGCGGACCGGCGCATTGAATTGACCGTCGTGGACAACGGCCGGGGCTTTGACGGGCAGCGGCGTCACCAGGCCGCCCGGAGCAAGGGCCTGGCCGGCATGCAGCGCCGGGCCCTGGACATGGGGGGCACGCTGCAGATCGAGAGCACAGCCGGCCATGGCACGCGTGTCCACCTGACGCTGCCCTGCCCGGACCCGGCCTTCCGAGCGCAGCCGGCGGCGTCGGCGCAGGGCCTTCCTTCGGACGTGTCGGGGCATCCGGACCCGTAGCGACGATGCCTGCGGCTTGTGCACCGCCCGTGGTTGGCACGGGGTGTCCATTGGGGCGAGGGCCGCCCGGCTTGTGGCAAACTGCGCCCCTTCTTGAAGCCCCGCCCACCGTGCGGGCAGGACGACAGGGGTCACATGCACACCATCATCGCGCAGATCGCGCAGGAAATCCGGGTCGGCGTTCACCAGATCAAGGCGGCTGTGGAGCTGCTCGACGGTGGCTCCACCGTGCCCTTCATCGCGCGCTACCGCAAGGAAGCCACCGGCGGCCTGGACGACATCCAGCTGCGCGAACTCGAATACCGCCTGGGCTATTTGCGTGAGCTCGAAGACCGGCGCGCGACCGTGCTGAAAAGCATCGACGAGCAGGGCAAGCTGACGCCCGCGCTGCGAGCCGCCATCGCCGCCGCGCCGACCAAGCAGGAACTGGAAGACCTGTACCTGCCGTTCAAGCAGAAGCGCCGGACCAAGGGCCAGATCGCGCGCGAATTCGGCATCGAGCCGCTGGCGGACCAACTGTTCGCCGACCCGACGCTGGACCCGGCCTTCGAAGCCGCTGCGTTCACAAAACCGCCCGAGGTGCTGGACGACGGCAAGCCCGGCGCCGACTTCTCTACCGTGCCCGCCGTGCTGGACGGCGTGCGCGACATCCTGAGCGAACGCTGGGCCGAAGACGCGGCGCTGCTGCAGAACCTGCGCGAATGGCTCTGGGCCGAGGGCCTGTTGCAGAGCAAGCTGGTGGCGGGCAAGGATGAAAACCACCCTGACGTGGCCAAGTTCCGCGATTACTTCGACTACGACGAACCGATCAGCCGCGTGCCCTCGCACCGTGCGCTGGCCGTGTTCCGTGGCCGCTCGCTGGAGATCCTGGATGCCAAGCTGGTGCTGCCCGAGCCCGAAGCTGTGCTGCTGGCCAGCGGCAAGCCGGCGCCCACGGTGTCGCTGGCCGAGGGCCGCATCGCGCTGCACCTGGGCTGGAGCCACCAGGGCCGCAAGGCCGACGACCTGCTGCGCAAGTGTGTGGCCTGGACCTGGCGCGTCAAGCTCAGCCTGTCCAGCGAACGAGACCTGTTCGCCCGCCTGCGCGAGAGCGCCGAGGCGGTGGCGATCAAGGTGTTTGCCGACAACCTGCGCGACCTGCTGCTGGCCGCACCCGCCGGCCCGCGTGTCGTGATGGGGCTGGACCCGGGCATCCGCACCGGGGTGAAGGTGGCGGTGGTGGACGCCACCGGCAAGCTGGTGGACACGTCCACCGTGTACCCGCACGAGCCCCGGCGCGACTGGGACGGCTCGCTGCACACCCTGGGTCTGCTGGCGCGCAAACACGGCGTGAACCTGATCGCCATTGGCAACGGCACCGCCAGCCGCGAAACCGACAAGCTCGCTGCCGACCTGATCAAGCTGCTGGCCAAAGCCGGCATTGAAGGGGTGCAAAAGGTGGTGGTGAGCGAAGCCGGCGCATCGGTGTATTCGGCCAGCGAGTTCGCCTCGCAGGAAATGCCCGACGTGGACGTGAGCCTGCGTGGTGCCGCTTCCATCGCGCGCCGTCTGCAGGACCCGCTGGCCGAGCTGGTGAAGATCGACCCCAAGAGCATCGGCGTGGGCCAGTACCAGCACGACGTGAACCAGAGCGAACTCGCGCGCACGCTGGAAGCGGTGGTCGAAGACTGCGTGAACGGCGTGGGCGTGGACCTCAACACCGCGAGCGTGCCGCTGCTCTCGCGCGTTTCGGGACTCTCGGCCACCGTGGCCAAGTCGGTGGTGCGCTGGCGCGAAGCCAATGGCGCGTTCAAGAGCCGCCAGCAGTTGCTCGACGTGACCGGCCTGGGTGCCAAGACCTTCGAGCAGAGCGCGGGCTTCCTGCGCATCCGCGGCGGCGACAACCCGCTGGACATGACCGGCGTGCACCCGGAAACCTACCCGGTGGTGGAGCAGATCATCGCCAGGACCGGCCAGCCCGTGGCCGCGCTCATGGGCCGGTCCGACATGCTCAAGACCTTGCGCCCGGAGCTTTTCGCGAACGAGAAGTTCGGCGTGATCACCGTCAAGGACATCCTGACCGAGCTGGAGAAGCCCGGCCGCGACCCGCGCCCGGACTTCCAGGTGGCGCGCTTCAACGACGGTGTGGAAGACATTGCCGACCTGCGCGAAGGCATGGTCCTCGAAGGAACGGTGAGCAACGTGGCCCAGTTCGGCGCTTTCATCGACCTGGGCGTGCACCAGGACGGCCTGGTCCACGTGAGCCAGCTGGCGAACAAGTTCGTCAACGACGCCCGCGAGATCGTCAAGACCGGCGACATCGTCAAGGTCAGGGTGATGGAGGTCGATGTGGCGCGCAAGCGCATCGGCCTGTCCATGAAACTGGGCGATGCGCCGACCCGTTCCGGACGGGACGACGGGGCGCCGCGTGACAACCGGTTTGAGCCTGCCCGTTCGGGCTCACGCTCCGGTGGTGGTCGCCCGGCCGGTGCGGGGCCATCGTCCGCGCAGCCGGCTTCGGCCATGGCCTCGGCATTTGCGCGTCTGCAGGGGATGAAAAAAGGCTGAATCCGGCCCCGGACGTCGGGTGGCGCTGAGCCGCCTGGGCGCATGGGCCTCAGGCTGCGAGACAATCGTGGCCTTATGCAAGCGCTTCGCCTCTACGCCGGTCCCAAGGCACGTCAGCACATCGAACAGCACGGCCTGCGCCCGCAGGACGTGGGCACGGTGCCGGCCGCCGCCGGTGGCCCCAAGGGCCTGATACTGGGTCCGCTGGACCGTTTCATCTTTGGTCACTGGCTGACCCACAGCATCCAGCCGGTGCACCTGGTCGGGGCCTCGATCGGGGCCTGGCGCATGGCGACCGCCTGCCTGCAGGGCACCGCCAGCGCGCTGGAGCGGCTGGAGCGCGATTACATCGCCCAGCACTTTGCGTTGCCCCCGGGCCAGAAGCGCGCGACGGCGGCACAGATCAGCGGCCAGTTCCGCAGCAACCTGCAGACCTTTTTCAGCGGGCGCGTCAGCGAGGTGTTGTTGCACCCGCGCTACCGGCTGCACGTCGTTGCCTCGCGTGGGCGTCGCCTGCTCGCGCGCGACGGGCCACTGCGGACGCCGCTGGGTTACCTCGGTGCGTTTGTGGCCAACGCCGTTCATCGCCAGGCGCTGGGGGGCTGGCTGGAGCGTGTCGTGTTCTCGACGTCCACAGCGGATGGTGCGGCCCGGCCTGATGCGCCGCTCCCGTTTGAGACGACCGACCTGCGCACGCGTCAGGCGCCCCTGCGCGAAGACAACTTCATGGATGCCCTGCAGGCCAGCTGCTCCATCCCCTTCATGCTCCGGCCCGTGCAAGGCATTGCGGGTGCGCCATCGGGGCCCTACTGGGACGGCGGCATCACCGACTACCACCTGCACCTGCGTTACCTGAGCAACCCGGTGGCCCCTCTGGTGCTCTACCCGCATTTCCAGCAGTTGGTGGTGCCCGGCTGGCTCGACAAATCCTGGAAGCGCCGCCACCGGTCCAGCCCCGCGCTGGACCACATGCTGGTGATCGCGCCCGACCCGGCCTGGGTCAAGACACTGCCCAACGGCAAACTGCCCGACCGCGGCGACTTCACGCACTACGGCCAGGACATCACGAGCCGCCAGCGCGTCTGGAGCGGTGCCACCGCCGCCGCCGCGCAACTCGCCGACGAATTTGCCCAGTGGCTGGAGCGACCCGACCTCTCACGCATCGAGGCGCTGTGAGGCGGGCCAACGCTCAGCCGGGTGCGAGGGGATAATTCCGCCCATGGAATCTGTCCCGCGCTACCTCACCGCCGCCCTCTACAAGTTCGTGGACCTGCCCGATGTCGAGGCGCTGCGCGAACCGCTGCAAGCCTGTTGCGATGCGCACCAGGTCAAGGGCACGCTGCTGCTGGCGAGCGAAGGCATCAACGGTACCATCGCCGGCCTGGAGCCGGGCGTGCGTGCGGTGCTGGCGCACCTGCGGGCCGATCTCCGCCTGGCCACGCTGCAACACAAGGAGGCCTGGGCCCACAAGCCGCCTTTCCTGCGCATGAAGGTGCGCCTGAAAAAGGAAATCGTCACCTTGCGCGTGCCCGGGCTGGACCCGAACAAGACCGTGGGCCAGTACGTCAAACCCCAGGACTGGAACGCCCTGGTGGCCGACCCGGACGTGGTGCTCATCGACACCCGCAACGATTACGAGGTCGCCATCGGCACGTTCCAGGGCGCCATCAACCCGAACATCAGGACCTTCACCGAACTGCCCGCCTGGCTTGATGCCCAGCCCGGTTTGCAGGGCGACAGAAAACCCAAAATCGCGATGTTCTGCACCGGCGGTATCCGTTGCGAGAAGTCCACCGCGCTGATGAAGATGCACGGGTTTGATGAGGTCTACCACCTCGAAGGCGGCATCCTCAAATACCTGGAAGAAGTTCCACCCGAGCAGAGCACCTGGGAGGGTGCGTGTTTTGTGTTTGACGAACGGGTGAGCGTGGGTCACGGCCTGCAGCCCGGCCCCCATGAACTGTGTCGCTCCTGCCGCTGGCCGCTGGGTGAACAGGACAAAGCCTCGCCGCTGTACGTCAAAGGCGTGAGCTGCGCGCACTGCCACGACCAGCGCAGCCCCGAACAGAAAGCCCAGCTGGCCGAACGGCAGCGCCAGGTCGAGCTCGCCGAGGCGCGCGGGGAAGTGCACGTGGGTGCGCACATGCCCACCCACGACCCGCGACGGTGAACCGAGCGCCCGTTGCGACTGCATCGCTCGTGTAAAGCGGGTAACGCTTCCACACACACGGCGTTTTCATGCGGGTTTGTCCCTAGACTGGCCTGCCCTAACGACTCTCAAGGAGTGTTCATGAAACGTCTGATTCCTTTGTTCGCCGTGGCCACGCTCGCCGCTGCCTCCGCTTCTGTTCAAGCCGAGGGCCTGTACGGCGAAGTCGGCTACACGCCGCTGAAGCTGGAAAGCCGTGTCGGTGGCCTCGATTTCTCCTCCAAACCGTCCAACGTGCGCGGCATCATCGGCTATGAACTGAACAGCAACCTGGCCGTCGAGGGCATGCTCGGTCTCAGCGCACAGGACTCGTCCGTGAAAGTGAACGGCATCAATTCCGGTGTCAAGGCCGAGGTCGACAACATGGTCGGTGTCTTCGTCAAGCCCAAGATCGAAGTGGTTGAAGGGCTGGAGCTCTTCGGTCGCCTGGGTGCGGCACGCACCAAGCTCTCCGTCGGCAATGAGACCGACAGCGCCACCTCCGTGGCCTACGGCCTCGGTGCAAGCTACCAGCTCACCCCCGCCCTCTCGCTCAACGCCGACTACATGACCTACCACGACAAGGACGACACCACCCTCAAGGGTGTCACCGTCGGGGTCGGCTACAAGTTCTGACGAAAGGCAGCGTCACCACCGTTCTGGCGGGTCCGCCAGAACGGTGGTGCCCCGCCGTTCACCCCACGGACGGCGCTGGCGGCAGCTTGAGCAGGCGGCCGTATTTTTCAGCCAGGTGGCTCTCGGCCCGCTCCAGCATGAAATAGCGGAACGTTCCAGGCACGGATGATGGTGTGCCTTTCACGCCCAGTGTGGCGATCAGGCGTGTTCCAGCTCCAGACCGATGGTGTGTAGCGACGGGAAACTGATGCCCATCCCGGCCATCATGGCCTGCTTGATGGTTTCGTTGCTGGTTATCTCCATCACCACGCGCGGCTCCATGCGCAACGTCTCCAGAAATTTTTCCATCGCGGCGCGCGTGCCGGATCCGCGCTCGCGCAGGATGAAGCCGCAGGGCCGCAGGCTGTCCACCGTGGGGTGGCCCACCTTGAGCAGCGGGTGCTCGGCAAAGGGCTCGGCCCGCGTGGCCAGTTCCTTGGACGGGCGGCCCATGACGGCGATGTCCACCTCGTTGCCGTGCAGCATCTTCACCCGCTGCTCCCGGTTGCCCACGGCGAGCCGGATTTCCGCCCCCTCGTGTTCGTGCTGGAACTCGGCCAGCAGCCGCGGCAGGCAATATTTCGCCGTGCTGACCATGCCGATGGTCAGCGTGCCCACCTCCAGCCGCTGCAGCCGCGCGGCCGCGTCTTCGGCGTCCTTGAGGGTGGCGATCACCTTGCGCGCGTCGACCAGCATGTATTCGCCCGCCGTGGTCAGGGCCACCTGGCGCCCGTTGCGCTCGAACAGCGGCAGGCCCACGTGGCCCTCCGGTTCATTGATCTGCATGGTCACGGCCGGTGGCGTGAGGCGCAAAACCTCGGCGGCCCGGGCAAAACTCAGGGGTTTGGCGACCTCAGTGAAAACCCTGAGTTGGCGGAAGGTGGTGTTCTTAATTAAGTAATCTCTTAACCAAAATGCAAGTAATCATGAATTTACCTTATTTAAGTCCATCCCTATAGTCCGTTCATCACCCCGTGTTTTCGGGGTTTCTGAACAGGTGAATCCATGCTGAACGCCCTGATTTTTGATGTCGATGGCACCCTGGCCGACACGGAAAGTGTGCACCTGGAAGCGTTCAACCACGCCTTCCAGCAGGAGGGGCTGGACTGGCACTGGAGTACCGAAAAGTACACGCAGCTGCTCGATATCTCGGGCGGAAAGGAACGCATGCTGGCCTATTGGCGCTCGGTGGATCCGGACCTGAAAGAGGTGGAGGCCGGAGCGGTCAGCGACACGATCAACCGCCTGCATGAAATCAAGACCGCGTACTACGAAAACGCCGTCAACAGCGGCGCCGTGACGCTGCGCCCGGGCGTGCTGGCGCTCATGAACGAAGCGCGTGGCCAGGGCCTGCAACTGGCCATCGCCACCACCACCTCACCAGTCAACATCGCGGCACTGATGCGCTCGGCCATAGGGCTGGACTGGCGCTCGCATTTTCTGGCCATCGGCGATGCCAGCAATGCCCCGGTCAAGAAGCCGAATCCGCAGGTCTACATGAAGGTGCTGGCCGACATGGGCATGCGCGCGGCCGATTGTGTGGCTTTTGAGGACTCGTCCAACGGCCTGCGCGCGGCCCGGGCAGCCGGTCTGGACACCGTCATCACGCCCAACGGTTTCACTGCTCACCACGATTTCACCGGCGCGCTGCGGGTCGTGCCCGACCTGAGCGAAGTCAATGTGGCGCGGCTCAGGGAATGGCACAACCGCTGAAGCGCCTTCGCGATCTTTCCTTTCACTTTCCAGGCTTTTCATGACCATCCGCATCGCACCTTCCATCCTGTCTGCCGACTTTGCCCGTCTGGGCGAAGAAGTGCGCGCCATCGAGGCCGCCGGGGCCGATCTGGTGCATTTCGACGTGATGGACAACCACTACGTGCCCAACCTCACCATCGGCCCGCTGGTGTGCGAGGCGATCCGCCCGCACGTGAAGATCGGGATCGATGTGCACCTGATGGTCGAACCGGTGGACGCGCTGATCCCGCTGTTCGCCAAGGCCGGCGCCAACATCATCACCTTCCACCCCGAGGCCAGCCGCCATGTCGACCGCACGCTGCAGCTGATCCGTGACCACGGCTGCAAGGCCGGCCTGGTGTTCAACCCGGCCACGCCGTTGTCGCTGATGGACCATGTGATGGACAAACTCGACGTGGTGCTGCTCATGAGCGTGAACCCGGGCTTCGGCGGGCAGAAGTTCATCCCCGGTACCCTGCCCAAGCTGGTGGCGGCCCGCGAGCGCATCGATGCCCACATGGCGGCAGGGGGCCAGACCATCTGGCTCGAAGTGGACGGTGGCGTGAAGGTGGACAACATCGCCGAAATCGTGTCCGCCGGGGCCGACACCCTGGTGGCGGGCAGTGCCGTGTTTGGAGCCCCCGACAACAACGGCGGCTACCACACCGTCATGAAGCAGTTGCGCAAGAACGCGCTGGCCTGAAGCCCGCCCACAGCCATCCATTCAACAACTCCCACGAAAGCCCTCCATGACCACGCGCCGCCGCTTCACCCTCACGCAATACCTGATCGAACAACGCCGCCGTTTTCCCAGCGCCAGCGGCGACTTCAACGCGCTGCTGCTCGACGTCGCCCTGGCCTGCAAGGCCATCGCACGCACGGTGGCTTTTGGCGACCTGGGCAGCATGCTCGGTCAGCCGGCGCCCGAAGTCACCACCAGCGTGAACGTGCAGGGTGAAGAACAGAAGAAGCTTGACGTCATCAGCAACGAGTACTTCACGCAGATGACGGAGTGGGGCGGTCATCTGGCGGGCATGGCGTCCGAAGAGATGGACCACCCGTACCAGATCCCGGCCACCATGCAGCGCGGCAAATACATGCTGGTGTTCGACCCGCTGGATGGTTCGAGCAACATCGATGTGAACGTCACCGTGGGCAGCATCTTCAGCGTTTTGCGCGCACCGCAGGACGTGATCGACAGCGGGCGCGATGTGGTCGAGGCCGACTTCCTGCAGCCCGGCACGCAGCAGCTCGCCGCCGGGTATGCGCTCTACGGCCCGACCACCATGCTGGTGCTCACGGTGGGCAATGGCGTGGCCGGCTTCACGCTGGACCCGAACCTTGGCCAGTTCATGCTCACGCACCCCAACCTGCAGATTCCGGAAGACACCCACGAGTTCGCGATCAACGCATCCAACAGCCGCTTCTGGGAAGCCCCGGTGAAACGTTATGTGGACGAGTGCCTGGCCGGCAAGACCGGCGCGCGCGGCAAGGACTTCAACATGCGCTGGATCGCCAGCATGGTGGCCGAGGCGCACCGCATCCTCATGCGCGGCGGCATCTTCATGTATCCGCGCGACACCAAGGACGCCGCCAAACACGGGCGCCTGCGCCTGCTCTACGAAGCCAACCCGGTGGGCATGATCATCGAGCAGGCCGGTGGCCGCGCCAGCACCGGCCGCGAGCCCGTGCTGACCGTCAAGCCCACCGCGCTGCACCAGCGCATCGGCTTTGTGTTCGGCAGCAAGAACGAAGTGGAGCGCATCGAGCGTTACCACAGCGAGCCGGGCGCCTACAAGGACGACAGCAATCCTTTGTTCGCAGAACGCTCCCTTTTCCGCGCCTGATCGCACACCCAACTTTCATCTCCGGGGACAACACCATGTCAGAACGCCATCCCATCATCGCCATCACCGGTTCCAGCGGCGCCGGTACTTCGACCGTCACACGCACCTTCCAGAACATCTTCCGCCGCGAGAACGTGACGGCCGGGATCATCGAAGGCGACAGCTTCCACCGTTTCGACCGCAAGGAGATGAAGGTGAAAGCAGCCGAGGCCGAAAAAGCCGGCAACAACAACTTCAGCCACTTCGGTGCCGAGGCCAACCTGTTCGGCGAGATCGAGAACCTGTTCCGCACCTACAGCGAAACCGGCCAGGGCAAGTGCCGCAAGTACCTGCACAACGCCGAAGAGGCAGCGCCCTACAAGCAGGACCCGGGCACCTTCACCGCCTGGGAAGACCTGCCCGATGGCACCGACATGCTGTTCTACGAAGGCCTGCACGGCGCCGTGGTCACGCCCGAGCACAACGTGGCGCAGTACCCGGACCTGCTGGTCGGCGTGGTGCCCGTGATCAACCTGGAGTGGATCCAGAAGCTCTACCGCGACAAGAACATGCGCGGCTACAGCGCCGACGCGGTGACCGACACCATCCTGCGCCGCATGCCCGACTACGTGAACTACATCACCCCGCAGTTCCAGCACACGCACGTGAACTTCCAGCGCGTACCGATCGTGGACACCAGCAACCCCTTCGTGGCGCGCGACGTGCCCACCGCCGACGAGAGCATGGTGGTGATCCGTTTCGCCCAGCCCAAGGGCATCGATTTCCAGTACCTGCTCAACATGATCAACGGCTCCATGATGAGCCGCGCCAACACCATCGTGGTGCCGGGCGGGAAGATGGAGCTGGCGATGCAGCTGATCTTCACGCCGTTCATCTGGCGCATGGTCGAGCGCAAGAAAAGAGCGGGTTGACCCCCTGCGCCGCGCCTGATGGCGCGTCACTCCCCAGGGGGCAACGCGAGTGGCCCGGCACAGCCGGGTCCATCGCGCTCCCGGTTGGAGGCACCTCGCGCCGCCGGTATTGAGATTCGAGACAAAAGCATCCCAAGGACAGACCATGACCACACCTTCCCCCGAACTCGCCCGCCAGATGGCCAACGCCATCCGCATGCTCGCTGTCGATGCCGTCGAGAAAGCCAAGTCCGGCCACCCCGGCGCGCCCATGGGCATGGCCGACATTGCCGAGGTGCTGTGGAACCGCCACCTCAAACACAACCCGGTCAACCCGCACTGGCCCGACCGCGACCGTTTCGTGCTCTCCAACGGCCACGGCTCGATGTTGATCTACGCGCTGCTGCACCTCACCGGCTACGACCTGCCGATGAGCGAGCTGAAGAACTTCCGCCAGCTGCACAGCAAGACCGCGGGACACCCCGAAGTGGGCATCACCCCCGGTGTGGAAACCACCACCGGCCCGCTGGGTCAGGGCATCACCAACGCGGTCGGCATGGCGCTGGCCGAGAAGCTGCTCGCGCAGGAGTTCAACCGCGAAGACGAAACCGTCAGCCACCACATCGTCGACCACTTCACCTACGCGTTCCTGGGTGACGGCTGCATGATGGAAGGCATCAGCCACGAAGCCTGCGCGCTGGCCGGCACGCTGCGCCTCTCGAAGCTGGTGGCGTTCTACGACGACAACGGCATTTCCATCGACGGACACGTCGAAGGCTGGTTCACCGACGACACGCCCAAGCGCTTCGACGCCTACGGCTGGCACGTGATCCCCAACGTGGACGGTCACAACCCCGCCGCCATCGAAGCCGCACTGCTGGAGGCGAAGAAGCAGGGTGTGTTGCCCCACGGCAAACCCACGCTGATCTGTTGCAAGACCGTGATCGGCATGGGCTCGCCCAACAAGGCCGGCACGCACGACGTGCACGGCGCCGCACTCGGTGCGGCCGAGGTGCAGGCCACCCGCGAACAACTGGGCTGGACCGCACCGCCGTTCGAGATTCCGGCCGAGATCGCCACCGCCTGGAACGCCACCGAGCGCGGCGCTGCGGCCGAACGCGCCTGGCGCGAACGCTTCGAGGCCTACCGCGCGCAGTACCCGCTGGAAGCGGCCGAGTTTGAGCGCCGCATGGCCGGTGATCTGCTGCCCGCGTTCGCCGACAAGCTGCCCGAGGTGCTGGAGGCCATCGCCGCCAAGGCCGACGCTTTCGCCACCCGCAAGTCCAGCCAGAACGCGCTCGACGTGCTGGCACCGCTGGTGCCCGAGTTCTTCGGCGGCAGTGCCGACCTGACCGGCTCCAACCTCACCAACTTCAAGGGTTGCGTGAAGGCCGGGCGCGATGCCTGGGGCAACCACATGAGCTACGGCGTGCGCGAGTTCGGCATGGCCGCGATCATGAACGGCATCGCGCTGCACGGCGGCTACATCCCCTACGGCGGCACCTTCCTCACGTTCAGCGACTACAGCCGCAACGCGATCCGCATGGCCGCGCTGATGAAGCAACGCGTGATCCACGTGTTCACGCACGACTCCATCGGCCTCGGCGAAGACGGTCCCACGCACCAGAGCGTGGAGCACGTGCCCAGCCTGCGCATCATTCCCGGCCTGGACGTGTGGCGTCCGGCCGATGGCCTGGAGACCGCCGTGGCCTGGGCATGCGCGATCGAACGCCGTGACGGCCCGAGCGCGCTGTGTCTCTCGCGCCAGAACCTGCCGCGCCTGAGCGACGTGTCCATGGTCGCGAAGATCCGCAAGGGCGGCTACGTGCTGGCCGAAGGCAAACACCCGAAGGCCGTGATTCTGGCCACCGGTTCCGAAACCTCGCTGGCGATGGAAGCACACGCGGCGCTCGCTGCCGAAGGCATCAGCACCCGCGTGGTGTCCATGCCCAGCAGCAACGTGTTCGACCGCCAGTCCGAGGCCTACCAGGACATGGTGCTGCCGCTGTCGCTGCCCACGGTGGCGGTGGAGGCTGCGCAACCGGACTTCTGGCGCAAGTACGTGGGCCGCACCGGCGTGGTGGTCGGCATCGCGACGTTCGGC
Source organism: Hydrogenophaga sp. L310 (assembly GCF_055703065.1). NCBI lineage: Bacteria > Pseudomonadati > Pseudomonadota > Betaproteobacteria > Burkholderiales > Comamonadaceae > Hydrogenophaga > Hydrogenophaga sp. L310. Next base: position 57,881 of record NZ_JBVPZA010000002.1, read on the forward strand.
GAATCTGCCCCGGCGAAAGACCTGTACCAGCACTTCGGCATCACCAGCGCCCGCGTGTGCGATGCCGTGCGCACCCTGGTGCACCGCGCGGCGCACCGCCGCGAAGAAGCGTTGCCCGAGCACATCGTTGTCGGATCGCACTGAACCACCCCCGTCGCTGCGCTTCGCCCCTCAAGGTGCAGCGCCTGCGGCCTGGCAAAGCCAGTTCCGCGGCGCTCTGGGTGAGCTGCCCATCGCCCGCAATGCTTCTTCAACCTGATGGTGTTTGATGTGACTGAAAAATATCCCTACGACCTCATCCTGTTCGACCTCGATGGCACGCTGATCGAGACCGCGCCCGAGATCGCCGACGCAGTGAACGACACGCTCAAGCAGTTCGACCTGCCGCCGGTGACCCAGCAACAGGTGAACGACTGGATCGGCCACGGCACGCGCGAGCTGCTGATCCAGGCGCTCGCCTTCACCGGCGACACCACGGCCGACACGGTGCGCCAGTCCGACAGCTTCAAGCTCATCGAGCACGAGTTCGGCAAGCACTACCAGCAGCGCTGCGGCACCCGCAGCCACCTCTACCCGCACGTGCGCGAAACGCTGCAGGCGCTGCGCGCTGCGGGCGTGAAGCTGGTGGTGATGACCAACAAGGAAGGGCGTTATACCCAGACGGTGCTCGATGCGCACCAGATGGCACCCCTGTTCGACCGCGTCATCAGCGGCGACACCTTGCCGGTGAAGAAGCCCAACCCGGCTGGTATCACCGACTGCCTGAAGCAATTCGGCATGAGCAGTGATCGTGCGCTGTTCGTGGGCGACTCCAGTATCGACGTGGCCACCGCACGCAACGCGGGCATCGCCGTCTGGGCGCTGCCCTATGGCTACAACATGGGCGAGCCCATCGAGGCCTGCAACCCCGACCGCGTGATCCCCGACTTTTCGGCGTTGACCACCTCGCTCTCGGCCCGCGACACCGCGGCGAGTGCCTGAACGCCTTTTCTTATTTTCTTTATCCATCGAGGAGACTTCCCCATGACCATCAGGATCGGTATCAACGGCTTCGGGCGCATCGGGCGCATGGTGTTCCGTGCCGTCACGCAGGAAGCCGAGTTCAAGGACATCGAGGTTGTCGGCATCAACGACCTGCTGGAGCCCGAGTACCTGGCCTACATGCTGCAATACGACAGCGTGCACGGTCGCTTCAAGGGCACCGTGGCCGTCGAGGGCAACCACCTGGTCGTCAACGGCAAGAAAATCCGCCTGACCGCCGAGAAAGATCCCGCCAACCTGAAATGGAACGACATCGGTGCCGACGTCGTTGTCGAGTCCACCGGCTTCTTCCTGACCGGCGATACCTGCCAGAAGCACATCGATGCCGGTGCGAAAAAGGTGGTGCAGTCCGCGCCATCGAAGGATGCAACACCGATGTTTGTCTACGGCGTGAACCACGCCAAGTACGCGGGCGAGGCCATCGTGTCCGCTGCGTCCTGCACCACCAACTGCCTGGCCCCCGTGGCCAAGGTGCTCAACGACAACTTCGGCATCAAGCGCGGCCTCATGACCACCGTGCACGCCGCCACCGCGACACAGAAGACCGTGGATGGCCCCTCCAGCAAGGACTGGCGCGGCGGACGCGGCATCCTGGAGAACATCATTCCCTCGTCCACCGGTGCCGCCAAGGCCGTGGGTGTGGTGCTGCCCGAACTGAACAAGAAGCTCACCGGCATGGCCTTCCGCGTGCCCACCTCCGACGTGTCGGTGGTGGACCTGACGGTCGAGCTGAACCAGGAAGCCAGCTACGAAGACATCTGCAAGGCCATGAAGGCGGCCTCGGAAGGCGCGCTCAAGGGCGTGCTGGGCTACACCAGCGACAAGGTCGTTTCCACCGATTTCCGCGGCTGTTCCATGCCTTCGATTTTTGACGCTGAAGCCGGCCTTGCACTCGACAGCACCTTCGTCAAGGTCGTGTCCTGGTACGACAACGAGTACGGCTACACCTGCAACATGATGCGCTTCGTGCAGCACGTCGGTCGCCACTGATCGGGAGGACCACCATGAAATTCCTCCGATTCAGCGATGTCTGCGCCAGCGGTTTCGCCCGCGGCAAACGCGTCTTCATCCGCGCCGACCTCAACGTGCCCCAAGACGACGAAGGCAAGATCACCGAAGACACGCGCATCCGCGCCAGCATGCCCGCCATCCAGATGGCGCTGGACGCCGGTGCCGCCGTCATGGTGACCTCGCACCTGGGCCGCCCCACCGAAGGCGAGTTCAAACCCGAAGACTCATTGACCCCTGTCGCTGCCCGCATGGGCCAGCTCATGGGCCGCAACATCCGCGTCGTCGCCAACTGGGTGGATGGCGACTTCTCCGTGGCGCCCGGTGAGGTGGTGATGCTGGAGAACTGCCGCCTGAACAAAGGCGAAAAGAAGAACAGCCCCGAACTCGCCAAGAAGCTCGGTACCCTGTGCGACATCTTCGTGCACGACGCCTTCGGCACCGCGCACCGCGCCGAGGGTACGACCTACGGCATCGCCGAGACCGCGCCCATCGCCTGCGCCGGCCCGCTGCTGGCGGCCGAGATGGACGCGATCGGCAAGGCGCTCGCCAACCCGAAGCGCCCGCTGATCGCCATCGTCGCCGGCAGCAAGGTCAGCACCAAGCTCACCATCCTGCAGGCGCTGGCCAAGAACGTGGACGGCCTGATCGTCGGCGGCGGCATCGCCAACACCTTCATGCTCGCGGCCGGTCTGAAGATCGGCAAGAGCCTGGCCGAACCCGACCTGATCGGCGAAGCCAAGGCCGTGATCGAAGCCATGAAAGCGCGCGGCGCCGCGGTGCCGATCCCGACCGACGTGGTCTGCGCCAAGAGCTTCAGCCCCGACGCCGTGGCGACGGTCAAAGCCGCCACCGACGTGGCCGACGACGACCTGATCCTGGACATCGGCCCGCAGACCGCGGCGTTGCTGGCAGAGCAGTTGAAGAAGGCCGGCACCATCGTCTGGAACGGCCCGGTGGGCGTGTTCGAATTCGCCGCCTTCGAGAACGGCACCAAGGTGATTGCGCACGCGATTGCCGAGAGCAGCGCCTTCAGCATCGCCGGCGGTGGCGACACCCTGGCCGCCATTGCCAAATACGGCATCGAGAAAGATGTGGGCTACATCTCCACCGGCGGTGGTGCCTTCCTCGAGGTGCTGGAAGGCAAGACCTTGCCGGCGTTCGAGGTGCTGGCGCGCCGGGCCGAGACCCCCTGATTCACGACTTCATTTCATCTTTCCAAGGACATTCCCCATGGCCCTCATTTCCCTCCGCCAACTGCTCGATCACGCCGCCGAGCACAACTACGGCCTGCCGGCCTTCAACGTCAACAACATGGAGCAGGTGCAGGCCATCATGCAGGCGGCCGACAAGGTGAACAGCCCCGTCATCCTGCAAGGCTCGGCCGGTGCGCGCTCCTACGCGGGCGAACCCTTCCTGCGCCACCTGATCGCTGCCGCCATCGAGATGTACCCGCACATTCCCGTCTGCATGCACCAGGACCACGGCGCCGCGCCCGCCATCTGCTTCCGCTCCATCCAGTCGGGCTTCAGCTCGGTGATGATGGACGGCAGCCTGCTGGCCGACGGCAAGACACCTTCAAGCTATGAGTACAACGTGGCAACCACCCGCCAGGTGGTGGACCTGGCCCACGCCTGCGGCGTGTCGGTCGAAGGTGAACTCGGTTGCCTGGGCTCGCTGGAAACCGGCAAGGCCGGCGAAGAAGACGGCCACGGCGCAGAGGGTGTTCTGGACCATTCGTCCTTGCTGACGGACCCCGATGAAGCGGCCGACTTCGTGAGCAAGACCCAGGTGGACGCGCTGGCCATTGCCATCGGCACCAGCCACGGTGCCTACAAGTTCACCAGCAAACCCAGCGGCAAGGTGCTGCGCATCGACCGTGTGAAAGAAATCCACCAACGCATCCCCAACGTGCACCTGGTGATGCACGGCTCCAGCAGCGTGCCGGAAGACTGGCTCGCCATCATCAACCAGTACGGCGGTGACATGGGCGTGACCTACGGCGTGCCGGTGGAAGAGATCGTCGAAGGCATCAAGAACGGCGTGCGCAAGGTCAATATCGACACCGATCTGCGCATGGCCAGCACCGGTGCCATCCGCAAGCACCTGGCCGAAGACCGCAAGAACTTCGACCCGCGCAAGTTCTACAAGGAAGCCACCAAGGCCATGCAGGCGATCTGCGCAGCCCGCTACGAGGCTTTTGGTGCCGCCGGCATGGCCAGCAAGATCACCCAGGTGCACAGTCTGGAGACGATGCAGAAGCGCTACGACAAGGGTGAGCTGGCCGCCAAAGTGGCGTGATCAAAGTGCGGCGCAGGGGGAGCCTCCGGCGAGAAGGGGCTCTCCCAACCCAGGATGCGGTGGAACCGGCTTAGCCGGGCCACTCGCATCGCCCCCTTGGGGGGTGACGCTGCAGGCGGCGCGGGGGGTACCTCTACTTGCTGCTGACGTATTCCGCCACAGCCGCCATCTCCAGCTCCGTCATCTTCTCCGCCACCACGTGCATCACCGCGTTGTCGTTGGTGCGGTCGCGCTTGTTGAACGACTTCAGCTGGGTGTGGATGTAACCCGAGAACTGGGTCGCCAGGCGGGGCAGGTTGGCTGCACCTTCGGCGTTTTGTCCGTGGCAGCTCACGCAGGCCGGCACGCCGCTGAACTTGTTGCCGTTGTGGTAGATGTACCGGCCCATCGCCGCGAGTTGCGGCTCCTTGGCCTCCTCGCGCGGGATGCTGAACTTCTCGTAGTACTTGCCCAGCGCCAGCATCTCGTCGGGTGTGAGCTTGCTCACCATCTCGGCCATGGCTGTGCTCTTGCGCTGGCCGCTCTTGAAAGCGTTGAGCTGCTTGGCGACGTACTCGGCGTGTTGTCCTGCCAGACGCGGAAACACCTCGCTGGTGGACTCGCCTTGGGCACCGTGGCAGAGGAAACAGGAGCCGCCAGCGATTTTTTTGGCCCGTGCTTCGTCGGCCTGGGACCAGGCGCCGGCGCTGCCCAGCAGCAGTGCGGCGACGGCAACCACCTGGGTGGTAAGGGTGAGTCTGGCAACTTTCATTGCATAACCTCTGACTGATATTTGAAAGCCAAAAAAACGCCCCGGCCTGCGCCAGGGCGTTGTGGAGCATCAGGCCAGGGTGTCGGCCCAGATGTTGCGCGACCAGGCGTGGGCATAGCGGCCTTCGAGCTCGCTGGCAGCGGTCGACACACCTCCGGAGCCGGGCACGGTCAGCATGGTCTTCTTCTCGGCGTCGTAGCGGTGCACGCTGGCCACGTGCACCACGTCTTCGTCGGTCACGAAGCTGTAGCAGGTGTTGGCATAGATGGGCAATGCGAGCGGCTCCTTGCCTGCCAGCAGGGCCACCACGGCGGCCGCACAGGTCTTGCCGTGCTGGTTGGCCATGTGGCCCGACTTGGGCATGCCGGGCGCGATCTGGATCGAGTCACCCAGCACGTGGATGTTCTTCCTCGCCTTCGATTCAAAGGTCAGGAAGTCGACTTCGCACCAGCGGTTGTTGGCGGTGGCCAGACCGGTGGAGACGGCGATGGCGCCAGCGCGCATGTTGGGCACCACGTTGGCGACACCGGCCTTGAAGTCGTCGTTGAATTCGAACTTCAGGGTGTTGGTGGCGGCGTCCACGTCGACCACCTTGTGCTTGGGGCGGTACTCGATCATGCCGTCGTAGTGGTCCTTCCAGGCCTTCATGAACAGGCCCTTCTTCGACTGGATGTCGTCGTTGGCATCGAAGATCACGACCTTGCTCTTGGGTTTGGCCTTCTTGAAGTAGTTGGCCACCATGCAGGCCCGCTCGTAAGGGCCGGGCGGGCAGCGGTAAGGTGCCAGTGGGATCGACAGGGCGTAGACGCCGCCGTCGGGCATGGCTTCGAGCTGCTTGCGCAGGGCGACGGTCTGCGCGCCGGCCTTCCAGGCGTGCAGCACCTTGTCTTGCGCGCCGGGCTTGGCCATGCCGGGCAGGGTGTCCCACATGAAGTCGATGCCGGGCGAGAGGATCAGGCGGTCGTAGGGCAGCTCGCCGCCGCTGGCGAGTTTCACCATGCGTTTCTCGGCGTCGATGCTCGCGACCATGTCGCGCACGATCTTCACGCCGTGGCGTTTTTCCAGGTTGTCGTAGGGCGTGGTGATGTCGGCGATGGTCTTGCTGCCCTGGATCACCAGGTTGGAAATCGGGCAGGAGACGAAGGCCGGATTCGGCTCGATCAGCGTGACATTGATACCGTAGTCGGAGAACAGGCGCACGTATTTGGCGGCGGTGGCGCCGCCGTAGCCACCCCCGACCACCACCACCTTGGCACCACTGGCGCCTCCAGCCGCACAGCCACCCAGCAGGCCCAGACCCGCAACCGCCGAACCGGCGCCCAGCGTTTGAACAAATTGACGACGTTGCATCATGGTGGGTTCTCCTTATTTTTTCAGGGCTGAGAAGTAGGCGGCCAGCTGTTGCAGCTGTTCGTCGGAATAGCCCTTGGAGAGCTGGTGCATGATGGTGGCGGGCTTCTTGCCGGTCTTGAAGTCCATCATCTTCTGGAGCAGTTCGTCCTTGTCCTTGCCGGCCAGGGATTCCATGCCGGCCTCGGCCTTGCCCATGGTGCCGTGGCAGTTGGCACAAGCCGCCGCCCACGCGCGCACCTGGCTCACCTCGGCCTGCACACCAAAAGCGGCTGCGCTCAGCGCTCCCACTGCCAGCCATTTCATTGTTTTGATCATCGTCACCTCCAGAGTGTGGTTGGAAAAAACACCATCTAAAACTGTAGCAGAGGGTCTTCCGGTGCGCCAAGCATCAGTAATTCCGCATATTTAGATGATTGATGCTAGCACCGTGATCGGACCCTCCAAACCGTAAAAACCCTATCGGATTTCGTTCGCAATCGGGCGAAAAAGTCAGCGCGGGGTAAGGGTTTGCGGTTTTCCAGGTCGACGAGGGATGTCCATGTTTCGGGGGCCTGTTGGTGCGCCTCCTGTCAGAAAAGTGTGGAAATTCGGGTTTACACTAATCTGTATATAGGCATTCAATCATATAGTTGATTGATCGAAGTCAAACAGATCTGGAGACCACCGGTGGATGACATGCACGAGGTTTTTGAGTCCGTGGCGCGCTACTTCAGCGTGCTCGGCGAGCCTACGCGGCTGCGCATCCTGTACGCGCTGTGTCAGGAAGAAAAGTGCGTCAACGAGATCATCAAGGTGACGGCGCTGGCGCAGGCCAATGTGTCGCGCCATCTTGGTCTCATGTACCAGGCTGGCATGTTGTCGCGCCGCCGTGAGGGTACCCAGATTTTTTACAAGGTGGCCGATCCCATGTACGTCGAGCTGTGCCGCACGGTGTCGATGCAGGTGGCCGATCGAGCAGACAGCACGTCAGTTTCCCGAGAAAGTTTCAACCATTTTGTTGAAGACATGACCCCGCGCCAAAGCCCCAAGGTCAAAACCAAAGCCAGGGCCAAACGCAATCCCCCCGCCAACCAGAAGGAAGAAGCAAGTGTCTAAAGACCTGAGCGAAGTGATTGGACGCGTGATCCCCGCGCCCGAAAATTTTCTGAGTCCCGAGAAGCTCGAACAGGCGCGCAAGGCCCGTCGAAGCTTCATGGGCAAGGCATTGGCCATGGGCGCCGGTGTGGCCGCCACGGCCGGAGCCGCCACGCGCGCCATGGCCGCTGATGGCGAGGAAGCCATCCTCAAGATGCCCGAGCACTCCACCGGGCTGGGACAGGCGGTGGCTATCGAAGACGGCTATGGCAAGCCCAGCAAGTGGGAAACCAACCTGCGCCGCCGCCAGAGCCCGGGCCTGACCCGTGTGGACCAGGCTTCGGTGAGCTTCACGCCGCTGCAGGGCCTGTTCGGCATCATCACGCCCAGCGGCCTGCACTTCGAGCGCCACCATCAGGGCTGGTGGGACATCGACCCGTCCAAGCACCGCCTGATGATCAACGGTCTGGTCAAGCGCCAGCGCGTCTTCACCATGGACGACCTGATGCGCCTGCCCAGCGTGTCGCGCATCCACTTCATCGAGTGCGGCGCCAACACCGCGACCGAATGGGGCAACGTGGCCGTGCCCACCGTGCAGTACACGCACGGCATGGTCAGCTGCTCCGAGTTCACCGGCGTGCTGCTGTCCACGCTGCTGGAAATGTGCGGCTACGACAAGAAGGCCGCCAAATACGTGCTCGCCGAAGGGGCCGACGGTTCTTCCATGACCCGCACGATCGACATCGAGCGCGCCATGGACGATTGCATCGTGGCCTGGGCCATGAACGGCGAAATGCTGCGCCCCGAGAACGGCTATCCGCTGCGCCTCGTGGTGCCGGGCATCCAGGGCGTGAGCTGGGTCAAGTACCTGCGCCGCATCGAAGTGGGCGACCAGAAATACGCGACCAAAGACGAGGCGGTGCACTACATCGATCACATGCCCGATGGCACGCACCGCCAGTACACCGGCATCCAGGAAACCAAGAGCGTGATCACCACGCCTTCGGCTGGCCAGACGTTGCTGGACAAGGGTTACTACAACGTGACCGGTCTGGCCTGGTCGGGCCGCGGCTCGATCAAGCGCGTGGACGTGAGCGTGGACGGTGGCCGCAACTGGCGCACCGCCCGCATCGAAGGCCCGGTGCTGCCCAAGGCCATGACGCGCTTCAACATCGACTGGGTGTGGGATGGCAAACCCGCCATCCTGCAGGCCCGTGCCATCGACAGCACCGGCTATGTGCAGCCCAAGATCAACCAGCTGCGTGCCGTGCGCGGCACCAAGTCCGTCTACCACCAGAACGCCATCCAGAGCTGGCTGGTGTCCGAAAACGGTGAAGTCTCCAACGTGCAGGTGTACTGATGAAATCCATTTTTAAACTCTCAACGAAAGCCGTTGTTCTGGCGTCTGCGCTCTCGCTGGGTTCTGCCTTTGCGCAGACCGCGCCGTGGCACAACATGGGCCGCGACGCCACGCCCGCCGAGGTGAAAGCCTGGGACATCGATGTGCGCCCCGACTTCAAAGGCCTCCCCGCTGGTGCGGGCAGCGTCTCGCAGGGTGAAGCGGTCTGGGAAGTCAAGTGCGCTTCCTGCCACGGTTCGTTTGGTGAGTCCAACGAGGTGTTCACGCCCATCATCGGCGGCACCACCAAGGACGATATCAAGAACGGTCGCGTGAAGGGCCTGGAAGAGGGCAAGAGCATCTCGCCCCAGAAGACCACCATCATGAAGGTGGCCACGGTCTCCACGATCTGGGATTACATCAACCGCGCCATGCCCTGGAACGCGCCCAAGACGCTGACCACCGACGAGGTCTATGGCGTGACGGCTTACCTGCTGAGCCTGGCCGAGATCGTTCCGGCGGATTTCACCTTGACCGACAAGAACATCGCCGAGGTTCAGAAGCGCATGCCCAACCGCAACGGCATGGTGTTCTACGAGCCGCTGTGGAAGGCGAACGGCAAGGGCGATGTGAAGAACGTAGCCTGCATGAAAGACTGCTCGGTGGATCCCACCGTGCGCTCATTCCTGCCCGACTTTGCCCGCGATGCTCACGGCAACATACAGGAGCAGAACCGGGTGATCGGTCCGGTTCGTGGTGCCGACACCACCAAGCCCGCGCCCAAAGGTCCTGTGGGTTCGGTTGCACCGGCTCCGGTGGTGCTGGCCGCCCGCACGGCCACCGGTGGCGCTGACACCAAAGGCATGCTCAACACCAACGCCTGCACGGCCTGCCACGGCTTGAAGAGCAAGATCGTCGGCCCCGGCTTCAACGAAATCGCTGCCAAATACAAGGGCAAGGCCGACGCCGAAGCCTATCTGGAAGGCAAGATCAAGGCGGGTGGTTCGGGTGTCTGGGGTGCCGTGCCCATGCCGGCCCAGGACCAACTCTCGGCCGCTGACGCCAAGACCATCGCCAAATGGATTGTGGAGGGCGCGAAATAAACCGGAATTCTCCCAACTTGTATGCGCCGCGGAGGTGACGTGATCCACGTGTCTCTTCAAATATGCGCATTTAATCGTTAACCCCCATACGTTTTTTACCAAGGAGACCCTAAGCTATGAAGATGGATTTCAAACAGGTTGTCCTCGCCGCTTCGGCCCTGCTGATCACCGCAGGTGCTTATGCCGTGGACGCTGCCGCTGCCAAGGCACTCGCTTCCAAGAACGCATGCCTGGCCTGCCACGCTGCGGACAAGAAGCTGGTGGGACCCTCATACAAGGACGTGGCCGCCAAGCACAAGGGCCAGGCCGATGCCGAAGCCAAGGTGGTCGCACGCATCAAGTCTGGCGGTTCCGGCATGTACGGTCCGGTGCCCATGCCTCCCCAGCCGAACCTGAAGGATGACGAGCTCAAGCTGCTCGCCGCCTGGGTCCTGGCCGGTGCCCCCGATAAGTAAACTCACCCTCACTTTTTTTCAGGAGTTCCCCATGAACAGTTCCCGTCGCACAGCCATCAAGTCCACCGGCGCGTTCGCCTCCCTGATCGCCCTGGGCCTCGTCACCCAGAGCCAGGCCCAGGCCGCCGTGGATCACGCCAGCTTCCAGGTCAAGACCCTGGAAGATGCCCTCAAGGCCATCGGTGGCACCGCTGCCTCCAGCGACCAGGTTTCCGTGGTGTCGCCCGACATCGCTGAAAACGGCGCCGTGGTGCCCGTGGGCGCCACCAGCAAGCTGCCCAACACGACCGAGATGTACCTCATCGTCGAGAAGAACCCGACCCCGCTGTCGTGCGCTTTCATGATCCCCGCCGGTACAGCTGCCGACGTGCAGACCCGTCTGAAGATGGGCCAGAGCACGAACGTGGTTGCCGTGGTCAAGGCCGACGGCAAGCTGTTCTCGGCCACCAAAGAAACCAAAGTGACGCTGGGTGGCTGCGGCGGCTGATCGCCCCGAGCTCACACCACACATCCCCCGCTAACCATATTTTTTGAATTGATAGGAGTCCATCATGGCTGATCCGATGCGCATCCGTGCCGCCCTCGCTGGCGACGAAACCACCGTTCGCGTGCTCATGTCCCACCCCATGGAACCCGGTACCCGCAAGGACGCGGCCGGCGCCCTCATTCCCGCCCACTTCATCAAGGATGTGGAAGCCACCAGCGCCGGCAAGACCGTTCTGAAGGCGATGTTCAGTGGCTCCGTGTCGCAGAATCCCTTCCTGTCCTTCAAGTTCAAGGGCGGCGCCAAGGGTGACAAGGTCGTGGTGAAGTGGACCGACAGCAAAGGCGATTCCCGCACCGACGAAGCCGCCATCGCCTGATCGGGCGCGGGCAAGAGACGGCCAGTCACGCCAGGTGCTGGCCGTTTTTGATTTTTCACTGCACAAGAAGGAGACCCCCAGATGAAACAAGCCGTGGTTTACCGCAGCGCTTTTGTGGCCGCCGCACTGACACTGGGTGCTGCTGCGGCGTCTGCCCAGGGCAATGCCACGCTCGATGGCATCGCCAAGTACCGTGAGATGCTGCAGGATGGCAATCCGGCCGAGCTGTTCGAAATGAAGGGCGAAGAGCTCTGGAAACAGAAGCGCGGTCCGAAGGCTGCCACGCTGGAACAGTGCGATCTGGGCAAGGGGCCTGGCGTGCTGAAGGGGGCGTTCACCGAGTTGCCGCGCTACTTCAAGGACACCGGCAAGGTGATGGACCTGGAGACGCGCCTGATCCACTGCATGACCACCTTGCAGGGGTTTGATTCGGCCGAGCTTTACAAGGCAGCGCCATCGATCGGCAAGGGTGAAGGCGCCAATCTGGTGGCCATCACAACCTACGTAGCGACCCAGTCCAAGGGTATGCGCTTCAACCTGCCGAACAACACCGAGCAGGAAAAGGCGATGTACGAAGTGGGCAAACGCCTGTTCTTTCAGCGCAGTGGCCCGCACGACTTTGCGTGCTCGTCCTGCCACGGCGTCGAAGGGGGGCGCATCCGCCTGCAGGACTTGCCCAACCTGACCAAGAATCCGGGTGACGGCATTGGTTTCGCCGCATGGCCTGCCTATCGGGTCTCCAACTCGCAGATGTGGACCATGCAGAAGCGCCTGAACGATTGCTACCGCCAGCAGCGCTTCCCTGAACCCAAGTTCGGCAGCGATGCCACCATTGCCCTGGGCGTTTACATGGGCGTCAACGCCAAGACCGCCGAATCCATTGTGCCGGCCATCAAGCGCTGATCAGGAGACTCAACCCATGAAAAAATCGATCTCTTTTGCACTCGTTCCTCTGGCCGTGGTTGCGCTCAGCGCCTGCACGACAGGCGTCGGTGGAGCGGACTACGACAAGATGCACGCCAATGTGGTGGCCTCTTCTTTCCAGCCCAAAGGCATTGCCACGATGGAATACCTCAAGCAGGACGAAACCAACCGCCTGTGCAGCGCTGCCGATGTCGCGGGCAAGCCCCTGGATGAGAAGACCGCCAAAGCCATCGAAGCCGCCGAGCTCAAGACCGTGAAGATGCCCAGTGACGGCAAGTTCCTGGGTGACTGGAAAGAGGGCGAAAAAATTGCCCAGAGCGGCCGTGGCCTGACCTGGACAGACAAGGCCGAAGCCGCCAATGGGGGCAACTGCTACAACTGCCACCAGATGGACAAGAAGGAAATCTCTTTCGGCAACCTGGGTCCCAGCCTGTACAACTACGGCAAGCTGCGCGGTGTGACGGATCCGAATGCCGCCGCATCCAAGGCGATCGTGGAATACACCTGGGGCAAGCTGTGGAACTCGCGTGCCTACAACGCCTGTTCCCAGATGCCGCGCGCAGGCCACAAGGGCATTCTCAACGAGAAGCAGCTTCAACACGTGATGGCGCTGTTGCTCGACCCCGCTTCACCGGTGAACCAGTGATGAAACCACGCCCACAGGACGCCTGACCTGTGGTGCGGCCTGCTCCCGGTATCGAACCGGGGGCAGGATGTCGGCAAAAAAATTTGGCGCAAATATCAGCAATCAATTGTTAAGGAATGTTTATGAGCTTCAGTCGTCGTGAATTCATGCAGGTGCTGGCCGTGGCCAGTGCGGGTGGCATGGCTCTGGACCACAAGGATGTGCTGGCCGGCAAGCCGGGTGCGGGTCAAGCGATGTACGACTTGCCCAAGTTCGGCAACGTCAGCTTCCTGCACTTCACCGACTGCCACGCGCAGCTGATGCCCATCTACTTCCGCGAGCCCAACGTGAACCTGGGCGTGGCCGAGGCCGTGGGCCGTCCGCCGCACATCGTGGGCGAGGGTCTGCTCAAGCACTTCAATATCCGCCCCGGGACCCCCGAGGCCCATGCCTTCACCTACCTGAACTTTGAAAGCGCTGCCAAGACCTATGGCAAGGTCGGCGGCTTTGCGCACCTGGCCACGCTGATCAAGCAGATGCGCGCCAGCCGCCCCTACGCCATGCTGCTCGACGGTGGCGACACCTGGCAGGGCAGTGCCACCGCGCTCTGGACCAATGGCCAGGACATGGTCGACGCCTGCAAGCTGCTCGGCGTCAACGCCATGTGCCCGCACTGGGAATTCACGTTGGGCGAAAAGCGCGTGCAGGAAATCGTGGAGAAGGACTTTGCCGGCAAGCTCGACTTCCTGGCGCAGAACGTCAAGACCAACGACTTCGGTGACCCGGTGTTCAAGCCCTACGTCATCAAGGAAATGAACGGCGTGCCGGTGGCCGTGATCGGCCAGGCCTTTCCCTACACGCCCATCGCCAACCCGGGCTACATGGTGTCGAACTGGACCTTCGGTATCCAGGACGAGAACATGCAGAAGATGGTGGACGAGGCCCGCTCCAAGGGCGCACAGGCCGTGGTGGTCATCTCGCACAACGGCATGGACGTGGACATCAAGATGGCTTCGCGCGTGACCGGCATCGACGCCATTCTCGGCGGCCACACACACGACGGCATGCCCGCTCCCATCGTGGTGAAGAACGCCAAAGGCCAGACCCTGGTGACCAACGCCGGATCCAACAGCAAGTTCCTCGGCGTGCTCGACTTCGACGTGCGCGGTGGCAAGGTGCAGGACTTCCGCTACAAGCTGCTGCCGGTGTTTGCCAACCTGCTGCCGGCCGACCAGGAGATGCAGACCTACATCGACAAGGTGCGCGCGCCCTACAAGGCCAAGCTCGACGAAAAGCTGGCCGTGTCCGAAGGCCTGCTCTACCGCCGTGGCAACTTCAACGGCTCGTGGGACCAGCTCATTGTCGACGCGCTGATGGAAGTGAAGGGTGCCGACCTGGCGTTCTCGCCCGGCTTCCGCTGGGGCACCACCATCCTGCCGGGCCAGGCGATCACGCGCGAACTCATGATGGACCAGGTGGCCATCACCTACCCGACCAGCACGCTCACCGAAATGAGCGGCGAGACCATCAAGACCGTGCTGGAAGACGTGTGCGACAACCTGTTCAACCCCGACCCCTACTACCAGCAGGGCGGCGACATGGTGCGTGTGGGCGGTCTGGCCTACACCTGCGACCCCAAGGCCGGCTCGGGCAAGCGCATCAGCAACATGATGCTCAAGGGAAAGACCATCGAAGCTGGCAAGACCTACAAGGTGGCTGGCTGGGCGCCGGTGGCCGAAGGTGCCAAGGGCGAGCCGATCTGGGACGTGATGGAGACCTATTTCAAGAGCCACAAAACCATCACCACGCGCAAGCTCAACACCCCCAAAGTGGAAGGCATGCAAGGCAATCCCGGCATAGCTGCCTGAGCGGTATGCCCCGGGCGTGAACAGGTGGATGGCGCGTTTGATATGCTTCCTCCGCCTGTTTACTCTCCAAGGAATTTTCGATGATCAAGAACGCAGGGATGCTGATCGCGGTGCTGGTGCTCGCGGGTTGTGCATCTTCAAAACCCTTCTGGGCCAAGCCCAACGTGTCCTCCGATGACACCTACACCCAGTTGTCCGAGTGTCGCTTCCAGGTGGGCTTGAACAAGGTTCCCAAATCAGAGCAGGAACTCATGGTGGCGCACTGCATGCGCGGCAAGGGCTTCCGGCTGCTGGCCAACGACAGCTGAGCACCCGTGGGGCGCTGAGTCACCAGCAAAAAATCCCCTCGCGGCGCGGCTGTGAAGGGGATTTTTTTGTGCCCCCGATATGTCCCCAGGAAAGCGTTGGCTGAACGGGCGCCGTGGGGGGATATACCCAGAAACACAAAAGCCCCGGAGTACGGGGCTTGTGGTTGGTCTTGTGGACTCCTTGGGAAGTCCGGAAACCAGTCTGTGGCGAAGAGATCATCCGCAAGATCATGGGTGTGCCCGAGGCGGGTGAGCTCAAGGGCAACAGGCAGATCACCGGCCTGGGGCGCGGCCCGGCCACCAGCAACAAGGTGTTCATCATCGAACCGGGCGATGGCGTGCGCGCCGACTTCAACAGCACCTTGGCCCAACTGGCCGCAGAAAAATCCGCCATCGACTGGAGCGTCAACTGCGGCAACATGTCGGCGGCCATCCCGATGTTCCTGCTGCACAACGGCTTGCTCCGCGCAGGCGACCCGAGCACCGAAGTCCGGATCTTCAACACCAATACCGCTGTGGTGACGGACTGCAGGGTGCGCACCCCGGGCGGTGTGCCGGTGGTTCCGGCCGACACCGAGATTCCCGGGGTCCATGGCCGGTTTCCGGGTGTGGAGCTGAGCCTGCGGGATCCGGTGGGCGCCAAGACCGGTTTGCTGCTGCCCACCGGCCGCGTGCGCGACGTGTTCGATGGCATCGAAGTCAGCTGCGTCGACGTGGCCGTGCCGATGGTGATCCTGCGTGCCGACGCGGTGGGTCTGCGGGGCGACGAGTCGGTGGCCAGCCTGAATGCCAACGAGTCGCTCAAGTTGCGGTTGCGCTCGATCTGGGTGCAGGCCGGTCTGGCCATGCAGCTCAAGAAGAAGGGTGTGCCCATGACCGGGGACGAGCTTGCCGCCAGCGAAACCGTGCCCAAGGTCTGTCTGGTGTCGTTACCGACCCAGGGTGGGCACATCTCGGCACGCTATTTCACGCCCCAGGAGTCGCACGCATCGCTGGCCGTGACGGGCGGATGCTGCCTCGCCGCCGCCTGCCTGATCCCTGGTACCACCGCGAATGGCACCGCCGAGGGCTTGGAGCCGCTGGCCGCACACTATGCGGAGCGCGCTGTGGCCATGGAAAATCCGGCAGGCATTCTGCGGGCGCGTGTGTTCGGTCGCCAGGTGGCCGAGGGGGACCTTGCTTTTCCCTGGGTCGCCTACGAACGCAATGCACAGCTCTTCATGGACGGTTGTTTTCACATCCACCGGCCTTCCGAGGCCCTTGTTGAGACGATGCGCGCCTTGGGGCGGCGTGACACGTTCTGAAGTCATGCCCCATCGACCCAGCTGGAAATTTCTGTCATGAAGATCGCCATCCTCGACGACTACCAGGACGCCGTGCGCAGCCTGCCGTGTTTTGCACTGATCGATGGCCACGCTGTGGACGTGTTCACCGAGCCCATGGGCGAGGATGAGCTGGCACAACGCCTGGCCGAGCACGAAGCAGTGGTGCTGATCCGGGAAAGAAGTCACATGACGGCCTCCTTGCTGGCGCGACTGCCCAGGCTTCGCCTCATTTCCCAGACCGGCAAGGTCAGCGGCAATGTGGACATGGAGGCGGCACAACGGCGCGGGGTCACGGTGAAGGAAGGCATGGGCGACCCCACCGCACCGGCCGAGCTGAGCTGGGCTTTGATGATGGCCGCTTACCGGCGCATTCCGCAGTATGTGGCGCACATGAAGGCCGGCCGCTGGCAGATGAGCTCGGCCGACCCTGCCCACAATGGCATCGGGCGGGCCGTCAAAGGCGATGTCCTGGGCATCTGGGGCTACGGAAAGATCGGCCAGCGCATGGCGCGCTATGCCCGGGCATTCGACATGGATGTGCTCGTCTGGGGCCGGGAGGCCAGCCGCGACAAGGCGCTTGCTGACGGCTGTCGGATGGCCGGGTCGAAACAGGCCCTGTTCGAGCAGGCCGACGTCCTCACCTTGCACCTCCGGCTCAACGAAGCCACCCGCGGTATCGTGAAAGCCAGTGATCTGGCGCTGATGAAACCGACTGCGCTGCTGGTCAACACCAGTCGCTCGGAGCTGATCGAAGCGGGCGCCCTGTTGGTTGCCTTGCAGCAGGGCAGGCCCGGTTTTGCGGCGCTCGACGTGTTCGATCACGAACCCGTCAACCCTCAGGACCCGCTGCTGCAGATGGACAACGTGCTGACCACCCCCCATCTGGGCTATGTGGAGCAAAAAGGATACGAGTTGTACTTCTCCGCCGCTTTGCGCAATGTGGTGGACTTTGCCGCTCAAGCCAACGATTCAATACAGAAGCCTGGCTGCTGAAGCACGGCGATGTCGGTAAACAGGCATCCGCCTGAGGGGTCACCTCAAGGATGACGCTATTCACCGTGTCCCGTTCAATGAGTGCAGGGACCATGGTCAGTGCGTGACCGTCATCGACTTGCCCGCCGATCGCGGTTGCCCGTTGTGAGCTGACCCCGGAGCGTAAACGCAACTGCAACCTTGCACATGGTGATGTCGGGTCTGGTTCAGGCTTGTACGACGTCCACTCTCGGTGTTCGGCGTGTGTCGTCGCCGCGCCAGCTCGGGATGGCTTATTACAAACCTTAGCTGATGCGGGTTTGATGGCCTTGAGGGTGGCGGCAGACCATTTTCGCGTGCCCCATGGTTACACGTACCTGGAGTGTTGGAGAACGTCATCGTGACCGGCGAAATGTGGCGTTCTATGGCCGAGTCGGACCTCATCCGAGATCGGGCCTGAGAGCCCTTTTTTTCTGCGGCCTGCCGCTCACCGCACCCAGATCGCCACCACCACCACCACCCTGGTCAGCGCTGCGCCCGTTACGAAGGCCGAACCGTGCGTCAGCCAGGGCATCCAGAGATTCTTTCGGGGCTGGGCGAGCAATGCCAGCTGCTGCAGCTTGGCACTCACTCGTCGCACGACCGGGTCGACTTCCTTCTTGAACATTTCCAGCGCACCTTCCTGCATGGCCCTGAGTTGAGCCTCGCGCGAGGAGGCTGTCGCCTCGGTCAGATATCCGTCGGATCGTTCGCCAAGGTGGCCAGATCGATCTTGGTACCTTTTGATCCGCGCATAGATCTCGTTGGCGCCCAGACAGCACTTCGGGTTCGCGCGGGCGATCGGGTGCTGCTTGAGGAACGTCAGCAGGGGATCAAAGGCCTGCGCCACCTTGTCCCCGTCTTCGATCATGTTGAACACCAGCTTCAGGCGCGCAGCCGGCACGCCGATCCGGTTCAGCTCGACCAGGGTGGCGATCGTGTCCATCTGCTGTTTCAGCCTGGGCACCGCGGGCACCACAAACCCATCGAAATCTTCATGACTGCCCCGGTAACGCTGCATCTGGCCCATCAGGTCCTCCACGTTGCTGGCCCCGATGTCCACGACCACGCTGGCCACGGTCTGCAGGTACTTCCTGCAGCTCGCCGAACTGGCGGCCCCGCAATGCCTGCCCCTGACCCTCGTCGGCGTTCAGGCTCTCGATGACGATGAGCTCGGACCGAACCGGAAGCCAGGCCCAAAGCCAGCCGCGCCACCTCGCGCTGCACGGTGCTCTTGCTCACGCTCACCCCGGCTTCGGCCAGGGCTGTGCGGATCGCTTCGAGGGTGTAGCCCTGTGCACGAAGCTGTCGGATGTCGGCCGCGAAGCCACGGGTGCGGCGCGTGCTTTGACCCGGTGGATCCTTCGGTGCCAGCTTCATGACGGTCCTCTGATTCGGTGGTGTTTCACTCCCGACCCGTTTCTGGTTCGCTGTTGCATCGGGGGTGACCCGCTCTCGGTTGGTTTGTCCCGGTGCCGGATCGCCCTTAGTGCGCTTGGCTGTTTGTTCACGGGAGTGAGACCCATCATCGACCCGAAAAAGCACCTTGCCGGCGCTGGATTCAGGGCCGAATCGAGCACATAGCGGGAGTCGATCCAGGCCCAGACTGCCTCCATGGTTGAGTGCAGGAAAGGCGGCCCGCCGCCGATTTCACAAGCGCCTCGCTTCGTTCACGTTTTGCACCTTTCGGTTGGTCCATGAACACCCATAACCCTGATTTCGTCACGGTCGATATGCGCGGTTTGAAAGGTGCTCTGGTGGCCCGCGCGCAGGCACAACGGGTCAGCGTTTCAGTGCTGGTCCGGCGGGCCGTGGCCTGCGATCTTGGGCTGGAAGACCCGTCCGCACCGCGGGGTCATGAAGCCGCGAAAGGCTCAGTACCCAGAGGCGCCAGAGTCAAGTTGTCAATCAGATTGACAACTTCAGAGGCGGACCGGCTGATTGCTGGTGCACGTTCAGCGGGCCTTTCGAGGGGTGCCTACCTGGCCGGTCTCATCGCGGGTATCCCTGCGCTGACATCCGGGGCCAGCGGAGTCGAGCAGCTTGCCGCGCTCACGGCGTCGAACGCAGACCTCGCCAGCTTCAGCCGCAATGTCTACATCCTTACGCGGTTGCTGACCCAGGGAAATGTGTCGCAAGCGCTGGACTACCGCGACATGCTTGACACGCTGAACGGGGATGTGCAGCGACACCTCGTCCAGGCCTCAGCCTTGCTGGCCGATCTGCGCCCGCGCGGGAAGACCGTCGAATTCCAGCATCGATCCAAACGCTGAACTGAAGAAGAACCCCATGTCCCAAGCGCCGAACCACCCAGGCACCCAGCAGCAGCGACGTTTCACGTTGGAGGTCACGTGCTTGATTCAGCGGCCAGCACGGGGATCGGCTGGGGTGCTACTCGGTATCGGGCAGGAGATTGCCCTGCCGACTCAGCGGTGGCCATCTGCCCGCCGCTGCCCGTGTTTCGTACCAACGGTGCATGGCGGCGTCTTCCACCGCGTACTCCCCCCGGGCCGACTTCCACACCAGCGCTGGCGAGCGCTGACGCAGCGACTCCAGTGCGTTCTGCGCCTGTTGAGGCGTCACAACCTTGTCGCGTCCGGTCTTCGCGCGGTAGAAGCGCAGGGCTTCGGCGTCATAAGGCCGGAACCGCACGCCTTGCTCCAGCATGCGCCACAGCACAGCCTGCTCCAGCGGTTTCAGACCCAGGAAGTCCGATTCCATCTGGGCCTCGTCGTCCCGCTGGCGCTGCTCGGCGGCCTGCTGCATGGCGGGCTCGAATCGGCCCGTCAGCCCCGATAGCGGGCTGAGCACCTGACCCAGCGCTTCCATGAAGAACTGCGGCCGGTTGCCAAAACCCTCAAACGCCTTTTGCAGCGTGGTCTGGTCCACCGGCGCCAAGTCCGGGCGCTGCGCTTCGATCAGCTGCACGATGTGCGCCATGAAGTCGGCACCCAGCGCGGGCATGGTCTTGATCTGCGAGCCGAAGAAGGGCGAGCCATTGGTGTTCACCAGGCGCAGCAGCTTGTCGCGGTCCGAGCCCGACATCACCAGCATCAGGTTCACCAACCCCGGGCGGTTCAGCTGGTCGCGAGCCGACTTCAGTGCAGTCATGGCGGCTTCACCGGCTTCACTGGTCAGCGCGTGCTGGGCTTCGTCAATCACCAGCGCCACCGGTTTGCCAGCCGTTTCGTGCAGGGCGCGCAGCGCGTCCACCAGCGTCAGCCCGTCCAGCTTGCCGATGCGGCTGGTGTCAACGTTCAGCCAGCCAGCCAGGCTCAGCTTGTCCACGCCGGCCTTTTTGGCGGTGCGGGCCACCAAACCCAGGTGCGGCTGCAGGGCGCGGCCAATCGCGTCGGCGATCAGCACGCCAGGGTCGCGCGCGGCGTCGGCCCACAGGTCCACGTAAACCACCACCACACCGGCACGCTCCAGCGCCGGGCACAGGTCGCCGCGCAGAAAAGTGGTTTTCCCGGTGCGCCGGGGCGCGGCCAGGAACAGACCGTTGTGGGCGTCGCCAAAGGCGGTCTTGCCTTGCAGTTGGTGCACCAGTTCGTCGGCCAGGGTCGTGCGGGGGTAGGCGATCATGTTTATGACTTTTTAGTTTTGATTGGATAATTTATCTAAAAAAAAATAAAAGTCAATAAAATAACCGCCAAAACGTCATACTACTTGGATGAGCCAAGTCAGCGGTGCCTTGGCCACGATTGCTTTCACCGCTTGTTTGCGCCTGCTCAACTGACCACTCGGGGTTTTTTCTTCGTGAGCAAGGTCGTCAGGGTCGTTGACGCCGACCACTCTTGCCAGGCATTCAAAGCCATGAGGGCATCGGTGCAACTTATCCGGACCGACGGGACATTCGGATAACATCCGCTCCCTTGCGAAGATTGTCGAGGTGCTTGGCCCACGCGTGCATCATCGCCCGCCGCTCCGCCAGATGCGTGGCGTGGTTGTACGCAGCGGCTACTTGGTCGCGCTCTTGATGTGCCAACTGCAACTCGATCAGGTGGTGTGCGTAGCCCTGCTCATGCAGGATGGTGGATGCCATGCCCCTGAATCCGTGCCCCGTCATGCGACCAGCGTAGCCCATGCGTTTAAGGGCAGCCAGGATGGTGTTGTTGGACATGGGGCGCTCGTGATCACGCTCACCTGGAAACAGCAGCGACCTGCCGTTGGACAGGGTTTGCAGAGCCTGCAGGACTTCCACAGCCTGCGGCGCGAGCGGCACGATATGAGGCGTACGCATCTTCATGCGAGCAGCGGGAATCCGCCACTCACCTGCACTGAGGTCGAATTCTTCCCAGCGAGCGCCGATGAGCTCACCCGTGCGCACAAACGTGTATGCCATCAGTTTCATGGCTAGCCGCGTATAGGCGCTGCCCTGGTAGGCCTCGATCTTGCGAAGCAAGTCAGGTGCTTCCTTGGCGTCCAGTCGGGCGTAGTTTTCCTTTCGACGCGGCCTGAGGGCGTCCGAAGGTTTCACGTCGGCGGACGGATTGCGTTCGATCACGCCGTGGGCCACCGCAAACCGCAGGATCTGCCCGCAGGTCTGCAATGCCCGCTTGGCGATGTCCAGCGCACCACGCGACTCGATGCGCTTGGCCATGGCCAGCAGTTGGGGAGCGGTGATGCTGGAAATCGGTCGCGGGCCCAGGGCAGGGAACACGTCAGCTTCCAGGCGACGTATCACATAGTCCGAATGGCGTGGGCTGCGCGGCCCTCTCCAGTGTTCCCACCATTGCCGGGCCACCTTCTCGAAAGTCGTCGCGTCCAGCAGGGATCGCGTCAGCTTGGCCACTTTCTTGATCTGTCCAGGGTCCCCGCCCACGGCCAGATCGGCTTTGGCCTTGTCGCGCTTCCTGCGCGCCTCAGCCAGCGAAACCGCGGGGAACACCCCGAGTGCCAGCCGTTTCTCCTTGCCGGCGTGGCGGTACTTCATTCGCCAGTACTTGCCGCCGGTCGCAGTGACTTCCAGGTACATGCCTTGACCATCGGCCAGTCGGACATAGGGCTTACCGGGTGGGCAAGTGACCCGGTCACACTCGATTTTGGTCAGGGGCATGGGGGCATATTTGCTGGAAGATCGGAAGAACCCGATTTATGCCCCCAAATATGCCCCCGGAAGGGGTGGGCTGTAAATGGACTTCGTGGGACGTCCAGAAACAAAAAAGCCCCGCAGTGCAGGGCTTCCAGGGGGTTTTCGGGATCTTTTGGGACGTCCTGAAACCAATCTTTGGCGGAGAAGGAGGGATTCGAACCCTCGGTACAGTTGAAACTGTACGCCGGATTTCGAATCCGGCCTGTAAGGGATTCGTGATTGTTGACAGATGTTGAAATAGTCTTTAAAAATCAACTATCTATATGACTTTTCCCATGCGAATGCGTTGACAAAGATACCCTTCTTTATCAAAAAATCTCTTACATTAGCCGTTACATCGTGTGATGTAAGAGAAGGGCAGCATGGCAAAAATCAACTTCACAGCCGGCCGCGTGGCCGGGTTCAAGTGTCCCCAAGGCAAGACACAGGCGTTCATGTGGGACAGCGACACGCAAGGCTTGGGGGTTCGAGTCACACCCGCAGGGAAACCGGCCTACATCTTCCAACGTCAACACGATGGCGCCACAAGGCGTGTGACCATCGGCGGGTGCGATTCTTGGTCAGTTCTCGATGCTCGCGAAAAGGCACGCGAACTGCAGCGGGAGATTGACAGCGGGCGGGACCCTGCTGGTGTGAAGCGTGCGGCCAAAGCAGCGGAGAGGGCCGATAAGCTGAGCAAGGCAGCCGAACGCGCCAAGCGTGAAACCACGGGGCTGGACGCATGGGCCGAATACGTCAAAGAAGGGCGGAAGGTGGGCTTCACCAAACGTGGCCCATGGAGCGCCCGACATGTCGCAGACCACGACACCATGGTGGCCGCTGGTGGCGTGGCTTACAAGCGGAAGAGCGAAGGCGTGACGCAACCGGGGCCGCTCTATGCGCTGCTGTCCGGCCCGCTGGTCGATGTGACTTCCTCCAACGTGGCGCAGTGGCTTAAAGATGAAAGCGCCATGCGGCCAGCGCGCGCCGCCCTCGCATTTCGCCTGCTGCGTGGTTTTCTGAACTGGTGCGGAGAGCACCCGAAATACGGGACCATCGCACACGCCGACGCCCATAAACCAAAGGACGTGCGCCGTCTCATTCGAAAGCAGGTTCCCAAGGATGATGTGCTGCAGCGCGAACACCTGCCCGCATGGTTCGCCGCAGTTCTGGCCGATGGCAACCCCCATGCACGCGCCTACCTGCTCGCGCTGCTGTTGACCGGGGCGCGGAAAAACGAACTGTCGGGTCTGGCTTGGGTGGATGTCGATTTTCGATTCGGCGGCAGCATGACCATCCGTGACAAGGTGGAGGGCCTGCGCGTGATCCCATGCCCGGCTTACCTTGCGCACATCCTGGCGCAACTGCCCAGGCGCGGTCCATGGGTGTTCGGCCCCGATGGCGCAGTGCCCAACGTGGGGCACACCGCCGCCTACAACCACCGCAAGGCCCTTGCCGTTGGTGGCCTGCCCCATGTGTCACTGCATGGTCTGCGGCGCTCGTTTGGATCGCTTGCGGAATGGGTGGAGTGCCCGGCCGGTGTGGTGGCCCAACTCATGGGGCACAAGCCCAGCGCCACGGCCGAGAAGCACTATCGCAACCGACCGATTGACCTGCTGAGGGTCTGGCACGAAAAAATCGTGTCCTGGATGCTAGAGCAAGCCGGGATCAAGTTCGACCCCAAGACCGTTGCTGCTGGTGGGCTGCAGTTGGTCGCTTGACGAGGCCGCCCGACGGATGCGAAGCGGTCCCGCAGGCCGTGGTCATTTCTCCCTGTCTTTTGACTGCTGATTCGATACCGTTAGTAAAAAAATCGATCAAAAGTGCTGGAATAATGCACTTTTTAGCACCGCAGGAGTGCCGCAGAGCTGTTTTCGAGTTAGTCGACACCATACCGTTCAATGCACCGCAGTTGACGGGGCAAAGGAACTGATGATGACCACTGCAGCACCACCCCGCGCCCGTTTGAGCGACGTGACCGCCGACATCCTATCGACTAAGGATGCCGCCTACTACCTGAACCGACGACCCCAGACGCTCCGACTTTGGGCGTGCGGACAACGTCCTGCGCCAATTACCGCCCGCAGGGTCAACGGAAGGCTTGCCTGGCCTGTAGCTGAGATTCGCGCACTGGTGGGCGCAGCATGAGCAGCACGCCCACTGTACAGGCGATGGACACAGCATCGCCCTGGTATGCCGATGCGCAGCGGGCAGGTGCGGACCTGCGCACCCTGATCGACGGTGATGCGGTACTGACTACGCGCTACCGCTTGGGCGATGACCTGCGCCATCTGGCGAGCCTGTACACGCCCGACACCCTGGCCGTCTGTGTGGTCGCTCTGCAATGGGTATGCGCATCGGCTACGGGTTGATCACCAGTAGCTGCGCTGTCTCCCGCAGCCGGTCTTGAAGAGACCGGCACATCAAAAAAAAGCCCGCTCTCACAGAGCGGGCACAGATTCAAAGCTGAAAATGAATGCTATTTCAATCTCCCCAGATTGGCAATCGTCGGTCCCTGCCTGGCTGTTCGACTTGGTTCCGCAAGGGCAGGACGTCCATGAAGTTCTGAGCGCGGGGAGAACCATCCCGGGCACAAAGACCACCGTGTTCGTTCTGGCATCGCCTGTGTTTGCTCGCCTGTCCCGGGCTCAACACGATGGCACCGGCCCGACTGCCGAGGTAACCCGCCTTACGTTCGAAGGAACCGGCTTTCACATCAAGGTGAGGTGCCCTTTCTGCGGCGCCGATCATCACCACGGTGGTGGCGCGCATGTCTTGCCCACTTTTGGTCACAGGGTCGCAGACTGTGGTCTCGGTTCGTATTCATTGTTGGTGGGAGCACGTTCATGAGCCCCGCCGTTACCCCGATCACGTGGACAGTGTTCCCCGACGTGAACGCGAAACAGGTAATGGCGCACGCTGGCACGTGGGCCGATCTGTGCGAGTTGCTGACGAACCCGCCAGAGTACAGCATCAAGAAAGACATGCCGCTGTTCAAGTGCGCGACGTTCGGAGACCAGCGCTCGGACAAGGGCTCACTGCGCAGCGATGAAAACATGCGTGCGGTGTACGCCGTCGAAGGGGACTATGACAGCGAGTTGGTGACCATCGATGAAGCGGCCGTGCTGGCGCGCGCTGCAGGTATCGATGCCATGTTTTACACGACCGCCAGCAACACGCCCGCCGCGCCGCGCTGGCGTGTCCTGGCACCCCTGTCGGCACCTTGTGAGCCCAGCGCCCGCCGGCACCACGTGGGCGTGCTGAATGCGGCGCTGGGGGGAGTGCTGGCGACTGAATCATTCAGGCCGTCGCAATCGTTCTATTTCGGCCGCCTTGCCGGGGCTAAATATCGTTCTGTGCATGTCGCCGGAGAACCTGTGGACCTGGCCGGGCTGTTCATTGAACCGGTGTTCCCAGTCATGGCCGAACGCCGCACCGAGGCATTGCCGACCGAGCCCATGACCCAGGCCGAAATGCACGACTTCACCGAGCGCCTGCAGACTGCGGGGGCTGAATATTTCGGCGATGGGTCATACCTTCAGCGATACCTGCCGCTGTTGATGTGCAGCCTGCATGCCGAGAAATGCGGTCATCCGATCGCCCGGGACATCTTCGAATCCAAAGTGTTGGAGTTCGGCACGCTGCGCAAGCAAAAAGAGTGGGCGCGCAAGTGGGACAGAGAGACACCACACGCGCACTGGCGAACGGTGTTCACCCTGGTGCCCGAACCCGCCAACACTGCGGACGGTTTCACCGACGTGGACCTGTACGCAGACCTGATGCGAGACCTGCGCGACATGGAAGCCGAGCGCATCGCCTCGGAGTGGGCGCCACGCGCTGCGGGGTTGACCGAGACCGAGGGTCGGGCGGTGCTGGAAGAGGTGCACCGCCGTACAGGTCAAGGCTTGCGCGTGCTGGGCACCGAACTGAGAGAGGCTAGACAGCACCATGCCGCCATGCTGCTGCAGTCAAGCGCATGCGGCAGACGGACCATCCGACACCGGCCTGAGATGTCCGCGACACAGGCCCAAGAGGTGGCCGGTTTGATCCGCGCACGGGACCCGCTTGGGCTTGTGCGCCACGCCGGCCGCCCCGTCCGCATCGCCTCTGTGACCCCGCTCTACAGCCACGGTGCCACGGGCGATGAAGCCCCCGAACAGGTGCTGGTGTCTGCGCACTCCCGCCCGACGCTGGTGGCCGCTGCTGAGGCTGTTGCACTGTTCACGGTGACTGCGAAAGGTGGACCACGGCATATCGGCATCCCCCATGCCGTGATTGATCACCTGATCACCTGCGACGCCGGCCTGGTGCCCGATATCAATGGTGTCGTTTCCTGGCCCCTGGTGACGGGGGCGGGTGAAGTGCTCGCGACGAACGGACTGCATCAAGGCACGGGCCTTGTGGTGCATGGGTGTCCCCAAGGCGTTGCACTGCATGCCTACAGCAAGGCCGAAGCTGTGGCCGCACTCGCGTGGTTGCGCCTGCACTACCTGGACGGGTTCGAGTTCGCCAGCCCCCTGGATGCCGACGCTGCGCTGGCCGGCCTGTTCACGGCAGTGCAGCGCCCGGTACTGGATATGGCGCCGGCCCTTGCGATCCTGGCCGCTGCGCAATCGAGCGGTAAGACCACGCTCGCGCGCCGGCAGCATCTGGTTTTGACCGGGCGTGACGCGCCACTGACAAACCTGCCGCTCGGGAATGATGAAGAGCTAGAAAAGCGACTGCTGGCGCTGCTGCTGACCGCGCCCGCTCAGATCACCTTCGACAACGTGCCCGACGGTATGGCGCTGTCGCTGGGTCCGCTGAACGCCATGCTCACAGCGCCCGTGCTGGAGGGCCGGATTTTGGGCGCCACCCAGATCGCGCGCGCGAGCACCGCGAGTGCTGTCGTGATCACAGGCAACAACCTGCGCTTGGGTGCCGACGAAACCAGCCGGACGCTGATAACGCGCCTGGCACCGGCCGCCGTCCGACCCGAGGCGCGTCAGTTCGCAAACGCCGACGTCGTGAGCCACGCCCAGGGTATCCGGTGGCAGGTGCTGACCCATGTGGTCGGCATCGTCGCCGGGTACCTGCGCAGCGGGGCTACCTGTCCGACCCGCACACGATTCGCGCGCTGGGACGTGGCCGTGCGCCAGTCGCTGCTGTGGGCTGGTGGCTGCGATGTTGCCGAAGTGTTCGAGCAGAACGCCGACAACGCCGAACACCTGGCCGCGCTGCGCTGTTTGCTGCGCTGCCTGCACACGGAATTCAAGGACGCGAAGTTTTCAGCGCGTGAGGTCATCGACCGCCTGGTTATCAGTGGGACCGACTTGACCGACGCGCTGGAGGCGCTGAAGTGTCGCAACCCACATCAAAGCCGATCTCTCGGGCGTTTGCTTGCAGCGCAGACCGACCGCCCGGCCATGGTCGATGGGCAGGCGCTGAAGCTGCAGGGTTCACCAAACCGTGACGGCGTGACCCTGTACCGCGTGGCGTCTGCGTAGGTGCGGGGTTTGCTGGGTCAAAAAGGGCTGCTTTCACCTGCTACTGCATAGAAACACTTTTTTAAAAATTCATTTTTGCCAAGCCATAGGTGAACCACCCCCCTAAAACCCCGCAAACCCCGCATCTGCAGATTTCTGCAAAGTTCTTTTGTTCTCTCCACCAAACCACAGAAAGGGTTTAACCATGCCGCCCGTTGTAGATACTCTGATCAAGCCGTTGAAATGGACCATCCAGCTTGACGAAAACCCGATTGCCTATCGCGACGTCACGCCGGGTACGCGCCCAGCGTTGCGGGCCAAACTGCGCCACGCAACAACCCGACTGCAAAGACTGCAGGATGAACTGAGCGCGAAAGAAGCTGAAAGGGACGTGGTCAAGGCCCGACGTGATGCCCTGAACGCCGAACGTGCCGAGGCGACCGCAACGAGTGACGACGACATCACGGCCGTGGCTAGGGGCACAGCATCCGTCAGTGACGTGGCTATGAAGCAAGCTCGTGTGTCTGTTGTCGAGGCCGCACTGCCCAAGGTAGCCCAAGAGCTGAGGAACCTGCAGTCGGATGTCACCGATGCCAGTTCCCTGGTAAACGACGCATCTGCCGAGGTGCGCGCACTCGAAGCTGATCAGGTCCTTTTGGACTTGACCGCAGCCCTGGCGCCTTTTTCTGAAACTCTGAAAAAGTATTTCGATATCTCAGGTGATGCCGCTTTGCTGTTGCTCCCTGCTGAGCCTCGCGAAGATACTGACGGCTGACGACGCATTGCAGGTGCCAGTGCCAGTGCTGGTGCTGGTGCTGGTGCTGGTGCTGGTGCTGGTGCTGGTGCTGGTGCTGGTGCTGGTGCTGGTGCAGCAATGCGTGCGATGGACTATGCAGAACGGCCCTATCAGCGCGCATTGAAGCAACGTCTAAGATTCTGACCATGAACATCACCTGCCCAAAATGTGGTTATCTTCGACAGCCCACCGACCGCGCGCCTGACTATGAATGCCCAAAGTGCGGAATCATCTACGCGAAATTTGACAAAGCCGCGCACGAGAGGTCGCTTGTCTTGCGCAAGGCCGCGCAGGAGAGGGAGCTTGCCATGCGCCAGGCCGAGCAGGAGAGGGAGCTTGCAACCCGCAAAGCCGAGCAGGCGAAGGAGCTTGTCACACACGCCCGTAGCACAGGTGACTGGTCTGCATTTCCCCGAGACCAGATTCCTTCGGATTGCATCGGTCAGGCCGCAAGGAACTTACCGATAACAACTGCGCACCATATTCCTGGGCACGAGATCGTAAAGTTGATTGATGTGGTCTCTGCTGAGTGCGTATTTGGTGTCAACCTCATCAAGGAGCTTTTCGCTGGGGTGACAGACTTTGTAGGAGGGCGCAGTGTCACCATTCAAAACACGTTGCGGGACGCAAAGCGTGTGGTCATGGCGCAACTGAAGGAAGAGGCATTTGTGTTGGGTGCAGATGGCCTAATAGCGGTCAACCTGACTTACAGCGAGCTAGCAGGAGCCGGGAAGACGATGTTGATGGTGGTTGCGACAGGGACAGCGGTGACCTTGGCAGTTGTCGGGGAACCCCCACTGGGTTAAGTCCCACTGCAAGACAGCGGGGACCCTGGCACCTCGTCCAAGCCACGCGGGGACGGAGAGGCGCAGTGATCACGCAATTTCAAATTATGAAACTTGAATCTAGCATGCAAAGTTTCGCAGGTTGCTTATTTGCACCCGCCCAGCTGTCGGCACTCTGTACGCAAGGCTGCAGCGTCCTCGCGTAGTTCGCGGTTTCTTGTGTCGCAGGTTGTGGCCAGTGCAGTCATTTCACCGGAAATGGAGCCTTCCCATGTCGCACCGGCCAAGTTGTTGTTTGCCTGTTGCTTCTTGAGCTGCAGCGCTTTCAAGTCGCGCGCGCACTGCTCGCGGCTTCTGTATATCGCTGCTTCGGCATCGGGTACGAGTCTGACCACCAACTCTTTCAAACGTCGCTCTTGCTGACTGGCGGCCACCTGTTCTTCAATGCGCTGAGCCTCGGTTTTTCGCCCCGGAGCGGGTGCGCCTTCTGCAGCAGTGACCGGTTCAATAGCCCTCGCGCGACCCGATGCCGGCCGCACAGTGAGGGCCTCGCCCTTGCCCGCGCAGGGCGCATCTTGAAAGGTGACGGAACCGTCAGGCTGGGTGCATTTGTTGATGGCCCACGCAGGGGCGGCAAATGCTGCACCTGCGATGGCGCAGGCGAGCACAACAGTGAAGCGGGTTTCCATGAATCCTCCTGTCCGCACTTTCGACTTGATCGTCGTTTATGACCGCATTTTGCAGCACGCTCAACGAGTTCACCGAATACGCGAAGAACACGACCGATCTAGCGCTCGCCGCGCAGTTGAAAGGGCAGGAGAGGGGCGCGCGCATAGAGCGTGCTTTCATGGCGTAGTGACCACGCCGGGAAATGCTCTTACATGCGCCGTTACATCGCATTTGGACCCAAAAACAAAAAACCCTGACTGCTACAAAAAAGTGAGCATCAGGGCCTTGTCTGTGGCGGAGAAGGAGGGATTCGAACCCTCGGTACAGTTGAAACTGTACGCCGGATTTCGAATCCGGTGCATTCGACCACTCTGCCACCTCTCCGCGTCGAAGCCTTGTATTCTAGCAGGAGACAGGCACTGCTTTTTACAGGCCCTCCGGTGTGACAATGGCTCACCGTCTGTTCGTGGTTATTCATGCTTGTCGATACCCAGCCCGCAACCCACCTGCATCTGCCGGCCTCGCCCGAGGTGATAGACCAGTGGGTGAACGCCCAGCTGATCGGTGTCCTGATGGACAACATGGTTCCATCGCTGCTGGCTGCGACACTGGCGCTGCCGGTGCTGGTGTTCATGATGGCTGGTGAGGTGGACCTGGCCTCCTTGCTGATCTGGACGTGCCTTTTGGTGACTGTGCTGGTCTACCGCTACCGTCTGATCGGGATTTACCAGTTGCGCTACGACAGTTCCGAGGGGCCGCAGCGCATGGCGTTTGCAGACCGCTACCAGTGGACCTGGAGTGCCGTGGGCTTCCTTTGGGGTGGTGGGGTGCTGTTGAGCTACCTGCAAGCCAGTACCGCGACGCAGTTTGTCTGCGGCATCGTGGTGCTTGGGCAGGGGCTGCTCACCTTGACGGCTTTCAGTGCCTATTTGCCGGTCTTCCGGCGGTATGTGCATGCCCTTGTGATATCGGTCTTGCTGGGCCTCACCCTCAACACCTTGCGCGCACCAGACGCAACGTCTGTGATGGAACAAAGCCTCGCTTTGATGGCCCTGTTGATGGTGTTCTGGTGGCTTTTGCTGGTGGCGGGGAAGCGCCTGCATCAGATCTACCGCGCCAGTTTTGAACTCCAGTTCTCCAACCAGGAACTGATCGATTCGCTGACCCAGCAGACGCGGGCCTCGATCCGGGCTGTGGCGACCAAAAACCGGTTTCTGGCGTCGGCTGCTCACGATCTCCGTCAGCCGGTGCATGCCCTGAGTCTGTATGCCGACTGGCTGGCCACCGAGCCGGAGATGGCGCGCGATATATCGCCGCGGATCCTGCAATCGACCCGGGCCATCAACGAGCTGTTTGACTCCCTGTTTGACCTGACGCGCATCGATGCGGGCAATTACAAGGTGCGCTTGCAGAACGTGGACGTGCTGCAACTCTTCGCCGAGCTGACCACGCAGTTTGAGCCCGTTGCGGTCGGTAAGTCACTCAAGTTCAAGACGTATGCCCAACCCGCGACGATATGGGCCGATCCGGTGGTGTTGCGCCGGATTCTGGGCAACCTGCTGTCCAATGCGTTTCGTCACACACAGCGAGGTGGCGTCTTGCTGGGTCTGAGGCGGCGGGAGGAGATGCTGGTTTTTGAAGTCTGGGACACCGGCGTGGGCATTGCGCGCGAACACCAGCAGGCGATATTTCAGGAGTTCTTCAGGGTGTCGCAGCACCAGGGGACCGAAGACAGTCTGGGTCTGGGTCTGACCATCGTTTCCAAACTGGCCACGCTCATGGGCTATCAGTTGGCGCTGTCTTCACAGGCGGATCGGGGCAGCGTATTCCGCGTGCTGCTGCCCGCGTACACACAGAAAGCAGCGGTGGAGGCCACGCCAGATACCTTGATGCCGCGCTCGGCTGCAAGTGCTGGCGGCTGAAGCAGGCTGATCAGTCTGCTCCCGGGGAGCACACGGGCAAAGCTCAGAGGTCGAGCAAGCCGGCGGTGCGCGCCAGATGGCTGGCTTGGGATCGGCTCTTGACATTGAGGCGCCGGAACAGGCGCCACAGGTGCACTTTGACGGTGTGTTCGCTGATCTGCAGTTGTTCGGCAATGTCGCGGTTGGAGAGGCCGCGGTCCAGCATGACGAGCAGCTGTTTTTGTCGCTTGGACAACTTTTCAGGGATGGTCGGTGCGTTTTCGTCTTCTGGCTCTTCGGCCAGGAATTCGCGCAGCACCTTGCCGATCTGGGCGGCACCGGCCGATTTTTCGACGTAGGCGTCGGCACCTGCTTCCCTGGCCAGGTCTTCGTAGTCAGAGGCCGGCGATGCAGACAGCA
Source organism: Hydrogenophaga sp. L310 (assembly GCF_055703065.1). Taxonomy (NCBI): domain Bacteria; kingdom Pseudomonadati; phylum Pseudomonadota; class Betaproteobacteria; order Burkholderiales; family Comamonadaceae; genus Hydrogenophaga; species Hydrogenophaga sp. L310. Next base: position 90,340 of record NZ_JBVPZA010000002.1, read on the forward strand.
CGATCAGTGACGTGTCGGGGAGCATTTGGCGCACCTCGCGCACGCCAGAGACGCCATGGGTGTCGGGTAACTTCAGGTCGAGGCAGACCAGCTCAGGTTCCCCGTGCTCAGCAATGGCCTTGCTCACAGTCGCCAGGCGTTCCAGTTCGATCACCTGGGTGGAGGACCGAAGACGACGCAGAAGCATGACGACGGCTTCGCGCATCAGCGGATGATCGTCAATGACAAAGATACTCATGGGGGGATGTGCTGTTAAGTTATGTATTCAGAGTGACAGCATATCGGCATTGGCAGCTTTTGGCGATAGCAATAAGGGCATGTTTGTACACCTTGTTTTTAGTTTTTGATGCCCGTGTTCCATGAAGTTGGGAACTCGGTAAACACCAGCGGTGTGCTGCCTTGATGAGGCGGTGTCTCGTCGACGTCCATCCCGGAAACCGATTGTCGCAGGTTCGGGAATGCGAAACCTTCGCTGCTGCATCAGTCGGCTGGCGCTGCAAAACACCCGAGGGCTTGTGCCAGTACCTGCGGATCGGCCGAAACGATCAGCTGGCTTTGCAGGTCGGCGATGGCATCCGTACCTTGTTGCTGCAAACGGGCGACTGTGCCTGCTGCTTCCCGCGGCGACGCAAAGCCGGTGCTTTGCAGCAGCAGGTGGCCTTGCGCGTCGAGCAGCTTGAAGTAGAACAGGCCGTCTTTTTCGCGGTATTGCTTGAAGCTGGGCGCGGCCGCCCGGGTGGCCTTGGACGCCTTGGCGGGGGTTGGCTGGCTGTCCAGCGGGCGAAGTCCGACGGCGTGGCGCAGCCGCGCGGTGAACGGCGTGGCGAGGACGCGCGCTTTTTTTGCACCCGCTTGCAGGGTGCGCTCGATCTGCGCCGGGTCCTGGATCAGTTCGTCGTAGACCGCGCGCATGGGGGCGATCTCGGCGTCCAGGCGTTCAAAAAGCAACTGCTTGGCATCCCCCCAGGCGATGCCGTCGGCGTAGGCCCTGGCCAGCCCGGCGGTTTCTTCGGCGCTGGCGAAGGCCTGGTAGAGCTGGAACAGGGCCGAACCTTCGGGGTCCTTGGGTTCACCGGGCGCGCGCGAGTCGGTGACGATGCCCATGATGAGCTTGCGCAGTTGTTCCTTGGGCGCGAACAGCGGAATCGTGTTGTCGTAGCTCTTGCTCATCTTGCGGCCGTCCAGCCCGGGCAGGGTGGCCACGTGGTCTTCGATCGCAGCCTCGGGCAGGGTGAAGTGTTCACCGTAGAGGTGGTTGAAGCTCGACGCGATGTCGCGCGCCATCTCGATGTGCTGGATCTGGTCACGCCCCACCGGCACCTGGTGGGCGTTGAACATCAGGATGTCGGCCGCCATCAGCACCGGGTACATGAAGAGGCCCGCGGTCACGCCGTTGTCGGGTTCGTCGCCGCTGGCGGTGTTCTTGTCGACCGAGGCCTTGTAGGCATGGGCCCGGTTGAGCAGGCCCTTGCCGGTCACGCAGGTGAGCAGCCAGGTGAGTTCGGGGATTTCGGGGATGTCGGACTGGCGGTAGAAGGTGACCTTCTCCGGGTCCAGGCCGCAGGCCAGCCAGGTGGCGGCGATTTCCAGCGTGGAGCGTTGCACGCGCGCCGGGTCACCGACCTTGATCAGGGCGTGGTAGTCGGCCAGGAAATAGAAGCTCTCGACCGAGGCCAGGCGGCTGGCGCGCACCGTGGGGCGGACAGCGCCCACGTAGTTGCCCAGATGCGGTGTGCCCGAAGTGGTGATGCCGGTGAGGACGCGTTGGTGGCTCATGAACAGGGATATCTGAAATTAAAACAGCAGAAAGCGCAGCGGCGTCAGCAGCAACTCGATCGCGCCACCGGTGAGCATCATCAGCGGTCGCAGCCAGAGGTTGCCCACGACGCCGGTAATGACCAGGGCCATCACGATGAAGAAACCCCAGGGTTCGACGCGCGAGACCGGGTAGGCCAGGTGGTTGGGCAGCAGGCCCACCAGAATGCGCCCGCCGTCCAGTGGCGGCAACGGAAACAGGTTGAAGGCAAACATCACCAGGTTCACCAGCACGCCGGCGCGGCACATGTCCAGGAAGAAGCGTTCTTCCACCCCGGCGGCCACCAGCAGGTACAGGCCCACGGTCCACATCACCGCCTGTACCAGGTTGGCGCCCGGGCCGGCCAGGGCGACCCAGACCATGTCGCGTTTCGGGTTGCGCAGGCGCCCGAAATTCACCGGGACGGGTTTGGCGTAACCGAACAGGAAGGCGCCGGAGGTGGCGAAGTACAGCAGCAGCGGCATGGCGATCGTGCCGACCGGGTCGATGTGCTTGAGCGGGTTGAGCGTGATGCGGCCCAGCATGTGCGCGGTGTTGTCGCCAAAGTGCCGTGCTGCGTATCCGTGAGCGGCTTCGTGCACCGTGATGGCGAACAGCACCGGAATGGCGTAGAGGGCTACGGTTTGAATGATCTGGGCGAAATCCATGAGGGGCGGCGGGCGGGCAAAGGGCTATTGTCCCAGAAGGGGTGGCGCACCCGCAGGCGCTTGCCGTCCGGGTACCGGCATCGGGCTCACAAGCCCAGCGTGGACAGCGAGCCTCGGCCCTCTCGAACCAGCTCGGGTTCGCCACCCGACCCCATGGGGGTGAGGTCGACGACGGTGGTGGCTTCGAGCGGACAGGCGCCGGCATCGATGACGCCAGCGAGATCGTGTTCGAAGCGTTCGCGGATGTCCTGCGCATCGTTGAGGGGATGCACCTCGCCGGGCGGGATCAGCGTGGTGGCCAGCAGGGGGCCGTTGTGCAGGTCCAGCAAGGCCAGCAGGGCGTTGTGGTCCGGTACCCGCAGGCCGATCGTCTTGCGCGAGGGGTGGCTCAGGCGGCGCGGCACCTCCTTGCTGGCTTCGAGGATGAAGGTGTAGGGGCCCGGCGTGGCCTGCTTGAGCAGGCGGTACTGGCGGTTGTCCACCTTGGCGTAGCTGGCGAGCTCGCTCAGGTCGCGGCAAAGCAGGGTGAGGTGGTGTTTGTCGTCGACCTGGCGGATGCGGCGCAGCCGGTCGGCCGCAGCCTTGTCGTCAATGTGGCAGACCAGCGCGTAGCTGGAGTCGGTGGGCACTGCCAGCACGCCGCCCCGTTCGAGCAGCTGCACCGCCTGCTTGAGCAGCCGGGGTTGCGGGTTCTCGGGATGGACTTCGAAGTACTGGGACATGGTGCGTATTGTGCGCGGCCCGTGGGCATAGCCAAGGCGCCGCTGGTTCAGGCCTCGGGTGGTTCCACGGGCAGGCGGTGTTCGCGCGCGGTGATCCAGCTGGCGGTTGCGCCGCAGACCACGATGAGCACGATGCCGGTCAGTTCCAGTTGCCCCGGAATGTGGTTGAACACCAGCCAGCCGCACAACATGGCAAAACCGATCTGGGTGTACAGGTAAGGCGTGAGTGTGGACGCTGGCGCGCGCGCGAACGCGAGGATGAGCAGGAAGTGGCCGACCGTGCCCATGAGGCCCACCAGGCAGAGCAGGGCGAAAGTGCGGGAGTCCGGGATGGTTTGCCAGACCAGGGGCAGGATCGCGCTGGCCACCAGCGCGCCCACCCAGCCGGTGTAGAAGTGCATGGTCATCGGGTCTTCGGTGCGTGCCATCTGGCTGGTGAGGATCTGGAACCAGGCGTAGGTGACCACCATCAGCAACGGCAACAGGCTGGCCCAGCCGATCACGTCACCACCCGGCTGGACCACCAGCAGGGCGCCCACGAAACCGCCACCCACCAGGGCCCAGCGCATCGGAGCGACGCGCTCTTTCAGGAACAGCGCCGCCAGCAGGGTGACCACCAGCGGCGTGGTCATGACAAAGGCGGTGAATTCGCCTACGGGCATGTATTGCACGCTGATGAACGACAGCACGCTCACCATCAGCAGCAGGCAGCCACGCAGCACCTGGAAGCGCGGGTGCCGGGTGGCCAGCAGGCTGCGTCCGCGCATGGGGAGCATGACGGTGCTGACGGCCACGGCCTGGAACACGTAGCGGAACCACACCGCCACCAGGATGGGCACGAAGGCACCGACGTACTTGACCGCGGTGTCCAGCACCGCGAAGCAGGCCACCGCCATCACCAGGAACGTGATGCCCAGCGCGGCCTGTGCACCGGGTCGGGCAACGGCGGCGCTCATCAGTGGAAACGCGCTGCGAGCGGCTCCCACACCGGTGTGACGCTGCCCGGCAGGTCGGGCAGCTTGCCCAGATCGGTGTGGCTTTCGGTCGGGCTGTGGAAGTCGCTGCCGCGTGAGGCGAGCAGGTCGAACTCGCTGCAGAACCCGGCGTATTTCACGTAGTCGGCCTGGCCGTGGGCACCGGTGACCACCTCCACGCCCTGGCCACCGTGGGCCTTGAATTCGGTGAAGAGCGCGTACTCTTCGTTGGCGGTGAGGTTGTAACGGCCGGGGTGGGCGATCACCGCCAGACCACCGGCGCCGGTGATCCAGCTCAGGGCGTTGCGCAGCGACGCCCAGCGGTGAGGCACGAAACCAGGTTTGCCCTCAGCCAGGTATTTCCGGAACACGGCATTGGTATCGGTGCTGTAGCCCGCCTCCACGATGTAGCGCGCGAAGTGCGAACGCGAGATCAGCTCCGGGTTGCCGACGTATTTGAGTGCGCCTTCGTAGACCCCCGGGATGCCCACGCGCGCCAGGTCGTCGCTCATCGCGCGGGCGCGTTGCTCGCGCCCGCCACGGGTCTGGCGCAGGCCCTCGACCAGGGCCGGATCGGTGTGGTCGAAACCCAGGCCGATGATGTGCACCGTGGCGCTGGCGAAGGTGATGGAGATTTCCACGCCGGTGAGATAGGGCAGACCGGCCTGGCGGGCCGCAGCGATGGCGCGCTCCTGACCACCGATCTCGTCGTGGTCGGTGAGCGACCACAAGGCCACGCCGTTGGCTTTGGCGCGAGGCGCCAGCTCCTCGGGAGTGAGGGTGCCGTCAGAGACGACGGAATGGCAATGGAGATCGGCGTTGAGGATGTGGGTCACCATTTCATTTTAGGTTTGACGGGTTCAACGCGCTGACGCCAAGACCAAAACCTTTGCCGACGGGCGTGACTCCCGCCGAGAACACCGCGGAACTGGCTCCGCCAGGCCGCAGGTGTTGCCCCCTGGGGGGTGACGCCGCAGGCGGCGCGGGGGGAGCCGATCTGTCGCGGGGGGCTATCCAGTGTTCCGCAGCCCGGCCGCGATGCCGTTGATCGAGATGTGGATGCCGCGGCGCACCTTTTCGTCGCGGTCAGCGTGGTTTTCACCCGCCCGGTAGCGGCGCACCAGCTCGACCTGCAGGTGGTGCAGCGGGTCGATGTAGGGGAAGCGGTGGCGCATGGAGCGCTGCAGTGCGGCGTTGTTGACCAGGCGCTGCTTCTCGCCCGTGATCAGCGCCAGCGCATCGGCCGTGCGGTGCCATTCGGCTTCAATGGCGGTGAACACCTTGGTGCGCAGGCGCTTGTCTTCGACCAGCTCGGCATAGCGCGTGGCGAGCGCGAGATCGCTCTTGGCCATGACCATGTCCATGTTGGACAGCAGGGTGCTGAAGAAGGGCCACTGTTTCACCATCTTCTGCAGCTGCGCCTTTTGCTTCGCCACGCCCTTGGGACCTTCCTTGTGCAGGAAGGTGTGCACCGCCGAGCCGAAGCCGTACCAGCCCGGCAGCGTCAGGCGGCACTGGCCCCAGCTGAAACCCCAGGGGATGGCGCGCAGGTCTTCGATCTTCTGCGTGGCCTTGCGCGAAGCCGGACGCGAACCGATGTTGAGTTCGGCGATTTCGCGGATCGGTGTGGCGGCGAAGAAATACTCCGCAAAGCGCGGGGTGTCGTAGACCAGGGCGCGGTAGGCGGCCATGCTCGCCGTGGAGAGCTCGGCCGCGGTGTCGAGGAAGGCTTTGGGGGCGTTGCGCGTGGCCTGCAGCAGGGTGGCCTCCAGCGTGGCAGCGACCAGGGTTTCCAGGTTGCGCCGGCCGATCTCGGGGTTGGCGTATTTGGAGCCGATCACCTCGCCCTGTTCGGTCAGGCGGATCTGGCCGCGCACGGTGCCCGGTGGCTGGGCGAGGATGGCCTGGTAGCTCGGACCGCCGCCACGGCCCACCGTGCCACCGCGTCCGTGGAACATGCGCAGCCGGATCGTTTTCTCGTGGCCCTTGTTGAGCGAATCGAACAGCTCCACGAGCGCGATCTCGGCGCGGTACAGCTCCCAGTTGCTGGTGAAGATGCCGCCGTCCTTGTTGCTGTCCGAGTAGCCGAGCATGATGTCCTGCTCGCAGTAGCCGTCGTGCATCCCGCGGTGCACCATGGCGCGCACGCCGGGCAGGGCGTAGTAGTCGCGCATGATGGGCGCGGCGTTGCGCAGGTCTTCTATGGTCTCGAACAGCGGCACCACGATCAGGTCGGCCACCGCGTCTTCGGCGAGCAGGCCGCGCACCAGGCCCGCTTCCTTCTGCAGCAGCAGCACTTCGAGCAGGTCGCTCACGGTTTCGGTGTGGCTGATGATGGCGTGGCGGATGGCCTGGGCGCCGAAGCGTTCGCGGCCGCTGCGCGCGGTGTCGAAGATGGCCAGCTCGTCCAGGGTGTGGGCCGAGTAGGGCGTGCCGGGCACGCGCAGGGGCCGCGCGTCGTTCAGCTGGCGCAGCAGCACCGCGCGTTTGCCCATTTCGTCGAGCGCGCTGTAGTCGGCCTCGATGCGCGCCGTGGCCAGCAACTCGGCCACCACTTCCTCGTGTTTGTCGGAGCTCTGGCGCAGGTCGATGGTCGCCAGGTGAAAGCCGAACACCTGCACCGCGCGGATCAAAGGGCGCAGGCGGGAGCGGGTGAGCGCGGCGCCGTGGTTCGCCACCAGCGAGGCTTCGATGGTGCGCAGATCGGCCAGCAGTTCGGCGGCGCTGGGGTAAGCGTCTTGCGGCGCGACCGCGTGACGCGCGGCTTCTCCGCCGGTCAGCGCGGTCAGCGTGGCGGCCAGGCGCGCGTACATGCCGGTCAGGGCTCGGCGGTAGGGTTCGTCCTGGCGGTGGGCATTGGTGTCGGGCGAACGTTCGGCCAGGGCTTGCATGGCCGGGCTCACGCTCGCCAGCATGGCCGACACCGACAGCTCGGCTCCCAGGTGGTGGAGTTGAGTGAGGTGGTGGCGCAGCACCAGGTCGGCCTGGCTGTGCAGGGCCAGCTCCAGGGTTTTCGCGGTCACGTTGGGGTTGCCGTCGCGGTCGCCGCCGATCCACTGGCCCATGCGCAGGAAGGGCGCCACGTCCTGGTCTTCCAGGCCTTCTTCGAGGTCGCGGTAGATGCGCGGGATCTCCGACAGGAAGGTGGCCTGGTAGTAGCTCAGCGCGTTCTCGATTTCGTCGGCCACGGTGAGCTTGGTGAAACGCAGCAGGCGCGTTTGCCATAGCTGGGTCACGCGGGCGCGCAGCTGCGCTTCGAAGTCGGCGTGGTCGCTCGGCAGCAACTGCTCGCGTTCGGCCAGCAGGTGGGCGATGGCGCGTTCGGCGTCCAGAATGCTCTTGCGCTGCACCTCGGTGGGGTGCGCGGTGAGCACGGGCGAGATGTGGGCCGCAGCGAGCGTGCGCACCACTTCGGACGGCGCGATGCCGGCCTTTTTCAGGCGCTGCAGCGTCATGGCCAGGCTGCCCTCCTGCAGATCGCCGGCGCGGTCGTGCACCGCGCGACGGCGGATGTGGTGGCGGTCTTCGGCCAGGTTGGCCAGGTGGCTGAAGTAGGTGAAGGCGCGGATCACGCTCACCGTCTGCTGGCCCGAGAGACCCTTGAGCAGTTTCTTCAGCGCCTTGTCGGCGTCCTGGTCGGCGTGGCGGCGGAAGGCCACCGAAAGCTGGCGGATCTGCTCGATCAGGTCGTAGGCAGCCTGGCCCTCCTGCTCGCGGATCACGTCACCCAGCACCCGGCCCAGCAGGCGGATGTCGTCGATCAGTGGCTGGTCCTTGTCGGAGCCGGATATGGTGCGTCCGGCACCAGAGCGGTTGGACGGGGCGGCGGATCGGGCGGGCGTTCGGCTCATGGTGGGCAAGGGTGGCTCTGGGGCTTGGGTTGCTGATTTTTTGGGCAGGGGTCATGCTAGCATCCAAAGTTGCCTTTCCCGTTACCAAGCGGGTACGAAAACGCTCCCGACATCGGTTGGGGGCTGATCTTTTTTTGAACCTTCATCGTGGCCATTTCAAACCCAACCTCCGCGCTGTCCATCACCATCGCGACGCGTGAAAGCCGTCTGGCGCTGTGGCAGGCCGAACACGTCAAGGCCCTGTTGCAAGACTTGGGCCACCGTGTCGAGTTGCTGGGCATGACGACCCTGGGCGACCAGATCCTGGACCGCAGCCTCTCCAAGGTGGGCGGCAAGGGTCTTTTCGTGAAAGAGCTGGAAGTCGCGCTCGAAGAAGGCCGCGCCGACATCGCCGTGCACTCGCTCAAGGATGTGCCCATGGACCTGCCAACGGGGTTTGCACTGGCCTGCGTGATGGAGCGCGAAGACCCGCGTGACGCCTGGGTGTCGCCCGCCTGCGCGACGCTGGCCGAGCTGCCCGCGGGCGCCGTCGTTGGCACTTCCAGCCTGCGCCGGCTGGTGCTGCTGCGCGCCGCGCTGGATGCGCTGGGCCGCAGCGACGTGCGCATCGAGCCGCTGCGGGGCAATCTGGACACGCGACTGCGCAAACTGGACGAGGGCCAGTACCACGCAATCGTGCTGGCGTCTGCGGGCCTGAAGCGGCTGGGTCTGGGTGCGCGTATCCGGCACATCTTTGAACCCGCTGAATCCTTGCCTGCTGCGGGCCAGGGGGCGCTGGGCATTGAAGTCCGCGCCGATCGCAGCGACCTCGTTGAGGCCCTGAAGCCCCTGGTGCACATGCCCACCTGGTTGCGGGTGGCGGCCGAGCGCACGGTGTCGCGCGCCATGGGCGGCAGCTGCTCCATGCCGCTGGCGGCCTACGCCGACTGGACCGACGGCGATGCCGGTCACCTGGTGCTGCGTGCCGCTTGGGGGGACCCGGAAGGTGCTCTGGCACTGGTGCAGGTGAGTGACCAGGCCGAAGTCCAGACGCTGCAGCAGGCCGAAGCCCTGGGGCAGCGCGTGGCGCAGGCGCTGCGCGCTGCCGGCGCCCAGCCGCCAGCGGCAGGGGCTTGACGCCTTGACCGACCTGCCCGAGCCAGCGCCTGTGTTGAGACCGATGGAGCGGCTCATCGTCACCCGTCCCGCAGCCGAGGCGGCGAGCTGGGTGCAGGCCCTGCAGGCGCAGGGCTGGCCGGCCCAGGCGCTGCCCTTGATCGACATTTCGGAACCGCAAGACACAGCCACATTGGCTTCGCTGCGGTACTGGCGCGCCCACTGGCTGGACATGGATGCGTTGCTTTTTGTGAGCGGGGCCGCTGTCAGCCATTTTTTTGCGCAGGATGTGCGAGCTCCCACGCGGCCTGATGGGGGCACACGGTTCTGGGCACCCGGTCCGGGCACGGTGCGGGCACTGGCCCAGGCGCTGACCGGTCTGGGGTTGAACGCAGCGCGCATCGATGCCCCACCCCCTGATGCCGGGCAGTTCGATTCCGAAGCGCTGTGGCCGATGGTGGCGTCGCAGGTGCGAGCGGGCCAGCGCATCCTGGTGGTGCGTGGTGCTTCGCCCGGGATGGCCGCTGCGCCGGAGCCGGATCTACCGCAACGCCAGCACGCTGGCAACGGTCGCGACTGGCTGATCCAGCAATGCGAAGCCGCAGGAGCCAGCGTTGAGAGTTGCGTGGCCTACGAGCGGTCGGCCCCCCGGTGGACGGCCGGGCATGCGGCGGTGGCCCGTGCCGCGGCCTCGGCCGGCAGCGCCTGGCTGTTCAGCAGTTCGGAAGCCGTGCACCATCTGACGAGCGCCACACCACACACCGATTGGTCGTCCGCCTGTGCCATCGCCACCCATCCCCGCATCGCTGCCAGCGCGAAGGCCGCCGGTTTTGGCCGCGTGATCGAAACCCGGCCCGCCTTGCCAGACGTGTTGCGGGCCCTAGAATCGAACTGGAGCCCCACATGAGCCCAGATACCCCCGACATTCCCCCAAGCCCAGTGAAAGAAGCGTCCGCAGCGGCGGTGGGGGGGCTGCGCCCGTGGTTGCGCCACCGGTGGTGAAAGCCCGCCATCCGGTGTCGTGGATGTCGATGCTGGCGCTCGTGGTGGCCGCGATCTCGCTGGTGCTGGCCGGCCTGATCTGGCAAAAGCTCGGGTTCACGCAGCAGGAGCTGGCAAGGCGCAGTCAGGACAGCACGGTGCAGGCGGTGGAGGTGCGCACCGTGGCGAAACAGGCGGAGGCCCTCACGCAGGAACTGCAGGCGCGCCTGGCGGTGGCCGAGATCAAATTGTCCGAGGTGACCCTGCAGCGCAGCCAGCTCGAAGAACTCATGCTCGCGCTGTCGCGTTCGCGCGATGACAACCTGGTGCAGGACATTGAATCCGCCCTGCGACTCGCGTTGCAGCAGACCCAGCTCACGGGCAGCGTGCAGCCCCTGGTGTCGGCGCTGCAGGCCGCTGATCAGCGCATCGCGAGGGCTGCTCAGCCACGCCTGAATCCGGTGCAACGGGCCATCCAGCGCGATATCGAACGTATTCAGGGCGCCGCGCTGACCGATGTGCCCACGCTGGTGTTGCGGGTGGATGAGCTGGCCCGTCAGGTGGACGATTGGCCCGTGCAGAACGATGTCGGTGTGAAGACGGCCAGCACCATTTCCCGTCGGGCGGATGTGGCAGCGTCTGGCAAAGCTGCTGTGCAGCCGCCCGCTGCGAAAGCGGGTGCACCGGATTTGGCGGAACCGGCACCCTCTCTGCCTGCGCAGGAAACCGGCTGGTCGCGTGTTTCCATGGCCTGGTCTTCGTTCTGGCAGCGTGTCTGGACCGATGTGACCCGAAGCGGTCGCGAACTGGTGCGCGTCAGCCGCATCGACAGGCCCGAAGCCGCGCTGCTCGCCCCCGAGCAGGCTTTCTTCCTGCGGGAAAACATCAAGCTCCGGCTGCTCAATGCACGGCTTGGTTTGCTGAGCCGTCAGCTCAATGCCGTTGAGGCCGATCTGAAATCCACCGAGCTGGCGCTGGGTCGGTACTTCGACACCACGGCGCCCCAGGTGATGGCGGCGCAGAAGACGCTGGGGCAATTGCGGACCGAGCTGTCGACGGCGGACTTGCCGCGACCTGACGAAAGCCTCGCGGCGCTTGCCGCCGCCGCGGGAGGCCGGTGATGGTCGATCACAAACAGGGTGGCGCCATGCGCAGCGTGTTCTGGTTGCTGGGACTCGGTGCGCTGGCGGTGGCCCTGGCTTTGCTGGTGGGGCACAACCTGGCCATGGTCACGCTGTTCTGGCCGCCGTACCGCTTTGACGTGTCGTTCAACTTTGTGGTGTTCTGCCTGATCGCCGGCTTTGCGCTGGTCTACTTCGCGCTCAGGGCCATCGTCGTGCTGCGCGAATTGCCGGCGCAGGCCCAGCGCTGGCGGGCGCAGCAGGTGGAGCGTGCGGCCGTCGGATCGGTGCTGGACGCTCTGTCCTACCAGCTGTCGGGCCGTTTTGTGCGTGCGCAGGCCGCCGGACTGGCTGCGCTGGAGCAGCTCAATGCCTTGCCGTCGGCCCAGTGGCCCCGGCGGCACCAACTGCTGTTGCTGGCCCACCTGCTGGTCGCCGAGAGTGCGCAGTCGCTGCAAAACCGCAAGTCCAGGGACGAACACCTGCAGGCGGCACTGCATCCCAGGCTTGCCAGGAGCGCACCCGAAGCCCACGAAGGCGCGTTGCTGCGCGCGGTTCGCTGGGCGGTCGAAGACCGTGACGCCGACGCCGCACGAAGCCGCCTGGCTGAACTGCCGCAAGGTGCGGCGCGTCGCATCCAGGCGCTGCGTCTGAAGTTGCGCATTGCCCGCCTTGGTGGGGCCACCAGTGAAGCGCTGGAAACGGCCCGGGTGCTGGCCAAGCACCGCGCGTTTTCCCCGGATGCTTCGCGCAGCATCGTGCGCGGGCTGGCGCTCGATGCCTTGGGCGAATCGCACGATCTCTCGCAGCTGCAAGCGCTCTGGAGCCGTCTGGATGCCAACGAGCGCGCCATGCCCGAGCTGGCTCTGGCGGCCGCCCAGCGCGCCAACCATTTGGGCATGCAACCTGGCGAACCGGAGGACGAGAACCAGGCGTTCACCACCGCGCTGGTGCTCAGCTGGCTGGAGCCGGTGTGGAACAAGTTCGCCGAGCTGGATGCCGCGCAGCAGCGCCAGCTGGTGCGCACGATGGAGCCCGGACTGGCCCAGCTCGATGGCACCTGGCTCGCACGACTGGAGCAGGCACAGCGCCAGCAACCCAACAACGCTTACCTCCAGTACCTGACCGGTCAGGCTTTCATGCAGCGCCAGCTCTGGGGCAAGGCTGCACAGTTGCTCGGGCAGGCCAGCCACAGCCTGACCGAGCCTTCCCTGCTGCGGCGAACCTGGCGCTCGCTTGCGGCCCTGGCCGAAGAACGGGGCGATGCCGTGGCCGCCCAGTCGGCCTGGAAAAAGGCAGCCCTGCTGGACTGAGTCTCTGGCCGGTTGCCCGGTGGTGGTGCTATCCCGGTTGACAGAGGTTGATGGGCGTGCCCCGCAGTACGCACAACCAGAAACAGGAACGCCGGCTTGAAGCCGGCGTTCCTGTTGGATTCAGGCCCCGGTTACCCGCGGCCATTCACCTCTTCACTGGGTCTCAAACGGCAGCGGCATGCTGCGCAGGTCCTTGCGGGTTTCCACCAGCACCAGCGGGCCTTCGTCCAGTATCACCGCGGGTTTGATCTCGCGCGGCACGTGGATGGGTTTGGGTTCAGCGGCGATCGCTGCCTGCACCTGGGCCACCTTGTCGGTATCGGAATTGACCCACACCAGACCACTGGCTGCGGCCACCTGGTTCAACTCGTCGATCGACACCGTGTAGGCCTGTACCTGGGGCAGACCGCGGGGTGCGGCTGCAACGGCGGCGGGTGCACTCGTGCTTACCGCGGGTGCTGCCACGGGTCGGGGTGCTGGCGTGGCCAGAACCGGCACCGGCTCGATCACGACGGGAGCGGCTTCAACCACCGTTTCTTCGACCGCGACCGGGCTGCTCTCCACCGGCAGGCTGAAATAGCTGCTGCGAACGGGTGCCTCGGTGGCCACCTCTTCAACCGGCGCCACGGACATCGCTGGCGCGGCGTCAGCTTCCGAACCCTGCTCGGACGCATCGCGCGGAGCACGCTCCCGACGGTCACGGCCATAACGGTCGCGGCTGCGGCGTTCGCGGGGCGCACGCTGACCACCGTTGTCCGTATCACCTTCTGTGGCGGGCGCTTCGGCGCCGCTGGCACGGGCGTCCGGCTCCAGGCGCTGCGCAGCGCCTTCCGCACCGTCCTGCTGCGCGACCTCAACGCCTTCCACACCCTGGGGGCGGCGGCGGTTGTCGTTGCGCGGACGGCGCTCGCGGCGCTGGCCTTCGGCCATGTCGGGCATTTCGCCAGTCGCCGCCGGTGCGGCATTCAGCAACGCTTCGGTGCCCTGGGTCTGGTCCAGCGGGGCCGCATCACGGCGGTTGTCACGGCGACCGCCATTGCGCGACTCACCACGCGGTTCGCCACGTGCCTCGCCGCGACCGTCCACCCGACCTTCGTTGCGACGGGTCCCTTCACGGCCCTCACGGCCCTCACGGCTTTCGCGGCCTTCCGGGCGGCCTTCCACGTTGCGGCCTTCACCACCCCGCGTGTTGCGGCCGGCTTCGCGACCCTCGCGACCTTCACGCGGTGCACGGCTTTCGTTGCCGTTGCGACCACCCCGGCCCCGGCTGTCGCGACCGCCTTCGCGGCGCCCATCGGGGCGCTGCTCGCTGCGATCACCGGTTTTGGCGACGGGTGCAACGGTGGGTGGTGCCGTGACGGCGGGGGCTTCGCCACCGCCAAACAGGCTCTTGAGCCAGCCGAAGAAACCCTTTTCAGCCGGTGCAGCCACCTTGGCCACGGGCGCTACGGCAACGGGTGCAGCCACCGGGACGGCAACGGGTGCTTCCGGCTTGGGTGCGGCCACAGGCGCCGGACCGTCGGGCAGCACACCCTTGATCACCGGTTCCTGCTTGTTGGTGCGTTCCTGGCTGCGGCGCGTGAAGCCGGTGGCTTCGTCCGGCTCGTCGGCCAGCTTGTAGCTGGCGTCCAGGTCGTCCAGACGCGGGTCGTCGTGCTTCAGGCGTTCCAGCTTGTAGTTCGGCGTGTCGAGCGACTTGTTGGGCACCAGCAGCACGTTGATGCGCTGCTTGAGTTCGATCTTGGTGATCTCGGTGCGCTTTTCGTTCAGCAGGAAGCTGGCCACTTCGACCGGCACCTGCACCAGCACGGCGGCCGTGCTGTCCTTGAGCGACTCTTCCTGGATGATGCGCAGGATCTGCAGCGCCGAGCTTTCCGTGTCGCGGATGTGGCCGGAGCCACCGCAGCGCGGGCAGGGAATGGACGAGCCTTCGCTGAGCATGGGCTTGAGGCGCTGGCGGCTCATTTCAAGCAGGCCGAACTTGCTGATGGAGCCGAACTGCACGCGGGCGCGGTCCTGGCGCAGGGCGTCGCGCAGGCGGTTCTCGACTTCGCGGCGGTTCTTCGACTCGTCCATGTCGATGAAGTCGATCACGATCAGGCCGCCGAGGTCGCGCAGGCGGGCCTGACGCGCCACCTCGTCGGCGGCTTCCAGGTTGGTGCGGGTGGCGGTTTCTTCGATGTCGCCGCCCTTGATGGCACGCGCCGAGTTCACGTCCACGGCCACCAGCGCTTCGGTCTGGTCGATCACGATGGCGCCACCCGAAGGCAGGTTCACCGTGCGGCTGTAGGCGGTCTCGATCTGGTGCTCGATCTGGAAGCGGCTGAACAGCGGTGCGTCGTCGCGGTAGCGCTTCACGCGGTGCCCGTGTTCGGGCATCACGTGGCTCATGAACTGGTGGGCTTGCTCAAAGATGTCGTCGGTGTCGATCAGGATCTCGCCGATGTCGCTGTTGAAGTAGTCGCGGATGGCGCGGATCACCAGGCTGGATTCCTGGTAGATCAGGTAGGCGCCTTTGCCGCCCTGGGCTGCGCCGTCGATGGCAGTCCACAATTTCAGCAGGTAGTTCAGGTCCCACTGCAGTTCGGGCGCTTCACGACCGATGCCGGCAGTGCGCGCGATGATGCTCATGCCATTGGGGTATTCGAGCTGGTCCAGCGCAGCCTTGAGATCCTGGCGGTCTTCGCCCTCGATGCGGCGGCTCACACCACCACCGCGCGGGTTGTTGGGCATCAGCACCACGTAGCGGCCAGCCAGGCTCACGAAGGTGGTCAGGGCTGCGCCCTTGTTGCCGCGTTCTTCTTTTTCGACCTGGACCAGCAGTTCCTGGCCTTCCTTGATCACGTCGTTGATGCGGGCCTGGTTGACCGGCACGCCAGCGGCGAAATACTGGCGCGAGATTTCCTTGAACGGCAGGAAACCGTGGCGGTCCTCGCCGTAGTCAACGAAGCAGGCTTCAAGCGACGGCTCGACGCGCGTGACGACGGCCTTGTAGATGTTGCCCTTGCGCTGTTCGCGCCCTTCGATTTCGATTTCGTAGTCGAGCAGTTTCTGCCCGTCCACGATCGCCAGGCGGCGCTCTTCGGCCTGCGTGGCGTTGATCAGCATGCGTTTCATGATGCGTTTCCTTCGGTCTGACACTGACATGGCGCCGGGTTGAACCCAGGCGCCGACCTGCCGTGAACCAGTGGAAAAACGCGAACGGGGGAGGAATTGCCGGAGAGCCACCGACCCGATGCCCACCCGGTGTTGGCCAGGGGGCGAGGGAGTGTTCGGGACGGGGCACGCTGTGTGTGTGCCGCGTTGAACTGCCGGGTCAGGGCGTAGGCGCGTGGACTGGGCTGAGCAGAGAAGGCTTGATGGCTGTCGGTGACATGGATCTCGCCGGTGATGTCTCTGGCTTCACTTCATCCTCAACCAGCCTGTCCACCGAGAGCGTGTGCCTTCTCGGGAACGCGGCTGGCCGATTGGGGTATTCCGTATTCGGGTTCGCAGTTTTACTCACGGATTCGCCCGCTGCTTCTACCTGACCGGTGCGGCTCCAGCCTCTTCGGAGAGGGCTTCGGGAGCAGGCGTCGGAACAGGGTGCAACGGGTGGCAACTAGTGGCCAATCGGGTCCCCGGTATCAAAGGTCGGAGGAGCCTGTCTGCGGTGACTGCCTTAAACTCAAGGAAATCAATCACTTACAGCACACGACTGGCACAGCACATTATAGTGTGCTCCCCGATCCATGGGGCCGGTATTTCCAGCGGGTTTTCCTTGAACGCCAAGCCATCTGTCCAGACCGCCGCGGCGGTCCAATTCCTCACGGTTGACGAAGAATCGGCCGGCCAGCGGCTGGACAATTTTCTCATTCGCCTGCTCAAGGGCGTACCAAAAACGCACATCTACCGCATCATCCGCTCGGGCGAGGTGCGGCGGAACAAGGGCCGCGTGGGGGCGGACGACCGGGTGGCCGCGGGCGACGTGTTGCGCATTCCACCGATCCGCTTGTCTGAGCGTGCCGAGGAAAAAACGGCCCATCCGGCGCCTGCGCGCGAATTTCCCGTGGTGTATGAAGATGATGCTTTCATGGCCATTGACAAACCCGCCGGAGTGGCGGTGCATGGTGGCAGCGGGGTGAGCTTTGGCGTGATCGAACAAATGCGGCAGGCGCGTCCCGCCGCACGTTTTCTCGAATTGGTGCACCGGCTGGATCGTGAAACCAGTGGCTTGCTGCTGATTGCCAAGAAGAAATCGGCCCTCAAAGCTTTGCAGGATCAATTCCGCGAGCGGGAAACCGGGAAAACCTATCTGGCCCTGGTCAAAGGGGGCTGGCCGGCGCGCCTCAAGGTGCTGGATCAGCCGCTGCACAAGTATTTGTTGCCCGATGGCGAACGGCGTGTGAAGGTGGTGGGCCCCGATGATCCGGACGGTATGCGTTCCGTCTCGCTGGTCAAGGTGGTCGGGCGCCTGCCTGCGCCCGCGGCCCTGGCGACCGCATACCCTGACGGATTCAGCCTGCTGGAGGTGACCATCAAGACCGGGCGCACGCATCAGATTCGCGTGCATCTGGCGCACGCAGGCCATCCGATTGCGGGGGACGACAAATACGGTGACTTCGAACTCAATCGGCAATTGAGCCGGGTGGGCCTCAAGCGCATGTTTCTGCACGCTTGGCGGTTGCGGCTGGCCCACCCGATTAGCGGCGAAAGCGTCGAGTTGCATTCGGAATTGCCACTGGAATTGAAAAACTGGTTGCCCGATGCACCGCATCGGACCCAATAACCCTATAGAATGGAATTTGCATCGTTCGGATGCAGAATCCAACCAAGACAATCCGCAAACTCAAAAGGACGATCAATGGCAAATTACGCTGAACTCATGGCGCAGGCACAGGCTTTGATGGCGCAGGCCGAGGAAGCTCGCAAAAGCGAGCTCGCCTCGACGATCGCCGATATCAAAGCCAAAATGAAAGAGTTTGGTATCACGGTGGCTGATCTGGGTGGCGCATCGGGGGGCAAGAAGCCTGCCAAATCCAAATCCACCGCTGCGGCAAAATACCGTGGCCCTCAGGGCGAGCTCTGGGCGGGTGGTCCGGGTCGCAAGCCCGAGTGGGTGCGCGCCGTGCTGGCATCGGGCAAAAGCATCGAAGACTTCCGCATCTGATCATCACGATACGGCTTTGACGGGGCACCTTCGGGTGCCCTTTGTTCTTGGTGTCGCCTTTGCGCGGGCGCAGCCGTGGTGCGGCGCCATCGCACCGTCATGTCGGGCATCGATAATGGAAACTTGTCTCAAACCTTTTTCAGCCGCATGCGCCCGCGCCAATTTGACCTGATTGCCTTCGACTGGGATGGCACCCTCTTTGACTCCACGGCCCTCATCGTGCGGTGCATCCAGGCCGCAGTGCACGACGTGGGTGGGCGCATTCCTTCCGATCGGGCGGCCAGTTATGTGATCGGCATGGGCCTGATGCAGGCGCTCGCTCACGCGGCACCCGATGTGCCGCCCGCACGGTACCCCCTGCTGGGCGAGCGCTACCGGTACCACTACCAGCAACACCAGGACGACATCAGCCTCTTTGATGGTGTCCTGCCGCTTTTGGCCGAGCTCAAGCAACGGCATCACTGGTTGACGGTTGCCACGGGCAAGAGCCGACAGGGGCTGGACACCGCCCTGCGAACGGTCGAGTTGCACGGTGTCTTTGACGGCTCACGCACAGCGGACGAAACTGCGGGCAAGCCCAGCCCGCTCATGTTGCACGAACTGATGCGCGAGTTCGGGATCGATCCCGGACGCACGCTGATGATTGGCGACACCACGCACGACCTCCAGATGGCGCTCAACGCCGGCTGCGCCAGTGTGGGCGTCAGCTACGGGGCCCACGAACCGGATGCTTTTGCCGAACTTTCGCCCCTGCACGTGGCGCATTCGGTGCAGGATCTGCGGGACTGGCTCACGGCCAACGCCTGAGGCCGGCGTCACACATGGCATCGTCGGAGCAGGACCCTCTCTATCCGTTGTGCAACAGCCGCGACCTCGTGGATTCGGGGTTGGCGGTGTCGTTCGATGTGGTCTACGCCGGACAGACCTGCCGGGCATTTGCCATCCGGTACCAGGGCGAAGCACACGCTTACCTCAACCGGTGTGCCCACGTGGCGATGGAGATGGACTGGCAACCCGACCGTTTTTTTGACGACAGTGGCCGCTGGCTGATCTGCGCCAGCCACGGGGCCATCTATGACCCCACCACAGGCGCCTGCCGCAGCGGCCCCTGCCGCGGCAGCCTGATCAAGATCCGGCTGGTCGAGCGCGATGGCGTGGTGCACTGGCAGTCACAATACGCGTTGAAACCTTTCCTACTCTGAGAGCAGCCAAACATGAACGACGATCCAGTGGGAACACCGTCCCCAGGCACAACCGGGCACCGTGCGGATGTGGGGTGGGAGCGCGCGGCGCTGGAAAAACTGGCATTTTCTGCCTTGGTGGAGCAGCGGTCTGCCCGACGCTGGACCATCGTCTGGCGATTGATGTGGCTGCTGCTGGCTGGTTCGTTGGTGTGGGTGATGTTCTTCTCGGGCGGAGGCGTTTCTTCCCCACGTAAGCCCCATACGGCGCTGATCGAAATCCGGGGTGAAATTGCGGCTGGTGCAGAAGCCAGCGCCGACAACGTGGTCAGTTCGCTGAAGGCGGCATTTGAAGACGCAGGCGCACAAGCCGTCGTGTTGCTCATCGATTCGCCCGGCGGCAGTCCGGTGCAGGCCGGCATCATCAACGACGAGATCACCCGACTCAAGGCCTTGCACAACAAGAAGGTCTACGCGGTGGTGGAAGAAACCTGCGCCTCGGCCGCGTATTACATCGCTGCGGTTGCTGACAATATCTACGTGGACAAAGCCAGTCTGGTGGGCAGCATCGGCGTGCTGATGGATGGTTTCGGCTTCACCGGCTTGATGGACAAGCTGGGTGTCGAGCGCCGCCTGATGACGGCGGGCGCCAACAAGGCCATGCTCGATCCCTTCAGTCCGCAGGACGCGGAACAGACCGCCTACATCCAGTCCATGCTCGGCGAGATTCACAGCCAGTTCATCACCGTCGTGCGGGCCGGGCGCGGCGACCGGCTCAAGGAAACGCCGGACACCTTCAGCGGCCTGGTCTGGAGCGGCCAGAAGGCGATTGCGCTGGGGCTGGTCGATGGGCTGGGCAGTCTCGATTACGTGGCACGCGAGGTGGTCAAGGCCGAAGAGGTGGTGGACTACACGCAGCGCGAGAATCTGGGGATGCGCCTGGCCCGGCAGTTGGGTGCCAGCGTCGGCGAGGGCATGTACCTGGCGGCCCGCTCCAGCGGATTGCAATTCAAGTAAGTTATGGACTCAACGCCAATCAGTGAACAGGGTGATTATGAAAATTGAGAAAGCTGTTTTTCCCGTCGGTGGCCTGGGCACCCGATTCCTGCCGGCCACCAAAGCCATCCCCAAGGAAATGTTGCCGGTGGTGGACAAGCCGCTGATCCAGTACGCGGTGGATGAAGCCTACGCGGCGGGCATCCGCGAAATGATCTTCATCACCGGACGCCACAAACGGGCCATCGGTGATCACTACGATGCGGCTTTCGAGCTGGAACACGAGCTGGAGCGCGGCAACAAGGCCGACCTGCTCAAGCTGGTACACGACATCAAGCCCGATGACATGGACTGTGTGTTCATCCGCCAGCCGCGCCCGCTGGGCTTGGGTCATGCGGTGCTGTGCGCTGAGCGCGTGGTGGGCAATGACCCGTTTGCCGTGCTGCTCGCCGACGACCTGATGGTGGGGCTGGCGGGCGGCCCTTCGGTGTTGCAGCAGATGGTGGCGGCTTACGAACAAAATCCCGGGACCGTGCTGGCGGTGCAGGACGTGCCACGCGAGCACACCCGTCGCTACGGCATGGTGGACGTGCATGGCGTCAACGAGGCGTTGGCCGAAGTGTTCGGCATGGTCGAAAAACCCATGCCCGATGTGGCACCCTCCACCCTGGCTGTGGCCGGTCGTTACATCCTCACACCTGCGGTGTTCGAGAGCATCCGCCGGCAACCCCGTGGCGCGGGGGGCGAGATCCAGCTCACCGATGGCATTGCGGCGCTGATCGGCACCGAGAAGGTGTATGCCTACCGCTACGAAGGTCAGCGCTACGACTGCGGCAGCAAGGCAGGTTTTCTGGAAGCGACCATTGACCTGGCGCTGGCCGATCCGTCGCTGCGCGAAGCGGTTCGAGCCCACATGGTCAAGGTGCTGGGCTGATCCTGGGGGAGCGCCTTGAGTGCTTCTCAGCGGCCGATCAGGAAGACCGCCGGTGCGTCCAAGGGCAAACCCTGCTGCAGTGATCGGGTCTTCCACTCGTTCGCCAGGGCACTGCGGGTGACCTGTTGCGGCAGCATGAGGCCGCAACTGACGGCCAGACGCGTGTGCGGGTGCAGGATCTGCAGCAAGGCCTGCAGCAAGGCAGTGTTGCGGTAGGGCGTTTCGATCAGGATCTGCGTCTGCCCGGTTTTCAGGGCCAGCGCCTCCAGCTCGCGCAGGCGTTTGGCGCGCTCGGTCGACTCCTGAGGCACGTAGCCCACGAAAGCGAACCCCTGTCCATTCAGTCCGCTGGCCGCCAGGGCCAGCATCAGCGACACCGGGCCGACGAGGGGCACCACCGGCATGCACAGTGCGTGTGCAGCGCGCACGACAGAGCTGCCGGGATCGGCAATGGCAGGCATGCCGGCTTCACTGACCAGGCCGATGTCGTGGCCCAGCAAAGCCGGTGCGAGAAGGGCCTTGGCCTGGCTGTCGCCCTCTGCGGCCGGGGTGTGGTCGCCTTTTTTGTGCGCCTGCCGGGGGAGTTCGATGATGGCTTGGGCTTGCAGCGGTGCGGCGAGCCCGTTCACCGCCTCCACACGCTTGAGAAAGGCGCGTGTGCTCTTCGCGTTTTCGCTGATCCAGTGGGTCAGCCGCGCCGCGACCGCCACGGTTTCGGCAGGCAGACATTCGGTAATGGGTGCGGGATGCGCACCTTCCGGCAGGCAGCCAAAGTCCAGCGGTGTGGGCACCAGATACAGCGTACCGGGCGTGGGTTGCGCCGGCTTCACAGAATGGGTACCCCCGCAGCGCGGATCATGCGGCAGGTGCGGATCAGCGGCAGACCGACCAGCGCGGTCGGATCGTCGTTTTCAATGCGTTCGAGCAAGGCGATGCCCAGACCTTCACTCTTGGCGCTGCCCGCGCAGTCGTAGGGCTGCTCGGTCCGCAGGTAGTGCTCGATTTCCCCCTCGGTCAGTGGGCGGAATGCCACCTGGACGGCGGCCAGATCGCTCTGCTCAAAACCGCTGGACAGGCACACCACGGCCACCGCAGTCTGGAAAACCACCGTCTGGCCGCTCATTCGGCGAAGCTGCTCGACCGCGCGCTCGTGGTTGCCGGGTTTGCCCAGGGGTTCGCCGCCCAGGTCGGCAACCTGGTCGCTACCGATCACCACCGCTTCGGGGTGGCGCCGGGCCACCTCGCGCGCCTTGGCCAACGCCAGACGCATGGCCAGTCCGGCGGGCTTTTCGCCCGGTTGCGGGGTTTCATCGACTTCGGGACGTTCGACATCAAAGGCGATGCCCAGTCGCGCCAGCAATTCGCGCCGGTAGGGCGACGTGGAGCCCAGAATCAGGCGCTTCTTCGAGAGGTTTTCAGGGGTGGGCATGTGCATGGGCATGCTGGTATTGTCCCCGCATTCTTTTACACTGCCCTCCATGAAACCGAATCCGAACACTGCGTGGAACCCGGCCCGGCTGGACGTGCGAGCTTTTGCCCAGGCCGGCGCCGGTGTGAACGCGGACGACCCGATGGGTCTGTTTGGGCGCCTGAAAGACGAGTTGCACCCCGAGTGCGGCGCGGCCGATCTGCCGGGTGTCCGTTGGCAGGCTCATGGCGCTTTGCGTGCGGCGTCCGAGGGCGGCGAGCCTGCGGTGTGGCTTCATTTGCTGGCGGAAACGGTGGCGCCCTTGACCTGCCAGCGCTGTCTGGGCGCGGTGGAAACCCCGCTCCAGGTGGACCGCTGGTTTCGGTTTGTGGCCGACGAAACCACGGCTGCGGCAGAAGACAATGACTGCGAAGAGGACCTGTTGCCGCTGGAGCCGCGTCCCAGCTTGTACGAATTGCTGGAAGATGAGCTGTTGATGGCGTTGCCGCTGGTGCCGATGCACGACGCCTGTCCGGTGCCGGTGTCCATGCAGTCCGGCGATGTGGCCGCCGCAGACGGCCCTGCAGAAGAACAGCGCCCGCACCCGTTTGCGGCGTTGTCCCGCCTGAAAAAGTGACGCAGGGTGATCTTCGGGCTATAATGCTTGGCTTTGCGCTGGTATCGATTTCACTGTGAGGTGTACGGTGTACACGAATATGGTGGTAGGCGAACCCTAGGCGCACCCCGATTGACCCTATTGAATTCAGGAGCCCACCATGGCCGTCCAGCAAAACAAAAAGTCCCCTTCCAAGCGCGGCATGCACCGCTCGCACAATGCGCTGAACGTGCCCGGCATTGCCGTTGAGCCGACCACCGGTGAAGTGCACCTGCGCCACCACATCAGCCCCAACGGCTTCTACCGTGGCCGCCAGGTACTGAAGAACAAGTCCGAAGCCTAAAGTGACGGCGGGTCGCCGATCCCGTCGCGATACCGCGTCCGGGGTGGAGACCGCTGTACTTGAACAGGCCCGCATGTGCCATGCGGGCTTTTTTCATTCTTGTGGCGCTTTGGGGCGCCACCACTGAGATGTTTGCATGATCACCGTTGCTGTGGATTGCATGGGTGGAGACGTTGGCGTGGGGGTGACCTTGCCAGCCTGCGAGGCCTTTTTGGCCAGCCATCCGCAGGCCCATCTGTTGCTCGTGGGTCAGCCCGAGATGTTGAAGAAGTCCCGGCCTCAGCTGCTCAACAACGTGCGCTGTCGCGTGGTGCCCGCCAGCGAAGTGGTCGCCATGGACGATCCGATCGAAATCGCGCTGCGCAAGAAGAAAGATTCTTCCATGCGGGTCGCGATCCAGCAGGTCAAGGATGGCGCTGCGCAGGCGGCGGTGTCGGCAGGCAACACGGGTGCGCTCATGGCCATTTCCCGCTACCTGCTCAAAACCCTGGATGGCATTGACCGGCCAGCGATTGCCAGTCAGTTGCCCAACGCACGCGGTGGCGCGACCACGGTCCTGGATCTGGGCGCCAACGTGGATTGCACGGCCGAGCATTTGTTGCAGTTTGCTGTCATGGGGTCGGCTCTGGTGGTTGCGATCACGGGCAAGCCCGAGCCCACCGTGGGATTGCTCAACGTCGGCGAAGAGGTGATCAAAGGCAGCGAAGTGATCAAAAAAGCGGGGGTCCTGCTGCGAAATGCGGCGAACACCGGTGACTTGAATTTTTTCGGTAACGTTGAAGGTGATGACATCTTCAAAGGCAGCGCGGACATCGTGGTATGCGATGGTTTTGTGGGCAATGTGGCGCTCAAAGCCAGCGAGGGCCTGGCGACAATGATCAGTGGCCTCATCCGTGAAGCGTTCTCAAAGAACATTCTGACGAAAATGGCGGCTATCGTCGCTTATCCGGTCTTATCGTCTTTTAAAAAACGGGTGGACCACCGTCGGTACAATGGTGCCGCACTGTTGGGACTGCGCGGCCTTGTTTTCAAGAGCCACGGTTCGGCCGATGCCTTTGCTTTCGAGCAAGCGCTGGTGCGGGCTTATGATGCGGCCCACAACGGGTTGCTGAAGAGTGTGCAGGAGCGCATCGCCCACGCCGCGCCGCTGCTGTCGCCAGCCGGGGTGCCCAGCGAGATCAGAAGCATTCCCACCCTTTAATTTGCCACCTTCAACCAGCATGACACGCTACGCCCGTATTTCCGGCACCGGCAGCAGCCTGCCGCCCCAGCGTCTGACCAACGCCGACATGGTCGACCGACTGGCCGCTGGCGGGGTTGAAACCAGTGACGAGTGGATTGTCGAGCGCACCGGTATCCGGGCACGACATTTTGTCGCCGACGGCGTTTTTGCCAGCGACCTGGCTGCCGAGGCCTGCCGCAAGGCCATGGACGCTGCGGGGTTGGATGGCAGCGACATCGATCTGATCATCGTGGCTACCTCTACGCCGGACATGGTGTTCCCGTCCACGGCGGCCATCCTGCAACACAAGCTGGGGATTTCGGGGTGTCCCGTGTTTGATCTGCAGGCCGTTTGCAGCGGATTTATCTACGGGCTCACGGTCGCTGACGCGATGATTCGCACAGGCACCGCGAAGAAAGCGCTCGTGGTGGGCGCCGAGGTTTTTTCCCGTCTGCTCGATTTCAATGACAGGACCACCTGTGTTCTGTTCGGTGATGGCGCGGGCGCGGTCGTGGTGGAAGCCAGCGATACGCCAGGCATTCTTGCCACCGACATCCACGCGGACGGCAAGCACGCCGGCATCCTGTGTGTTCCAGGGCACGTGTCCGGCGGCGAGATCCTCGGGGACCCCCTGCTCAAGATGGATGGTCAGGCGGTGTTCAAGCTGGCGGTGGGTGTGCTGGAGGAAACGGCGCGTGCGGTGTTGGCCAAGGCGGGTCGCAGCGATGCCGATATCGACTGGCTGATCCCTCATCAGGCCAACATCCGGATCATGCAGAGCACAGCCCGCAAGCTGAAATTGTCCATGGACAAGGTCGTGGTCACCGTGGATCAGCACGGCAACACCTCGGCGGCTTCGATCCCGCTGGCCCTCGACCATGCGGTGCGTGCCGGTCAGGTGAAAAAGGGTGACACCCTTCTGCTCGAAGGCGTCGGTGGCGGCTTCACATGGGGTGCCGTGCTGCTCGATCTTTGAGTCTGCGTGTCGCCAGGCTGGCCATCCGCCCCATTTACAGTTCTGTATCTTCCATGACTTCTTTTGCTTTTGTCTTTCCGGGCCAGGGTTCCCAATCCGTTGGCATGCTGGACGCTTGGGGTGATCACCCTGCCGTGCGCGAAACCCTGCAGGAGGCTTCGGACGCCTTGGGCGAGGATCTGGCGCGCCTGATCAATCAAGGCCCCAAGGAAGCGCTGGCCCTGACCACCAACACGCAACCGGTGATGCTGGTGGCCGGTGTGGCCGCCTGGCGCGTCTGGTGCGCCGAAGGTGGCGCTGTCCCTTCGGTTGTTGCCGGTCATTCGTTGGGCGAGTATTCGGCGCTCGTAGCCTCGGGTGTGCTGACGCTGGCTCAGGCGGCTCCGCTGGTCCGCTTTCGGGCGGCGGCGATGCAGGAGGCGGTGCCTGTAGGAACCGGCGCGATGGCGGCCATTCTGGGCATGGATGCGGCGAAAGTGATGGCGGGCTGTGCCGAAGCGCAGGCCACATTCGGCGGCGCCAGCCTGGAAGTGGTGGAGGCGGTGAACTTCAACGATCCGGCGCAGACCGTCATTGCGGGCAGCAAGGCCGCTGTCGAAAAGGCCTGTGAAGTCCTCAAGGCCCATGGCGCCAAGCGGGCGCTGTCGCTGCCGGTGTCGGCTCCGTTTCACTCCAGCCTGATGAAGCCTGCCGCGGACAAGCTGAAAGAGCAGTTGGCGGCAACCGCCTTTGCTCTGCCTCAGATTCCGTTGATCAACAACATCGATGTGGCCGTTGAAACCGATGCGGAACGCATCCGCGATGCGCTGTACCGCCAGGCCTTCGGGCCGGTCCGTTGGGTCGAGTGCGTGAGTGCCATTCGGGAGCGCGGCATCACCACGCTGGTGGAGTGCGGCCCTGGCAAGGTGCTGGCCGGCATGGTCAAGCGCATCGATGCGGGGCTGACGGGAGCGGCGCTTTACGATCCGGCCACACTGGCCGAAGTCAAAAACCTGCTGGTCAGCTGATCGGAGATACAACACATGACTGAAATCAAATATGCGGGCCAGGTGGCCCTGGTCACGGGTGCAACGCGTGGCATCGGTGCGGCCATTGCGCACGAACTGGCGGTGCGTGGTCTGATCGTTATCGGTACCGCCACCAGCGACGAAGGCGCTGCCCGGATCACCCAGGCGCTCGCAGGCGTGCCCGGTGCGGCCGCAGGCAGCCGCGGCGCGACGCTGGATGTGAACAATGCCGCTGCCGCTGAAGCCCTGATCGACGACATCACCAAGGCGCATGGGGGACTGCAGGTGCTGGTGAACAACGCCGGCATCACGCGCGACATGCTCGCCATGCGCCTCAAGGATGAGGACTGGGATGCCGTGCTCGATACCAACCTGAAGGCCGTGTTCCGCATGAGCCGCGCCGTGATCCGTCCCATGATGAAGCAGCGCTATGGCCGCATCATCAGCATCACCAGTGTGGTGGGCGCATCGGGCAACCCCGGACAAGCCAACTACGCGGCGGCCAAGGCCGGTGTGGCGGGCATGACGCGCGCGCTGGCCCGTGAGCTGGGCAGCCGCAACATCACGGTCAACTGCGTGGCGCCGGGGTTCATCGAAACCGACATGACGGCAACGTTGCCGGAAGAGCAGCAAAAGGCGCTGCTGGGCCAGATTCCGCTGGGTCATCTGGGCAAGCCGGCCGACATTGCGCACGCTGTGGCGTACCTCGCGAGCCCGCAGGCGGCCTATGTCACAGGACAGGAACTGCACGTCAACGGTGGCATGTTCATGTCCTGAAGGCAGGACGCCCCATTCAATTTTCGACGCCGACAAAGCCGTCCGGCGGGCCGTCTGGAGGCCACTCTCTAGCCCGGCTAAAATGACGGTCTGTCATCCAACCACCCTCAGAGGGACTTATGAGCGATATCGAAGCACGTGTTAAGAAAATCATTGCCGAACAACTCGGTGTGGAAGAAGGCCAGGTCACGCATGAAAAATCTTTCGTAGCCGACCTGGGCGCCGACTCGCTCGACACGGTGGAACTCGTGATGGCCCTGGAAGACGAATTCGGTATCGAGATCCCGGACGAAGACGCCGAGAAGATCACCACGGTGCAAAACGCCATCGATTACGCCATGGCGCACCAGAAGGCCTGATCCTTCATGGTCCAACGCAGGGCCTTCCCATGGGGCACGGTTCCCCGGGGAAAGCATTGCATTTCACGCACCCTGATGCGTGGGGGAATTCAATGAGTCGTCGTCGCGTCGTCGTGACCGGCCTGGGATGCATCAGCCCCGTGGGCAACACGGTGTCTGAGTCCTGGGCCAACATTCTTGCCGGCAAATCCGGTATTGATCGCATCACCAAGTTTGACGCGTCAAATTTCACTTGCCAGATCGCAGGCGAGGTCAAGGGCTTCAATGTCGAGTCGTACATGTCTTCGAAAGAAGCACGCACGATGGACGCATTCATCCATTACGGGATCGCAGCTGCCGCACAGGCCGTGGCGGACTCCGGTCTGCCCACGTGTGATGCGCTGGGTGAAGAAATGGCCACCCGGATCGGTTGCAACATCGGCTCCGGGATCGGCGGCCTGCCGATGATCGAAGCCACGCACACTGAACTCATGAACCGGGGTCCGCGCCGCGTTTCGCCGTTCTTCGTGCCCGCCTCGATCATCAACATGATCTCTGGCCATGTCTCGATCAAGTTCGGGTTCAAGGGCCCCAACATCTCGATCGTGACGGCCTGCACCACGGGTCTGCACGCGATCGGCATGTCGGCCCGGATGATCGAATACGGCGATGCCGACGTGATGCTGGCCGGTGGCTCGGAGTCCACGGTGTCGCCGCTGGGCGTTGGCGGTTTTTGCGCCGCCCGCGCGGTGTCCACGCGCAACGACGACCCTGCGACCGCATCGCGTCCCTGGGACAAGGACCGCGACGGTTTTGTGCTGGGCGAAGGTGCGGGCGTGGTGGTGCTCGAAGAATACGAGCATGCCAAGGCTCGGGGCGCCAAGATATATGCCGAGGTGTTGGGTTTTGGCATGAGTGCCGATGCCTACCACATGACCGCGCCCAATGTGGACGGCCCACGCCGTTCCATGCTGATGGCGTTGAAGAATGCGGGTGTCAATGCTGATCAGGTCGATTACCTCAATGCGCATGGGACTTCCACGCCACTGGGTGATCTGAACGAGACCAACGCCATCAAGGCGGCACTGGGCGATCATGCCAAAAGGACCGTGGTGAACTCCACCAAGTCCATGACCGGGCACCTCCTGGGCGGTGCGGGTGGTATTGAGAGCGTTTTCACCATCCTGGCTTTGAATGAACAGAAGAGCCCGCCCACCATCAACATCTTCAACCAGGATCCGGAGTGCGATCTGGACTACTGCGCCAACACGGCGCGTGACATGAAGATCGATATCGCCATCAAGAACAACTTTGGTTTTGGTGGCACCAACGGCACCTTGGTGTTCAAACGCGTCTGAGCCCGTTGACCGCGATAGGGGTCTGACGGCCTGATCATGCGCAACGCCCCATCGGTTCTGTATCCGGTGGGGCGTTGTGCTTTCTATGCGCGGTGGCTGTTGGGGCTCGGTGCGCTGGGTCTTCTGGCACTGGCTGGCGGATGGTGGGTGAGCGGCAACACGTCCTGGGCTGCGGGTGTTCCATGGTTGGGCGCTGTGCTTTGGTTGTCGTGGATCGGGTTCGCCACCTGGAGCTGGCAGCGAACGCCGGAGGGCTTGTTGCAGTGGGATGCGCTGGCCGATTCAGCGACGGGACAACCCCTCGCAGGCGCCTGGGTCTGGTCCAGCGAAGCGTACCAGGACGGTGTGACCTT
Organism: Hydrogenophaga sp. L310; assembly: GCF_055703065.1. Lineage (NCBI taxonomy): Bacteria > Pseudomonadati > Pseudomonadota > Betaproteobacteria > Burkholderiales > Comamonadaceae > Hydrogenophaga > Hydrogenophaga sp. L310. The sequence goes on from NZ_JBVPZA010000002.1 coordinate 119,518, forward strand.
GCTGCGGGTCGATACAGTGCTGGATCTGCAAAGCCTTGTGCTCTTGCGATTGCACTACCCGGATGCTGCGAGCAGTTGGGCCTGGGTCGAGCGGACACGTGAGCCCGCGCGCTGGAACGAATTGCGTCGCGCGCTGGTCGCACACAAGCGTCAAGGCTCTGCGTTCAGCTGATCCATCGCAGCGTTGTTCAGACCCGTCCAGCGGCATGACGTCCCTGCACGGCGTGACCGTGGATCGGGGCATCGTCAGGCTTGGGGTATATTTCCGCGGCCCCCTCTTGCCGCATGACACAACCCGAAGACCACACCGCCCCCCCGCCGCCCGACAGCGATGTCATGCTGGTGCAGCGTACGCTTGCCGGCGAGCAGCGCGCGTTCGAGTTGCTGGTCATCAAGTACCAGCGAAGGGTCGAGCGCCTGATCGGGCGCATGGTGCGCGACGTCGACCTGGTGCAGGACATCGCCCAGGAGACCTTCATCCGGGCTTACCGGGCGCTGGCGCAGTTTCGGGGTGACGCCCAGTTCTACACCTGGCTTTACCGCATCGCGGTCAATACGGCAAAAAAGCAGCTGCTGGAACTCAAGCGCGACCCGCTGATCTTCCAGTCCCAGATGAAATCAGCGGAGGATGATGAAACTTCCGGCTCCGAACGTGAACTAAATTCCAACGCGGTCGATCACGAGACGCCTGAGGCGGTGCTGGCCAGCAAGGAAATTGCCGAAGCGGTGAACGCCGCCATGGATGCGTTGCCGGAAGAGTTGCGCATGGCGATCAGCCTGCGGGAAATGGACGGTTTGAGCTACGAAGAGATAGCTCTGGCGCTGGATTGCCCCATTGGTACGGTGCGTTCCCGCATCTTCCGGGCGCGTGAAGCGATATCGGGTCGCATCAAGCCCATGCTGGAGCGCCAGTCCGGCAAACGCTGGTGACGCCGAATGGGGCGTGGTGTGAACGGGGCTTGAACCCCAGAGTTTTTTTGGATATCAACCATGAATGCCGAACAAGACAACGTGAACGTGCGCCAGCCTGCGGGGTCCGGTGTGCCGTTTCATGCCGACTGGGGTAGCGATCTGGCGGGTGCACTGTCTGCGTTGACCGATGATGAGATCGGTGCGGACGAGCTGGATGCCCTGCTGGCCGATCACGACCACCGCGCCGAGTTGTGCGCCGACTGGCATGCCTACCAGGTGATTGGCGATGTGCTGCGTGGCGCGGCGCCTGCCTTGTCGAACCACTCGCCGCAGGCCTTCTTGGCAGGTATCCATGTGCGTCTGCAGCTCGAAGAAGGGCCGCAAAGCAGCCCTGCGAGGCCTGCCGTGATGGCCCATGTGCGTGGGCATGCGGCGAACGATCCGGTGATGCGCTGGAAGATGGCCGCGGGTCTGGCCTCGTTGGCTGCCGTGGTGGCGGTGAGCTGGAGTGTGATGCGGGGCGCGCCGGGTGCGGATGGTGGGGTGGTTGCAGCGCCTCAACTGGCTCAGGTGGTAGCGCCCACAGAACCGGCGAATCCGGTAGTCGCCGGATCGAACACAGGGTCAACCAACGTGGCGGTGAGTACCGGGCAGGGCATCTTGATTCGCGATGCGCGGCTTGAGCAGATGCTGGCGGAGCACCGGCAGTATGGCGGCATGTCTGCGTTGCAGATGCCGGCGGGTTTCCTGCGCAATGCCACCTACGATACCGCTCCGCAGCGCTGATGCTCATGTCTCCTCATCTGTCGTTCGGTCGGTTTCTGTCGCGTGGCTTGGCCGTACCCATGACCCGCTCCGGTCACTGCGCTCACCGGTGCACCGGGCTGCATCCATGGTCTGCGCTGGTCCTGGTCGCTTTGGTCTTCGGGCTATGGCAGCCTTTGGCTCAGGCTCAGTCACAGGGTCTGACCGCGGTGCCGGCGCGCAGTGTCAATGAGTGGCTTACCCGAATGCAGGAAGCATCGCGGCAGCGGGCCTATACGGGCACGTTGGTGGTGTCGGCTGGTTCGGTCATGTCGACCTCGCGTATCTGGCATGTCTGCGATGGTGTGCAGCAGATGGAGCGTATCGAGATGCTCACCGGCGCACCGCGAACCACCATCCGCCGCAACAACGAAGTGATCACCTTTGTTCCCGACACCAGAACCGCCTGGATCGAAGAACACGAGTCGCTGGGCTTGTTTCCCGAGTTGCTGCGCACGCCAGCCAACGCCATTCCAAAATACTACGAGGTGCGTGAGACCGGGGTGCAGCGCGTGGCTGGGCATGCTGCCGATGTGGTCGAGATACTCCCCAGAGATCCTTTCCGGTTTGGTTTTCGTATCTGGTCTGAACAGAAAACCGGTCTGGTCGTGAAGCTGCAGACACTGGGCGAGCGGGGCGCCGTGCTGGAGCAACTTGCCTTCTCCGAGCTCCAGATGGACGCACCCGTGCGCATGGACAAGCTGCGCAAGATGATGAAGGACACCCGTGGCTATGAGGTGGTTCGACCGTCGCTGAAAAAAACCACGCCCGAGGCCGAAGGCTGGCATTTCAAGGAGGCGGTTCCAGGCTTCCTGCGCATGAGCTGCCACTCCCGGGAGTCCGGTGATGCCAACGAAGTTTCTTCGGTGCCCATGCAGTGCGTTTTTTCGGATGGATTGGCCTCGGTCTCGTTGTTTGTCGAGCCGCTGGATGCCCGCCGGCATGGCCCGGAAACCAGCGCGGTGATGGGCGCCACCCATTCGCTGGGCATGCGTCTCGGCAACCATTGGCTCACCGTGTTGGGCGAGGTTCCGCCGGCCACACTCCAGCGGTTTGCCCAGGCACTTGAGCGCACGCGTTGAACTGCCGGTCTGTGGGGCGGGTGCCTGGATGTGCCTTTTCTCCCTGTGTCTTCAGTACTATTGCCTGTCTGAATAGGATCAACATGACATTCAGTAAATCGAATCACGCTTCCCTGTTCAACATGGCCGCCGCAGGGATGCTGGCGCTGGCCGGCTCCGCAGCGCTGTTGTCGCCTGCGCCATTGGCTGCTCAGGGCGTTCTGTCTGCGCCCAGCGTGCGCGGCTTGCCCGACTTCACCGATCTGGTTGATCTGGTTGGGCCCTCGGTGGTGAATATCCGTACGCTGGAGCGAGCCAGAGCCAGCGAGGAAGCGGCTTCCGGAACAGATGAACAGATGCTGGAGTTCTTCCGCCGTTTTGGTATTCCGATTCCACCCGGCCTGTCGCCTCGCGGTCCACGTCAAGAGCGTGGTCCATCCGACGAGACGCAGCCGCGGGGTGTGGGTTCTGGCTTCATTCTCAGCAGCGACGGCCTGGTCATGACCAACGCGCATGTGGTGGACGGTGCCGACGAACTGATCGTCACCTTGCCGGACAAGCGTGAATTCAAGGCCAAGGTGGTGGGTGCTGACAAGCGCACCGATGTGGCGGTGGTCAAGATCGAGGCGAGTGGTCTGAGTGCGGTGAAGATTGGTGACGTGAACCGCCTTCGTGTGGGCGAATGGGTGATGGCCATCGGGTCGCCCTTTGGGCTTGAGAACACCGTGACGGCCGGGATCGTGAGTGCCAAGAAGCGCGACACCGGAGACTTCCTGCCCTTTATCCAGACCGACGTGGCGATCAATCCCGGCAACTCCGGTGGTCCGCTCATCAACATGCGCGGCGAGGTCGTGGGCATCAACAGCCAGATCTACTCGCGCTCAGGCGGCTTCCAGGGCATCTCGTTTGCCATCCCGATCGACGAGGCGGTGCGCGTGTCGGACCAGCTCCGCGCGACCGGGCGCGTCACGCGTGGGCGCATCGGTGTGCAGATCGATCAGGTCAGCAAGGAGGTGGCTGAGTCGATTGGTCTGGGAAGGCCTCGGGGGGCGCTGGTGCGGGGTGTCGAAGACGACTCGCCAGCGGCCAAAGCCGGGCTGGAGCCGGGCGATATCATTCTGCGTTTCGATGGCACGGAGATCGACAAGTCGGTGGACTTGCCGAGGCTGGTGGGCAATACACGACCCGGCAGCAAGAGTCGTGTGACGGTGTTCCGGCGCGGCTCGCAGCGGGAGTTGAGCATCACGGTGGCCGAGCTGGAGCCCGAGCGCACAGCCTCGCGCCCGACCGCTCCTGAGCCTGCCAAGCCACAGCCGGCGGGTGCAGCCAAGGCTCTGGGCTTGACGCTCTCTGATCTCACGCCCGCGATGAAGAAGGAGCTCAACCTCAAGGGCGGCGTGCGTGTGGAGAGCACCGAGGGTGCGGCTGCGCGCGCTGGCTTGCGCGAAGGCGATGTGATCGTCGCCGTCGCCAACACCGACACCGGTAGCGTCGCTGAACTGGAGGCGGCACTGGTCAAGCTCGACAAGTCGCGCCCTGTCAATGTGCTGTTCCGTCGCGGCGATTGGGCACAGTACACCGTGATCCGCCCGAGCCGATGAAGCCGGACAAAACTCGAATCCACCCCAACTGAGGTCAATAACCCACTGATCTTTATGGTATTTGGGGCTTGTGGGGCGGGGTGGCGGGTACGCCACACACCGCTTGTCTGCCGCGATACACGGTTTGCCTCCCGCTACAGTGAGTGAATGCTCACAAGGCTCCGGTTTCTCCTGACCGAATTCGATAAAATCGGGCCGGTTCCGGATCGATTCCTTCGTCGAGGCACTGCATCGGTTCACGATGTGAGAATCGCGCCAGATCGGCCTCGGTCATCCACAGATGCTTCACAAGAGCACTGGATTTCCTGTGAATGAATTGTGGATAAGTCCCATGTTGCTGCGCTGCAACAAGCCTCGGTTGGCGTTTGTCGGGTTTGCATTCCGGGCTTTTTGCCTACAATGAAGTCCCAACTATCGCAGTTGCCATTGATTGTTGGTTATGGGCGCGTCAACAGCTGACGCGCCCTTTTTTATGGTCCCCCGCAACCTCGTGCGTGGGCACTTTGTTCCCCTGGTAGAGCTGTTTTCTTGATGAACCACATCCGCAATTTTTCGATCATCGCGCACATCGACCACGGCAAGTCCACGCTGGCCGACCGCATCATTTCCCTCTGTGGTGGCTTGTCCGATCGCGAGATGAGCGAGCAGGTGCTGGACTCGATGGACATCGAGAAAGAGCGCGGCATCACCATCAAGGCGCAGACCGCAGCGCTCAAATACAAGGCGCGCGACGGACAGGTCTACAACCTCAACCTGATCGACACGCCGGGGCACGTGGACTTCTCTTATGAAGTCAGTCGCTCCCTCTCCGCCTGCGAAGGCGCGTTGCTGGTGGTGGATGCCAGCCAGGGCGTTGAGGCGCAGACCGTTGCCAACTGCTACACCGCGCTCGACCTGGGTGTGGAGGTGGTGCCGGTGCTCAACAAGATGGACCTGCCCAACGCCGATCCCGAAAATGCCAAGAGCGAGATCGAAGACGTGATCGGCATCGACGCGACCGACGCCATTCCCTGTTCGGCCAAAAGCGGCATGGGTGTGGAAGACATCCTGGAGGCCGTCGTTGCGCGCATTCCTGCACCCAAGGGCAATCCCAACGCACCGCTGCGCGCCATGATTGTGGACAGCTGGTACGACGCCTATGTGGGCGTGGTGATGCTCGTGCGCGTGGTCGACGGTCAGCTGCTCAAGGGCGAGCGGTTCAAGATGATGGCCACCAACACCGTCTACAACGCCGACAACCTGGGCGTTTTCACGCCTGGCAACGAACCGAGAGACGCGCTCAAGGCCGGTGAAGTGGGCTACATCATTGCCGGCATCAAGGAGCTGCAGGCGGCCAAGGTGGGCGACACCATCACGCTGGAAAAAAAGCTGCCCAACAACCTCGGTCCGGCCGAAGAGGCGCTGCCCGGTTTCAAGGAAGTGCAGCCGCAGGTCTTTGCCGGTCTGTACCCGACCGAGGCGAACCAGTACGACGGCCTGCGCGACGCGCTGGAAAAACTCAAGCTCAACGACGCCGCGCTGATGTACGAGCCCGAGGTGTCGCAGGCGCTGGGTTTTGGTTTCCGTTGCGGTTTTCTGGGCCTGCTGCACATGGAGATCGTGCAGGAGCGGCTGGAGCGCGAGTTCGATCAGGACCTGATCACCACCGCGCCCAGCGTGGTGTACCAGGTGGTCAAGCCCGATGGCGAAGTCATCATGGTCGAGAACCCGTCCAAGATGCCCGACCAGGGGCGCATGGAAGAGATCCGCGAGCCCATCGTGACCGTGCACCTCTACATGCCGCAGGAATACGTGGGCGCGGTCATGACGCTGGCCAACCAGAAGCGCGGCATGCAGCTCAACATGGCCTACCACGGCAAACAGGTCATGCTGACCTACGACATGCCGTTGGGTGAAATCGTGCTGGACTTTTTCGACAAGCTCAAATCGGTGAGCCGTGGCTACGCCTCCATGGACTATGAGTTCAAGGAGTACAGAGCGGCCGATGTGGTCAAGGTCGACATCCTGCTCAACGGCGAGAAGGTCGATGCGCTGTCCATCATCGTGCACCGCAGTCAGTCGCAGTACCGTGGCCGGGCCGTGGTGGCGAAGATGCGCGAAATCATCAGCCGCCAGATGTTTGACGTGGCCATTCAGGCTGCCATTGGCGGCAATGTGATCGCGCGCGAGACCATCAAGGCGTTGCGCAAGAACGTGCTGGCAAAATGTTACGGTGGCGATATCAGCCGCAAACGCAAACTCCTTGAGAAACAGAAAGCAGGCAAGAAGCGCATGAAACAGATTGGCTCGGTTGAAGTGCCCCAAGAGGCTTTCCTCGCGATTTTGCAGGTGCAGGACTGATGCAATCCACGATGAGCGCCATCACGGCGGTGGTCCTGGCCGCCTTTGCCGCTTATGCGGGGGCGTTTTTCTTTGGCTATGTCGAAGGCAACTTCGCCCTGTTGCTGATGCTGGCCACGGCCATCACCGGTTTGTACTGGGTGGCGGAGAAGCTGGTTTTCCTGCCTCAGCGCCAGCGCGATGCGCAACGGCTGCTGAACGCTCGGGAAGACCGTGCTGCGGCCTTGCATCAGCAGGGCTTTGGCGGGACCGACGTCGACGTGGAGCCTGCTCGCCAGCGGTTGCTGATGCAGCCGTGGTGGCTGGACTGGACGGCAGGCCTGTTCCCCGTGATCCTGGCGGTGTTTGTGCTGCGCTCCTTCCTGTTCGAGCCGTTCAAGATTCCCTCCGGATCCATGATCCCCACCTTGCGCGTGGGGGACCTGATCCTGGTGAACAAATTCCACTATGGCATCCGGCTGCCCGTGTTCAACACCAAGGTGATCGCGAACAACGAGCCGCAGCGTGGCGATGTGATGGTGTTCCGCTATCCCCCGCAGCCCAGTCTGGATTACATCAAGCGCGTGGTGGGTGTCCCTGGCGATGAAGTGGCCTACCTCAACAAACAGCTGAGCATCAACGGCCAGCCGGTGCCGCGCAGCCAGGAGCCTGAGTTCTTTGACAGCGATGTCATGCGTTACGCCAAGCAGTTTGGTGAAAGCCTGGGGGGGCGGAGCTACAAGACCCTGAATGACGAGGACCGGCCGGCCTTCGTCTCGGGCACCACCGAGTTCGCCTACAAGGACAACTGCCGCTATTCGGTGGAGGGTGTGGTCTGCAAGGTGCCTGTCGGGCACTATTTCATGATGGGCGACAATCGGGACAACTCCCTGGATTCGCGCTACTGGGGCTTCGTGCCCGAGGCCAACATTGTGGGCAAGGCCTTCTTTGTCTGGATGAATTTTGGCGATCTCGGGCGCATCGGATCGTTTGAGTGAGTTTGACCATCTTTGGAGAAAAGAACCATGAAACTGAAGCAAAGGCAACAAGGTCTGACTTTTTTTGGCTTGTTGATCGTCGGCATCCTGCTGGCCTTCGCGGGTGTGATCTTTGCGCAATTTGTGCCCACCTATATCGAGTTCATGGCGGTGGAGAAGGCGGTTCAAAAGGCATCGGAGGGCACCACCGTGGCCGAGGTGCGCAGCATTTTTGACAAGGCAGCACAGATCGATGACATCACCACCATCACTGGCAAAGACCTGGAAGTGGGCAAGCAGGGTGACCGGGTGGTGGTTTCATTCGACTACCAGCGCGAAATCCCGCTGGTGGGTCCGGCCTATCTGGTGATGAAGTACAAGGGCAGCTCCAAGTGAGTGGGCCTTGTGCAAAGGGTGCCGCCTGATTTGAACCCGGAACTTCTCGCGCTGCAAAAGCGCCTCCAGCACCCGTTTGCCAATCCGCGCCTGCTGGAGCGTGCGCTGACCCACCGCAGTTTCACGTCCGACCACAACGAGCGCCTGGAGTTTTTGGGCGACTCGGTGCTCAATCTGGCCATTTCCGGTCTGCTGTTTGAAAAACTCAGCCAGCTGCCCGAGGGCGATCTCTCGCGGGTGCGGGCGAACCTGGTCAAGCAGGACACGCTGTTCCAGATCGCATCGGTGCTCGGACTCTCTGCTTGCCTGCGCTTGGGCGATGGCGAAAAGCGCTCAGGGGGCCACAAACGCCCGTCGATTCTGGCCGATGCGCTCGAAGCCATCATCGGCGCGGTGTACCTGGATGCGGGCTTTGAGGTGGCCGCCGCGATGGTGCGCAGGCTTTACGGCGATGTTGAACTGAACGCCCAGATGAGCGCCATGGGCAAGGACCCGAAGACCGAATTGCAGGAGTGGCTGCAGGCGCGCAAAATGAAGCTGCCGGTTTACCGCGTGGTGGCTACCCTGGGCGAAGCCCATAAACAGACGTTCGATGTGGAATGCACAGTGACGGAAACCGGTCGCAGCGAACGTGGTATCGGTGCTTCGCGTCGCGCGGGTGAGCAGGCCGCAGCGGCGGCCATGTTGCAGCACCTCATGGCGGAGTGACCCGCCTCCCGTTCCCGAAACACGCCGCTTGCGTCATTTCTCTCTTTGCCCCTGGCGTTGACCCGTCAGCACGAATCCATGTCCCGAAAAACCGTTCCCATGCCCGCTCCGTCACAGCCTGCCACACCTGTGGCCAACCCTGAGCTTGACGCCATGCTGGCCCGCGCCCTGGGCAACCCCGGTGAGGTTGAAGCCGAGCAGCCCGAAGCGGCGTTGCAAGAGCCCGAGCCTGTCGATCCGGCGGCCCAGTATTGCGGCTTCGTGGCCATCGTGGGCAAACCCAACGTGGGCAAATCGACCCTGCTCAATGCCTTGGTCGGCCAGAAGGTCAGCATCACCTCGCGGAAGGCGCAGACCACGCGACACCGCATCACGGGTTACCGCACCGTCGGGCCGACGCAGTTCGTGTTCGTGGACACGCCGGGTTTCCAGACCCGGCATGGCAATGCGCTGAACCGGGCACTCAACAAAACTGTGCTGGGCGCGGTGAACGATGTGGACCTGATCCTGTTCGTGGTGGAGGCCGGGCATTTCAACCTGGCCGATGCCAAGGTGCTGGACCTGTTGCCGGCGAACGTGCCTGTGGTGCTGCTGGCCAACAAGTTCGATCTGGTGCACCGGCGTGGCGACCTCGCGCCCTGGCTGCGCTCGATGCAGGAGCGCCACGCGTTTGCCGAGTTCGTGCCGATGTCGGCCAAGAACACCAAGGACATCCAGCGCCTGTTTGCGATCTGTGAGAAATACCTGCCGCAGCAACCCTGGATGCACGATCCCGAAGAGCTCACCGACCGCAGCGAGCGCTTCATGGCCAGCGAGATGGTGCGTGAAAAGCTCTTCCGCCTGACCGGCGACGAGCTGCCCTACACATCCACCGTCATCATCGACAAGTTCGAGCAGGAAGGCCGGCTAAGGCGCATCGCAGCGACCATCGTGGTGGAGCGCGATGGCCACAAGGGCATGGTGATCGGCGACAAGGGCGAGAAGCTCAAGCGCATCGGTACCGAGGCGCGTCAGGAACTGGAGAAACTCTGGGATTGCAAGGTGTTTCTGGAGTTGTGGGTCAAAGTGCGTTCGGGCTGGGCCGATGACGATGCGCGCGTGCGCTCGTTTGGCTACGAGTGAAGTCTCCGCAAGCGAACCATGGCCACGCGCCGGTTTTCTGAAGAACCTGCTTTCGTCCTGCACCGCTACGACTGGAGCGAGTCCAGCCTGGTGCTGGAAGTGTTCACGCGTCACCATGGCCGCATTGCGCTGGTGGCCAAGGGGGTCAAGCGGCCCACATCCCAGTTCCGTCCGGTGCTGTTGCCGCTGCAGCCACTGCACCTGAGCTGGGGCGGCGACGCCGAGGTGCGCACGCTCAAGTCGGCCCAGTGGCAGGGCGGGCATGTCATGCCCACTGGTGAGGCGCTGCTCTCCGGTTGTTATCTCAACGAGCTGCTCATGCGCCTGCTGGCCCGGGACGATCCGCACGCGGCCCTGTACGACCACTACACCCTGGCGGTGCAGTTGCTGGCCGAGCGGGCCGATGCACAGCAGCTCATCCTGCGTGCGTTCGAGTTGCTGTTGTTGCGCGACATCGGCCTGCTGCCCGATCTGGCGCAAGAAGGCAACACGCTGGCGTCTCTGCACGATGGCGTGTTCTATGTGCTGGGCCCGGAGAGCGGACTTCGTGCGGCGCATGGCGACGATGCGCATGCCCTTTCTGGGGAGCAGTGGCGTTCGCTCCAGATCGCGATGGACGAGACCGATCCCCTCATCGCCACCCTGCGCGCCTGTGTCGGTTGCCAGCAGGCGCTGCAGCCGCAGTTGCGCAACCTGCTGCACTACCATAGCGGTGTGCGGGTGTTCAAGACCCGCCAGCTGATGCTGGATGTGCAGGCCATGGGCCGACCTCGCGCATCGCCCGAAGCGGCTTCCACCAACCTCCAGACCACGCCATGACCACGGCTTCACTTCCACGCACCGCGCTGTCGGTCAACCTCAACAAGGTCGCCCTCGTGCGCAACACCCGGCACCTGGGTATCCCGTCGGTCACTCGGGCGGCTTCCTTGTGCCTTCAGGCCGGGGCACACGGCATCACCGTGCATCCCCGTCCCGATGAACGCCACATCCGGCCCCGCGATGTGTTCGATCTGGCGGAACTGCTCAAGGCCTGGCCCGATCGCGAATACAACATCGAAGGCAACCCGTTTCACAACCTGATGGATGTTGCTCGCGAGGTGAAAACCAAGGGCCTGCCGCTGCACCAGCTGACCTTCGTGCCCGACAGCGAAGGCCAGTTCACCAGCGATCACGGCTGGACCTTCCCGCAGGATGCCGAGCGCCTTCAGGCCGTCGTGGCCGAAGCCCGTGCCCTGGGCGCGCGCGTGAGCCTGTTCATGGACGCCGAACCCGCGCAGATGGCCGCGGCCAAAGCCGTGGGTGCGGACCGGGTGGAGCTCTACACCGAACCCTACGCCGCCGCATGGCACACGCCTGAACGCGCTGCGCAGCTCGAACGCTTTCGCGGCGCCGCGCAGGCGGCTCTGGATGCGGGCCTCGGTGTCAACGCCGGGCACGACCTCAACCGTGACAACCTCACCGCTTTCCTGCGCGCTGTACCGGGCGTGAGCGAGGTGTCGATCGGTCACGCTTTGATCGCCGATGCGCTGGAGCTGGGCTACGCCGCCACCATCGACGACTACAACCGTTGCATTCACGAGGCGTTCGCCTGACCCGCCCATGATCTTCGGCATTGGTACCGATATCTGCGACATCCGACGCATCTCGGCGACCTTTGAACGCCAGGGTGAGCGGTTCGCACGCAAGGTGCTCAGCGACGCTGAATTCGTCGTCTGGCAGCGGCGCAGCGCGCGTTGGCCGCACCGCGGCCTGAGCTACCTCGCGACGCGTTTTTCTGCCAAGGAAGCGTTTTCCAAGGCCATTGGTCTGGGCATGCGTTTGCCCATGACCTGGCGGCGCTGTGAAATCGCCAATCTGCCCAGCGGCCAGCCCGTGATCGTGTTGCACGACGATCTCAAGACCTGGTTTGAAGCGCAGGGATTGCGTGTCCATGTGACCGTGACCGACGAGACCGACTACGCCGCCAGCTTCGTGGTGGTTGAGAAAGACGATGCCCACACCCCACCCGCCGGGCCCGCGAGTTCCGCCCCAGTGCGACTTGGCCACGAAACCTGACCACCTGCCTGCACAAAAAATGCATCAACACGCCCCACTCATCATCGATGTCGCTGGCCACAGCCTCACCACCGCCGAACGCCAGCGCCTGGCCCATCCCCTGGTGGGTGGCGTCATCCTGTTTGCCCGCAACTGGTTGGACCGTGCCCAACTGACCCGACTGTGCCGCCAGATCAAGGCCGTGAGGCCCGACCTGCTGATCGCGGTGGACCACGAAGGCGGGCGTGTGCAGCGCTTTCGCACCGACGGTTTCACCCACCTGCCACCCATGGCCGCCTTCGGCGGGCTGTGGCTGTCGCCGCCGAAGAATGGCGAAGGTGAGGGCGGTCCCGCGATGCGCGCGACCAACGCCGCCACGGCCGCCGGCTACGTGCTCGGCGCCGAGTTGCGCGCCTGTGGTGTGGACCTGAGCTTCACGCCGGTGCTCGATCTGGACTACGGTGAAAGCTCGGTCATTGGCGACCGCGCCTTCGCGCGCGACCCGCGCGTGGTGTCGTTGCTGGCGCAGGCGCTGATGTTCGGCCTGCAGCAGAGCGGCATGGGCAACTGCGGCAAACACTTCCCGGGCCACGGCTTCGTCAAGGCCGACTCGCACTTGGCGATTCCGGTGGACAAGCGCAGCCTCAAGGCCATCCTGGCCGAAGATGCCGCACCCTACGGTTGGCTCTCCAGCAGCCTGCAGGCGGTGATGCCCGCGCACGTGATCTATCCCAGGGTGGACAGCCGACCTGCGGGATTTTCGTCGCGCTGGTTGCAGGACGTGCTGCGCCACCAGCTCGGTTTCACCGGCGCCATCTTCAGCGACGACCTCAGCATGGAAGCGGCGCGCCATATCGACGGGCGCGACGTGAGCTTCGCCAAGGCCGCACTGGCTGCACTCACCGCGGGTGGCGACATGGTGGTGCTGTGCAACCAGTCTGTGGTGGATGGTGGGTCGCCGATCGACGAGGCCATTGAAGCCTTGTCGCGAGCACAGGTGGAGGGGTTGTGGAGCCCCAATCCCGCGAGTGAAGACCGGCGCCTGGCGCTGCTGCCGCGCGCTGCGGAGATGGACTGGGACACACTGATGGTGAGTGCGCGCTACATGCACGCACTCTCCCTGCTGCCCTGAATCAGCGTTCCACGCCCATCCGGTCGAGCAGATCGGAAATCAGCTCCAGCCGCAGCAAGGGATTGTCCAGCGTCATCAGCCGGTGTTTGAGTTCGGCCGGTGCGGGCAGGAGTTCGGCCCAGCGGTTGGCCACCCAGCCGCTGTCGTCCCACTGGTAGGGCGGCTGCAGCGGCAGCTCGTTCATGGCCTCTGGCTCGCGCTCCTGCAGGTTGTGCAGCAAGCGTTGCAGCGCGTCGCGCGTGGGCAAGAGGTGTTCGGGCACCGGGATCACGGGCTCAGCGTCGTCGAGTTGCACATCGCCCACCCACAGTCCGTGCGGCAGTTGATGGCTGGCGGTCACATGAAAGCGCTGCAGGCCGCGGCAGTGAATGACCAGCAGTCCGGGCTGCGGCCGCTCCAGCTGTTCGATGCGCGCCAGTGTGCCCACGGGATGAAACACCTCACGCGCAAAGGTGCCACCGCTGGGCGGTGCATTTGGATCGATGCGCCGTACCTCGCTGCCCTCGGACAGGCAGACGACGCCGAACGGCGCGCCGGCCTTGTGGCACCGGCTGATCATGTCGAGGTAGCGCACTTCGAAAATGCGCAAGGGCATCCAGCCGCCGGGAAACAGGACGGTCTGCAGCGGAAACAGGGGCAGTTGCGACAGGACCAGCGGTGCTGTCTCCGGTGTTTCACTCAATCGGCAACCACCGCGTCGGCACTCTGGCGCTGCAGCATGGCGAGCGCGCTGGCCACCGTGGTGCGCAGTTCGCGCCGATCGCAGATGAAGTCGACTGCGCCCTTGGTGATCAGGAACTCGGCACGCTGAAAGCCTTCGGGCAGCTTCACGCGCACGGTGTTCTCGATCACGCGCGGGCCGGCGAAACCGATCAGTGCCTTGGGTTCGGCGATCACCACGTCGCCCAGGAAGGCGAAACCGGCCGAGACGCCACCCATGGTGGGATCGGTCAGCACGCTGATGTAGGGCAGGCCCTTCTTGGCCAGCCGGGTGAGGGCGGCGTTGGTCTTGGCCATCTGCATCAGCGAGAGCAGGCCTTCCTGCATGCGCGCACCGCCGGTGGCGGTGAAGCAGACAAAGGGCACCTTCTGGGCAATGGCTTCTTCCACACCGCGCACAAAACGCTCACCCACCACCGAGCCCATGGAGCCGCCCATGAAGTCAAACTCGAAGCAGGCGGCCACCAGGCTGACGCCTTGCACCGCACCACCCATGACAATGAGCGCATCGGTCTCGCCCGTGGTCTCCAGCGCTTCTTTCAGGCGCTCAGGGTACTTGCGGCTGTCCTTGAACTTCAATGCGTCGACCGGCAGCACCTCCTGACCGATTTCATACCGGCCCTCGGCGTCCAGGAACGCATTCAGACGGGGCCGGGCACCGATGCGGTGGTGGTGGCTGCAGTGTGGGCAGACGTTCTGGTTCTTTTCCAGATCGGTCTTGTAGAGCACAGCCTCGCAGCTCGGACACTTGATCCACAGCCCTTCGGGCACGCTGCGGCGCTCGGTTGGGTCGGTGTGGGTGATCTTCGGTGGCAGCAGCTTTTCAAGCCAGGACATGGGTGTGCTCCTATGGGGAAGCCGGGCCCATGAGGCCCGGGAAAGTCAGGGGATTATGCGTCCAGCGCTTTTCGTATGGTGCGCAGGAAATGGGTGGCAACCGACACCACCTTTTCATGCGGCTCGTTCTCGATCAGCTGGATGATCTTGCTGCCGATCACCACCGCGTCGGCGCTCTTTCCTATGGCTTTGGCCGTTTCGGCATCGCGGATGCCAAAACCCACGCCCACCGGAATGCTGACGTGGGCGCGGATGCGCGGCAACATGGCCTCGACCTGACCCACGTCCAGCGTGCCCGCGCCCGTCACGCCCTTGAGCGACACGTAGTACACGTAGCCGCTGGCCACGCGCGCCACCTGCGCCATGCGCTCGTCGGTACTGGTGGGTGCGAGCAGGAAGATCAGGTCCATGTTGGCGGCGCGCAGGGTGGCAGCGAAGTCCTCGCACTCTTCCGGCGGGTAGTCCACCACCAGCACACCGTCCACTCCTGCGGCCGAGGCGTCGCGGACAAAGCTGCCGTCGCCGTGTTTCTGGTCATAGCGTTCGATCGGGTTGGCATAGCCCATCAGAACCACCGGGGTGGTGCTGTTGCGCTCGCGGAAGATCTTCACCATCGCGATGACCTGGGTCAGGCCAATGCCCAGCGCCAGCGCGCGATCGCCCGCCTTCTGGATCACCGGGCCGTCGGCCGAGGGGTCGGAGAACGGCACGCCGAGTTCGATGACGTCGGCACCGGCCTCGACCATGCCGTGCATCAGGTCGGGTGTGATGTCGGCATAGGGGAAACCGGCGGTGACGAAGGGGACCAGGGCCTTGCGGTTCTGTGCCTTCAGTTCGGCAAAGGTTATTTCGATGCGGCTCATTTGGTCACCTTGATGGTGGCGGTTTCCATGCCGCCTTTGACCGACTGCCCACGGCAGCTCGGTCGGCAATAGAAGTCGGCATTCGACAGGTCGGCCACGGTGCCGATGTCCTTGTCGCCGCGGCCGGAGAGGTTGACCAGGATCGATTGCGTGGGCTTCATGGTCCTGGCAAGCTTCATGGCGTAGGCCACGGCATGGCTTGATTCCAGCGCCGGGATGATGCCCTCGGTGCGGCACAGGTAGTGGAAGGCTTCCAGCGCTTCCTTGTCGGTGATGCCGACGTATTCGGCGCGGCCGATGTCTTTCAGGAACGCATGCTCAGGGCCGACGCCGGGGTAGTCCAGTCCGGCGCTCACGCTGTGGGTCTCGGTAACCTGGCCGTTGTCGTCCTGCAGCACATAGGTGCGGTTGCCGTGCAGCACGCCGGGGCTGCCTTTCTGCAGCGAGGCCGAGTGTTTGCCGCTGTCCAGGCCTTCGCCGGCCGCTTCCACGCCGATCAGGCGCGTGGCGGCGTGGTCGATGTACGGGTAAAAAATGCCCATGGCGTTGCTGCCACCGCCCACACAGGCGACCACCACGTCGGGCTGTTCGGTCTTGCAGCCAGCGGCCTTGAGCATCTGTGGCATCTGCACCAGGCACTCTTCACCGATCACGCTCTGGAAGTCGCGCACCATCATCGGATAGGGGTGCGGTCCGGCCACGGTGCCGATGATGTAGAAGGTGTTGTCCACGTTGGCGACCCAGTCGCGCATGGCCTCGTTGAGCGCGTCTTTGAGCGTCTTGCTGCCGCTTTCCACCGGCACCACGGTGGCGCCCAGCAGCTTCATGCGGTAGACGTTGGGGCTCTGGCGCTTCACGTCTTCACTGCCCATGTAGACCACACATTCCAGTCCGTAGCGGGCGCAGATGGTGGCGGTGGCCACGCCGTGTTGGCCGGCGCCGGTTTCGGCGATCACGCGCGGCTTGCCCATGCGCCTGGCGAGCATGGCCTGGCCGATCACGTTGTTGATCTTGTGGGCGCCGGTGTGGTTGAGGTCTTCGCGCTTCAGGAAGATCTGGGCGCCGCCTTGCTCACGGCTCATGCGTGCGGCGTGGTAGACAGGGGAAGGGCGGCCCACGAAATGCGCAAGCTCGCTCTGGAATTCCGCGAGGAACTCGGGGTCGTGCTGGTATTTCGCGTAGGCGGCTTTGAGCTCGTTGATGGCGTGCGTGAGCGTTTCGCTCACGAAGCTGCCGCCGTAGATGCCGAAGTGGCCGCGGGCGTCGGGTTGCTCGTAGGTGTTCATGGGTGTCTCGGTTCAATGGCCCGAGCGACCCGGAAACGGGTTCAGCTCGGACGGGATAAGTGGGTGTCGGCCGCGCGAACGGCGGCGACGAATGCGTGGATCTTGTCGGCGTCCTTGATGCCTTTCGACACCTCGACACCGGAACTCACGTCAACGGCCCAGGGCCGTACGCGGCTGATGCCATCGATCACGTTTGCAGGCGTGAGTCCACCAGACAAAACGAGGCGAGAGCTGGCGTTTAGAAGCGGATGTGACCAAGGGAAAGGATTCCAGTCGAATGATTGACCTCCGCCGCCAAATCCCTCGACATGGGCGTCGAGCAGGATGGCCTGGGCGGCAGAAAAGTCTTGCGCGTATTTTAGGAGATCAAAGCCCGCCCCGGCGGGGCCGGTGGGTATGCGCGCCGCGCGCAGGAACGGGCGGCCAGCGGCCAGACAGTCGGCGGGTGTTTCGTCGCCGTGGAACTGCAGCAAGGCGTTCGGCACAGCCGCGGTGCCTTGCGCAATGAACGCCGGGCTGGCGTTCACGAACAGCAGCACCGGCGTGACGAAGGCGGGCAGGCGGCGTGCCAATTCCGCGGTGCGCTCGGGCGTGACAAACCGAGGGCTCTGGGGGTAGAGCACGAAGCCGATCGCGTCCGCACCGGCCTGCACGGCAGCGTCTACGTCGGGTTCCCGGGTGAGACCACAGATTTTGATTCGTGTCCTGGAAGGTTTCATCGGCGGACGTTGCTTGTTCGAGGACACCGCGGAACCGGCTTTGCCGGGTCGCCAGTGTCGCCCCCTTGAGGGGGTGGCGTTGAAGGCGGCGCGGGGGGAGGGGGCTATGGCAACCAGTCGAAGGCGGGTGTGCGGGTGGGCAGACCAAAAGCCTCATCGTAAACCGGACCCAGAAAATACAGGCCATCGGGCGAAAACGTGGGCGCGGCCGCGTCTCGGCTTTTCGCGGCCAACACATCGGCCATCCATGTGGCCGGGTACTTTCCGTTGCCAATGGCGATCAGGCAGCCCATGATGTTGCGGATCATGTGGTGCAGGAAGGCGGATGCTTCGAACTCGAAGCGCCAGTAGGCGCCGCGCTGCGAAATGTCGATGCGCTGCATCAGCTTGACGGGGCTGTGAGCCTGGCAGGCCGAGGCTCGGAACGAGGTGAAGTCGTGTTCACCCACCAGCGTCTGAGCCGCCTGCAGCATGGATTCAAGCTGAAGCGGGCGAAACACCCAGCCGACCTGGCCATGGTCGATGCTGGGTCTGACCGGGGATTCAAGCAACACATAGGCATAGCGGCGTGAGCGGGCGCTGGCGCGGGCGTGAAAGCTGGCGGGTACGCGTTGCGCCCATTGCACGGCAATGTCGGCTGGCAGAAAACGGTTGGTGCCGCGGACCCAGGCGTTGTTCGGTCGTTCGACCGGGGTGTCGAAATGCACCACCTGCATGAGTCCGTGCACGCCAGCATCGGTGCGTCCGGCGCACAGCGTGCCGACTTTGTCGAGGGCAGTGAATTCGGTCAGGGCCCGTTCCAGCCGGTCCTGCACCGTGCGGCCACTGGACTGGCTCTGCCAGCCATCGTAGCAATGGCCGTTGTAGCTGACCCCCAGCGCCATGCGCAATGACGGGGCTTCACGGGGTGAAGCCCCGACAGATGTGGCCTTGATCAAAGGGGAATGCAGACCGCGGGGTTGTGTCAGGCGAGGTCGGCCAGGAAGGTGCCTGCCTTGGTTCTCAGGGTGCCGGAGGCTTCGGCCAACACTTCTTCGGCCAGCGATCGTGCACCTTCAAGGTCGCCGATGGCCCGAAACTCTTCGGCCAGGGACAGCTTGGTTTCCAGCGGATTCTCGGCACTCAGTCCGGCGGTCTCTTCACTTGCGGCTTGCTGAGGGTCACTCAGATCCAGCTCAATGTCGCTCAGGTCAAAGGACAACAATTCAGCAGAGGGTGCGGTGCGTTCTTGCCCGTTGCTGCTTTGGACCACGGGCGTGGAGGATTCATCAAAATCGAACGCAGGCAGCACCTCGCTGTCGTCCAATGCGGGCTGTTCCGCCGCAACGACCGCGGGTGTCGCCGTTGGCGCGGGCGAAGACAGGGGCACCGGCTCGGAGGGGAAGTCCAGGTCAAAGTCCATCGGTCGGGAGGCCAGATCGTTGACATCACCGGGAGCGCTTGTGAGCGCGTCCGTTTGGTCCAGATCGTCCAGGCTGGACATCTGGGCGTCCACCCGAGCGGGCATTTGCAACGCAACCGGGGCCGAAGGTGTGTCCAGCCCAATGTCCAGATCAAGATCAAGGCCGAGGTTGTTGTCGGTATCTGTGTCGGTTGGTGCACCGGGGGTGGTGTTTTGTGCAAGTGTGCTGTTGCCGAAGGGGATCGTACTGGCGCCACCTGCAACAGCAGCACCCGCCTTGCCCACAGGACTTCCGCCAGGCTGGTACAGCGGATTGTTCGGATCCAGTTCTTTGCCCAGACCGCAGGCGTGTTCCCACTCAGCCCCCTGCCCTTGGGTGATCCCGTAGGCTTCAGTGGCCACAACTTCAAAGGCCTTGGCGTCGCGACGCTTGGCGTAGATTTCAAGCAATTTGTTGTGGATGGCCACGCGCGCGGGGGTGCTGCGCATGGCTTCCTTGAGAATCTCCTCGGCCTGCAGATCGCGGCCGTAGGCCAGGTAGACGTCGGCCTCGGCCACCGGATCGACGTCGCCGGCGGCATCCAGCTGGCTGGGGGAATACACCATGGACGAGCCCGATGCCGAGGCTTCGGCGGTGTCAATGCGCTGACCACCGCTGGAGCCGAAGAACGAGTCGGGTTGCAACCGGCTTTCCAGGAAGGAGCTGTCCGAGGCGGATGTCTTCTTGCGTTGGCGCATGCGGTACAGGCCCAAGCCAGCGAGCAGCACGAGCAGTCCACCCGCAGCGGGCAGCACGAAGGGATTGCCCAGCAACTGTCCAATGAAGGAAGGTTCATCGACAGCCGGAGCTGGCACCGGTACAGCGGGGTTGGGAGCGGGGGCCGGGGCCTGGGCAACAACGGGCGGAGCGGACGGTTCAGCGGCTGCAGCGGGCACGGGCTCAGGTGAAACTGCTGGCGTGACAGCCACTTCGGGGGCTGTTGCTGCCGGTTTCGGAGCGTCCGGCACGACCGGCGCGCTGGCAGCGGCATCCGCTGGCGCTGTGGCTGGGGCGATCTTGGCCAGTTCGTCGATGTTTCTGGAGAGCTCCGCCACGCGGGTTGTGGCGTCGCTGGCGCGCCGTTCCTCGGCGATCTTGGCTTCTTCCTGTGCAGACTGACCCGGCGCAGCACCCTTGGACAGCGTCAGCTTGTCCTGGGTTGCTGGCGCTGGCTTCTGGTCCTCGACTTCGGCCTGCACACGACCCGTGGCTTGCCGGTCTGCTGCGGCAACCGCGGCAGCGGGCACGCGGCTCGCCAGGCGGCGGCGGAATTCGTTGAAGTCGCGGCTCTGCGCAGCGATGATCTGGCGAGCCTCGCTGGTTGGCGTGGCCGTCGCGGTGGCCTCATTGGGCAGATCCACCAGGGAACCCGCTCTGATGCGGTTGATGTTGCCACCGATGAACGCATCGGGGTTGGCACGCAGCATGGCCACGAGCATCTGATCAAGCGACACATTGGCGGGCAGGTTGTTCGCCGCAATGCGCCCGGCGGTGTCGCCGGCTTTGACCCTCAGGCGCGTGCCGGCGCCAGCATTCACATCAGGCGCAGTGGCTGTCGGTGCGGCCGGACGGGGGGCAGGGGCGCGACCCGGTGCAGCGGAGGCGGCGGGTGCACGGACAGTTGGAGTGGAGGCAGCCTCGGGCGGCCGGACCGGCGTGGATGATGGCGCAACCGGTGCTGTCGTCGACTGCGCGGTCACTTGGGGTGCCATCGGCGCTGGCAGGGGCGGGCGCAGGCTGGGGGGGTCAAACAGCAGCGTGTAGTCGCGCACGATTCGGCCCGATGCCCAGTTGGCCTCCAGAATCATGTCCATGAAGGGCTCGTTGACTGGGCGCCTGCCCGTCAGACGCAGGAAGGCGCGGCCGTCGGAGCGGCGCTGCAGAACGACCTGGAGGTCGGCCAGCGCGGCATTGAAGTCCATACCGGCTGCACGGAACGCGCCTGCCGCCGCAAGACCCACACGCAGACTGGTCGACTCTTCGGCCGTGATTTCGAGGACCTCGACCTCGGCCCGAAGGGGTTCTCCCAGGGCCGATTGCACCACTATGCGCCCCAGCGCCAGGGCTTGCGCATCACTGGCCTGTAGCAGGCCGGTGCACAAAACCACCGCGGCAGCTATCGCGTGCAACCGCGCAAGACCTCTTGAACCGGTATCGCCGGCCGTGGCGCAGGTTCGGATGGATGGTGTGTGGCGGGTGTGAATTGGCACGTGGACCTCGACGTAAAAAACCGAGAATTGACCATAACATCAACGCATTACGGTGACAAGCTGAGAATTCGCTTGAGTTTCCCGGGGGCCGTTTCACCATATCTGGCGGCATTCCAGCGTTGTGACTTCGCAACGAGAAAGCGGGCTCAATGGCCCACTTTGTCGTCAAGCATGCCTGCAATCAGGCGTCCAACAAAATTCGCAGCATGCGGCGCAGCGGTTCGGCAGCGCCCCACAACAACTGGTCGCCAATGGTGAAGGCGCCCACATATTCCGGGCCCATGGCCAGCTTTCGGATGCGTCCGACCGGGATGATCATGGTGCCGGTGACCGCCACGGGCGTCAGGTCCTTGATGGTGGCTTCGCGGGTGTTGGGCACCACTTTGACCCACTGATTGTCCGCCGCGATCATGGCTTCGATATCGGCTGTTGGCACGTCTTTCTTGAGCTTGAAGGTCAGCGCCTGGCTGTGGCAGCGCATCGCGCCCACGCGCACGCAGAAACCGTCCACCGGGATGGCGGCCGAACCGAAGCCTTCGCCCATGCCGAGGATCTTGTTGGTTTCGGCCATGCCCTTCCACTCTTCCTTGGACATGCCGTTGCCCAGGTCCTTGTCGATCCAGGGGATCAGCGAACCACCCAGCGGCACCCCGAAGTTGGCCGTCTCGGCACCGGTCAGGCTGCGCTGCTTGGCGATGACCTTGCGGTCGATCTCCAGGATGGCGCTTTTGGGGTCGTCCAGCAAGGCCTTCACTTCGGCGTTGAGCGTGCCGTACTGCGTCAGCAGTTCGCGCATGTGCTGGGCGCCACCACCGGAGGCGGCCTGGTAGGTCTGGGTGCTCATCCACTCGACCAGACCGGCTTTGTACAGCGCGCCCACGCCCATCAGCATGCAGCTCACGGTGCAGTTGCCGCCGACCCAGTTCTTGCCGCCATTGGCCAGCGCGTCCTTGATCACCGGCATGTTGACCGGGTCGAGGATGATGACGGCATCCTTTTCCATGCGCAGCGTGGAGGCGGCGTCGATCCAGTGGCCGTTCCAGCCTGCGGCGCGCAACTTGGGAAACACCTCGCTGGTGTAGTCGCCACCCTGGGCGGTGATGATGATGTCGCAGCGCTTGAGGGCCGCGATGTCGTGCGCGTCCTGCAGCGTGGTTTCGTTCTTCGCCATCGCCGGAGCCTTGCCGCCGGCGTTCGAGGTGGAGAAAAACAGCGGCTCAATCAGGTCGAAGTCTTTTTCCTCGACCATGCGATCCATCAACACCGAGCCAACCATGCCGCGCCAGCCGACCAAACCAACCAACTTGCTCATTTCAAACGCCCTTTCAAGTACATAAAACAGGTCCAGACCAGACCGACTTGCCCGGCTCGTCTGGGCCGGGAGGGCGCACGACGAACCAGGCTGGATCAGCCCTTAATGGTCGTGGTTTTGATGGTGATTGCGTGCGCAGCCACACCGGCCAGGGCGGCGGGTGCTTTGTTCAGGTCGAACGGGCGGGCGGCAAACATGGGTGTAGATTGTACCGGATGGTGGCTTGGGCGAAACTGACACGCGGGCGCAAAAAAGGCAGCCCGTAGGCTGCCTTCAATGGGGCGTTGGTTCGCAGTGCGATCAGCCCAGCGCTTTCACCACCGCATCGCCCATCTGCGAAGTGCCGACCTTGGTTGTACCCTCGCTGTAGATGTCGGGCGTGCGCAGGCCTTGCACCAGCACCTTTTGCACGGCGGCTTCGATGCGTTGTGCAGCGGCTTCCTGGTTCAGGCTGAAGCGCAGCATCATGGCCGCGCTCAGGATGGTGGCCAGCGGGTTGGCCACGCCCTTGCCCGCGATGTCGGGCGCGCTGCCGTGGCTGGGTTCGTACAGGCCCTGGTTCTTCGAGTTCAGCGAGGCCGAGGGCAGCATGCCGATGGAGCCAGTGAGCATGGACGCTTCGTCGGACAGGATGTCGCCAAACATGTTGCCGGTCACCACCACGTCAAAAGCCTTGGGTGCCTTGACCAATTGCATCGCGGCGTTGTCCACGTACATGTGCTGCAGTTCCACGTCCGGGTACTGGGCGTGCACTTCGGTGACCACGTCTTTCCAGAACTGGAAGGTTTCCAGCACGTTGGCCTTGTCCACGCTGGTGACTTTCTTGTTGCGCTTGCGTGCGGCCTGGAAGGCGACGTGGGCGATGCGCTCAATCTCCGGCTTGCTGTAGCGCATGGTGTCGAAGGCTTCTTCGGCACCGGGGAAATGGCCGTCGGTGGCCACGCGGCGGCCGCGCGGCTGGCCGAAGTAGATGTCGCCGGTGAGCTCGCGAATGATGAGGATGTCCAGGCCCGCGATGAGCTCGGGCTTGAGGCTGGACGCTCCCACCAGCTGCTCGTAGCAGATGGCGGGGCGGAAGTTGGCGAACAGGCCGAGGTGCTTGCGCAGGCCCAGGATGGCCTGCTCGGGGCGCAAGGGGCGGTCGAGCTTGTCGTACTTCCAGTCGCCCACGGCGCCGAACAGGATGGCGTCGGCCGATTTGGCGAGGTTGAGAGTGGACTCGGGCAGCGGGTGGCCATGCGCTTCGTAGGCGGCACCGCCGACCAAGGCGGATTCCATTTCGAATTTCAGATCGAGCGCGTTGAGGACTTTGACCGCTTCGGCCACGATTTCGGTGCCGATGCCGTCACCGGGGAGAACTGCGATTTTCATGAGTGCTTCTTGTGTGTGGAGGGGTGATTACATCGTGTGCGCGAGCCAGGGCTTGGTCGCCAGACGCTCTTTTTCGAACGCGGCGATCTTGTCCTTATGGCGCAAAGTCAGGCCGATGTCGTCCAGCCCGTTGAGCAGGCAGTACTTGCGGAAGGCCTGCACCTCGAACGGGATTTCTTCGCCTTGAGGTTTCACGATCACTTGGCGTTCCAGGTCGATGGTCAGTTGGTAGCCCGGGAAGGCATACACCTCGTCGAACAGCTGGGCGACCGTGGCCTCGGGCAGCACGATGGGCAGCAGGCCGTTCTTGAAGCAGTTGTTGAAGAAGATGTCGGCGTAGCTCGGTGCGATGACGGCGCGAAAGCCGTACTGGTCGATGGCCCAGGGCGCGTGTTCCCGGCTGGAGCCGCAGCCGAAGTTCTTGCGGGTCAGCAGCACCGACGCGCCCGCGTAACGCGGCTGGTTGAGCACGAAGTCCGGGTTCGGTTGGCGTGTAACGGGATCCTGGCCGGGCTCGCCCTTGTCCAGATAGCGCCACTCGTCAAACAGGTTGGGCCCGAAACCGGTCTTGCGGATCGACTTGAGGAACTGCTTGGGGATGATGGCGTCGGTGTCGACGTTTTCGCGGTCCATGGGGGCCACGAGGCCCTGGTGAATGGTGAATTTCTGCATGATGGTGTGTGGGGGTTGTGTGGCTGGCCTCAGTGGGTCGCGCCCTTGACGGCTTCGCCAGCCTTCTCCAGCCCGGAGCCGACCGACTGGCCGACGGCTTTGCCGCCTTCGACGGTCTTGTCCTTGATCTCGATGGCCTTGTCAACGACCGCGTCCTTGACTTCCACGGCCTTGCCTTTGACCACGTGCGCGTCCTGTTTGACGCCTTGCACGGTGTTGCAGGCGGCCAGGGACACCAGGGTTGCGGTGGCCAGCAGGGTGAACAGGGGTTGGGTAGAGGACATCTGAGGACTCCTTGATGAGGACTCGGGATGGAAGGTCAGGCGATGGTGCGCACGTCAATGAAATGGCCGTGGATCGCGGCGGCGGCAGCCATCGCTGGGGAGACCAGGTGGGTGCGGCCACCGGCGCCCTGGCGGCCTTCGAAGTTGCGGTTGCTGGTGGAGGCACAGCGTTCGCCGGGTTCCAGGCGGTCGGCGTTCATGGCCAGGCACATGGAGCAGCCGGGTTCGCGCCACTCGAAGCCTGCGGCCTTGAAGATCTCGTGCAGGCCTTCGCGCTCGGCCTGTTCCTTGACCAGACCCGAGCCGGGAACGACCATCGCCAGCTTGATGTTTTTGGCCACTTTCTGGCCCAGCTTCTTCACCACGGCTGCGGCCTCGCGCATGTCTTCGATGCGGCTGTTGGTGCAGGAGCCGATGAACACCTTGTCCACGAAGATGTCGTTCAGGGCCTTGCCCGGCTCCAGCGCCATGTAGGTGAGCGCACGCTCAATGGCGCCGCGCTTGTTCGGGTCTTTTTCCTTCTCGGGATCGGGCACGCGGGCGTCCACGCCGAGCACCATCTCGGGCGAGGTGCCCCAGGTGACCTGCGGCACGATCGTGCTGGCGTCCAGTGTCACTACGGTGTCGAACACCGCGTCGGCGTCCGAGTGCAGAGTTTTCCAGTAGGCCACGGCCTGTTCCCATTCCACTCCGGTGGGGGAGAGCGGGCGACCCTTGACGTATTCGATGGTTTTTTCATCCACCGCCACCAGACCCGCGCGGGCACCGCCTTCGATGGCCATGTTGCACACCGTCATGCGGCCTTCCATCGACAGGGCGCGGATCGCGCTGCCACCGAATTCGATGGTGTAGCCGGTGCCGCCCGCGGTGCCGATCTTGCCGATGATGGCCAGCACGATGTCCTTGGCGGTCACGCCCTTGGCGAGTTGCCCGTCCACGCGCACCAGCATGTTCTTGGCCTTCTTGGCCAGCAAGGTCTGCGTCGCCATGACGTGCTCGACCTCGCTGGTACCGATGCCGTGCGCGAGTGCGCCAAACGCCCCGTGGGTGCTGGTGTGGCTGTCGCCGCAGACCACCGTCATGCCGGGCAGGGTGGCGCCGTTTTCCGGACCGATCACGTGAACGATGCCCTGGCGCTGGGACATGAAGGGAAAGAAGGCCGCTGCGCCGAATTCGGCGATGTTGTCGTTCAGCGTGGTGATCTGTTCCTTGCTGATCGGGTCGGTGATGCCGTCGTAACCCTGTTCCCAGCCGGTGGTGGGCGTGTTGTGGTCGGCGGTGGCCACGATCGAGCTCACGCGCCAGACCTTGCGGCCCGCCTGGCGCAGGCCCTCAAACGCCTGCGGGCTGGTCACTTCGTGCACCAGGTGGCGGTCGATGTAGAGGACGGACGTGCCATCCTCTTCGGTGTGGACGACGTGTTCGTCCCAGATCTTGTCGTAGAGCGTGCGTGCCATGGAGAGGGGTTCCTTTGCTGATGGAATTTTATGCGTGGGGGTCTGTAACCGTGTGTTGCCCGGACTGCTCGCCCAGGTGGGCAACGAGCAGTCGGGCCGTGACGGGCAAGGTCGAAAAATCGCGGGCCACCAGGTCGATCTGGCGGGTGGCCCAGTCATCGGTCAGAGTCACGCAGGTGAGCTCGCCCACGCCGTGCATCAGCTCGAAAGCACGCCGCGGCATCAGACCGACGCCCAGACCGTTGTGGATCATGCGGCACATGGCGTCCAGCCCCGTTACGCGGATGCGCAGCCGGATGCCTCGGCCGGCGGTGGTGGCGGCCTGGTGCATGGCCTGGTAGATGGAGCTGTTGGCGTGCAGTCCCACATGATCCCAGTCGAGACTGTCGGCGAAAGCCAGTTGTTTCTCACCCGCGAGAGGGTGTGCCTGCGGAACGATCAGCACCAGCTGGTCTTGCCGGTAGGGGCGGGTTTGCAGGTCGGGCAGGGGGCCACTCACTCCCGTGTGGCAGATGCCCAGATCGGCCGCGCCTTCCTGCACGGCCCGCACCACCTCGCTGGACAGGTGTTCTTCCAGGTCGATCTTGACCTGGTCGTGCAGGCGGGTGAAGCTGCCCAGGTCTTCGGGCAGGAACTGGACAATGGCCGAGATGTTGGCGTGCATGCGCACATGCCCGCGCACACCGTCGGCGTACTCCGAAAGTTCGCCCTGCATCTTGTCCAGGCTGAACAGCACCGAGCGCGCGTGGTGGAGCAGGCTCTGGCCGGCGGGCGTGGGGCTGGCACCCCGGGCATGGCGGTAGAGCAGCGTGGTGCCCACGGCGCTTTCAAGATCGGAGAGGCGCTTGCTCACGGCCGAGGGGGCCATGAATTCCTGTTCGGCCGCCTTGCCGATGCTGCCGCGCTCGCACACCGCCACAAAAAGCTGGAGCGAGGTGAGGTCGAGGCGGCGGGTGAAGCTGCGGTCCGGGTTGTTCATGGCTGACTCGTCGTCAATGACGATGAGTTTCCAATTTTCTCACCTTGTTCTGTTTTTTGACATCGTATTTCACGATGGGTGTCTCCGCAAAAACAAAACCCGCCGATGGCGGGTTTTGTGGATGGGGACGAGGCCGGCGCGGAACCGGCTGCCGGGCCGCTGCTGGCGCTCCCTGGGTGGGTGGCGCCGCAGGCGGCTCGGGGTTTATCGCTTGAAACCAGCGGGGACGTCGCGGCGCTCGGCGCCCGTGAACAACTGGCGAGGACGGCCGATCTTGTACTCGGGGTCGCTGATCATTTCGTTGAGCTGGGCGATCCAGCCGACGGTGCGGGCCAGGGCGAAGATGCCGGTGAACAGGTTCACCGGGATGCCGATGGCGCGTTGCACGATGCCGGAATAGAAGTCCACGTTCGGGTACAGCTTGCGCGAAACGAAATACTCGTCTTCCAGGGCAATGCGCTCCAGTTCCTTGGCCAGCTTGAACAGCGGGTCGTTTTCCAGACCCAGTTCCTTCAGCACTTCGTCGCAGGTTTCCTGCATCAGCTTGGCGCGGGGATCGTAGTTCTTGTAGACGCGGTGACCGAAGCCCATCAGCTTCACGCCGGAGTTCTTGTCCTTGACCTTCTCCATGAATTCGCCGACCTTGGCCACGCCGCCCTGGCGCTGGATGTCTTCCAGCATGTTCAGGCAGGCCTCGTTGGCGCCGCCGTGAGCGGGGCCCCAGAGGCAGGCCACGCCGGCAGCGATGGCGGCAAACGGGTTGGTGCCCGACGAACCGCACAGGCGCACGGTGGAGGTCGACGCGTTCTGCTCGTGGTCGGCGTGCAGGATGAAGATGCGGTCCAGGGCGCGTTCGAGCACTGGGTTCACCACGTACTCTTCACACGGGGTGCCGAACATCATGCGCAGGAAGTTGCCCGAGTAGCTCAGGTCGTTCTTCGGGTACATGTAGGGCTGGCCCACGCCGTACTTGTAGGCCATGGCCACCAGGGTGGGCATCTTGGCGATCAGGCGGATGGCCGCCACGTGACGGTGTTCCGGGTTGTTGATGTCGGTGCTGTCGTGGTAGAAGGCCGACAGACCTCCCACCAGACCGGTCAGCACGGCCATGGGGTGGGCATCGCGGCGGAAGCCACGCAGGAAGAACTGCATTTGCTCGTTGACCATGGTGTGGTTAATCACGAGCTTGTGGAAGTCGCCGCGTTGCTTTTCGTTGGGCAGATCGCCGTTGAGCAGCAGGTAGCAGGTGTCGAGGTAGTCGCAGTGGGTGGCGAGCTGCTCGATGGGGTAGCCGCGGTACAGCAGTTCACCCTTGTCACCATCGATGTAGGTGATGGCCGACTGGCAGGACGCGGTGGACAGGAAGCCGGGGTCGTAGGTGAACATGCCGGTCTGTGCGTACAGCTTGCGGATGTCGATCACGTCCGGGCCGATGCTGCCGGCATACACCGGCATATCGACGCTGGGGCTGCCGTTGGAGAACGACAAGGTGGCTTTGTTGTCTACGAGTTTCATTCGGTTTCCTTTTGAGGGGCTTAAACGGGTAGCCGGGCTGCGCGAAGCATGCCCAATACGTGCGTGACGTCGTCACGGGCCAGCTCGCCTTGGGGTGGTTTCCTGCCGAGCAACAGATCGAGCAGATCGTTGTCGGACAGGTCCATTAAAACCCCCAGAGCTTCAGCCTGCCTGACAGTCAAGCCAGAAGCGTGCCTGGCAAAGAAGCTGTCGATGAACAGGTCGTTTTCGAGCAGTCCACGGCGGCAGCGCCAGCGCAGCTTGCTCAGAGCGCGTTGATCGAGCAGGGCGTCACAGGTACTGGCATCCATAGTGGTTCGGGTGGGGCGCTCAGATCGAGCGCATCACCATCATTTCCTTGATCTTGCCGATCGCCTTGGTCGGGTTCAGGTTCTTCGGGCACACATCCACGCAGTTCATGATGGTGTGGCAGCGGAACAGTCGGTACGGGTCTTCCAGGTTGTCCAGGCGTTCGCTGGTGGCTTCGTCGCGGCTGTCGGCGATGAAGCGGTAGGCCTGCAGCAGGCCGGCCGGGCCGACGAACTTGTCCGGGTTCCACCAGAAGCTCGGGCAGCTGGTCGAGCAGCTGGCGCACAGGATGCACTCGTACAGACCGTTGAGCTCTTCGCGTTCTTCGGGGCTCTGCAGGCGCTCGCGCTCGGGGGCTGGGGTCTCGTTGATCAGGTAGGGCTTGATGCTGTTGTACTGTTTGAAGAACAGCGTCATGTCGACGATCAGGTCGCGCACCACCGGCAGGCCGGGAAGGGGCTTCAAGGTGATCACGCCGGGCAGCGTGTTCATGTTGGTCAGGCAGGCCAGACCGTTCTTGCCGTTGATGTTCATCGCGTCCGAACCGCAGACACCTTCGCGGCAGGAGCGGCGGAAGGAGATCGTGGGATCGACTTTCTTGAGCTTCATCAGCGCGTCGAGCAACATGCGCTCGTGGCCGTCGAGTTCGACCTCGATGGTCTGCATGTAGGGCTTGGCGTCCTTTTCCGGGTCGTAGCGGTAGATCTTGAATGTGCGAAGGGCCATGGTGTTTTTCTCCGGGCTTGTTCTGTTCGGGATGGGTGCTTAGAAGGTACGGACCTTCGGAGGCACGGATTCCACGGTCAGCGGCTTCAAGTTGACGGGCTTGTAGGACAGGCTGTTGGTGGCGCTGTCCCACAGCGTGTGTTTCATCCACTCCACATCGTTGCGGCCCAGAGGGAACTGGGCGTCGTCGGCCGGACGCTCGTAGTCGTTCACGGTGTGCGCGCCACGGCATTCCTTGCGGGCTGCGGCCGAGGTCATGGTGGCTTGCGCCACTTCCATCAGGTTGTCCACTTCCAGCGCTTCGATGCGCGCCGTGTTGAACACCTTGGACTTGTCACCCAGGGTGATCTTGGCCACTCGCGAACGCAGGGCATTGATCTTGGTGACACCTTCGTCCATGCTGGCCTGGGTGCGGAACACGCCAGCGTGCTGCTGCATGATGGCGCGCATGTCGTTGGCCACGTCCTGGGCGTATTCGCCTTCGCTCGAAGCATCCAGACGAGCGAGGCGGGCCAGGGTCCTGTCGGCGGCGTCGGCGGGCAGGGGTTTGTGCACCTGCAACTTGTTGTTGTTCTCGACGATGTGGTTGCCGGCGGCGCGACCGAACACCAGCAGGTCGAGCAGCGAGTTCGTGCCCAGGCGGTTGGCGCCGTGCACGCTGACGCAAGCGCATTCGCCCACGGCGTAAAGGCCGTTGACGACTTTCTGCGCACCATGGCCGTCGGGCGTGACGACCTGGCCGTTGATGTTGGTCGGGATGCCGCCCATCTGGTAGTGGATGGTGGGCACGACGGGGATTGGCTCGCGCGTGATGTCCACGTTGGCAAAGTTGTGGCCGATTTCTTCCACCGAGGGCAGGCGCTTGCGGATGGTTTCGGCGCCCAGGTGGTCGAGCTTCATCAGCACGTAGTCCTTGTTGGGACCACAGCCGCGGCCTTCCTTGATTTCCTGGTCCATGCAGCGTGAAACGAAGTCGCGCGGGGCCAGATCCTTCAGGGTGGGCGCATAGCGCTCCATGAAGCGCTCGCCTTCGCTGTTGAGCAGGATCGCGCCTTCACCGCGGCAGCCTTCGGTCAGCAGCACGCCCGCGCCAGCCACGCCGGTGGGGTGGAACTGCCAGAACTCCATGTCCTGCAGCGGCACACCAGCACGCGCCGCCATGCCCAGGCCGTCGCCGGTGTTGATGAAGGCGTTGGTGGAGGCGGCGAAGATGCGCCCTGCGCCACCCGTGGCCAGCAGGGTCTGCTTGGCTTCGAGGATGTAGGTCTCGCCGGTTTCCATTTCCAGCGCGGTCACGCCGATCACGTCGCCATCGGCGTCGCGGATCAGGTCCAGCGCCATCCATTCGACGAAGAACGTCGTGCGTGCCTGCACGTTCTGCTGGTACAGGGTGTGCAGCATGGCGTGGCCGGTGCGGTCGGCCGCGGCGCAGGCGCGCTGCACCGGCTTCTCGCCGTAGTTGGCGGTGTGACCACCGAAGGGGCGCTGGTAGATGGTGCCGTCGGGGTTGCGGTCAAACGGCATGCCGAAGTGTTCGAGCTCGTAGACCACCTTCGGGGCTTCGCGGCACATGAATTCGATGGCGTCCTGGTCACCCAGCCAGTCGGAACCCTTGATGGTGTCGTAGAAGTGGTAATGCCAGTTGTCTTCGCTCATGTTGCCGAGCGAGGCGGACACGCCGCCTTGCGCTGCCACGGTGTGCGAACGGGTCGGGAACACCTTGGACAGCACGGCCACTTTCAGGCCGGCGCGGGCGAGTTGCAGCGAGGCGCGCATGCCGGAGCCGCCGGCGCCGACAATCACGACGTCAAACTGGCGCTTGGGGAGATTTGCAGTAACGGTCATGGCTTCAGAGCCTCCAGAGAACTTGAACAGCCCAGCCCAGACAGGCCACGAGCCAGACGATGGTGAAGATGTGCAGCACGAGGCGGATACCGGCGGGCTTGACGTAGTCCATCCAGATGTCGCGCATGCCGAACCAGACGTGCCAGGCGAGGGCCACGAACACGACAAAGGTCAGGGCCTTCATCCACTGGGCAGCGAAGATGCCGGCCCAGGTGTCGTAGCCCATGGGGCCGCTGGAAAAAATCACCTGCGCGAGCACGATGAAGGTGAACAGGGCGACGAGGGCGGCGGTGACGCGCTGGGCGAGCCAGTCGCGCAGGCCGTAGTGGGCGCCGGTGACGACGCGCTTGGAACCGAAGTTGACAGACATGGGGTTGTTCCTCTTGGTGACTGTGCTCAGTACAGACCGAACAGCTTGGCGCCCAGGACCAGCGTGAGGCCGATGCTCAGGGCCAGCGTGACGATGGCCGACGATTTGCCGAACTCTTTGCTGACGGCGTGGGCCACGTCCATGTAGAGGTGGCGCAGGCCGGCAATCAGATGGTGCAGGTAGGCCCAGATGATGGCCAGCACGACCAGCTTGAAGAACCAGCCCGGCACGAAACCTATCCCGGCGGCGAAGGCCGAACTGAAGCGTTCAAAGGACAGCTCGGACGAGACCGAGGTGTCGAACAGCCACACGATCAGCGGCAGCAGGATGAACATCAGGCCGCCGCTGGCGCGGTGCAGGATCGACACCCATCCCGCCAGCGGCAGGCGGTAGGTGGTCAGGTCTTTGAAGGCGTTGATGTTGCGGAATTCGGGCCGCTTTTTGGTCAACTCGGTCATGGTGGGCTTTCTTCCGATGAGGAGACAGGGAGGTTGGAAGGATTTCTTGTAACTCGTTGGTAACTCAGACCACGGGCCCGCAAATTCTATTGCAACGCAGCATACCGGACCCTGACACTGGGTGAGGCGTGTGAGCGGTGGTGTCGATGCAGCCCATGGCCCTCAGTTCAGTTCGTTGTGGTAGTGCCGGGTTTCCGTGCGGTAGAGGCCACGGCGCAGCTCCATGGGCACATCGTTGTAGGTGTAGGCCAGCCGTTCGACGCTGAGCAGGGCATGTCCGGCTTCGATGCCGAGCCAGCCCGCGGTATCGGCATCGGCGTTGACCGCCTTGAGCTTTTCGACGGCCCTCACCATGCGCACGCCGAACTGGGTTTCGAACAGCGCATACATGGGACCCTTGTCTTCGGCCAGCGTTTCCTGCGTGAGCCCCTTGAAGGTCGTGCCCGGCAACCACAGGTCTTCCAGAATGGCAGGCGTGCCACCGAAGGCCAGCACCCGACGGACCTGCAGCACCGGATCGCCGGTGCGCAAGGCGAGCTGGCGCGCGACTTCCGCTGGTGCGCGCAGGCGGCGGCACTCGATGATGCGCCGTTCGGCGGGGCCCTGGGCTTCCAGCGTGCCGGTGTCGGGCAACAGGCGCAGGAAGCGGTACTGGATGTGTTGTTCCGCGTGGGTTGCCACGAAGGTGCCCTTGCCCTGGCGGCGCACGAGCAGGTTGTCGGTGGCGAGCTCGTCGATGGCCTTGCGCACCGTGCCCTGGCTCACCCGGTAGCGCGCGGCCAGATCGAACTCGCTGGGAATCATGTCGCCTGGTTTCCACTCGCCGGCCTGCAGGCTGCGCAGGATCAGGGTCTTGATCTGCTGGTACAGCGGGCTGAACGCCGGGGCGCCCTGGCTGGCCGAGCCGATGGCGTCGCCGCTGCTCGGCCCACCCGGATCCCCTGTGGATCGGGTGTCCAGTGATGACGGATCGGGCAGAAAGGCGGGTGGGGTTGCCATGGATTTTTGAACTCGATGGTGCCGCCGTGGGTGTCCGGCGACGAGGTCAATGATATCTTATATAAGACATAAGACAAATTGACCAATCAGGGTTTGCGAGGGTACACTCCAAGGCTGAGCCAAATTCACGGTTCGCGGGTTTTCCGCGTTTTGTGAGGTCCCGGACTCGGGGTTCGTCCCGCCCGCTTTTCATTTACCCAACGTCCTTTTCTGGAGTTTTCACCATGAGCAAGAAGCCCGTTCGTGTTGCCGTCACTGGTGCCGCAGGTCAAATCGGTTACGCCCTGCTGTTCCGCATCGCCTCGGGCGAAATGCTGGGCAAAGACCAGCCCGTGATCCTGCAACTGCTGGAAATCCCCGACGAGAAGGCCCAGAAGGCGCTCAAGGGCGTGATGATGGAAATTGAAGACTGCGCCTTCCCGCTGCTGGCCGGCATGGAAGCCCACAGCGACCCGATGACCGCCTTCAAGGACACCGACTACGCTCTGCTGGTCGGTTCGCGTCCGCGCGGCCCCGGCATGGAGCGCGCCGAGCTGCTCGCCATCAACGGCGCCATCTTCACGACCCAGGGCAAGGCCCTGAACGCCGTTGCATCGCGCGATGTCAAGGTGCTGGTGGTCGGCAACCCCGCCAACACCAACGCCTACATCGCCATGAAGGCCGCCCCCGATCTGAAGCCGGGCAACTTCACCGCCATGCTGCGCCTGGACCACAACCGCGCCGCCAGCCAGCTGGCCGCCAAGACCGGCAAGGCCGTCTCCAGCATCAAGAAGCTGGCCGTGTGGGGCAACCACTCGCCCACCATGTACGCCGACTACCGCTTCGCCACCATCGACGGCGCTTCGGTCAAGGACATGATCAACGACCAGGTCTGGAACAAGGACGTGTTCCTGCCCACCGTTGGCAAGCGCGGCGCCGCGATCATTGAAGCGCGTGGCCTGTCTTCCGCCGCCTCGGCCGCCAACGCCGCCATCGACCACATGCGCGACTGGGCACTGGGCACCAACGGCGAATGGGTCACGATGGGCATCCCGTCGCAAGGCTGGTACGGCATCCCCAAGGAAGTCATGTTCGGCTTCCCGGTCACCTGCGCCAACGGCGAATACACCGTGGTCGAAGGCCTGGACATCGACGCTTTCTCGCAGGAGTGCATCAACAAGACCCTGGCCGAGCTGCAGGGCGAGCAGGACGGCGTCAAGCACCTGCTGTAACCCGTTGGTAACCACGGCGTGATCCATCCGCGCGACATCCTCCTCGGGGCCCAGGCCGGCGCGTTCGCGCTGCCGGTCTGCGACCACTACAGCGGGGTGGAGGCGCGGATGAAGAAGAGCCTGCAACTGCAGGCCGATCTCACGGCCGAGTTCGGCACCTGTGTCTTTGACGTCACGCTGGATTGCGAAGACGGTGCGCCCGTGGGCGGCGAGGCCGATCACGCGGCGCTGGTGACGGCGCTGGCGCTCGGTGCGGCGCCCGACGCGCGTGTGGCCGTGCGCGTGCACCCGGTGGACCATCCGGTGTTCGACGCCGATGTGGCGACCATCGCGTGCCAGGCGGCCTCACGTCTCACGCATCTGATGGTGCCCAAGGTCGAGTCGGTGGCCGATGTGCAGCGTGCTGTCGCTGCCATGGATGCCGCCGGTGCGACCTCGTTGCCGTTGCATGTGCTGATCGAGTCGCCTGCCGCGGTGCACCGCGCCTTCGACATTGCCGCGCATCCGCGCGTGCAGTCGCTCAGTTTTGGCCTGATGGATTTCGTGTCCGCCCATGGCGGCGCGATTCCGGCCGATGGCATGGGCGTGGCCGGGCAGTTCAGCCATCCGCTGGTGCTGCGCGCCAAGATCGAGATCGCTTCGGCCTGCCACGCACACGGCAAGGTGCCCTCGCACAATGTGGTCACCGAGTTCAAGGACCCGGCCGCGCTGCAGACCGCCGCGCACAAGGCCGCCCGCGAGCTTGGCTACACCCGCATGTGGAGCATCCACCCGGACCAGATCCGGCCCATCCTGGCCGCTTTTGCGCCCGAAGACCGCGAGATCCATACCGCTGCCGGCATCATCGAACGCGCCACCGCCGCCGACTGGGCGCCGGTGCAGTTCGAAGGCCGCCTGCACGACCGAGCCAGCTACCGCTTCTACTGGCAGGTGCTCGAACGGGCACACCAGACCGGGCATGCCTTGCCCGAATCTGTGCGCCACTGGTTCGCGCCCGCTGCCTCGATCCCTCCTGCGGTGGTTCACGCCGTGCGGCACTGAGCTTGCTTGGTCCCCACGCAGCACCCTGCCTTTCCCCCTTATCAGATCCTTCCCCACCTCTCTGGAGAAAACCATGTCGACCTTCCTGACCGACTACCGCGCCCACGCCGCCGAGCGCGCCGCCCTGGGCATTCCCCCGCTGGCGCTCGACGCCAAGCAGGTCGCTGCCCTGATCGAACTGATCAAGAACCCGCCCGCGGGCGAAGACGCCTTCCTCATGGACCTGCTGACGCACCGCGTGCCCCCGGGCGTGGACGACGCCGCCAAGGTCAAGGCCTCGTTCCTGGCCGCCGTGGCGCACGGCGATGAAAAGGTCGCCCTGATCTCCAAGGCCAAGGCCACCGAGTTGCTGGGCACCATGGTGGGTGGCTACAACGTGCATCCCCTGATCGAGCTGCTGGACGACGCCGAAGTGGCGGCCGTGGCCGGCGCAGCGCTGAAGAAGACGCTGCTGATGTTCGACTTCTTCAACGACGTGGCCGAGAAAGCCAAGGCTGGCAACGCAGTCGCCAAGGAAGTGATGCAGAGCTGGGCCGACGCCGAGTGGTTCACCAGCCGCCCTGAAGTTGACAGGAAGATCACCGTCACCGTGTTCAAGGTGCCCGGAGAAACCAACACCGACGACCTGTCGCCCGCCCCGGACGCCACCACGCGCCCGGACATCCCCATGCACTACCTCGCGATGCTGAAGAACACCCGCCCCGACGCGGCGTTCAAGCCCGAGGAAGACGGCAAGCGCGGCCCGATGCAGTTCATTGAAGACCTGAAGAAAAAGGGCCACCTGGTCGCCTACGTGGGCGACGTGGTCGGCACCGGCTCCAGCCGCAAGTCGGCCACCAACAGCGTGGTGTGGGCCACGGGTCAAGACATCCCCTTCGTGCCCAACAAGCGCTTCGGTGGCGTCACGCTGGGCGGCAAGATCGCCCCCATCTTCTTCAACACGCAGGAAGACTCCGGCTCGCTGCCGATCGAAGTGGACGTGTCCAAGCTGGAAATGGGCGACGTGATCGACGTGCTGCCCTATGACGGCAAGCTGGTGAAAAACGGTCAGACCGTGGCCGAGTTCAAGCTCAAGAGCGACGTGCTGTTCGACGAAGTGCGCGCCGGCGGCCGCATCAACCTCATCATTGGCCGCAGCCTGACCGCCAAAGCGCGCGAGTTCCTGGGCCTGCCAGCGTCCACCCTGTTCCGCCTGCCCAGCGTGCCCACGGCCACCAACGCCGGTTTCACGCTGGCGCAAAAAATGGTCGGCCGCGCCGTCGGCCTGCCGGAAGGCCAGGGCGTGCGCCCGGGCACCTACTGCGAGCCGAAGATGACCACCGTGGGCTCGCAGGACACCACCGGCCCCATGACCCGCGACGAGCTGAAAGACCTGGCCTGCCTGGGCTTCAGCGCCGACCTGGTGATGCAGTCCTTCTGCCACACCGCGGCTTATCCGAAGCCCGTGGACGTGAAGACGCACCGCGAACTGCCCAAGTTCATCAGCAGCCGGGGCGGCGTGGCCCTGCGCCCGGGTGACGGCGTCATCCACAGCTGGCTCAACCGCCTGCTGCTGCCCGACACCGTGGGCACCGGCGGTGACTCGCACACCCGCTTCCCGATCGGCATTTCCTTCCCTGCGGGCTCCGGCCTCGTGGCTTTTGGTGCCGCCACCGGCGTGATGCCGCTGGACATGCCCGAGTCGGTGCTGGTGCGCTTCAAGGGCGAAATGCAACCTGGCGTGACCCTGCGCGATCTGGTGCACGCCATTCCGCTGTACGCCATCAAGCAAGGTTTGCTGACCGTGGCCAAGGCCGGCAAGATCAACGAGTTTTCCGGTCGCATTCTGGAAATCGAAGGTCTGCCCAACCTCAAGGTCGAGCAAGCGTTTGAACTCTCCGATGCGTCTGCCGAGCGCTCCGCCGCCGGCTGCACCATCAAGCTCAACCCCGAGCCGATCAAGGAGTACCTCACCAGCAACATCGTGCTGATGAAGAACATGATCGCCGACGGCTACGAAGACAAGCGCACCCTGCAGCGCCGCATCGAGAAGGTCGAAGCCTGGCTGGCCCATCCCGAGCTGCTCGAAGCCGACAAGGACGCCGAATACGCGCACGTCATCGAGATCGACCTGGCCGACATCAAGGAACCCATCCTCTGCTGCCCGAACGATCCGGACGACGCCAAGACCCTGAGCGAAGTGGCCGGCACCAAGATCGATGAAGCCTTCATCGGCAGCTGCATGACCAACATCGGCCACTTCCGCGCCGCGGCCAAGCTGCTGGGCGGCCAGCGCGACATCCCGGTCAAGCTGTGGGTGGCCCCGCCGACCAAGATGGACGAGACGGAGCTGATCAAGGAAGGCCACTACGCCAGCTTCGGCGCCGCCGGTGCCCGCACCGAAATGCCCGGCTGCTCGCTGTGCATGGGCAACCAGGCGCAGGTGCGTGAAGGCGCGACCGTGGTGTCCACCTCCACCCGCAACTTCCCGAACCGCCTGGGCAAGAACACCAACGTGTACCTCGCCTCGGCCGAGCTGGCAGCGATTGCGTCCAAGCTGGGCAAGATCCCGACCGTGGCCGAGTACCACGCAGCCATGGGCATCGTGAACCAGGACGGTGCGGCGATCTACAAGTACCTGAACTTCGACCAGATCGAAGAG
The DNA here is from genome assembly GCF_055703065.1 of Hydrogenophaga sp. L310. Lineage (NCBI taxonomy): Bacteria > Pseudomonadati > Pseudomonadota > Betaproteobacteria > Burkholderiales > Comamonadaceae > Hydrogenophaga > Hydrogenophaga sp. L310. The sequence continues at coordinate 157,851 of NZ_JBVPZA010000002.1, forward strand.
TACGCAGAGACTGCCAAGGGCGTGACGGCATAAGCCATTCGCTCCCCAAAAAAAGAAGCGGCCTTCGGGCCGCTTCTTTTTTGGGCTGTTCAAAGACCGGTCAAGCAGCGCCAGCCGGGCCAGCCCTCGCGTGCCATCGCGAACTTGCGTGTGGCCTCGCTCCAGGATTCGCCGCCGGCCATGGCTTCGCGAAAGCGCCGCGCATCGACCACCCGCGTGCCGCCCAGCAGCGTCACACCGCGCTCGAACAGGGCATCGGGCCAGAGCCCGGCCGAAGGACCGATGACCGCGAAGCGCGTAGCGTTCGGTGCGGCCGCCAGCATGTCGTCCAGCGTGTGATTGAGCAGCATGGTGGAGGTGCCGACGACCACGTTGCAGGGGCCGAGGTCGGCGCGGTTCAGCGTGATGTGCACGTTCGGGAAACGCTCGCGCTGGCGCGCGACCATCGCGGCGTCCATCTCCACCACGCTCAGGCGGCCTCCGGCCTCGGCAACTCTGCGCACCAGCGGCGGGAAGAAACCGATCATGCCCAGGTGGTCCTGCGCGGTGAGTGTCACGTCGCCGAGCGAGTTGCCGGCCGGCGGTGGCTCGTAGCCTATTTGCCGCCACACCGAATCGGTGAGGGCGTTGATGGCGGCGAGCGCGATGGCGCGCTCCACAGGGCTGCCATTTTCAAGCCGGCTGGCCAGTGCCATCGGGTCGGTGCCCGCAAGTGGTGCCGTGCCCCGAGCGCCGCCGTGGGACTTCAGCAACGCATCCAGCGTGTCGCCCAGCAGCACATAGGACAGGCCGAAGGCGCCGTCTTCCAGTTCGATGGCGCAGAACTCGGCGTCGTGCGCCCCGGGGTTTTCTGCGCGCCGTGGCACGTGCAGGCGTGCCACGAGCGCCGGCGGAAAACGCTGCCCGATTTGCGCGAGCTGGGCCAGCAGCGCCCGGGCAATGTGAGCGGTCTGCATGTCAGCTCAGCCGCGCAATCAACGCGCCTTCGACGGGTGCGGCCAGCGGCACCCAGACGCGGATGGGGCTGCCCTGCGCCACGATGATGGCTTCACCGTTCTGGTTGCGCATGGCGTCCAGCATGACGGTGTGGTTGCCCGCGGGGTGGATGATTTCCAGCCGGTCGCCCACGGCGAAGCGGTTCTTGGCTTCCACTTCGACCCAGCCGTCTTCGCGCACCTGCAGCACCTCGCCCACGAACTGGCTGCGCTGACTGGTGGAGTGGCCGGTGATGTAGTTCTGGTAGTCCTGCGCCGGGCGGCGCTCCATCAGGCCGCCGGTGTAGCCGCGGTTGGACAGGCCTTCCAGCTCCAGCAGCAGTTCGGGGTTGAAGGGTTTGCCGGCCACGGCGTCGTCGATGGCGCGGCGGTACACCTGCGCGGTGCGCGCCACGTAGTAGTGGCTCTTGGTTCGGCCCTCGATCTTGAGCGAGTCGATGCCCATGGCCGCCAGCTTGCCCACGTGCTCCACCGCGCGCAGGTCCTTGCTGTTCATGATGTAGGTGCCGTGCTCGTCTTCCATGATGGGCATGAGCTCGCCGGGGCGGCCGGCTTCTTCGATCAGCCACACCTTGTTGGCCTCGGGGTGGCGCTGGCCGTTGCCCACGGTGGAGAAGGCGCTCGCCGCTTCTTCGTCTTCCTGGGCGAAGTTGAAGCCGTCGAGCTGCGCCAGCGGCACGGCTTCGCCCGTGTCGGTTTCGGTGGTCGCGGCCTGGGTCTTGTATTCCCAGCGGCAGGCGTTGGTGCAGGTGCCCTGGTTGGGGTCTCGGCGGTTGAAGTAGCCGCTGAGCAGGCAGCGGCCCGAGTAGGCGATGCACAGCGCGCCGTGTACGAACACTTCGAGCTCGATGTCCGGGCAGTCGTTGCGGATCGCGGCCACTTCATCGAGACTGAGCTCGCGCGACAGGATGATGCGGCTCACCCCCTGTTTCTGCCAGAACTTGACCGCCGCGCTGTTGGTGGTGTTGGCCTGCACCGAGAGGTGGATCGGCACCTCGGGCCAGAGGCCTTTCTCCATCTGCTCGCGCACCAGCATGATCAGCCCGGCGTCGGCCATGATGAGCGCGTCGGGCCGCAGCTCCACCACCGGTTGCAGATCGCGCAGGTAGGTGCGCAGCTTGTCGTTGTGGGCGATCAGGTTGCTGGTGACGAAAAACTTCTTGCCGCGGGCGTGCGCCTCTTCAATGCCCTGCGCGATCTGTTCCATGCGGAACTCGTTGTTGCGCGCGCGCAGGCTGTAGCGCGGCTGGCCGGCGTAGACGGCGTCGGCGCCGAAATCGTAGGCGGCGCGCATGCGTTGCAGCGTGCCGGCGGGGAGCAGGAGTTCGGGGGCTTTGAGGTTCACCCTCGGATTGTCCCGCAAACCGGCGGTTGCGGCCCTGAATTCGGGCCCGTGTTCGCCAGCGCACAGACTCGGTGCGGAGCTGTCGCTACGCTCGGTTCATGCCGGTTGGACAGTTTGGTCCAACCGGTGATCCGTGTGACCGGTGCTACCGCACGAACCACACCCGTTGACCCTCAAGGAATCCCCATGAAAAACTCCCTCTTGCTGCTGGCGCTTCTGTCCACACTCGGTCTGGCCGCCTGTGACCGCGAACCTGTGGTGGTCAACACGCCGCCCGCCGTCGTCACGGTGCCCGGCCCCGCCGGTCCTGCGGGCGAATCCGGTGCCACGGGTGCCACGGGTGCCACCGGCGATCAAGGCTTTACAGGTAATACCGGCAGCACCGGCAGCACTGGCAGCACCGGTGACACCGGCGCGCAGGGCAACACCGGCAATACCGGCGATACCGGCGCGCAGGGCAACACCGGCAATACCGGCAAGACTGGCGACACCGTCATCGTCGTGCCCGCACCGACGAACTGAGTTTCTTCCACGTCATTCAAGGAGATGCTATGAGCTTGGGAACCATCTTGCTGATCGTGTTGATCCTGATGCTGATCGGCGCCTTCCCGAACTGGTCGCACAGCAAAAGCTGGGGCTATGGTCCCAGCGGTGGGCTGGGGTTGGTGTTGATCATCGTGGTGGTGCTTCTGCTGATGGGACGCATCTGACCGCTTTCCGGGGCCTGTTCACAACCGGAAAAAGGTGTGAGCAGGCCCTGGTCTAACCGGGTGCGGTCGCGCCAGCCGGTCTTCTGTTCAAAGGGCATCGCATGAACACGTCACTTCGCACCCTGGGCATCGCACTGGCGCTGTCCATTCTCCCCGCCACGGCGGTGCACGCCCAGGTCAGTGTGGGTATCCAGATCGGCTTGCCGGGTGTCCAGATCGGGGTGAACATGCCCTCGTACCCGACGCTGGTCGCGGTGCCCGGGTATCCGGTCTATTACGACCCCCAGGCGAGCGCCAACTACTTTTTCTACGACGGCCTGTACTGGGTCTACACCGACGACAACTGGTACGCCAGCAGCTGGTACAACGGCCCCTGGGAGCTGACCAGTCGGGACTACGTGCCCCTGTTCGTGCTGCGCATTCCCGTGCGCTACTACCGCCACCCGCCGGCGTACTTCAGCGGCTGGCGAGCGGACGCACCACCACGCTGGGCCGAACACTGGGGGCGTGACTGGGAACGGCGCCGTCCGGGATGGGACCGCTGGGACCGCCGCCAAGTGCCCGCCGCCGCCCCGTTGCCGCGCTACCAGCAGAAATACCCCGGTGACCGCTACCCCAACACGCCTGAACGGCAGCGCTCGATCCGCTCTGAGCACGACCGGTATGTGCCCCGCGAGGCGGTGTCGCGTCAGCACCTGAAGGCACCAGCCCCGGTGTTGCAGCGGCGCGTCGAGCCCGCCCCACCGCCACGCAGCCCGTCACGCGATTCGCGTGAGCCGGTCCGCCGCGTCGAGCCGCGCGCCAACGACGGGCCGTCCCAGAGGTCCTCCCCGAACAAAGCCCGGTCTGAGGGAGCTTGCCAACCCGGCTCACCGGGCTGCCGTGCTGAACCACCCGACCGCAAGGCGCCGGGGCGCGGGCCCGCGGACGAAGAGCGCAACCGCGGCCGGAACTGAATCCTCCGATCCCGACGGGTACACGCTGAACCCGGGCGGGATCCGGTCGCGGGTCTTCGGAGAGCCGGCATCGCTGGCGGGCAGCCGTGCGACAAGCCATTACTGGCAGCACGGTGAAACCCGCTGCTGACAGAATGGTTCGCGATCCCACCGATTCTGTCAGGAGCCTTGCATGTCCCTCAGCGCCGTTTACGCCCATCCGTTCGCATCCACGGTCAAGACCTTCAGGAGCGCCTCGGGCAAGAGTGGCCGTTTCTATTCGCTGCCGGCGCTGGCGAAACAGTATCCGGGGGTGAAGCGCCTGCCGGTGTCCTTGCGCATCGTGCTGGAGAGTGTGGTGCGGCATTGCGATGGTGAGCGTGTCACCACGGAACACGTGGCGCAGCTCGCCCAGTGGCAGCCGAACGCACCCCGCAGCGACGAGATCCCGTTCACGGTGGCGCGGGTCGTGCTGCAGGACTTCACCGGTGTGCCACTGCTGGCCGACCTGGCCGCGATGCGCAGCACCGCGCAGCGCCTGGGCAAGGATCCCAAACGCATCGAGCCTCTGGTGCCGGTGGACCTGGTGGTGGACCACTCGGTGATGGTCGACTACTACGGCACGAAGAACGCGCTCGACCTCAACATGAAGCTCGAATTCCAGCGCAACCGCGAGCGCTACGAGTTCATGAAATGGGGCATGCAGGCCTTCGACACCTTCGGCGTCGTGCCGCCGGGCTTCGGCATCGTGCACCAGGTGAACCTGGAGTACCTGGCGCGTGGCGTGCACCTGAAAGGTGGCCTGTATTACCCCGACACCCTGGTGGGCACCGACAGCCACACCACCATGATCAACGGCATTGGCGTGGTGGGCTGGGGCGTGGGCGGCATCGAGGCCGAGGCCGCCATGCTGGGCCAGCCGGTGTACTTCCTCACGCCCGACGTGGTGGGCTTCGAGCTCACCGGTCGCCTGCGCGAAGGCTGCACCGCGACCGACCTGGTGCTCACCGTGACCGAGATCCTGCGCAGCCACAAGGTGGTGGGCAAGTTCGTCGAATTCTTTGGCGAGGGCACGGCCTCGCTCACCTTGCCCGACCGCGCGACCATCGCCAACATGGCGCCTGAATACGGCGCCACCATGGGCTTCTTCCCGGTCGACGACAAGACGCTCGACTATTTCCGCGGCACTGGTCGCAGCAAGGCCGAGATCGAAGCCTTCGAGGCCTACTTCCGTGCCCAGGGTCTGTTCGGCGTGCCCGGCGCCGAGGGGGCCTCGCAGGCTTCGGGCGACATCGATTATTCGCAAGTGGTGTCGCTGGACCTGGGCCAGGTCACACCCAGCCTGGCAGGCCCCAAGCGCCCGCAGGACCGCATCGAACTCGGCCGGGTGGCGGCACAGTTCGCCTCGCTGTTCAGCAAACCCAACGCGGAGAACGGCTTCAACCAGCCCGCCGCGCTGCTGCACACGCGTTACCAGCCCGAGCTGGGCCAGCCCGCCGATCCGCCGGCGCCCGAGAAGACGACACCCACGCCCCCCGGCGCGCCGCGTTTCGTGGCCGAGATGGAGGCCAACAAGCCGGCTCGCGCCACGGCCCACGCCAACGACGAGCCGCAGTCGCAGGCGGTGCAGAAAAAGCTGACCATCGGCAACGGCGACGTGCTGATCGCCGCCATCACCAGTTGCACCAACACCAGCAACCCCGGCGTGCTGCTGGCCGCGGGCCTGCTGGCGAAGAAAGCGGTGGAAGCCGGACTCAAGGTCAAGCCGCACATCAAGACCTCGCTGGCCCCGGGCTCGCGCATCGTCACCGAATACCTCACGGCCACCGGCCTGCTGCCCTACCTGGAAAAGCTGGGTTTCTCGCTCGCGGGCTATGGCTGCACCACCTGCATTGGCAACGCCGGCGACCTCACACCCGAGCTCAACGCCGTGATCACGCAGAACGATCTGGTGTGTGCGGCCGTGCTCTCGGGCAACCGCAACTTCGAAGCCCGCATCCACCCCAACCTCAAGGCCAACTTCCTCGCCAGCCCGCCGCTGGTGGTGGCCTATGCGATCACCGGCACCGTGCTGACCGACCTGATGACCGAACCGCTGGGCAAAGGCCACGGCGGCAAACCGGTTTACCTGGGCGATGTCTGGCCGAGCAGTGACGAGATTCATGCGCTGATGAAATACGCCATGCACGGCAAGGCCTACCGCGACAACTACGAACGCGTGAAGACCGAACCCGGCAAGCTCTGGGAGCGCATCAAGGGCGTCGGTGGCAAGACCTACACCTGGCCCGCCAGCTCCTACATCGCCGAGCCGCCGTTCTTTGACGGCTTTGCCTTGCAGCCGCCCGCAAAACAGGCGCCCGCGGTGCGCAGCGCGCGCATCATGGCCCTGTTTGGCGACTCCATCACCACCGACCACATCTCGCCCGCCGGTTCGATCCAGGAGCGCTCGCCCGCGGGCCAGTGGCTGCTGGCGCGCGGCGTGCTGAAGGCCGATTTCAACAGCTACGGCGCGCGCCGCGGCCACCACGAGGTGATGATGCGCGGCACCTTTGCCAACGTGCGCATCAAGAACCTGATGCTGCCGCCGGGTCCCGACGGCTCGCGCGAGGAGGGCGGCTGGACGCTGTACCAGGGCGGCGGTGTGGCGGAGAAGATGAGCATCTTCGACGCCGCCATGCGCTACCAGGCCGCGGGCCTGCCCACGGTGGTGTTCGCGGGCGAGGAATACGGCACCGGCTCCAGCCGCGACTGGGCGGCCAAGGGCACGCAGCTGCTGGGCATCAAGGCGGTGGTGGCGCGCAGCTTCGAGCGCATCCACCGCAGCAACCTGGTGGGCATGGGCGTGCTGCCGCTGCAGTTCAAAACTGGCGACAGCTGGGAGCGCCTGGGGCTCACCGGCGAGGAGCAGATCGACGTGTTGCCCCACCCGCAACTGCTGCCGCAGAGCGAGGCCACGATGGTGATCACGCGCCCCGACGGGCAGCGCAGCGAGGTCGCGCTCACGCTGCGCATCGACACACCGGTGGAAGTGAACTATTACCGTGCGGGCGGAATCCTCCCCTACGTGCTCAGGCAACTGCTGGGAGCTTGAGCCACGCGCCGCAACGCGGCATGATGTGCCACATCGCCCCCAGCGTTTCAGGAGCCGCCGTGCGCAAGCCTGCCCTCTACAGCCGATCGGCCCGCGCCGGCCCTGCGCCAGCGGGCGGGCGCCCGGTGGACTCGGACACCCTCCCGAGCGCTGATGAACCCGTGACCGAGCGCCCGCCCGCCCGGATTGCGCGGCGCGGCTGGCGTGCCGGCCTGGCCCGCGCAGCGATCAATCCCCGCGTGATGTGGGCTGCTCTGGCCCTGCTCGGTGCGCTGCTGCTGGCGAGTGTCTGGATGCAAGGTCCGGTGGGCGCCAGGGCGCTGACGCAGAAAGACATCGACGCCGCGGTGCTGCGCACGCTCACGACCCAGAACCTGCCCTCGGCGGCGGCGCGTGCGGCCGAGAAGATCCGCCCCGCCGTGGTCCGCGTGATGTCCTTTGTGAAGAACACCAAGGGCGAAGAGGTGGAACACGGCGTGGGCACCGGCGTGGTGATCCTCGACAAGGGCGTCATCCTGACCAATCTGCATGTGGTGCAGGCCGCGCAGACCGTCAAACTGGTGTTTGCCGACGGCTCCGAATCGGGCGCCACCGTGACCGGTGTGCAGGCGGAGAACGACCTGGCCGTGCTACAGGCCCACACGATCCCCGATGACCTGCACGCCGCCACCCTGCGCAGCACCGGCGACCTGGTGCCGGGTGACCACGTGGTGGCCGTGGGTTTTCCCTTCGGCATCGGCCCCTCCACTTCGGCGGGCGTCATATCCGGGCTGGGGCGCGCCTTCAAGTCGCCCGAGGGCGAACAGGAAATCGACAACCTGATCCAGTTCGACGCGGCGGCCAACCCGGGCAATTCCGGCGGGCCGCTGGTCACCATGGATGGCGAGGTGGTCGGCATCGTCACCGGCATCCTCAACCCCACCAACCACCGCACCTTTGTCGGTATCGGTTTTGCCGTGCCGATTGAAAGCGCCGCCGGCGCCGTCGGCCTTCCCCCCTTCTGAACAGGAGTGCTTCATGAGCGACAACAACGCCCCCGACACCGCCCAGCTCATGGAGCAGATCCTGTACGAAGTGAAACGCGTGGTGGTCGGACAGGACCGGTTCCTGGAGCGCGTCATGGTGGCCATGCTGGCGCAGGGCCACCTGCTGGTTGAGGGGGTGCCCGGGCTGGCCAAGACACTGACTGTCAAGACCCTGGCCAGCGTGGTGCAGGGGCGGTTCAAGCGCATCCAGTTCACGCCCGACCTGGTGCCGGCCGATCTGGTGGGCACGCGCATCTACAACCAGAAAACCGGCGACTTCAGCACCGCGCTGGGCCCGGTGTTTGCCAACCTGCTGCTGGCCGACGAGATCAACCGCGCGCCGGCCAAGGTGCAGAGCGCGCTGCTGGAGGTGATGCAGGAGCGGCAGGTGACGATTGCCGGTGAGTCGCACAGGGTACCCAGTCCGTTCCTGGTGATGGCAACACAGAACCCGATCGAGACCGAAGGCACCTACCCGCTGCCCGAGGCGCAGGTGGACCGCTTCATGATGAAGGTGCTGGTGGACTACCCGACCGATGAAGAGGAATACGTCATTGTCGAGCGTGTCACCGGCCCCGCCGTGCAGGTGCAGGCCGTGGCGACCACCGACCAGCTCGCCGCGCTGCAGGCGCTGTGCCGCCAGGTCTTTGTGGACCCGGCACTGGTGCAATACGCGGTGCGGCTCGTGTCGGCCACGCGCACGCCCGAAAAACACGGGCTCAAGGACACGGCGCGCTTCATCACCTACGGCGCCAGCCCGCGCGCCACCATCGGCCTGGTGGAGGGCGCGCGCGCCCTGGCCATGCTGCGCGGGCGCAACTACGCGCTGCCCGAAGACATGAGCGACCTGGTGCCCGACGTGCTGCGCCACCGCATCGTGCTGTCCTACGAGGGCCTGTCCGAAGGGCTGGACAGCGATGCGCTGATCGCCCGCATCATGGACGCCGTCACACCGCCAGCCAAGCCGCTGGAGCACGACAAAAAGGCCGCTTGAAACAGAGGCACCATCATGCTGTTCGGCCTGTTCAAATCCCGTTCCCAAGCCCCTGAGCCGCCGGTGCTCGCTCAGGCGGCGAAGGCCGATGCGCTGCTGCGCGAGCTGGAGTGGACCGTGATCCGCCGGCTCGACGGTCTGTTGCAGGGCGACTACCGCACGCTCATGCGCGGCAGTGGCCTCGACCTCGCCGACTTGCGCGAATACCAGCACCACGACGACGTGCGTCACATCGACTGGAACGTCACCGCGCGGCTGCAGACGCCGCATGTGCGCGTGTTCACCGAAGACCGCGAGATGGCGGCCTGGTTCCTGCTCGACCTGAGCCCATCGGTGGATTTTGGTTCGGGCGAGCAGCGCAAGAGCCAGGTGCTGCTGGGCTTCGTGGCGGTGCTCGCGCGCCTGATCAGCCGCCACGGCAACCGCGTGGGCGCGGTGCTGTACGGCTCGCGCGGCCAGCCGGTGGTGGACGCGGTGCTGCCTGCGCGTGGTGGGCGCAACCAGGTGCTGCAACTCATGCAGATGATCCGTCGCCCCCCGGCCCTGTCGGGCGGCAAGACACCCGGCAAGGATGGCTCGACCCGCCTGGCCGACCTGCTGCGCGCCGCCACCCACACCGTGCGCCAGCGCTGCACGCTGTTCGTGGTCTCCGACTTCATCAGCGAACCGGGCTGGGAGCAGCCGCTGGGTGAACTCGCGCGGCGCCACGACGTGGTGGCCGTGCGCCTGCTGGACCCGCTGGAGTTGAACCTGCCCGACCTGGGGCTGGTCACCGTGCGCGACGCCGAAACCGGCGAGCAACTGCTGGTCGACACGCACGACAGCGGTTTCCGCCAGCGCTTTGCCCGCATCGCCGCGCAGCGCGAAGCCCAGCTGCGCGAGAGCCTGACCCGCGCGGGCGTGGACACCCTGGAGCTCGCCACCGACGACGACCTGGCCGACGCCGTGCTGCGTTTTGTGGACATGCGCAAGCGCCGCGCCCAACCGCGCCGCCCGTTGCCGGCGCACCTCGGAGCACGCGCATGAGCACCGCCCGGCCGCTCCGAAGGTGCTCAGCCCCGCAGTGCGCAGCACGGAGGAAAGTCCAGTGAACAGCCTCAACGCCCTGCTGGTCCAGTCGCCGGTGTCCTTCCTGTGGCCCCAGTTGCTCTGGCTGCTGCTGATCCTGCCGCTGCTGGTGTTGCTGTACTGGTGGCTGCTGCGGCGGCGCCGGCAGACGGCCCTGCGTTTTGCGAGCCTGGCCATCGTGCGCGAGGCCATGGGCAAAGGCCCGGGCTGGCGCCGGCACGTGCCGCCGCTGCTGCTGCTGTTCGCTTTTGCCGCCATGCTGCTGGCCTCGGCCCGACCCATGGCGACCATCCTGCTGCCGTCGACCCAGCAGACCATCATCCTCGCCATGGATGTGTCGGGCAGCATGCGCGCCACCGACGTGGAGCCGAACCGGCTGGTCGCTTCGCAGAACGCCGCCAAGGCCTTTCTGGCCGAGTTGCCGCGCCATGTGCGCGTCGGCATCGTGGCCTTTGCCGGCACGGCGCAGGTGGTGCAGCCCATCACGCTCAGCCGAGAAGACCTGGTGACCGCGATCGACAAGTTCCAGCTGCAGCGCGCCACCGCCATCGGCAGCGCCATCGTGGTGGCGCTCTCGGAGCTGTTCCCGGACCAGGGCATCGACCTGGGCAACATGACCTTTGGACGCCACAACGATCCGTTTGCGCCCCAGGGTCGCGCCATCGACCAGCCCCAGACCGAGAAGAAGGCGTTTGAACCGGTGCCCCCCGGCTCCTACACCTCGGCCGCCATCATCCTGCTCACCGACGGTCAGCGCACCACCGGCGTGGACACGGAAGAGGCCACCAAGATGGCCGCCGACCGGGGTGTGCGCGTGTACACCGTGGGCGTGGGCACCGTGAGCGGCGAGGTGATCGGTTTTGAAGGCTGGTCCATGCGGGTGCGGCTGGACGAAGACACCCTCAAGGAAGTCGCCCGCACGACCCAAGGCGAATACTTCTACGCCGGGACGGCCGAGAGCCTGAAGAAGGTCTACGAGACCCTGAGCACCCGGCTCACGGTGGAGAAAAAGGAAACCGAGATCTCGGGCCTGCTGGCACTGGTGGCCGCACTGCTGGTGCTGCTCGCCTCGGGCCTGTCGCTGTTCTGGTTCAACCGCGTGCTGTAGATCGGCCTGGCCGGTGGCCCCGGGTTGCCCAAGCCCGGGCGGCACGCCTGCGCAGCCGATTCCTGCGCTGTGTCAAAAGACCGGGACTGGACGCACGGCAAAATGCGCCGATGAATACGCATGTCTTGGTGGCGGGGGGGGGCATCGGTGGTCTGGCCTGTGCATTGGCGCTGGCGCGGACGGGTGCCTCGGTCGATGTGATGGAGCAATCGGGTGCCCTGGGTGAAGTGGGCGCCGGCTTGCAGCTCGGTCCGAACGCGGTGCGCGTGCTGGACGACTGGGGCCTGATCGACGAATTGCACGCCCGCGCCGCTTTCCCCGACGAACTCCGGGTGCGTGACGCCCACCGGGGCGTGCACCTGGGTCGCCTGCGGCTGGGCGCCATGATCCGCGCCCGCTACGGCCAACCCTACGCCACCATCCACCGCGCCGACCTCCACGAATTGCTGTTGCAGGCCGTGCAGCGCCAGGACGCCGTGCGTCTGCACCTGGGCGCGCGCTTGACGGCGTACGAGCCGACCCAGGTCTCGGTGCGTGCCACCTGCGAAGACGACTCGGTGTTCCAGGGCGCGGCGCTGGTTGGGGCCGATGGTTTGTGGAGCCGGGTGCGCACCCAGATGCTGGGCGCCCACCCGGTGCGCGTGAGTGGCCACCTGGCCTACCGCGGCATGGTGCGCGCAGCAGACCTGCCTGCGGCCTTGCGCGCTTCGTGCGTGACCGCCTGGCTGGGGCCTCAGCTGCATGTGGTGCATTACCCGGTCAAGCGCGGGGAGTGGTTCAACGTCGTGGCCGTGGTGCATGGCGTGCTCGGGCAGGGCCATGGCGGTCCGCCCGGCAGCGATCCGCAGAGCTGGAGCCACGCGGCGCGCAGCGCCGACCTGCAGCGCGCACTGGGGCAGGTGTGCAGCGATCTCATGGGCATGCTCGAAGCCGTGACCGAATGGAAACTCTGGGCACTGAACGACCGCGCACCCGTGGCCAGCGCGCAGGAACAGGCCCAGGGGCGCGTGGCCCTGCTCGGCGATGCCGCACACCCCTTGCGACCCTACCTTGCGCAGGGAGCGGCCATGGCGATCGAAGACGCCTGGACGCTCGGCCGGCTGCTGCAGACGCAGCCCGTGGCCGAGCCCGTGGACTGGCCGGCCCTGTTCGCGCGTTATGCGCAGACCCGCTGGCAGCGCAACGCGCGGGTGCAAAACCGCTCGCAGCGCAACGGCACCATCTTCCATGCCAGCGGTGCATTGCGCTGGGCGCGCAACATGTCCATGAGTCTGATGGGCGAGGGACTCATGGACAACCCCTGGCTCTACAGCGGGCCGCCGGAACCGGTATAGCCTCCGAGCTGGTGTAACCCTCCTGCGCCGCTGCGCGGCTTCCCCCCCAGGGGGGACCACACCAGTGGCCCGGCGAAGCCGGTTCCATGGTGTGTGCTGGTGGTATGCCGGCGGGCGGGCTGCTAACCTGTGGGCCTGTTTTCAACTTCAAGGATTCGCTGCATGCGCCACGTCCAACGCCGTCATGTCATCGCTGCTGTCATCGCCATGGCCTGCAGTGTGCCCACCGTGTTCGCCCAGACCGCATGGCCGAGCAAGCCGTTGAAGATCGTGGTCGGTTTCCCTGCCGGCTCCTCGCCCGACCTGATGGCCCGCGCGCTGGCGGAGCCGCTGCAGCAGGCGCTGGGCCAGCCGGTGGTGGTGGAGAACAAGGTCGGTGCGGGTGGCAACATCGCCGCCGCGCTGGTGGCCCGTGCCACCGATGACCACACCATCGGACTCATGATCAACGGCAACCTCACCATTGCCAAGATCCTCAACCCGGCCATCAACTACGACCCGCTGAAGGACCTGACACCGGTCACGCTGATCGCCACCTCGCCCCTGGTGCTGACCGTGCCCGCGGGCACCACGGCCACCGGCGCCGCGTACTTTGAAGCCGCGCGCCAGTCGGGTGACCGCTGGAACTACGGCACCCCGGGTCTGGGCACCGTGGCCCATTTGGGCATGGAACTGCTCAAGGCCAAGGCCGGCATGGCGCCGCTGCATGTGCCGTACCCGGGCAACCCGCAGGTCATCACCGCGCTGCTCGGCGCGCAGATCCAGATGTCGCTGCTGCCACCCGGGCTGGCCATGGCGCAGGTGCGCGCGGGCAAGCTCAAGGCCATCGGCGTGACCTCGGCCGGGCGCAGCAGTGTGGTGCCCGAGGTGCCGAGCCTGGCCGAGGCCGGTGTGAAAGACCTGCAGCTGGAAATCTGGAATGCGGTGGCCGCGCCGAACAGCCTGCCCAAGGCACATGTGAACCGGCTGGCCACGCTGCTGGCCGAGATCGTGCGCCAGCCCGAGATGCGGCAGAAAATCCTGGCCCAGGGCTGGCAGGTGGCGGGCACCTCGCCCGAAGGTCTGGCGAACCGCATCAAGGCCGACACGGCTGTGATGGCAGAAGTCATTCGCAAAAACAACATCAAACCGAATTGACGCCCAGGCAAGCGGCCATGGCCGACAGCTCGGCGTCCAACGCTTCGCGGAACGCGGTGTCCTTGGGTACCCGCCCGTCAACGTAGCCCAGGTCTGCACGCAGCCGCCCATTCACCACCGACAGGTTGCCCCAGCCGATGACCTGGTCGCGCCACAGCAGCGGCATGGCGTAGTAGCCGCGCACGCGCTTGGCAGGCGGGGTGTAGGCCTCGAAGCGGTAGGCCCAGGCCCACAGGCGTTCGAAGCGGTCGCGGTCCCAGACCACGGGGTCGAACGGCGCCAGCAGGCGCACACCATCGGGCGCTCTCCAGCGGCGCGAGCGCGGGTCTTCTTCCCCGGGCCAGTACCAGGTCGTGCCGCCCACTTCGGCGTGCGGCAGCCGGGCGCAGGCCCGCAGCAGCGCCGGGCGCAACTGGTCCTTCCATTGCGGCACGGCGTGATAGAGCAGACGGCCCACCAGCAGGCGCAGGCCGGGCGAGGGCAGCGGGGCGTATTTCGCCACCAGGGTGTCTACCAGCGCGTCCAGCGTGGCGGGCACGTCGGCAGGTGCTTCCTGCGGGGTGTGCACCGCGTACAGCCGGGTGCCGTTCTCGCGCCGGGCCACGCGCAGCCAGCCGCGGTAGTGCATGCCGTCGAGCAACTGGGTGCTGGCCTTGGACTGGCCACCGAAACCGTTGGTGGTGTGGCCGTGCGCGAAATGCGTGTCCACCTCGCGCGGGTGGACTTCGCCGCGCGCCTGTACGAAGGACCAGACCGCCTGGGCCTGCGCCAAACGTTCGGGGGTCCATTCGGTGGGCGCGGTGCGTGGGTGCATGCGGGCATGCAGCGCGGGTGTGACGAAGCCGTAGTTGACGAAAAAATCTTCCTCCACCGCCAGCCGCGGGTAGTGCCGCTCCAGGTCGCCCACCCGGTACGCCTTGACCCGGTGGCGCAGTGTCAGGTCCTGCGCGCGGGCGGGTGAGCGGATCGGGTCGGCCTGCACAAAACCCAGCCGCTCGATGGCCTTGGGCAGGGTGGTGGGCGTGAACAGGCTGCGGGCGATGGCGTAGCGGCGCAGGTCGGGCAGGGTGATGGTGACCATGGATTCATCATGCCGGAGTCGAATGCATTGCGCCGTCACTGAACACGGCCGGATGGCCTGCCATTCCCAAGTGTTTCACGGGTCATGCTGCGCTGGGCGCCCAGCGCATAGACTCCACCGCATGACTTCACTTTAAGGAATTGAATGAAAGCGTTCATTGCACTGTTGGTTGTTGCCGCTTCGCTCGCTGGCTGCGCTGTCTACACCCCATCCGGTTCGGTGGTTGTCGACCCTGGCCCCCCGGGCAAGAGTGGCGGCAAGTTCTGTCCCCCTGGCCAGGCCAAGAAGGGCAACTGCTGAAGCAGGCTGCGCCGGGCAGCCGATGACGGTGGCGGCGCGAGCGCGGTTTTCAGTTGATCGAGCGGTGGTCTGCGGTGGGCGACCAACCGCCGGTGACGAAGCACATCAAAGCTCCGTGCGCAATGTCCAGATTTCCGGGAACAGCACCACGTCCAGCATCTTGCGCAGATAGCTCACCCCGCCCGTGCCGCCGGTGCCGCGCTTGAAGCCGATCACGCGTTCGACCGTGGTCACGTGGCGGAAGCGCCAGAGGCGGAAGGCGTCTTCGAGGTCGGTGAGTTCTTCGCCGAGCTGGTACAGGTCCCAGTGTTCCTTGGGGTTGCGGTAGACCTGCAGCCAGGCCTGTTTCACCGTGTCGCTGGCCTCGTACGGCTGGGTCCAGTCGCGCTGGGTGTGGCTCGCCGGCACGGCGATGCCGCGGCGCGCGAGCAGGCGCAGGGCCTCGTCGTACAGCGACGGGGCCTCAAAGGCCGCCTGCACCAGCGCCAGCCGTTCGGGGCTGTGCGCATGGGGCTTGAGCATGGCGGCGTTCTTGTTGCCCATCGCGAACTCGATGCAGCGGTACTGGAAGCTCTGGAAACCGCTGGAATGGCCGAGGTAAGGACGGATGGCGCTGTATTCGGGCGGCGTCATGGTGGCCAGCACGTCCCAGGCGTGCACCAGCTGCTCCATGATCTTGGAGACGCGGGCCATCTGCTTGAACGCAGGGTTCAGTTCGTTGGCCGCGATGTTGCGGATCGCGGCCGTGAGCTCGTGCAGCATGAGCTTCATCCAGAGTTCGCTGGTCTGGTGCTGCACGATGAACAGCAACTCGTCGTGCGCGGGCGAGAGCGGTTTCTGCGCGCCCAGGATGGCGTCGAGCTGCAGGTAGTCGCCATAGCTCATGTCGTTGCTGAAATCGAGCTGGGCTTTTTCCTCGGCGACGATGGCTTCGGTGGGGGACGCGGGGGTGTCGTGGTATGGGCAGGCCATGGGGTGCTCCGGTTCAGGTGACGGCGTGTTTGCGGTTGAACTCGGGGCGTTGCCACTCCGCTGTATCGAGCACCTGCTTCAACTGCTCGACCGCGTTCCACACGTCCTCGAAGCCGATGTAGAGCGGCGTGAAGCCGAAGCGCAGGATGTCCTTGTGGTGGCCACCATCGCCGGCGCGGAAGTCGCCCACCACGCCGCGCGCGATCAGCGCCTGCACGATGGCGTAGGCACCTTCGTCCCGGGTGAGGCACACCTGTGAACCGCGCTGCGCATGTTCGCGCGGCGTCGCCAGACCCAGACCATGACCCGCACAGCGTTCTTCGACGAGCTGGATGAACAGGTCGGTCAACGCCAACGACTTGCTGCGCAGCGCGGCCATGCCACCTTGGGCATCGGCGGCCAGCAGCGTGTCCACGCCGCATTCCAGCGCGGCCAGGCTGATCATGGGCTGGGTGCCGCACTGGTAGCGCGTGATGCCGGGGGCGGGTCGGTAGTCGGGCGTGAAATCGAACGGCGTGGCGTGGCCCCACCAGCCGGCCAGCGGTTGCCAGAAGCGGTCGGCGTGTTGGGTGTTCACCCACACGAAGGCGGGGGCGCCGGGGCCGCCGTTGAGGTATTTGTAGCCGCAGCCAACCGCGAAGTCGGCCCGGGCCTGATTCAGGTCGACTGGAACCGCGCCCGCGCTGTGCGCCAGGTCCCACACGGTCAGGATGCCTTTGGCATGCGCCGCGGCGGTCACGGTGGCCATGTTGTGCATGGCGCCGGTGCGGTAGTTCACGTGCGTGAGCATGAGGATGGCCACGTTCGCGGTGAGCGAGGCGGCCATGTCTTCCGGCTCCACCAGCACCAGCTCCATGCCGTGTTGCTTGCACAGGGCTTCGGCGATGTAGAGGTCGGTGGGGAAGTTGCTGCGTTCGCTCACGATCTGCTTGCGCTGCGGCGCGTCAGTGGCCACGATGTTCATCGCCGCGCTCAGCACCTTGAACAGGTTGACCGAGGTGCTGTCGGTCGCGACCACGGTGCCCGGTGCGGCGCCGATCAGGCGTGCGATCTTGTCACCCACCTTCTGCGGCATGGCGAACCAGCCGTTCTTGTTCCAGCTCTGGATCAGGTCGGTGCCCCACTCGCGGGTCACGACGTCGGCCACGCGGGCCGGGGCGGCGGCGGGCATCACGCCGAGCGAGTTGCCGTCGAGGTAGATGGTGGTTTCGGGGAGGGTGAAGAGCTTGCGCAGGTCGCGCAGCGGGTCTTGCGCGTCGAGGGCGATGCAGTCTTGCTGTGTGGTCATTGAGGTCGTCTCCGTTTAACAGTGTGGATAGGTGGAGCGGGTCTTTCCGGTTCAGGGATACCGCGGAACCGGCTTTGCCGGGCCGCTGGTGTCGCCCCTTGGGGGGTGACGCCGCAGGCGGCGCGGGGGGCTATTCGAGACTTCGAAGCACGGCACGCACCGGGCTGGCGTCGGCGGTGGTCAGCTTCAGGGGCAGGGCGATGAGTTCGTAGTCGCCTTCGGGCACGTCGTCGAGCAGCAGGTTTTCCAGCACGCGCAGGCCGCGGCGGCGGATCACCTGGTGGCTCTCCAGCGTCTTGCTGTCGGCGGGGTCGATGCTGGCGCTGTCGATGCCGATGAGGTTCACGCCGCGGTCGGCCAGCAGTGAAACCGTTTCCGGGGCAAAAGCCGGCAGGGCGTTGTCAAAGCGGTCTTGGGGCTGAAGCCGGTACACGCGCACCAGCACGCGAGGCGGCAACTGGTCGAGTGCATGCGCCAGGTGTTCCGGCCGCACCAGCGGGCCGCAACCGATGGCGTGGATCACGCGGCAGGGGCCGAGAAAGGCGTCGAGCTCGACCGCGCCGATGGCGGCGCCAGAAGGGTCGTAGTGCAGCGGGGCGTCGGCGTGTGCGCCCACGTGGGGCGAGAGCGTGATGGCGCTCACGTTGACCGGGCAGCCGGGTTCGATGCGGGCCACCCACTGCTGGGCGTAGGCCGTATCGCCCGGGAAAACCGGCGTGCTGGCGTTGACGGGAGGGGAAATGTCCCAGAGCTTTTTCATGGTCCGGCGAAGGTAGCACCGGTGAAAAAACCATGGTGTCGGTTATTTCCAACGGAGAGAAATTATTTTAGGCCTAAACAAAATAATGGATTCACACCGCCGGACGGATGCCCTGTGCCGGTTCAGGTTTTTGTGAAAGCTTGATTTAAAGCAAATGAGAACCAATCTCGTTTGTGTACGCTCTGCTCACTTCTTTTCATTCATGGATGTGACCGTGTCCCTCTCCACACCCCAAGCGGTTTCCTGGCCTTTGCCTGTTGACGATGATCTGGCGCCTGCCGATCGGGTGAGTGCATTGCACCAGGGTCCGCTGCACACGCCGGGCGTGTTGCAGGTCTTTGCTCCGGCGCGCGACGAGGACAGCCGCAGGACCCTGCGCCGGATGGCCGAGATCGGGTTCCTGCCCGGCGAGTCGGTGCGGGTGGTGTCGCGGGGCTGGCGGCGCGGCGGGCCGATCGCGGTGCGCGTGGGGCAGTCCACCTTCGCCTTGCGCGCCCACGAAGCGGCGTTGCTGCAGGTGCGCTGGGCCGTAAAAGTATGAGCGCCGCGCCGGGCCGCCCCAAGCCAGCTCGCGCCGCAGTGCGCAGCACGGAGGCTTCCCAATGAGCACAGCGGCTCCCCGGCTGGCCCTGCTCGGCAACCCGAACTGCGGCAAGACCGCGCTGTTCAACCTGCTCACCGGCCACCGGCAGAAGGTGGCCAACTACGCGGGGGTGACCGTCGAACGCAAGCAGGGCTGGCTGACCACGCCGCAGGGGCGGCGCGCGCAACTGCTCGACCTGCCCGGGACTTACAGCCTGGACCCGCTGAGCCAGGATGAGCAGGTCACGCGCGACGTGGTGCAGGGGCGGCTGGACGGCGAAGCGCGGCCCGACCTGCTGGTGTGTGTGGTCGATGCCACGCATCTGCAGCTCAACCTGCGGCTGGTGCTGGAAGCCCAGGCGCTGGGGCTGCCCATGGTGCTGGTGCTCAACATGGCCGACGTGGCGCAGGCGCAGGGCATGCGCATCGACACGGTGGCGCTGGCCGCGGAACTGGGCATGCCGGTCGTGTCCGCGGTGAGCGTGCAGAAAGACGGTGCGCGCGCCTTGCTGGAGCAGCTGGATGCCCTGTTCACCCAGGGGCTTCCGACGCCGTTGCCTGCCGCGGCCGACGCCGGCGGGGTGGACCCGGTGGCGCTCAACCAGCGGGTGCGCGAACTGCTGGCGCTGACCCTGCAGGCCCCCGCCAAGCGCTGGGGCCTGAGCGACCGCATCGACCGCTTTGCGCTGCACCCGCTGTGGGGCATGGCCTTGCTGGCGCTGTTGCTGCTGTTCATGTTCCAGGCGGTGTTCGCCTGGGCGGCCTGGCCGATGGACGCGATCGAGGCCGGCATCGGTTTGGTGGGCGAGCAGGTGGCCACGCGCATGAGCGACGGCCCGTTGCGCAGCCTGCTGGTCGATGGCGTGATCGCGGGCGTGGGCGGTGTGCTGGTGTTTCTGCCGCAGATCCTGATCCTGTTCTTTTTCATCTTCGTGCTGGAGGATTCGGGTTATCTGCCGCGCGCGGCGTTTCTCATGGACCGCTGGATGGGTCTGGTGGGGCTTTCAGGCCGCTCCTTCATTCCACTGCTGTCGAGCTTTGCCTGCGCCGTGCCCGGCATCATGGCCACGCGCACCATCACCCACTGGCGCGACCGCTGGCTGACCATCCTGGTGGCCCCGCTGATGACCTGCTCGGCGCGGCTGCCGGTGTACGCGCTGCTGATCGGGGCTTTCATTCCGCAGCGCACGGTGGGTGGTCTGTTCAACCTGCAGGGGCTCGTGCTGTTCGCGCTGTACGTCATGGGCATCGTCAGCGCGATGTTCGTGGCTTATGTGGTGTCGCGCCACAGCGGCAAGGGGCAGCCCACGCCGCTGCTGATGGAGCTGCCGGCCTACCGCTGGCCGAGCGCGCGCAACATCGCGCGAGGCCTCTGGGAGCGGGGGCTGATTTTTGTGCGCCGGGTCGGCGGCATCATCCTGGCGCTCATGGTGCTGCTGTGGTTTCTTTCCAGCTACCCGGCGGCCCCCGAAGGCTTCACCGGGTCAGCCGTGGCGCACAGTTTTGCCGGCCGCCTGGGTGGCGTGCTGGAGCCCCTGTTCGCGCCGCTGGGTTTTGACTGGCGCATCGTGGTGGCGCTGATCCCGGCGATGGCGGCGCGCGAGGTCGTGGTGGCGGCCCTGGGCACGGTCTATGCCCTGTCCGCGCAGGGCGACCAGGTGCACGAGGCGCTCGGCGCCCTGATCGCCGAACAATGGACCCTGCCCACGGCGCTGGCCTTGCTGGTGTGGTTTGTCTATGCGCCGCAGTGTGTGGCCACGCTGGCCGCCGTGCGGCGTGAAACCGGTCACTGGCGCCACGCCCTGGGGGTGGCGGCCTACCTGTTTGCACTGGCTTACCTGATGGCCTGGACCACCTACCGGGTCGCCGGGGCTTGGGGCGCAACATGAGCGTTCAGGGCTTCATCGCCGGCGTGTGTGTTCTGGTGGCGCTGGGGTATGTGCTGCGGCCGAGCCTGCGGCGCTGGCTGCAGCGGGGTCGGGCGGGCGCGGCCAGCGGGAACACCGCGGACGGTCAGCCGCCGGGCGCGTGTGGTGCCTGTTCGGCCTGCTCGGGTTGCCCGTCCGGCAAACCCCGGGTCTGAACGCGGGGCGCATCCAGCAGCCCGGGCGCCCGGTAGCGCAGCACCTTGAGGGCGCGCTCGGGCGACACGTCGGCGAAGCTGGCCGGGTTGGGCAGGCGTTCAACAAACACCAGTTCGGACGCGGCTTCGCGCATCGGGTCTTGCAGAAACGCGGTGTCCAGCTCGGGTGCGTTGAGACACAGCAGCAACTCGCCGTCGGGGCGCAGCAGGTCCGGCAGGCGGCGCATGAGGCGGGCGTAATCCTTCGTGGCGATGAAGCTGCCTTTCTGGTAGCTCGGCGGGTCCACGACGATGAGGTGGTAGGGCCCGGATCGTGTGAGCTTGCCCCAGGTCTTGAAGATGTCGTGGGCCAGGAAGCTGGCGCCGGCCTGCAGGCCGTTGAGCGCGTGGTTCTGTTGCCCGATGGCGATGGCCCCCGCGCTCATGTCCACGTTGACCACCTGCTTCGCGCCGCCCTGCAGCGCCGCCACCGAGAAGGCGCAGGTGTAGGCAAACAGGTTGAGCACCTTGGCGCCCGCGGCGTGTTCGCGCACCCACTGGCGCCCTTCGGCCATGTCGAGGAACAGGCCGTGGTTCTGCCCTTTGAGCACGTGCACCAGGTAGCGCGCGCCGCGTTCGCTCACCACGTGGGGTTCGGGCACGCTGCCGGCCATCAGCCGGGTTTCGCTGCGACCTTCGTGCCGGCTCTGGAACACCCAGTTCAGCGGCTCACCGGGTGCGAGCTGTTCGTGGCGCGCGGCGAGGGCGGCCGACACCGTGGCCAGTTCGTCGTCGCTGGCTTCGCCAAATCGGGTCAGCACCCACACCGGCGGGTAGGTATCCAGCGTCCAGGCTTCACAGCCCGGGTGCAGGCCACCCCGGCCGTGGAAGAGGCGCTGGGCATCGGTGGGCATGGCCATCGTGGCGATGGTGTCGAGTAGGGCTTGCATGTTCTTTCAGTGTTCTGGCCATTCACCCAGCGGTGGCAGACCATGGCGGCGGCGCGCCTGGCCGCAGGCGTCGCTGCCTTCTTCGAACTCGCGGCAGGGGTTGGGCCGCCACTCGTAGATGCCGCACGTGGCTCGTTCGCCGATGCGGCCCGAGAGCGCGGCGCAACGGGGTTGACCGTGGTCGGTGCCGCGCATGCGGCTGATGGTGTCGGTGACCGTGACGGTGAGCCCGTCGGGCACGCTGCCGCCTTCCGCCTGCGTCTCGCAGACCGAGAAGTCCACGCGAAAGCTCGCGCAGCAGGCCCCGCACGAGGTACAGGAGCCCATCGTCACGCAGCGCAGGCCCGGCGCATCAGGCCAGGCGCCCCAGCAACAGGTACTCCATCAGCGCCTTCTGCGCATGCATCCTGTTCTCTGCCTCGTCCCACACCACACTCTGCGGGCCGTCGATCACTTCGGCGCTCACCTCTTCACCACGGTGCGCGGGCAGGCAGTGCATGAAGAGCGCGTCGGGTTGGGCCACGGCCATCATGGCTTCGTCCACGCACCACTGCGCGAAGGCGGCGCGGCGCACCTCGTTCTCGGCCTCGTAGCCCATGCTGGTCCACACGTCGGTGGTCACCAGGTCGGCGCCTTTGCAGGCTTCCTTCGGGTCCTTGAACACCTTGTAGCAGGCCGGGTTGGAGACGCCGGCAAGCTTCGGGTCGACTTCATAGCCGCTGGGTGTGCTCACATGCACGGTGAAGCCCAGCAGCTCGGCCGCCTGCAGCCAGGTGTTGGCCATGTTGTTGCCGTCACCGACCCAGGCCACGACCTTGCCCTTGAGGGCGTCCAGCGGGTTGCCGCTGGCGGCCGGTCGGTACTCGACCATCGTGAACAGGTCGGCCAGGATCTGGCAGGGGTGGAACTCGTTGGTCAGGCCGTTGATGACGGGCACGCGCGAGTGCTCGGCGAAGCGCTCCAGCTTGCTCTGCTCGTAGGTGCGGATCATCACGAGATCGACCATGCGGCTGATGACCTTGGCGCTGTCTTCAATCGGTTCGGCGCGGCCAAGCTGGCTGTCGCCCGTGGTCAGGTGCACCACCGAGCCGCCGAGCTGGTACATGCCGGCCTCGAAGCTCACGCGGGTGCGCGTGCTGGCCTTCTCGAAGATCATGGCCAGGGTGCGGTCGGGGTCGGCGAAGGGCTGGTGCTTTTCGACGGCCTTGAACTTGGCCTTGATGAAGGCGGCGCGCGTGAGCAGGTAGGCGTACTCGTCGGCGCTCAGGTCCTTGAACTGGAGGTAGTGGCGGAGGTTCATGTGTTTTCTGCCAGGAAAGCAGCAATGATCGGCAACAGGATGGCGCAGACTTCGTCGGCCTCGGCGGTGGTCATGATCAGCGGTGGCACCAGGCGGATCACGCTGTCGGCCGTGACCGACAGCAGCAGGCCGGCGTCGGCCGCGCGCTGGGTGATCACGCCGCAGGGTTTGTCCAGCTCGATGCCGATCATCAGGCCCTGGCCGCGGATGTCTTTCACGCCCGGCTTGCCCAGCAGGGCGGCTTCGAGCTGGCCGCGCAGGTGGGCGCCCACGGTGGCCGCGTTCTCCAGCAGGCCTTCTTCTTCCATGATGCGGATGGTTTCCACCCCGGCACGCATGGCCAGCGGGTTGCCGCCGAAAGTGGTGCCGTGGTTGCCCGGCGCAAAGATGTTCGCGGCTTTCGGGCCGGCCACCACCGCGCCGATCGGCACACCCGAGCCCAGGCCCTTGGCCAGCGGCATCACGTCCGGCTGGATGCCGGCCCACTGGTGGGCGAACCACTTGCCGGTGCGGCCCATGCCGCACTGCACCTCGTCGATCATCAGCAACCAGTCCTGCGCGTCGCACAGCGCGCGCACGTCCTGCAGGTACTGCGCACGCATCGGGTTCACGCCGCCTTCGCCCTGGATGGTCTCGAAGAACACCGCCACCACGTTCGGGTTGCCGACGGTGGCCTTTTTCAGGGCTTCGATGTCGTTGAGCGGCACGCGGATGAAACCTTCGACCAGCGGTCCGAAGCCGGCCTGCACCTTGGGGTTGCCGGTGGCGCTCAGCGTGGCGATGCTGCGGCCGTGGAAAGCCTTTTCGTAGACCACGATCTCCGGGCGCTCAATGCCCTTGTCGTGGCCGTACTTGCGCGCCAGTTTCAGCGCGGCCTCGTTGGCCTCCAGGCCGGAGCTGCAGAAGAACACGTTGGTCAGGCCCGAGCGCTCCACCAGCATCCGGGCCAGCACTTCCTGGTTGGGCACGTGGTAGTAGTTGCTGGAGTGGATCAGCTTGGCCACCTGGTCCTGCAGCGCAGGCACCAGTTTGGGGTGGGCGTGGCCCAGGGTGTTGACGGCGATGCCGGCCAGCGCGTCCAGGTATTCCTTGCCGTTCACGTCCCAGACGCGGCAGCCTCGGCCATGCGACATCGCGATCGGCAGGCGGCCGTAGGTGTTCATCACGTGGGGCGACGAGGGGACGGCGGTGGCGGCGGCATTCATGCGGGACTCCGGTGGGGAAGGGCCAAAAGAAAGCGGCTCAACGAAGGTTGAGCCGTTGAAAAGCGATTTTAGGGGCAGCAGCGGGCATCATCATTGCTTGTTCCGCATCGCTGTCATGAAGCCATGGCAGCCTGTGGTCAGCCGACCGGAGCTCCGGGTTATCCCTGAGTTCAGGTCTTATATAAGATAGAATACCTGCCATCCACCCCGGCCAGCGATCCTCGGTCTGGCGGTGGCCATGCGTCCCTTCCAGGGCCCTCCATCCGAAGGCTTCCCCGATGGTTTCTCCGACTGCCAAACAAGTGTTCATCCAGGGCGTCACACGCAGTGGCCGCACCTTTCGCCCCAGCGACTGGGCCGAACGTCTGGCCGGCGTGATGAGCCAGTTCCGCCCCGGCGGCGGCGTGGTCCGGCAGGGCAGCCACATCGCGTATTCGCCCTGGTGCGTGCCCACGGTCATGAACGGCGTCAAGGTCGTCATCGTGCACACCGATCTGCGCGAAGCCGAACCCATGGCCTGGGACTTCGTCATGCACTTTGCGCGCGACAACGACCTGCAGGTGGCCGAAGGCTGCGTGCTGCCGGAGCCGGCCGCAAAACCCTGAACCACCTGGCCCACGTCACTTGAACAGTGGACAGGCAACAAAAAACCGCCCGAAGGCGGTTTTTTGCTTTTCTTTGCTGGCAGCGCACCCGTTTCAAACGGCAGACCCCGAGGGGTCCGGGCTGGTGGCCTGACGGATCAGGCCGGTGGGGTGGTCAGGCGGTGGCGAGTGCCAGTGCCTTGACCTTGGCGGACAGGCGGCTCTTGTCGCGAGCGGCCTTGTTTTTGTGGAAGATGCCCTTGTCGGCAATGATGTCCACAACGCCTTGCATTTTGGCGAAGAGTTCGGTGGCCTTGGTCTTGTCGCCGGCCAGAACCGCTTTTTCAACGTTCTTGACGGCGGTGCGGTATTTGGAACGCAGCGAGGTGTTCGCAGCGTTGATCTTGATGTCCTGGCGGACGCGTTTGCGGCCAGATGCCAGACGGGGGTTCTTTTTCTTCGGCTTGGTTGCCATGGTGAATTTCCTTCAAATGTTTGGGGATGATGCCCAGCAAAGCCCGCAATTTTAGCATGGTGCCGCCAGCCTGGGTAGCGTCTCCGCCGGGCGCAGGGAGCGCGTGGTTACACTGGCGGCCGTGTCCCTGTTCAAATCCGCCTCCCTGGTCTCCCTGCTGACGCTGGCCTCACGCATCACCGGGCTGGTGCGCGAACTGCTGATGGCATCCACTTTCGGTGCCAGCGCCCTGACCGACGCGTTCAACGTCGCCTTCCGCATCCCCAATCTGCTGCGCCGGCTGTTTGCCGAAGGCGCGTTCAGCCAGGCGTTCGTGCCCGTGCTGGCCGGTGTGCGCGAAAAGGAGGGCGACGCCGCCACCCGCCAGATGGTGGACCAGATCGCCACCGTGCTGGCCTGGGCGCTGACCGCCACCTGCGTGCTGGGCGTGGCCGGGGCGCCGGTGCTGGTCTGGGCCATGGCCAGCGGCCTGAAACAGAGCCCTGACGGCTTTGAGGCCGCCGTCTTCATGACGCGCTGGATGTTCCCTTACATCGCCTTCATGTCGTTCGTGGCGCTGTCGGCCGGCATCCTGAACACCTGGAAGCGCTTTGCCGTGCCGGCGGCCACGCCGGTGCTGCTCAACGTGGCCATGATCGCGGCCGCGTACTGGGGCGCACCCTGGTTCAACAGCCTGGGCATCCCGCCGATCTACGCCATGGCGGGCGGGGTCTTGCTGGGCGGCACGCTGCAGCTGGGTGTGCAGATCCCGGCCTTGCTGCGGCTGGGCATGTTGCCGCGCATCAGCATGCGCTGGTCGTCGCTGAAAACCGCCTGGAACCACCCCGGCACGCGCCGCGTGACCACGCTGATGCTCCCCGCGTTGCTGGGCGTGAGCGTGGCGCAGATTTCGCTGTTGATCAACACCCAGATCGCATCGCACCTGGCCACTGGCAGCGTGAGCTGGCTCACCTACGCCGACCGCCTGATGGAATTTCCCACCGCCATGCTGGGCGTGGCGCTGGGTGTGGTGCTGCTGCCCCAGCTGGCGGCCGCCAAAGCGGCCGAAGATGCCCAGCGCTACAGCAACCTGCTCGACTGGGGCCTGCGCCTGGTGGTGCTGCTGGCCGTGCCCTGCGCGGTGGCGCTGCTGACGTTTGCCAAACCGCTGGTGGCCGTGCTCTACCACTACGGCGCCTTCACCGCGGCCGACGTGCAGCAGACCACCGGCGCCCTCATGGGCTACGGGGCCGGCCTGATCGGGCTGATCGCCATCAAGGTGCTGGCGCCCGGCTTCTACGCCCGCCAGGACATCCGCACGCCGGTGAAGATCGCGGTGGTGGTGCTGGTGCTGACCCAGCTGATGAACCTGTTGTTCGTGCCTTACCTGGCCCACGCCGGGCTGGCGCTGGCCATCGGCATCGGCGCCATGGTCAATGCGCTGTGGCTGCTGATCGGCCTGCTGCGCCGCGGGGCCTACACGCCGACACCCGGCTGGGCGCGTTTTGCCCTGCAGGTGGTCGCGGCCAGCGCGCTGATGTCCGTGTTCCTGATGTGGACTGCTGCGCGCTTCAACTGGCTGGGTTTTGAGGGCCAGGCGTTGCAGCGTGTGGGCCTGCTGGCCCTGTGCGTGGTGGGCGCGGCCCTGATCTATTTCCTGAGCCTGACCGTGGCCGGTTTGAAACTTCGCCAATTCGTCCGAAAATGAAGTCCGCTGCACCGGCACCCCGCCGTTCAGCGGTCTGCCCGCCGCCCTGACCATGCCTTCAGCCTTTGAATTCCCCACGCCCACGCCCCTGGGCTACTTCGCCGCGCTGGTGGCCGACGATGACGGCTTGCCGTTGCTGGAAGCCGCCACCGCCATCGCCCAGGATGAATACCCCGAGATGGATGTGCAGGAAGTGCTGGGCGACGTGGACCAGTTGCTGGCCCGCGTGCGCCGGCGCTGCGACGACGCCACCGATCCGCTGCAGCGGCTGCGGGCGCTCAACCAGTTCTTCTTTCGCGACATGGGGTTTGGCGGCAACGTCAACAACTACTACGACCCCGACAACAGCTACCTCAACGCGGTGCTCCGGACCCGGCGCGGCATCCCCATCACCCTGGGTGTGCTCTGGCTGGAGCTGGCGCAAGGGCTGGGCCTGAAGGCGCGGGGCGTCAACTTCCCCGGGCATTTCATGGTCAAGGTCAACCTGCCCAATGGCCAGGTGGTGATCGACCCGTTCACCGGCCAGTCGCTCAGCCGCGAAGACCTGTCCGAGCGGCTGGAGCCCTACAAGCGGCGCAACGGGCTGGTGGACGATTTCGACGTGCCGGTCGGCCTGTACCTGCAGGCCGCGCCATCGCGCGAGATCCTCTCGCGCATGTTGCGCAATTTGAAAGAAATCCACCGCACCCAGGAAGACTGGCTGCGCCTGATCGCGGTGCAGGACCGCCTGCTCGTGCTGCTGCCCGATGCCTGGACGGAGTACCGCGACCGCGGCCTGGCCTGGGCCGAAATGGGCGACGCCCGCCTTGCGGTGAGCGATCTGGAGATCTACATCGCCCACACCGACGACGCGCTCGACCGCGACGCCATGGACCGCCGGCTGCAGGAACTGCGCCGCGCGTTGAACTGAGCTGCCGCGGATGACGCGCCTGATGCTGGTCGGTGCCACCGGCCTGGTGGGGCAGGCCGTGCTGCAGCAGGCCCTGGCCGACGCCGCCGTGGCCCAGGTGGTCGCCCCGACCCGCAAGGCGCTGGCGCCGCACCCCAAGCTGCTCAATCCGCTGGTGGACTTCGAGCGCCTGCCCGAAGACGCCGATTGGTGGGCGGTGGACGCCGTGGTCTGCACCCTGGGCACCACCATCGCCAAGGCCGGTTCGCAGGCCGCTTTCTACAAGGTGGATCACGACCACCCGCTGGAGGTCGCCTACCTCGCGCGGCGCCACGGCGCGCGGGCGTTTGCCTTCAACTCGGCCCTGGGCGCGGACGCGGCCTCGCGCGTTTTTTATGCCCGCACCAAGGGCGAAACCGAACGCGATCTGCAGGCCGTGGGCTACCCCTCGCTCACGCTGGTGCGCCCGGGCCTGATCGGGGGCGTGCGGCTGGAGAGCCGGCCGGCCGAACAGCTCGCGGTGCGCCTCTCGCAGTGGGTGCAGCCGCTGCTGCCGCGACGCTACCGCGTGGTCCCCGCGCAGCGCATCGCACACCACCTGCTGCAGGCCGCGCTGGCCGCCACGCCGGGGGTGCATGTGCTGCCTTCGGAGGTGCTGCTTTAGCGGTGCGCCGGTGAGCCCGCCTTGCCGAGCTGGTGCCAGGTGCGGCGCAGCTGGGTGTCGGAGCTGAAGCCGGCCAGCTCGGCGGCCAGCGTGACGCTGTGGCCCGATCGCAGCGCGGCGTCGGCCAGATCCAGCCGGATGCTGCGCAGGTAGGCCAGCGGGGCGATGCCCGCGTGGGTGAGGAACAGGCGCGCGAGGTGGCGCGGCGAGGTGCAGGCCACGTCGGCCATGCGCTGCAGCGACCAGTCGGCCTGCGGTTGCTGGCCGATGGCGTCCTGGACCCGGTGGATGGCCGGGTGCAGGTGGGCGCGAAAGCGCAGAAAGGGCGAGAGTTCGGGGTCGTTCGGTCCGCGCCGCAGCGCCACCACCATGGCCTGCGCCACCTGGGCCGCCAGGGCCGGCCCGCACAGGTCGGCGATGCGGTGCAGGAACAGGTCGATGCCGGTGGTCACGCCCGCGCTGCTGCTCACCGGGCCATCGACCACAAACACGCGGTTCGACACCGTCTCGCAGCGGGGCGCCACGGCGCGCAACTCGTCGAGGTGCTGGTGGTGGGTGGTGGCCCGGTGTCCATCCAGCAGTCCCGCGTGCGCGGCCAGCAGGGCGCCCGCGCACACGGTGAGCAGTTCCAGTCGGCCCGGCGCCAGCTCGAGTGCCCGCAGCCAGTGGATGAGCTGGCGCGCGCTGTCGCTGCCCACATCGAGGGTCCGCCCCGGTTGTCCGACCAGCACCACCCAGGCCGGCTCGGACAGGCCGGTCGGCAGGGGTTCGATCTGACTGATGATGGCGCCCACCGAGCTGCTCGTCTGGCTCTCGGGCCCGATGAACCGCAGCGCGAACGCCTCGGGCTGGCCGGCCGCGCGCAGGCACTGGTTGGCGATGCGCAGCGCCTCGGCGGGACCGGCCCAGTCGAGTATCAGGCTGTCCGGCATGAGCACGAACGCCACCTGGATGGGCGCGGTCGCGGGCGTCATGTCCCTCGCAGCGTGAAGGCGGCCGGGCGCGGCGCTCATGCCGGTTCCAGTGCCTGCGCGGGCGTGCACAGGCGCGCGAAGCGGTCTTTCAGCACCGTGGCCGTGCGGGCCGTGATGTCGGCGGCCGGCAGCGGCGTGCCGTCGGGCTGCACCATGTCAAAGGTCAGCGTGGCATCGGTCACGAAGTCCACCGTGTAGCCCAGATCGGCCGCGTGGCGGGTGGTGGTTTCGCAGCACTGTTCGGTGCGGATGCCACTGACGATCAGGCGCTGGATGGCATTCCGGTTCAGCCACACCTCCAGCCCGGTGCCCACGAGCGCGCTGTGGCGCGACTTGTGGAAGGTCGCGGCGGCTTCAAAAGGCCCGAGGCCGTCGAGCGGCCGCACGGCGCCCGACTCCAGCGAGAAAGGGTTTTGCGGAACCTGCGGCCCGTCCACGTGGAAGATGCGCACGATGGGCATGCCAGCCGCCTGGGCGCCCGCGATGAGCGCGTTCTGCGCGGCCAGGTAGGCGGGCAGGTCCCGTTCGGTGAAGAAGGGGCGGTGGCGGAAGGACTCTTGCACGTCGATGACCAGCAGGGCGGTTTTCATGGGGACTCCATCGGGGTTGTTGAAGCCTTGATCATGCCGATGACCGATGCGGGTGTCTGCTCGCTGCCAGACAGGAACCGATCATTTCAGGACATGGCCACTGTCTACCAGGTACCCATGACAGTCGCCATGGACAGGGAATTTTCGGACACTTTATCTCCCTGGTTGTGTTGTGTCCCGGAAACGGCGAAGGCCCGTTGCCGGGCCTTCCTGGGCACGAAGCGGTGCGGGTTCAGCTGACCGTGACGATCGCTTCCCCGCCTTTGGCCGCGATCACGCCGATCTCATAGACCGTCTCGCCCAGCTCGCGCAGCGTGGCGGCGCAGGCGGCGGCTTCGGCGGCATCGATCACCACCACCATGCCGATGCCGTTGTTGAAGGTGCGGTTCATCTCGATGTCGTCGATGCCGGCGGTCTTCTGCAGCCAGGCGAACAGCTCGGTCTGCGGCCAGCTGCCTTTCTTGAGGTGGGCAGCCGTGCCCTCGGGCAGCACGCGCGGGATGTTCTCCAGCAGGCCGCCGCCGGTGATGTGGGCCAGGGCCTTGACGGGGTGCTTCGCGAGGGTGGCCAGCACGTTCTTCACGTAGAGGCGGGTCGGGGCCATGATGGCCTGCTTGAACGGCTGGCCGTCCAGCGTGGCGGGCAGTTCGCTGCCGGCGCGTTCGATGCACTTGCGCACCAGCGAAAAACCGTTGGAATGCACGCCGTGCGAGGCCAGGCCCAGCACCACGTCGCCGGGCTTGACGCTCTGGCCAGTGAGGATCTTGCTCTTTTCCACCGCGCCGACGCAGAAGCCGGCGAGGTCGTATTCACCCGCCGGGTACATGCCGGGCATTTCGGCGGTTTCGCCGCCGATCAGCGCGCAGCCGGAGAGTTCACAACCCAGGGCGATGCCGCCGACCACGGCCGCGGCGGTGTCCACATCGAGCTTGCCGCAGGCGAAGTAGTCCAAGAAGAACAGCGGCTCGGCGCCCTGCACCAGCACGTCGTTCACGCTCATGCCCACCAGGTCGATGCCCACCGTGTCGTGCATGTTCCATTCAAAGGCCAGCTTGAGCTTGGTGCCCACGCCGTCGGTGCCCGACACCAGCACCGGTTCCTGGTAGCGCTTGGGCACTTCAAACAGCGCGCCAAAACCGCCGATGCCGGCCAGCACGCCTTCGCGCATGGTCTTCTTCGCCAGCGGCTTGATGCGTTCGACGAGCGCGTCGCCCGCGACGATGTCAACGCCGGCGTCTTTGTAGGAAAGGGGAGTGTTGCTGGAGGTCATGGGGTGCGTGTGCCGGCGGCGGGGCCGGGCGTTGGGACGGGGAAAACGTCGATGGAGCAGCCTCCACCAAGGTGGGGCAGCGCGGTTTGGCGGTCGGTTGCGGGTCCACCCGGGGTGGCGGACTAGAATTTGCCCCAGATTTTAAGGGTTTGCCCCTGCAGCCCGATCGTTTACCTCCGACACACCTGTTCATGACTTTCACGCCCAACCAGATCCGTGTCGCTTCGTGGGCCGCCATCGCGCTGGTGAGCTGGCTGCTGCTGTCGCTGCTGGCGCCGGTGCTCATGCCTTTTCTGCTGGCAGCCGTGCTGGCCTATGCGCTGCACCCGCTGGTCGAGCGGCTGCACGCGCGGCGCATCCCGCGCTGGCTCGGCGCTGGCCTGGCCATCACGATGCTGTCGCTGGTGATGCTGGCGGTGGTGTTGCTGATCGTGCCGGTGATCACCAAGCAGGTGCCCCTGCTCAAGGACCAGGTGCCGGCGTTGCTGGACAGTGTCAACACCCGGCTGGTGCCGCTGCTGGCGCGTTTCGGGGTTGACCTGCAGGTGGACGTGTCGCTGGTGCGCGGCTGGATGCAGGCGCTCATCACCGGTCACGAAAGTGAACTCATCCAGGGCCTGCTGTCGTCGCTGCGCATCGGGGGCAGCGCGCTCGCCGCGGTGTTCGGCAACCTGATCCTCGCGCCCATCGTGGCCTACTACCTGCTGCTCGACTGGGCCAATCTGATCGAGCGCAGCAAGGGCCTGATCCCGCCGCGCTGGCGCGCCGTGGTGCAGCGTTTCCTGGATGAAACCGACGAGGTGCTCGGGCAGTACCTGCGCGGGCAGCTGCTGGTGATGGGTGTGCTGGCGGTGTTCTACACCGTGGGTCTGGCGCTGGTGGGTCTGAAACTCGCCTTGCCCATCGGCGTCTTCACCGGGCTGGCGGTGTTCATTCCTTACCTGGGTTTTGGTCTGGGGCTGGTCATGGCCCTGCTGGCGGCCGTGCTGCAGTTTCAGGCGGTGCTGGGCGTGGCGCTGGTGGCGGCGGTCTACACCGTGGGCCAGGTGGTCGAGAGCATGTACATCACGCCGCGGCTGCTCGGCGAACGCATTGGCCTGCACCCGATCGCCGTCATCTTCGCCCTGATGGCTTTTGGTCACCTGTTTGGTTTTGTCGGCGTGCTGATCGCCTTGCCGGCCAGCGCAGTGTTGCTGGTCGCGATCCGCCGGGCCAAGTCGCAGTACATGGCCAGTGAGCTTTACATCGAAAGAGCTGTTCAACCGCAGGCGACGACACCCATGCCCGAGCAGGACCGACCGGCATGAGCAGGGGTCATCCCCCCATGAAACAGATGGCGCTGGACATCGGTCTGGCTCCCGTGCCCACGCTCACCAATTTCGTGGCTGCCGGCAACGAAGCTGCGCTGGAGCATTTACGCCTGTGGGCTGGCAATCCGCTGCGTTCGCCGGTGCCGACGTTCCTGTGGGGCGACGGCGGCAGTGGCAAGACGCACCTGCTGCGCGCGGTGCGCGAAGCCCTGCGCGACCACGGCAGCCGGGTCGGCTGGATCGACGCCGCCACGCTGCACCCCGGCGAGTACGACGAACACTGGGACGCCGTGCTGTTCGACGATTGCCAGCTCTACACCGCCGAACAGCAGGCCACCGCATTCAACTGGTTTGTCAACGCCCAGAGCCCGGCGCTCGGGCCCGCGCGCTGGGTGCTGGCCGCCGCTGACCGGCCACCGGCCGACCTGCAGCTGCGCGAAGACCTGCGAACGCGGCTGGGCTGGGGCCATGTGTTCCAGCTGCACGCGCTGGGCGAGACCGAACGCCGCGCCGTGCTGCGCCGCGCGGCCGACGAGCGCGGCGTGTTCCTCGGCGACGAAGTCATGGACTTCATGCTCACCCGCTTCTCGCGCGACCTCTCCAGCCTGATGATGCTGCTCGACCAGCTCGACGCCTACGCCCTGCGCACCCAGCGCGCGATCACCATCCCGCTGATCAAATCCATGCTGGAAAACGAATGAACCTGGCTCTTTTCGATCTCGATCACACCCTCATCCCCATCGATTCCGACTATTCTTGGGGTCAGTTCACCGTGACCCTGGGCTGGCGCGATGCCGAAACCCACACCCGGGCGAACGACGCCTTTTACGAGCAGTACAAGGCCGGCACGCTGGACATCCACGAATACATCCGTTTCTCCGTGGCGCCCCTGGCCGAACACGGCGCCAAGAAGTCCGACGCCGCGCACCGCCGCTTCATGGACGAGGTGATCCGCCCGGCCATGAAACCCGTTGCTTTCGATCTCGTGCGCCAGCACCAGGACGCCGGCGACACGGTGATCATCGTCACCGCCACCAACGAATTCGTCACCCGTCCGATCGCCGAAGCCTTCGGGGTGGACGAGCTGATCGCCATCGATCTGGAGCGCGATGCGCAGGGTGAACCCACCGGCGCGATCCGGGGCACACCGTCGTTTCGCGAGGGCAAGGTCGCGCGTGTGGAACAATGGCTGGCTGCGCGCGGCCATTCCTGGGCCAGCGTGGCGCACAGCACCTTCTACAGCGACTCCATCAACGACCTGCCGCTGCTGGAAAAAGTGCACGAGCCCGTCGCGACCAACCCGGACGCCCGGCTCCGGCCCATCGCCAGCGAGCGGGGCTGGCGCATCCTGAACCTATTCGAATGATCAAAAAATTCATCGACAAGCTGCTCGGCAAAGCCAGTGGCTCCAAAAACGCCAAGATTTCCAAGTTCGGCAAACGCGAAGACGTGCCGGTGTCGGTGCACGGCATCGACCGCAGCCTGGTGGACCAGCGCGCGCTGGACGTAGTGCACACGCTCAAGCAGGCCGGCTTCGAGGCCTACATCGTGGGCGGTGCGGTGCGCGACCTGCTGCTGGGTCTGCGCCCCAAGGACTTTGACGTTGCCACCAGCGCCACGCCCGAGCAGGTGAAGAGCCTGTTCCGCCGCGCCTTCATCATCGGCCGGCGCTTTCGCATCGTGCACGTGGTCTACGGCCGTGGCCGCGAACACGAGATGATCGAAGTCTCGACCTTCCGCGCCTACCTCGATAGCGCCGACGCCGAGCAGGTGAGCGGCAACGAGCGCACCAGCAAGGGCGAGCTCGCCAGCATGAAGCACGCGGTGGACGCCAGCGGGCGCGTGCTGCGCGACAACGTCTGGGGCCCGATCGAGCAGGACGCTGCGCGCCGCGACTTTTCCATCAACGCGATGTACTACGACCCGGAATCCCAGGTCGTGGTCGATTTCCACAACGGCATCCGCGACGCCAAGAAGCTCACCCTGCGCATGATCGGCGACGCCGCCACGCGCTACCGCGAAGACCCGGTGCGCATCATCCGCGCCGTGCGTTTTGCCGCCAAGCTCAGCGGCCTGGGTTTCAAGTTCGACGCCAAGACCCTGGCGCCGCTCGCTTCGTCGCGCAACTTGCTGGCCGACGTGCCGCAGAGCCGCCTGTTTGACGAAATGCTCAAGCTGCTGCAGACCGGTCATTCGCTGGACAGCGTGGCTCAGCTCAAGGCCGTGGGCCTGAACACCGGCATCTACCCGCTGCTCGACGTGGTGGTGGAGCGCGCCGACGATCCGTTCGTGAAACTGGCCCTGCAGGACACCGACCGCCGCGTCGGCGAAAGCAAGCCGGTGGCGCCGAGCTTTCTGCTGGCCTGCGTGTTGTGGGCCGATGTGCGCAAGGGCTGGAGCCAGCGCCTGCAGCCGCGCGGCAACCAGCGCCCGCCGCCGGCGTTTGGCGCCTTGCAGGACGCCGTGGACGAGGTGTTCGAGTCGCGCATTGGCGACGTCTCCGGCCGCGGCAAGCTTGGCGCCGACATGCGCGAGATCTGGATGATGCAGCCGCGCTTTGACAAGCGCGTGGGCACATCGCCGTTCAGCCTGGTGGACCAGGCACGCTTCCGTGCCGGCTTCGACTTCCTGCGCCTGCGTGCCCAGGTGGGCGAGATCGAAGAAGAGCTGGCCCACTGGTGGGAGACTTTCCAGAACGCCAGCGACGAAATCCGCGAAGACATGGTGGACGCGCAGCGCAAGGTCAACCAGCCCAAAGGCGGAGCTGGCGGCGCGCGCCGTGTGAAGCGCAGCGATGCCGATCACCCGGCCAGCGCAACCGAGCCGGATCCACGCTTCCGGGCGGCGGGTGAGGCTGACAACGACGAAGACGGCGACGACGACAACGCGCCGGCCGAAGCGGGCGCCTCCGCCGATGGCACGGCACCCGCCAAGAAGCGCCGCCGCCGCCGTCGCAAACCCGGTGGCGCAGGTGGTGCGGCCGGGCAGGGCGGCGCCACCGAAGGTTCCGGCGACTGATCTCGATCCGTGCAGGCCTGGGGCATGCCACAGCGCGATGAAGTCACGGCCTTTGTGGCGCTGGGCGCCAACCTCGGCGATCCGGCGCAGGCCCTGCGCGAGGCCTTGCGGTGCATGTCTGAAACCCCGGGCCTCCGGCTGGTGAGGACCTCCAGCGTGTACCGCACCGCGCCCATCGACTCCAGCGGCCCGGACTACCTCAACGCGGTGGCCGAGATCGCCACCACGCTCACCGCACCCGATCTGCTCACCACCCTGCAAGCGATCGAGCAGGGCGCAGGGCGAGAGCGTCCCTACCGCAACGCGCCGCGCACGCTGGATCTGGACCTGCTGCTGTACGGCAGCGCGCGCATCCATTCGGCGACGCTGATCGTGCCGCACCCGCGCATGGGGGAGCGGGCGTTTGTTTTGGTACCGCTATCTGAAATTGCACCCGAGCGGGTGACTGACGAAGCACTGGCCGCGGTATCAGGCCAAGGCATCCAGTGCATGTGAGGCCGTAGCCGGAGGGCGTGCCCGAACCCAGGATGCCATGGAACCGGCTCCGCCGGGCCACAGGCATCGCCCCCTTGAGGGGGTGACGCGAAGCGGCGCGGGGGGTGCTCCGTTCAAGGCGCCAGCCGCTCCCGCAGCCAGCCGCCATCGCCTTGCAGCGTGTAACGCAGGCGGTCGTGCAACCGGCTCTTGCGCCCTTGCCAGAACTGCCAGTTGTCGGGTTTGAGGCGGTAGCCGCCCCAGTGTGGCGGTCGGGGCGGTTGCAGCAGGAACTGCGCGCCGTATCTGGCGGCGTTGGTCACCAGCACGGTGCGGCTCTCGATCACCTCGCTCTGCGGACTGGCCCAGGCGCCAATCCGGCTGTCGAGGGGGCGGCTCTTGAAATACTCATCGCTCTCGGCGTCACTCACCTTTTCGACGAGGCCTTCGATGCGCACCACACGTTCCAGCTCAACCCAGTGGAACTGCAGCGCGGCATACGGGTTGCCGGCCAGCTCGCGGCCTTTCTGGCTCTGGTAGTTGGTGTACCAGACGATGCCCTGTTCGTCGTAGCCTTTGATCAGCACCACGCGGGTGCTCGGCCGCAGGTCGGAGCCCACGGTGGCGAGCGTCATGGCGTTGGGCTCGGGCACTTCGCTGTGGATGGCTTCGGTGAGCCATTGATCGAACTGTTTGAGCGGATCGGCCTGGGAAGCGGATTCGCTGAGTTCGGCTTTTTCGTAGCTTTTGCGCAGGTCGGCGATGTTCATGGAGCCAGTATAGGCAGCCGGGGGAGCGCGGCGCTTGCGCGCGGTCAATCGGCCACGTCTGACGGGGCGAGTCGGAGCAGGCGCTCCAGCGCGTGGTCTTCGATGCCGTGGGCGCGCAGGCCGTGCAGCGTCTGGCGGGCGTAGTCCAGCGTGCTGCCGTAGCGCCCGCGGCAGTGGGTGAAGATGTCGCGGTAGCGTTCGTCGTCGAGCGTGCCGGTGTAGTTGGGGCTGCGGCGCGACAGCGTGAAGGCCAGCGCCTGCACCGGGCCTTGTGCGGTCTGGCAGTGCAGCCACTTCGGGTCGTACACGGGGTTGGGCATTTCACGCGCCCAGAGCGTGGGAAACAGCGCCTCAACCTGGGCGTGGGGCACCCGCAGTGCCAGGCCCGTGCAGCTGCCGCCGCTCATCAGCGCGAACACCAGGCCGGGCCGCTCGGGAGTGCCGCGGTTGACCCGGCTCCACATCTGCAGGCAGCGGTGGTAGCCGTGCACCCGGGCCAGGCGCTGTTCGGTGGCCTCGAATTCGGGCCGCCAGACCAAGGAGGCGTAGCCGAACACCCACAGGTCGGGTGCGGGCCCCTGGCTGCGCCATTCGGCCAGTGTGTCGGCCATCATCCGGGCGCCGTCGCGACGGGTGGGGTCCCAGGTGTCGGGTCGGCGGGTTCGGGGGGCGGCTGGGGCAGGGTGCATGTCGGGGTGGGCCATTTAGAATGCGGGGTTTGATCGCACAGGCCTGTTGGCTGCATGTCCCTGGCCGGTTGCGAGCGGTGTTGATTTTCTCTTGCCCATTGTTCTTCAGGGAGTGTTTGCCCATGTTTTCTCAAGATGACGACCAGGACGTCCGCGTTGCAGCGGTGGTGCTGATGGCCGCCGTGTTGCTGGCCGTGGGCCTGGCGCTGGGCTTCGGCATCCACCATTCCCGCGGCACGGGTGGCGCCACCGGGACCGAGGAGGTGGCAGTGCCCGCCGCTCAAGCGGTAGCCGTTGAAGCGGTAGCCACCGCCGCAATGCCCGCCGCCGCGGCGCCCGTGGTCGCGGACGACGCCAGCGTGGTGATCGAAAACGGTGTGGTCACGTTTTATTTCGCCTCCGGAAAAGCCGAGCTGGCATCGGGCGCTCTCGACGCGCTGGACGATGCGATCACCGCAGCCAAGGGCGGCAAACGCCTGTTGCTCTCCGGCTTCCACGACGCCACCGGCAATCCCGTCCAGAACGCCGAGCTGGCCAAAAAACGCGCCCTCTCGGTGCGCGACGCCCTGGTGGGTGCGGGTGTGGCCGCCGCTTCGCTGGAGCTCAGGAAACCTGAAGAAGCCGTTGGCACCGGCAACGACGCCGAAGCCCGCCGTGTGGAAGTGATGATCGTTGACTGACCCCGGCGTTTCTCATCCGAAAGAAAGCCCGGCCAGATCCGGGCTTTTTTGCGGGCGCATGCAGCGCAGGCTGCAGATCAGCGCAGACCGGCGCCGCCCTCGGTTTCTGCGCGCTGGATCAATTCGATCTTGTAGCCGTCGGGGTCGGTCACGAAGGCGATCACCGTGCTGCCGCCCTTGACCGGGCCGGCCTCGCGCGTCACGTTGCCGCCCGCCGCCTTGATCTTTTCGCAGGCGGCGTAGGCGTCGGGCACGCCCAGGGCGATGTGGCCATAGGCCGTGCCCATGTCGTAGTGGTCGGTGTCCCAGTTCCAGGTGAGTTCGATCTCGGCCTGGCCGGGGTTGCCACCCTCGAAGCCCAGGAAGGCCAGT
Source organism: Hydrogenophaga sp. L310 (assembly GCF_055703065.1). Taxonomy (NCBI): domain Bacteria; kingdom Pseudomonadati; phylum Pseudomonadota; class Betaproteobacteria; order Burkholderiales; family Comamonadaceae; genus Hydrogenophaga; species Hydrogenophaga sp. L310. Next base: position 196,539 of record NZ_JBVPZA010000002.1, read on the forward strand.
GAGTATTTGTATTCCGGGTTTTCGGATGTGCGCAGCAGCTGCATGCCCATCACCTGGGTGTAGAAGTCGATCGATCGCTGCAGGTTGCCCACGCGCAGCATGGTGTGAAGGAATCGCATATCGGGTGCTTTCGGGTCGGTTCGTGGACCGCGATTATGTCGTCGCGCCGCCCGCGGGTTTGTGCTGCAGGTCGAATACCAGGCAGGTCGTGGTGGCATGGGCGTAGAGCGTGCCGTCCGGGCCGACCAGCTGGGCGTCGGCGGTGGCGAGCTGGCGGCCGCAGTGGATCACGCGGCCGATGGCGCGCACGCGCTGCACCTTGGGGGTGAGCGCGCGCACGATGTTCACGCTCAGTTCGGCGGTGGTGTAGGCGCGGCCGGGCGGCATCCTGGTGTGCACCGCGCAGCCGAGCGCAGAGTCGAGCAGGGTGGCGAACCAGCCACCGTGCACCGTGCCCATGGGGTTGAAATGCTGCGGACCCGGCGTGCCCTGGAAGATGGCGCTGCCATCGCCCACTTCGACGATCAGGAAGTCCAGCGTTTTGGCGATGGCGGCGTAGGGAATCTCGCCCTGCAGCATGGCCTGCATCACTTCCAGACCGGTCTTGCCAGCGATCTGCTCGGGCCGGGCCACGCCGGGCCCGGGGCCGACGGCCAGCCGTTGCAGAATTTCTTGCTCCTGGGCCAGCCAGGTTTCCAGGGTGTCTGACGCGCTCATGGGGTTCTCCATAACAGTTGCATATGCATTGATTGTAGATACAATCAATTGCATGAACCCTGTCACCACCGCGTCAAGCCCCACAACCCCTGCGGTCAAGCCGCAGGGTTGCACCAATCTCAAGTTGCGCCAGCTGATGCGCCGCGTGGCGCAGCACTACGACAACGAGGTGGGCAAGTCGGGGCTGAAGGGCACGCAGTATTCGCTGCTGTCCTACGTGGTCAAGCTCGGGCCGATCCGGGCGGTGGATCTGGCCGCCGAGATGAAGGTCAGCACCTCGACCCTGTCGCGCAACCTGCAGCCGCTGGTGGCCGCGGGCTGGCTCGCGGTGGGGCCCGGCGCCGACGCGCGCAGCCTCCTGATCAGCGCCACCGAGGCTGGTCAGGCCAAGCGGGCAGAAGCCCAGCGGCGCTGGCGCGTCGCGCAGGAGGGCATCAACCGGGCGCTCGGCGTGGAACGCGTGGTGGCCCTGCACACCTTGCTGGACGAAGCCATGGCCTGTCTGTCACCGGTGGCCGGTGACGACGGGCTCAGCGTTTGAGTCCCACCAGCTCGCTGTAGGCCTGGCGCGTCTCCGGCGACACCGAAGCCACCAGCTGGGCGTACGGCGTCTGGTGGCGGGCGAGCACCCGCGCCGAGGCGGTGGTGCGGGAACGGCAATACCAGTGGCAGGTGTGCTGCATCAGGTACAGCTCGGCCAGCAGGGTGTAGGCGCGGTCGCGTTCGCTGCGCTGCGCCGGGTTGTCCACCGTTTGCTGGATGCCGCGGGCATGGATGCGCATGGCCTCGCGCAGATCGAAGCTGACACCCGGCAGCCAGCGGTCGGCGTAGGGCAGGGCGATGCGGTTGACGCGAAACGGCGTGGGCGCTTCTTTGGTCAGGTCCGCTGCAAAGCGCTGGAACTGGCTGGCGAGCGTGGTTTCGGTGGCCTGCTGCAGTTGCCAGATCTGCTGGCGGCGCTCGGGGTCTTTTTCGCTCAAAGCCCGCATGTAGCCCTCGCTCAGCCGTTCCATCAGTTTTTCGATCTGGAACTGGCCGAGGTGGCGCCCCAGCAGCTGGATGCGCTGGCGCTGGTCCGTGGTCTTGAGGATGAAGGCGCCGGCAAAGGCCAGCAGGCTGAGGGTGAAGAGATCCATGGGGAAACCGAGGGGCTTTGAGGGCTGCAGTGTAGTCACTGCGCCATGGCGTTGATGGTGAAGACCTCAGCTTGGTGGCGTGACTTGCCGATTCCATTCTGAAGATGACACGCCCACGGCGGCCGGTCAGCAGCGAAAATGGTGCTGCTTTCGGCGCCGTCGAAATGCCGGCCCCGACTTGTCCGACCCCACCCACCGTCCATGAGAGCCTCCTCCTCCGCCCCGTTTGCCCGTGTGGTCATTGGTTACGGCGTGGTCGCCTTGTTGTGGATTCTGTGGTCCGACGCGCTGGTGGAGTTGGTGTTCGAAAACATCGAGTTGCTCGCCGCAGCGCAAGCCTGGAAAGGCATGCTGTTCGTGCTGGTGACGACCGGATCGCTGTTCTGGTTCCGTGTCCAGGATTCTGTATACGAGGTCGATACCCGATGGCCGGCGCACCTTCCACGCCACCAAAGGTCCCTTGCACGATGAGTCGGGGACCATCGGTGTGTTTGGCACGGCCCGCGATATCACCGACATGGTGAACTTGCGGCACCAGTTGCAGGAGAGCGAAGAGCGCTACCGGCTGCTCCAGGACGTGTTCAGCCGCGTGACCGATGCCGTCGTGTCGATCGGACCCGACCAGCGTCTGGTGTATGCCAACGACAAGGCTGCGCGCCTGGTGGGATGGCAGTCGCCCCAGGACCTGCTGGGTCACATCTTCTGGGACGAGTTGCCGGCATCCCGGGGCACGGCGTTCGAGACGGCTTACTGGCGTGCGCGAGAAAGCGGCGAGGCCCTGAAGGTTGCAGACTGGTACGAGTCCAGGGGCGTGTGGCTGGAATTCGGTCTGTATCCGGCCGGGGAGGATGTCTCCGTCTGCATCACCGACATCACGGCGCGCAAGCAGGCCGAGCGTGAATGACTGCTCTCGACGGGGGGCAATCTCCCGGCGGCTGATGGCGCAGGAACGTTTCACGGTGCGGCGCATGGTCCAGACACTGCACGACCAGCCCGGGCAACAGCTCAGCAGCGCCCGGTTGCACCTGGATCTGGCTTGCGCGCGAGGCCGTCGGCACTGTCGACCACGCGCTGCCCGTGCAGGGCCTTGAACTGCTGGAGCAGTTGCCCGGTGCAGGCGGAGGGCCTCGGCCCGTCAGGCGCCGACTTTCACGCCCTTCCAGAACGCCACCCGGCCGCGGATGTGTTCCGCTTCGGGTTTCGGGTCCGGGTAGTACCAGGCGGCGTCGGGGTTGATTTCGCCATTGACCAGCAGCGAGTAGTAGCTCGCCTCGCCCTTCCAGGGGCAGCTGGTGCGGTGGTTGCTGAAGGTGACGTAGGCGCGGTTGAGGGCGCTTTCGGGGAAGTAGTGGTTGCCTTCTTCCAGCACCGTGTCGTCGCTTTCGGCCACGACGACGCCGTTCCAGGTGGCTTTCATGCGAGCGGCCTGGTCATTTGCTCTTTTCCTTGCCGCGCGGCACGACGGCCGTGACGGGTGGGGTCGGGCGGTCCGAAGTGGCCGGGCCTTTGGGTGCCGATGTGTCCTTCTTCGGTTTTTTCGACATCTTTTCGTTGCGTTGTTCTTTGCCCATGGGGATCTCCGTTGGTGACCGCTTTTCGCGGCGGGTAGACGCGGATGTTAAGCCACCGGTGCCGCTGCCGGCAGACCGCGTGGTGGGATCAGGGCGCCGACACGCCGAGCAGCTCCGCCAGAGCGGGCGTGGCCATTGCGCCGGCCTTGCTCACCACCTGACCGTTGCGTGCGTTCTTGGCCACGATGAAGGGCACCGCGTCGGCGCCCAGGCTGTCGAGCAACTGGGAGTTGGACTTGATCGCGGCTTCCACGTCGGCGGGCACATTCGCCGAAGCCGACATGCCGCCCTGTCCGGCGAGCAGCGATTGTTCGTGTTCGTTCATGGCCTGCGCCGGATCGCTCGCCTGCATCAGCGCCGCACCCTGGGGCAGGCTCTTGGGGCCGATGATGGCCACCGGCACCCAGATGAACTTCACCTTGGTGTTCAGCGGCTGACTGGCTTTCCAGAGCTGGCTGCAGTGCGGGCACTGCGGATCAAAGAGCACATAGACCGGGTTGGCCCCCATCAGCGCGCCCACGGTGAAGCCCTTGGCCCGGGCGGCGACCGCGTCGTAGGCCTGGGCCGGCGCCACGGTGGCCACGGCCGGCGCTGCGGCTTCTTCTTTGGAACATGCAGCGAGCAGCAGCGTGGAGGCCGCCAGAACGGCGAGGGAGAGGTGTCTGAAATTCATGGGATGGGCGACGTGTTGCCTGGCGGGGCCATCATCATCGCAGACATCGGGCACCGGGGGCGTGGCCACCCGATGCCCATGCACCCGGGGTGCGTCAATGGTTGAGGATGATGTTCGCGATCAGCCCGGTTGCGATGGCGATCAGCACGTAGTCGGTGCCCACCTGCACCCACTGGTGACCACGCGGGGGCGGCGCCAGACGGTGTCCGCGGTGGTCCACCACGAAATACTGGCGATGACGGTACTCGTAGGGAATGTAGTTGCCGCGGCGAAACTCGGGGCTGCGCGCGTTGTAGTAGCGGTGGTTGTTCCGGAAGTTCCGGTTGTTGCTGCGCGCATCGCGGCGGTCGTCGCGCCGGTCGAAGCGGTCGTTGCGGCGGTCATCGCGGCGTTCAACGCGGTCATTTCGGCGGTCGTCGCGTCTTTCGACGTGCTGGACCGGTTGCACGATGACGCGCACGTCGCTGCGCCTGTCACCGCGCTTGTCGTTCGACTGCGCGAAGGCGGACAGCGAGCTCAGTCCGAGTGTGGCGGCCAGCAGGGCACTGACGAGGGTTCTGGATTTCATGGAAGTACTCCTTGGGTTGGGGTGAGCGAATACTGACAGCAACTTGTGTCGCCCGGGTAAAGGCCGGGCACTCCGACTGCAAAGACAGGTAGCCAGGTGTTCGTCTGCTCCCCTTCCTTCCTCAGAGACCTGTCAGGGCCGCTTCCTTGGCGCGCATCTTGGCCGCGATGTATTCACCGTGTGTCACGTGCAGCAGCCCGGCGACCTTGCTGATGACGTGGTTTTCGTGGGCATCGATGTGGTCGTCGGCATATGCAACCTGCCACATCGCTTCGACCACACGCACCTTCTGCGCCTGGGTGAACCGCTCGTTGAGCTGGCTGGTGAAACGCTGGTAGTCGTAGGCGGTGTGGGCGGTGTCATGCGCCAGCTCCAGCAGCCGCTTCAGCTCCTCATCGTCGAGAGAAAACTTGCTGCGCAGCGCGTTCAGCACCGCGTCGAGCTCCGATTCGGCGATGGCCGGATCGGCCCGCATCACCTCGACCAGCAGCACCGCCGTGGCGAGTTGCAGGTCGTGCACCTGTTCGGCGGGTGACTGGTTGGCCGCGGGGGCCGTGAGCTGGGCGAGAAAGTCCTGGAGCGTCTTGAGCATGGTGCAGTGTGTGGGTGGTGTGCCAGTCAGGGTAGAGCGAGCGGGGGTGTGCGGGGTTCCCGAACAGGTGGCCGGGTTTCAGGCCTTCGCCCGCAGACCCTGCACCAGCGCGCCGATGGCGATGCCGGCGAGTGCCCACAGCAGGCTCCAGTTGCCCGTGCCCAGGCCCGCGATGGCCGGACCGGGGCACACGCCGCACAGGCCCCAGCCCACGCCAAACAAGGCCGAGCCCACCAGCGTGTCGCGGTTCCAGTGGGCGACGTGCTGGTGGAAATAGCCACCGAGCAGTGGGCTGGCGAGCAGGCGGGGAAGCAGCCGGTAGGCGAGCAGGGTCACGAGCACCGCACCGCCCATCACCAGCATCAGGCCAGCGTCCTGGAAACGCAGGAAGCTCAGCACCACCTCGGGTTGCACCATGGTGGAGAGCGCCAGGCCAAAACCGAACAGCGCGCCGCCCGCCAGCACGGCGAGGAATTTCATCGGACTCATGCCAACCCCCAGGCGACCAGGTTGGCCGTGATGAAGGCCGTGGCCATGAAGGTCAGCACCGCCAGCAGCGAGGGCAGCTGCAGCGAACCCAGGCCGCAGATGCCATGGCCCGAGGTGCAGCCGTTGCCCAGGCGCGCACCGTAGCCGACGAAGAAGCCGCCCAGCAGCAGCATCCACACCGGCACCCCGGTGGACAGCGGTGTGCCATCCGAAAAAACGAGCCACCAGACCAGCGCCCCCAGCACGAGTCCGGCCGCGTAGACCAGCCGCCAGCCGCGCGAACCGGTGAAGCGCGCCTGCTGGAAGAACGGCCGTCGTGACACGAAGGACCAGGAGCTGGTGAACACCGTGCTCATGCCGCCCACCAGGCCGGTGAACACGAACAGCAGCGACACGCCGGCGCCGATCAGCAGGCCGCCGAGCAGGTAGTGCTGCCAGCCCAGGGGGAAGAGGTTGGTGAGGGAGAGTTCCATGGCGGCGGATTATCCATGTCGGGCCTGCGCCCGATGACAGCTTGCTGCAGACGCCAAAGTGGCAACGGCATCAGGGGCATGGGCGCTGTTGGGCGCCGGATAATCGGCGACCACGGTGGCCGATCCGGTTCCACGTCTCCACGCTTATGCACACCCTTGAACAACTGCGCAGCGGCGCGCTCGCCGGCACGCGCCGGCTCGACCTGAGTTGCAGCCTGACCGAACTGCCCCCCGAGGTGCTGGATCTCGCCGACACGCTGGAGGTGCTCAACCTCACCGGCAACCGCCTGCGCGCACTGCCGCCCGACCTGGGCCGGCTGCAGCGGCTGAAGATCGTTTTCTGTTCCAGCAACGCGTTCACCCACCTGCCCGAGGTGCTGGGCGACTGCCCGGCGCTGGAGATGGTGGGCTTCAAGGCCAACCGCATCCAGCACGTGCCCGCCGCCGCGCTGCCGCCGAAGCTGCGCTGGCTCATCCTGACCGACAACGCCATCGGACAGCTGCCCGCCGAACTGGGCCGGCGCCCGGCGCTGCAAAAGCTCATGCTCGCGGGCAACCGCCTCGACGCGCTGCCGCCGGGGTTGGCGAACGCGCAGCGGCTGGAGCTGCTGCGCCTGTCGGCCAACCGCTTCAGCACGCTGCCCGGCTGGCTCACCCAACTGCCGCGCCTGGCCTGGCTGGCGCTGGCGGGCAACCCGCTGGGCTGGCATCGCGCGGCGCCCGCGCCGCTGCCCCGCATCGCCTGGGGCCGGCTGCGCGTGGCCGAGCGGCTGGGCGAGGGCGCTTCCGGTCACATCCACCGCGTGCACCTCGAAGACGCAACGGACGACGCGCTGGCGCTCAAGCTCTTCAAGGGTGCGGTCACCAGCGACGGCCTGCCCGAACACGAACTCGCCGCTTGCCAGGCTGCCGGGCAACACCCCGCGCTGTGCACGCCCAGCGCCGAACTGAGCGCGCACCCCGAAGGCGTGCACGGCATGCTGCTGCCGCTGCTGCCGCCCGAACTGGTGAACCTCGCCGGCCCGCCCAGCTTCGACAGCTGCACGCGCGACGTGTATGCGCCCGGCTTCACCCTGCCCGCCAGCGCCGCGCTGCGCGTGGCCCGCACCATGGCCAGCGCGCTGGCCCATCTGCACCAGCGCGGTGTGATGCACGGCGATTTCTACGCCCACAACATCCTCTGGAACCCGGCCAGCGGCGACGCCATGCTCAGCGATCTCGGCGGCGCAACGCTGTTGCCCGACGACCAGCCCGCGCTGCGCCGCGCCCTGCTGGCGCTGGACGTGCGCGCCTTCGGCTGCCTGCTGGAGGAACTGGTGGCCCATGCGCAGGGCGCTGGCGCCACGGCATCGCTGGCGCTGGACCGTCTGGCCGGTCTCGCCACCGCCTGCCTGCACACCGACCCGGCCGCGCGACCCGAGATGGCCGGCATCGCCGGCGAGCTCGACACCCTGGCCCGCTGAACAAGCCCGCCGTTTTGGCGTGCAGCCGGTTCAGGCGTCGCCGGCCATCGCGTGTTGTTTTCGCCAGCTGGCGGGTGTCATCCGGTGCTCACGCTTGAAGGCGCGGTGGAACGCCGGTTCGGATTCGTAGCCCGCTTCGCCAGCGATGCGGGCGATCGGTTCGCTGCTCTCCACCAGTCGGCGCGCGGCGTGCTGCAGGCGCCACTTGCCCAGGTAGCGCATGGGCGGATCGCCCACCAGGCCGGTGAAGCGCTCGGCAAAAGCCGAGCGCGACAGCCCCACCTCGCGCGCCAGGCTTTCGGTGGTCCAGGCACGTTCCCGCTGGCCGTGCAGCAGGGCCAGCGCGCGGCCCACCCGGGGGTCGCGCAGCCCGGCGATCCAGCCGCTGCCGGTGGTGGCGGGGTCGTCCTGCAGGTACTGGCGCACCGCCTCGATGAACAGCAGCTCGGCGAGCTTGCCGAGCACGGCGGGCGACAGCTTTTCGTCCGGCGTCGGCCGGCGCGAGGCGAAGCGCAACGAGCTCTCGACCCACTCGCTTGCTGCCGCATCTTCCATCCGCGCCTTGAGCACACGCGGCAGGGCGCTGAGCAACGGATCGTCAGGCTGGTTGTGCGACAGGAAGCCGCAGAAAAAACGCGTGTCCGCGGCATCGGCGTTGCCATGGACCAGGCGCCCGGGCCGGCTGCCGTCGCCGGGTTCGAACAGGTCGTTCACATCAATGGGCGCCAACGCCAGCTCGCTGCCGAGCAGGTGGTGGTCGTTGCGCGGCAGGATCACGATCTCGCCGCGGTGCGCGCTCATCGGCGCACCGCCGTCCACCTGCACCAGCAGCTCGCCCTCGCAAACGAAGTGGTAGGCAATGATGTGGCGCGGCAGCGGCAGGTAGCCCGCGCAGTCTTCGGGCGACACCTTGGACACCACGCACCAGGGTGAGGTGAAAGCCGCTTCCAGAAACACGCCACCGGTCAGGCGCATGGCGCGCAGGATCTCGGTCAGCGGATCGGCGGGGCGGTCTTCCAGCATGGGCGGCGTTTCGGTGACAAATGCCGGCGCCCTGGGCATTGTGGGTGCGCCGTCAGACTTCTAGAGTACCCCTACCGGCCCCGCAGGCGCAACACCGGCCAGCGGCCAAGCCACCCCCGGACGGCCGGCACGCAACCACATATTCAAGGAGCCTCCCCATGATCACCGACACCCAGGGCCACGCCTTGAGCGGCGCCACCACCGAAGCCTTGCCCTTCTACGAACAGGCCGTCACGGCCTTCCAGCTGTACCGCGGCGACCCCATGGCCAGCCTGGCGCAGGCCACCGCCGCCGCGCCGCGTTTTGCCATGGCGCACATCCTCCAGGCCCATATGCTGGCGCTGGCCACCGAGCCCGGTTGCGTCGCCATGGCGCAAGAGGTGCTGCAGAACCTCCGGCCACTGCCGATGAACGAACGCGAAGCCTCGCACGTGGGCGTGATCCAGCGCGTGCTGCAGGGCGAATGGACCAAAGCCGCCCTGGCCATGGACCTGCACCACACGCGGCACCCCTACGACATCGTGGCGCTGCAGGCCGGGCACCTGATCGACTTCTACCGCGCCAGTGCGCGCAACCTGCGCGACCGCATCGCGCGCGTGCTGCCGCACTGGTCGGCCGACATGCCAGGCTATTCCATCGTCCTGGGCATGTACGCATTTGGACTGGAAGAAAGTGGCGACTACGCGCGCGCCGAAGCGGTGGGTCGCGAGGCGCTCGACCTGCAGCCGCTGGACTGCTGGGCGCACCACGCGGTGGCGCATGTGATGGAGATGCAGGGCCGCGCGCAGGACGGCATCGGCTGGATGAACGCGCGCGAACCGCACTGGTCGGGCGATGACAATTTCTTCAAGGTGCACAACGCCTGGCACGGTGCGCTGTGCCATCTGGAGCTGGGCCAGACGGACGCCATGCTCGCGCTCTACGACGGCACCGTGCGCAAGACGCCGAGCGCCGTGGTGCTCGACCTGGTGGACGCCTCGGCCTTGCTGTGGCGCCTGCAGCTCACGGGAGTGGATGTGGGCGGTCGCTGGACCGAGCTGGCGCAGACCTGGGACGCCCACGCCGATGGCCGCCTCTACCCGTTCAACGACTGGCACGCGGTGATGGCCTACCTGGGTGCCGACCGCCAGAGCGACGTGCAGCGCCTGCGCGATGCCATGCGCAGCGCCGATGGCGCCAGCGAGGTCTCTCGCTGGGCCGCCGACACCGGGCACGACCTGTTGGAAGGTTTTGCCGCGCACTGGCGCGGTGAACACGACAGTGCGGTGCAGCACCTCTACCGCGCGCGGCACTTCGCCAACCGCTTTGGCGGCAGCCATGCGCAGCGCGACATCATCGACTGGACGCTGACCGAGTCCGCCCTGCGTGCCGGCCAGCGCGGCATGGCCGAAGCCTTGGCCAACGAACGCCTGGCGCTCAGGCCGCACAGCCCGGTCAACCGCGGTTTCCTGCGGCGGGCGCGGGCGACCGGGGTCCCGGCAACCCAGCGGGCCGCCAGACGGGTCGCGGTGACGCAGTGAACCGGGTGGATCAGGCGTCCAGACGGATATGGCCTTCGGCCACGTAGCGTTTGAAGTCGGTCAGGGGCATCGCCGCCACGCCGTGGGTCTCTTCGTCGACCCAGCTCAACGTGACGTCGTTCAGCCCCTGGGTCACCTCCACCGGTCCGGGGCGGATGGCGATGTTCGGACCGTCGCCTTCGCGGTATTCGACCTTGCCAACAATGCGTGCGGTTTGTGCCATCTGGATTTCCCTCTGAAGGTGATGCAAGCAGCTTCGCCGCGGGGCGAAACCAGGGTCTGTTCGTTGCCAGACAGAGCAGGCCATTTTTGACCCATCCGGGCGTTCTTCGGTGTGCGGCCCCGACAAGACCGGACATTCATGCGGAGTATCGAGGGCCTGGCCCGGTGTGGTCGATGGGGTCGTGTGCTTTTTTGTAATTCCCGTTGTCCGGAATGAACCACAAGTAACCACCTTTGTTGAAAGAGAACCATGACCCCGGACACCGGTTCCAAGCGGGACCCGGCCGGTTTTTCCGGCCGGGTTCGCCATTCCCCTGCCGTGTGCAGCAACGCTGAAGGAACCCGTCATGATTGCTTCCAGACTTCTCACCTCGTCGGTGACCGCCCTGGCCGTCGTGGGCGCGGTGGGCTGGGCCTATGCCCAGACCGCGCCAGAACCTGCCGCCGAGGCGCAAACGCCGATGACCACACCCGCGGACGCCGCGGTCACGCCCGCACCGGACGCCGCAACGTCCGGCGCCATGATGAACGAACCCATGGAACGGGCCGACCGCAACTGATCCGATGGACGGGCACGACACACCGCCGGACGCCTCGCGCCGGGGCATGGCCGAGGACGTCCGGCGCGGCTTGCTGGCGGGCCTGGCCATCCTGGCGCTGGTGATTCCGCCCGTTCAACAGGTCCTGGTGCAGGTGGCTGCTCCGGTCAGCGCCGGGCGCCTGCCCGACTTTGGCCACACGCCGGCTTCGGTTGCCACCCGCCAGGTGGTGGACTGGGTGGCCGGCACGGGCAACCACAGCGGCCAGCCGTTCGTCGTCATCGACAAGAAGGCGGCCCGGCTCTATGTGTTTGACGCTGCGGCGCGCCTGCGCGATGCCACGCCGGTCTTGCTGGGCTCGGCGCCGGGCGATGACTCCGTGCCGGGCATCGGTTCGCGGCCCATCGCAGAGGTCAGGCCCGAGGAGCGCACCACGCCCGCGGGCCGCTTCGTGGGCATGGCCGGCCGCAACCACACCGGCGAAGACGTGGTGTGGGTCGATCACGGTGCGGCCGTGTCGATGCACCGGGTTCGCACCACCCAACCCACCGAGCGCCGGCTGGAGCGGCTCGCATCGCCCTCCGTCGCCGACAAGCGCATTTCGTACGGCTGCATCAACGTGCCGGCCGATTTTTACGACGCGCACATCCGTCCGATGTTTTCGGGCCGGCATGCCGTGATTTACGTGCTGCCGGAACACAAATCGCTGCAGCAGGTGTTCGGGTTCCAGGCGCGGCCAATCACGCATGCAATGCCTTCCTGAACCGCGGCTGGCAGCTTGGCACCTGCCGCGCACTGTGCGCTGGTGCACAGACGGACCGCCGCGCGGGCGTTACTTTGTTCCGGTGATGCGGTGGCTCGCCACCGCACGCTTTTTTCCCTGTTCCAAAGGAGACCGTATGTCCCTCTTGTCCCATTCCATGACCCGTGGTCTGCTGGCCAGCGCCGCCCTGCTCATGTTGTCGCCTGTCGCTTTCGCGCAGTCGCGCTCGGCGATCGATGCGACCTACCAGCAAGACCGCGCCGCCTGTCTCGACAGTGCGTCGATGCACGAACGCACGGCCTGCCTGCGCGAGGCCGGTGCGGTGCGCGCCGAAGCCCTGAAGGGCCGTCGGTCGACCGGAACGTCACCCGAAGAACTGGCGCGCAACGCCCTCCAGCGTTGCAAGGATATGTCGCCCGACGACAAGATGCTCTGCGAGCGCAGGGCGCGGGGCGACGGCAATGAAACGGGCTCCGTGGCCGCCGGCGGCTTGTTGCGTGAACTGGTGACCGAGGTTCCGGCGCCGGCGCCCATGCGGGCCCCCATGCAAGCGCCGATGCCCGCGCCCAGATAACCGGATCGCGGCGCAACAGCGCCGTTCATCGGCGGCTGGCGGTTCCCGTTGGCCGCCGGTCCACGCGGTGGGGCCAGTGCCAGCGCACGGCCAGCGCGATCACGGCGGCGATCAGGGGCACCCAGCCCTGCTGTGATCCCATGGTCCACAAGGTGGCCGCGCTGACGACGCACCAGGCGACCGCCACCCCCTGCAGCGCCCCCAGGAGTCCGCGCGCGAAGCGTCCTCTCGCGTCCGCGCACAGCAGCAGACCCAGGCTGCCGATCGCCGTCGGGTCGGGCGCGAAACCAAACACCTCGGCCTGGACCAGCGACCGGCCCGCGACCATTGCGTGCAGGGGGTACAGCAGCAGCGCCCAGGCCAGCAAGCCGAGGCCGATCCCGCAGCGCAGCGGGTGGGCCGTGGTGCGCAGGCTGCTGGCGCCCGACAGCACGAGCAGGCCGAGGGCCTGCACGGCGAAGACGCCAGCCGAGACCGTGGCCGCCGGGTTGATGGCCGCGTAGCGTTGCAGGAGAAAACTCCAGGCCACCAGCGCCCAGCACAACGCCAGCGCCGCGGTGCCCGCCCGCAGGGCGGTGTCGCTGCGCCGCAGCAGGCCGAGGCCCACGGCCAGAAAGATCAGCGTGGTCAGCACCGGCATGGGCCAGAGCGCCTGGTTCTGCAGCTCGAACAGGCGCCAATAGGTGCGCGGCGCGAACATCAGCAGATCGGCCGGGCGGTAGGTCCACCATTCGCTCATGGCTGGCTCGGGGTTGCTGTGCCGTGCAGCGCGTGGGTGTTCAGAGCGCCGCTACGTCCCGCGCCATGCGCGCGCGCAGGGTGGCGTCGGGCAGGCGTCCGCGCGCCGCGCCCATGTTCTGGCGCAGATGCGCCACCTGGCTGGTGGCGGGAATGGCGCAGGTGACGGCCGGGTGCGACACCACGAATTTCAGCGCCACCTGGGCCCAGCCGTCGCAACCGATCTCGCGCGCCCAGCCTGGCAGCGGGTGGCCGCGCAACCGGTCCAGCAGGTCACCCTGGCGGAACGGCCGGTTCACGATCACGGCGATGCGCCGTTCCTGCGCCAGCGGCAACAGGCGCTGCTCGACCTCGCGGTCCAGCAGGTTGTAGGTGAGCTGCACGAAGTCGATCGCTTGCGTGCGCAGGATGCGCTCCAGTTCGGCGTGGCGCCGGCCTTCGGAGGTGCTGATGCCCACGTAGCGCAACTGGCCCGCGGCCTTCATCGCCTGCAGCCGCGGCAGGTGTTCTTCCCAGGCCAGCAGGTTGTGCACCTGCATCAGGTCGAAGCGCGGCACGCCCCAGTGCGCCCGCGAAGCCGCCATCTGCGCGGCCCCGCGTGCCGCGTCACCCACCCACACCTTTTCGGCCGAAAACAGCGTGGCCGGGTGGCCCAGTTTCGCCAGCGCGTGGCCGATCACGGGTTGCGAGGAGCCGTACATGGGCGAACTGTCGATCAGGCGGCCGCCCTCGGCAAAAAAGGCGCGCACCACCTCGGCACGCGCATCGCGCGCCACCGGGTCGTTGCCCACGTTGAAGGTGATCCAGCTCCCCAGCCCCACCACCGGCAGCGCTTCGCCGCTGGAAGGGATGGGGCGCGTCAGGGGGCTGGGTGCAGGCTGGGCCGTTGCACGCGTGGCCCAGGCGGGCAGGCCCGCCAGCAGGGCCGAAGTGGCCAGCCAGCGGCGGCGGTCCGGTGCGACCGGAGCCGGCGAATGCGTGCGCGGTGTGTCCATGTGCAGCCCGGTTCAGCGAAACCCGAACACCAGCAGCAGGTTGTTCGCCGGCATGGCGAGCCGCTGGCGCAGGCCCAGGCCGCAGCGCAGGGCTTCTTCTTCCACCGCTTCCCGGCGGCGCAGGCCCCAAGCCGGGTTCTGCGCGTGCAGGCTTTCGTCAAAGGCCAGGTTGCCGGGCGAGGTGGGCACGCCGTCCTCCAGAAACGGCCCATAGATCAGCAGCAGACCGCCGTCCTTGACCAGGTGGCGCCCGGCGCCCTGCATGAGCGATCGGCACGTGGCCCAGGGCGAGATGTGCAGCAGGTTGGCGCAGAAGATGGCATCGAAGGGCAAGGCGAACGCACTGGCCAGGGTCTCTTCGTCGCTCGGCCACCGCGGCTTCATCACGTCGAGCAGACAGGGCGCACGCACGTTGCCGGCCCCGGCCTCCTGCACCCGGGCCGCGATGGCGGGCAGTGCGGTGCTGTTTGCTTCGGTGGGTTGCCAGGTCCAGCCGGGCAGGCCGGCGCCGAACCAGGCCGCGTGTTGCCCGGTGCCCGAGGCGATTTCCAGTGCGCGGCCCCGGGTCGGCAGCACCTCGCGCAAGGCCTCCAGGATCGGTTGCTGGTTGCGGTCGGCGGCGGGGCTGAACGGCAGGGTACTCATGGGCGTGGCGTGGCGGAACCGGGGGGCGGGCGTCAGACCGGGCTGCCGGCCGTCCGGGGTGTGGTCAGGGTCAGCAGGATGTCGGCGTACCAGGCGCAGTTCAGGCCCAGCGACTCGTCGAGCACGCGGTCGCGGTCGCCCATGTCCATGCGCGACGAATGCACACCCAGCAGCTTCCAGGGCAGCTCGGCCGTCTCGGGGGTGGGCGCGGTGTCGCGCATCACCACCGCCGCGCCGCTGGTGCCGCGGTGGGTGCGCGCGTCGGTCAGGAAGAAGCCCTGCCCCTGGAAGCGGATGCCATAGGGCGACGCGATCGCCGCCTGGCGCACCACCGGCAGGTGGTGCACGGCGTCGTGAAAACCGAGCGGAAAACCCACCACCAGCAGCGAGGCGTCCACCGGCACGCTGGCAAACGAGGTCTGCAGGTGGGCCGGGGTGAAGGCGCGGATGATCGCGCCGGCCGGCAGCTGGCTGCGGTCCAGCTCCAGCACGGCGACGTCGATCTCGCTGCCGCCGTCGCGGCCCTGGCGCCACACCGCAGCGCCCTGGTTGTAGAGCAGCATCGAAAACCCGGTCGAGCGGGTGAGGTTGCTGGCGTCCAGGTGCACCTCGATCTCCAGCCGGTCGGGCAGGTGGCTGGTGGCTTCGTCGATCACCACATGGCGGCTGGTGACGAGGTAGAGGCGTTCGTCGCGCTGGAAGAAGAAACCGCTGGCGTTGGTGAGCGCGTAGCTGCGCAGGAAGGTGGACACGCGCGGCGCGGCCAGAAACAGCGGGTCCACCGTGGCAGACGCGTTGCGGGTTTGTGTCGGCGGTGGGGTGGTGGTCATCGGTGGTGTCCTGTGTGTCGCCAAAGGAAGGGCCTGGGCAGGGCTTTGCGGTTGTTTGTTTCAGCGCCAGGTGCCGGGCGCCAAGTCATCCAGATTGTGCGGCCCGATGGCGGCTCGGATCAGGCGCAGCGTGGGAAACCCCACCGCCGCCGTCATGCGGCGCACCTGGCGGTTGCGGCCTTCGCGGATCACCAGCTCGATCCAGGCCGTGGGCACCGCCTTGCGCACCCGGATCGGCGGATTCCGCTCCCACAGCGCGGGCGGCTCCGGCATCGCGCGGGCGCGGGCCGGCAGGGTGGGGCCGTCGTTGAGCGTCACGCCGCGGCGCAGGGCGGCCAGCGCGGCTTCGTCGGGCACACCTTCCACCTGTACCCAGTAGGTCTTCTCCATCTTGTGGCGCGGGTCGGCGATGCGTGCCTGCTCCTGGCCATCATCGGTGAGCAGCAGCAGGCCCTCGCTGTCGGCGTCCAGCCGGCCCGCCACGTACACGCCGGGCCGGTCGATGAAGTCCTTGAGCCCGCGCCAGCGCCCTTCGGGTGTGAACTGGCTGAGCACGCCGTAGGGTTTGTTGAAGCGGATCAGCATGGTGGCGCTCGCTCCATCATTCAGCGAGAAACAGCGCCGGATCCACCATCGTGCGGTTGAGCATCACGCCCCAGTGCAGGTGCGGCCCGGTCACGCGGCCGGTGGCGCCCACGGCGCCCAGGCGTTCGCCCGCCAGCAGCGTGTCGCCCACCCGCACATCGATCGCGCTCAGGTGGCACACCATGCTCAGCAGGCCACCACCGTGGTCGAGCCAGACGGTCTGGCCGTTGAAAAAATAGTCGCCGGTGTCGATCACGCGACCCGGCAACGGCGTGTTCACCGGCGTGCCCGTGGGCGCGGCGATGTCCATTCCACTGTGGGGACTGCGCGCCTGGCCGTTGAACACGCGCCGCAGCCCGAAGGAACTGGAGCGCCGGCCGGCCACCGGCACGCGCATGCGCAGGTCGCCCGGCGCTGGCTCGCTGAAGGTCGCCATCACCGTCTTCTGGTGGTCGCGTTCGCGCTCGAAGCGCGCAAGGTCTTCGGGTGAGAGGTCCACCGTTTTCGGGGCCACCTTCAGACGCTGCTCGGCGTAACGTTTGGGCGTCACGGTGTACGCCAGCTCGCGCGGCTCGCGGGCTTCGCCCTGCACCACGATGCGCGCCTCGCCCGGCGTGGCCGACAGCGGGATGCCCACCAGCGCGGTCCATTCGACCGGATCACCCAGCACCAGCAGCGGAACCTCGCCCGCCCAGGCCCGGGGACGCTCCTGCGATGGCCCCAGCGAAAGGCGAACGATGCCGCCCGGCACCGGCGCCACCTGGGGCACGTTCGCCTCGGCCGCCGCTTCCCCGGCCCCTGAGGCCAGGCGCCAGTTACCCAGCAGCAGAAGCCCCACGGCGCCCGCGGCCCCCCGCACCACGGAGCGGCGGGAGCGGGTCGACTGAGCAGGTGGCACAAGGGGGTTCTGAAGCATGGGAGGCGGGTGCGCTGGTTGGACGATCGGCAGGGCGTGGCGGGCGCTCCAAGCATGCCACCGATCGGGCCGGCGGTGAACCGCGGGTGGGCCGGCGGTCCGGTCGGCTAGCATGGCCGCATGACCGTTCACACCGAGAGCCTGCGGCTCGCCTCCCTTTATCCCGATGTTTTCCATGTCGAGGCCCCCGAATCCCCTGTGGGGCCCGACCTCTGGCCGCGCAAGCCGGGGGTGTTCATCCGCAAGGCGGCCGCTGCCGTGGCCGAACCCGTGGAACCGGCGGATTCCCCGGACACGAATGAGCCGCAGGAACCCCGACCGGCGCCCCCGCTGGTGCGCGAACTCGTGGCCGGCCAGTTTGGCCTGGTGCCGCGCTGGGTGAAGTCGGCGTCCGATGCCAAGCTGCGTTCGCCCAAGCTGGTCAACGCGCGCTCGGAAACCGTGACCACCTCCAACAACCTGCGCGAAGCCTGGCTCGCCGGGCAGCGCTGCATCGTGCCGATGATGGCGTTTTTTGAAGACGACTTCCGCAGCGGCAAAGCCGTGGCCACGCGCATCAGCCGCGTGGACGGCCAGCCGATGGGCGTGGCGGGCCTGTGGGAAAGCTGGACCGGCGCCGACGGCGAAGTCATCGTGAGCTACACCCTGCTCACCGTCAACGCCAACAGCCACGCGCTCATGCACCGCTACCAGCAGCCCGGCAGTGAAAAACGCATGCCCGCGGTGCTGAACGAAGGGGGCTACGACGCCTGGCTCAACGCCGCCCACCCCGAGAAGGCGCGCGAGTTCCTGCGCGCCTACCCGGCCAACTGGCTGACGGCGAACCCGGTCGAAAAAAAGTAGCGTTCCGCGGACCTCAGCGCAGCGGCTGTGGCGCGGTCACGATCTCGTGCTCGGTGGTCGCATCGGGTCCCTGAGGGCGGGACCAGTTGGCGATTTGCGCCAGCGCCAGGCGCTCGGCCTCGTTGAGGATGTCCATCGGCTTCGCGTGTGAGGGGGCGTGGGTGACCACCCCGATGCCCAGGCGCGGCTGGAAGGTGTGGTGCGTCTGATACTCATCCACCACCGGCAGCGACGCGCCGACCATGAAGCGCAAATGGGCCAGCGTTTCGGTCAGCGGCGCGGCGTGCTTGTCGGTGAACATCACCACCACAAAGCAGCGCGGGTGGTATTGACCCACCACGCAACGGAAACCGGCCGCGCGGCGAACGCGCGCCGCCAGCGTCACCAGGATCTGGTGCTCCACACCCGGCCCGGCCGAATCGGTCAGCTCGTAGAGGTTGCTCACGTTCACGCAGATCACCGAACATTCGCCCTGCTGGCGGGCGGTGCGCCAGAACACGTGTTCCACCTCGGCGATCAGGGCCGAGCCGGTGTAGAGCCCAGTGACCGGATCGGCGCCTTGCTGCACGCGCGAGAGGCGGGCGAGCTTGCGGTTTTGCCGGTTGCGCACAAAACCCAGCACCGTGGCCGTGAGGAAATACACCATGGTGACCAGCGCCGTGAGCAGCCAGAAGCCCGAACCCAGGCCCGGTGCGTCCAGGCCGCGCAGGTACAGGCCACTCACCATGGCCGCCAGGCACACGATCGCCAGCACCATCCAGCGCGCCAGCGGGTCGCCCCGCCGGGTGGCCCGGATGACCGCGATCAGCGCCAGCAACACCGGCACCATGTTGACCACCGCGGCCGCCAGCAGCACCGGACGAAAGTGGTCACGCGACACCTGGCTGGCCAGCAGCGCCAGCGCCATCGCGGTCAGGAACACGGCAGCGCCCCCCCAGGCGGTGAGGCGGTGCGCCAGGGCGTCCTCGCGCGCACCGCCCAGCCAGCCACCCAGGAAATACAGGGCCACGCCGCCCGCCAGCGGCCCCAGACTGGCTTTGAGCACCATCAGCGGACGCTCCGGCAGGGCTGGAAACAAGGCTTCCGGCAAACCCGACATGACCACGCAACTCGCGCCAGTGAGCACCACAAACCACAGGTTGCGCATCGCGCCCGTGCTGCGGCTGCCCAGCGCGTCACCCAGCGCCAGCGCCGCCAGCGTCAACAGACCCCCGAGCATGGCCGACCAGATGGCGATTTCAGAAACAGGCATGCGCCCGATTATGGTTGCCATGGCCCAACCAGAATCGCGGAAATCTATCGAATGCGTGTCTGAGCTGCGACACCCCATGAACGCACGCCGCTACAGCGTCTGCCGGTAGCGCTCCAGCATCTGTTCCTGTGTCTCCACCGGCGCCTCCGCGCTCATGCGCTCGCCGATCTGTTCGCGCAGCATCTCGCCCATGCTCGGCATCACCGAGCGCGCGACATGGCGGCTCGCATTCCAGAGTGCCGATCGCATCAGCGCCTTGGCGCAATGCAGGTAAGACGCCCGCACCGTCACGCGGATGACGAGTTTGGGCACGCGCCTCGCATCGGCGCTGCGCTCGCGGTCGGCTTCATCGGTGGTCAGCAGCGCGCTGCCGTTCACGCGCAGCGTCTCGTCCATACCCGGCACCAGGAACAGCAGGCCGATCTGGCCGGTCTGCACGATGTTTTCCAGCGTGTCGAGCCGGTTGTTGCCGGGCGCGTCGGGGATCAGCAGCGTCTGCGGATCCAGCACTTTCACGAAGCCCGGCTCACCGCCGCGCGGCGACGCGTCCAGCGCGCCGTTCGCCCCCGCGCTCGACAACACCACCAGCGGCGACAGGCCGATGAAGCGCGTGGCGTGCACGTCGAGCTGAGGGAGTTCCTTCTTGGCCGAGCGTTCGCGCACCGGGTCGTACAGCGCGCGCAGCGCTTCAAGGGTGGTGATGTTCATGGCTTCAGGGCTTACAGGTCGTAGGTCACCGAGCGCTCGGGCAACACGCTCAGGTCCAGCGGGCGCACCGCGCCCATCCAGATGGCGCGGTCGCGGTGGTCCACCAGGTCGTTGCCGGTGATCGGGTGGATGAACACCACCAGACCGCCGCGGTGCAGCGTCAGCCAGGGGATCACGTCGGCAAACAGCGCGGCCTTGAAGGCCAGCTGGCAGCTCCAGTCCGGGTGCGGGCCCACCGGCTTCTCGTGCACGCGGCCCATCTTCAGCGGGAACTGTGCGGCTGCTGCTTCGCACAGCGTGCGCGCTTGCGCCAGCGTGTCGGCGTTGAAGTACACGTGGGCGTGCCAGCCGTGGATGACGGTGTCGGGTGGGGTGGTGGCGTCGTTCATGCGCGGCATGATGGCAGATTTCAGCGCACGCTGTGCCGTGCCGAGGGCGTGCAGCTCGCCACTGGCATACAGTCCCCGCATGACCACCCCTGTCACCCATCCAGCCCTGCGGGCACGCAGCCCGCAGGGCGAAGGTACGCCCATGAGCCACGCCGTCTCGCGCCTGCGCACCGCGCGCCTGGCCGTCAGCTCCAAGCCCTACGTGGCCCGCGGCTCCGGCCTGGGGCGCTGCCCCAGCTGCCGCCTCATTGCCAGCCACTGCATCTGCGCACTGCGCCCGCAGGTGCCCACGCGCGCCGGCGTGTGCCTGATCATGGGCGACATCGAAGCGCTCAAGCCCAGCAACACCGGCTGGCTGATCGCCGACGTGGTGGCCGACACCTGGGCCTTCGGCTGGGCGCGCACCGCGGTGGACCCGGCGCTGCTGGCGCTGCTGGCCGATCCGCAGTGGCAACCGTATGTGGTGTTCCCCGGCGACTATGTGGAGCCCGGGCGCGTGGTGACCGCGCTGCCCCCGGTCGAGGGCAACGAAGCCGGGC
Source organism: Hydrogenophaga sp. L310 (assembly GCF_055703065.1). Taxonomy (NCBI): domain Bacteria; kingdom Pseudomonadati; phylum Pseudomonadota; class Betaproteobacteria; order Burkholderiales; family Comamonadaceae; genus Hydrogenophaga; species Hydrogenophaga sp. L310. The sequence continues at coordinate 217,302 of NZ_JBVPZA010000002.1, forward strand.
AGGGCGGCCAGCGCCCGCTGTTCATCCTGCTCGACGGCACCTGGTCCGAGGCGCGCAAGATGTTTCGCAAGAGCCCGTATCTGGACCGCCTGCCCGTGCTCAGCCTGCACCCCGAACAGGTGTCCAACTACCGGCTGCGCCGCTCCACCCACGAACACCACTTCTGCACCTCCGAAGTGGCCGCGCTGTGTTTCGAACTGGCCGGCGAACAGCGCGCCGCCGACACGCTCGCCGCCTGGCTCGACGTGTTCACCGACCACTACCTCAGCATCCGACAGCAGCTGCCGCTGGACTGGGCCAGCGAGCCGCACCAGCGCCTGCAGGCACTGGCGATGCCTGCGCGCTGAAACGCAGGCAGGGCCGCGCTCAGCCCGGAATCTCCGGCTCCACCAGCAGCGCCAGCAACTGCAGCGACTGCTGCCAGCCCAGGTAGCAGGCTTCGGTGGGGATCATGGCCGGAATGCCTTGCTGCACTGCGGTCAGCTCCGTGCCCACCGACACCGCTTTCAGCGTGATCGTGGTGATCATCTGGCCGGGCAGGTTCGGGTCGTCGAACACATCGGTGTTCACGATGCGCTCATTGGGCACCAGCTCCAGGTATTTGCCACCAAAGGCGTGCACGTGGCCGCTGCTCAGGTTGGTGAACTGCATGCGGTAGATGCCGCCGACCTTCGCGTCCATCTCCAGCACGCGGCCCGTGAAGCCGTGCGGCGGCAACCACTTGGCCATCGCGTCCGGGTCGAGAAAAGCGCGGTACACGCGCTCGGGCGGTGCGGTCAACACACGGTGCAGGGTGACGGTGCCGGTGGTCATGGGAAATCTCCTGGGTGGCGGTTGGGGGGTGACGGGTGAAGCGGCGGACAGCTGGCGCATCCACCAGCCTACGACGAAGCAGGGTGCCCGGTTTCGACAAACCCCGTGTTACCCACCTTGGCGCAGCGGTCACCTGTGCCTATCATGGTCTGCACGGCATGGCCGCCCCGTGGGGCGGCACGGCCGGCGTCCCGGGTGTTCACTCTCAAGGGGGCAGGCGACATGAAAGACGTTGACCAACTTTCACCCGTCAAACAGGGGCTGTGGTTCTACGGCGGCGTGACCACCTGCCATGTGCGCATCGTGCGCCACCACACCCTGTACGGCACCGGCAACGCCGACGACCCGCCCGAACTCGCCGGCGATCACGCCGTGGAGTGTTACTACATCCGCTTCGACAAGCCCCACACACCCATGCCCTGGTTGGACGGCGGCGCGGCCCTCTCGCTGCGCGAGGCCGTGTTCATGGCCGAACGCAGGCTCGGCCCTGTGGTCAGCTGGGTCGACTGACGACGCTCAAACACTCGCCGCTGGAACCGGCCGCACGGTGTGGCTCGCCGTGCCCTGTGCCCAGGCCAGCAGGCGGTCGATGTTTGGGTGTTTGCCCGGGTGCGTGCGCGCATCGGCCGTGTGTTCCGCGTACCAGTCCAGCCCCAGCGCCGCCGCTTCGGGCGTGATGCGGCCGCCGTGCATCGCGGCCAGGGCGGCGTACACCGCCAGCGAACCGGTCTGGCCCGGCCTGTTTTCAATCGTGGCCAACACCGCACCGTGGGCGTCCAGCAGTTGCAGCGCGGCGAGGTGGTGGGTGGCGGGCAGGGTCTTGAGTCGCTCGGTGAAGTTCATGCTGGTTCGGGGAGGTTCGCAGTGGCTCTGATTCTTCCCGATTCATGTAAACCATGCGAAATTTTGTTGTGCCGTTCATAGATGGCCGCTGTGTGCAACCTTGCGCGCCAGCGCTGGCTCATGAAAACCCCGGTGTAGGATGGTCAGCCCCCAACCACCCACCAGGTGACGAGGCATGAACCCACCGACTTCCCGGCTCCCCGTACTCATCGCTGCCCTGGTCGCGCTCGCCGTGGCGGGCTACTTCGGCTGGCAGCAGTTCAAACCCGCGCCGGCACCGGTTGCCCCGGCCGCTGCACCCTCGGCCGCCGCCCCGGAGGCGCCGCCTGCGCCGGTGGACCCCGAGCCCACACCACCCACCGTTCAACACCCCGTCGAGCCACCGGTTGCTGATGCTGCCGCAGAACCCACCCCGCTGCCCGCGCTCGCCGGGTCCGACGAACACGTCAACGGTTTGCTCTCGGGCTTGCTCAGCCGCAAGAACCTGCTCACCTTCCTGCAGGTCGACGGTTTCGTGCGGCGGGTGGTGGCCACGGTGGACAACCTGGCGCGCTCGCAGGCGCCGGTGATGGTCTGGCCCGTCATTCCCACGCCCCAGCGCTTCACCACGCAACGTGGTGAGAACGGCGCTGAGACCATCCACCCCGACAACAGCCAGCGCTACGTGCCGCTGGTGCTGATGATCGAATCGGTGGACACCGGCAAGGCCGTGGACCTGTACCGCAGCCTCTACCCCCTGTTTCAGCAGGCCTACGAAGAGCTGGGCTTTCCGGGCCGCTACTTCAACGACCGGCTGGTCCAGGTGCTCGACCACCTGATCGCCACGCCGGTGCCCACTGGACCGCTGGCCGTCACCCTGGTGGACGTGAAAGGTTCGGTCCCGTCCACACGCCCCTGGGTGCGCTACGAACTGGCCGACCCGGCCCTGGAGTCCCTGTCGGCCGGGCGCAAGATGCTGCTGCGCACCGGCCCCGACAACCAGCGGCGCCTGCAGGCCAAGCTGAAAGACATTCGCCAGCGCGTGGCCAGGCCCTGAGCGCCCTGGCCCAGACGGAAAAACCGCCCATGACCCATCCCGCCTTCTATCCCATCGGCACCTCCGGCCAGGCCTGGGGACCCGCTGAAGTGGCCGCCTGGCGCGCGCAGCTGGTGCGCCAGCGCAGCTACGCCGAGGATGTGCTGACCGTGTTCGAGCGGCTGCGTGCGCGCTTCGAGGTCTTGCCCTATGGGGAGGTGTTGTACGAGAGCGATGTGTATCCGCTCTTTGCCCTGCAGAGCCTTGAATGGAAACCCGGCCTGCCGGGCGTGCTCGTGACGGGTGGCGTGCACGGCTACGAGACCAGCGGCGTGCACGGCGCGCTGCGGTTTCTGGATCAGCATGCCGAGGTCTATGCGGGCCGGGTGAACCTGCTGGTGGCGCCGTGCGTGAGCCCGTGGGGCTACGAACGCATCCACCGCTGGAACTTCGACGCCATCGACCCCAACCGCTCGTTCAAGGAATCCAGCGCGGCGCAGGAATCCGCCGCCTTGATGCGGCTGGTGGCGCCCTTGCTGGGTCAGTTCGCTGCGCACATCGACCTGCACGAAACCACCGACACCGACGCATCGGAGTTCAGCCCGGCGAAGGCAGCGCGCGACGGTGTGCCCTACACCCCCGTGCACATCCCGGACGGCTTCTACCTCGTGGACGACACCGAGAACCCGCAGCCCGAATTCCAGCAAGCCATCATCGCGGCGGTGGAGCGCATCACGCACATTGCGCCGTCCGACGCTCATGGCGGCCTCATCGGCTCGCCCCAGTCTGAGCGCGGCGTGATCCGCTACCCGCTGAAGTCGCTCGGCCTGTGCGCCGGCATCACGGGCGCCCGCTACACCACGACGACCGAGGTCTATCCCGACAGCCCGCGCGTCACGCCCGAGCACTGCAACGCCGCGCAGGTGGCGGCCGTGTGCGCGGCGATCGATTTCGTGCTCGCACAGCGCTGACGCGACTCAGGCGCGGTAGCCGTTGGCGGCACCCAGAAAATCGATCTCTCGTTGCCGCACGTCCGGATCGCTGGCCAGCCACACCCCGCTGAGCCGGGCCTCCACCATGGCGGGCGCGAGCTGGCGCAGCTGTTGCAGCTCCATCGCGGCGCCCGGCAGATCGCCCGCGCCGACCAGGCAGAGCACCAGGCACAGGCGGGTGCCGGCGAAATCGGCCTCGCGCAAGGACTGCCGCGCCGTGTCAATCGCTTCCGCGTAGGACCGGGATGCGAACTGCGCCCAGACCAGGTTGTCCAGCAGATGGAAGCGCGCAGGGTCGCGCGGGCTCAGGCGCAGCGCCTCCAGGCAGCGCCGTGTGCCCAGCGCGCACGCCCCCGACACCGCCTCGCACATACCGAGCCGCACCAGCGCGACCGGGTCGTTCGGGTTCAGATCGAGGGCGCGCCGGAAATCGGCGCTCGCCTCGGGCAGCCGGCCCGACACCAGCATCAGCCAGCCGCGCCCGAGATAAGCCAGGTGGTCGGCGCTGTCGATCGCCAGGGCCCTGGCCGTCGCGTTCAGCGCGGCCTCCAGGGTGTCCGGAATCGACCCGGCGGTGCCAAAGTACAGGTGCCACGAGTGGGCGTCCACGATCGCGTGCAGCGCCATCCCGCAGCGGGGGTCCAGCGCCAACGCTTGCCCGGCGATCCGGATGGCCTCGTCGCGGGTGGCCGCATGGGAGCGCGACAAACCCTCGCGCACGCGGGCACGGGCCTGCAGCGCGAGTTCGTAGGCCGTCACGTTTTCGATCGGACGGCTGCGTGCACGGTTCAGCTCCGTGGTCTCGATGTACGGCGCCATGGCGGTCACGATCGCACGGGCAAGCTCGTCCTGCAGCGCAAACACGTCCACCAGCTGGCGGTCGTAGCGCTCGGCCCAGATCTGTTGGCCGGTGACCGCATCGATCAGCTGCGCCGCCACCCGGACCGACGCGTCAGCCCGGTGCGCGCTGCCTTCGAGCACATAGCGCACGCCGAGCTCGTGCGCCACCGTGCGCACGTCCACCATCCGGTTCTTGTAGGTGAAGACGCTGTTGCGTGAAATCACGAACAGCGAATGGAAGCGCGACAGCGCGGTGATGAGCTCGTCGGTGATGCCGTCGATGAAGTCTTCGTGCGCCGCGTCGCCCTGCATGCGCGCAAACGGCAGCACGGCGATCGAGGGCTTGTCCGGCAGGGGCAGCGGTGTGGCCGCTGCATCGGCGTGGGTGGATGGCGCCGGTGAGGGCGCACGCTGAGCGTAGGAGACCTGCAAGGTGAACTGGTAGCCCGTGCCGTTGACGGTGGACACCGCATCGGCGCCCAGCAACTTGCGCAGCCTGGACACATGCACGGTGAGGTTGTTCTCCTCCACCACCACGCCCTGCCACACCTGGCGCAGCAATTCTTCTTTGGTGACGACGCGCTCCCGGTTTTGCACCAGCGCCGTCAGCACGTCGAAGGCCCGCGCACCCAACGCCACCGGCTCACCACTTTTCAGCAACTGGCGCTGCGCGGGTCGGAGTTCGAAATGACCGAAAACCACGGGATCGAGCACGGTCAGCCTGCCTTTCACCGGAGCCTTTCATCGTAGCCACAAGTCCGGGTTTAGGAAAGTTTGGTCCAAATTCAGATGCGTTTAGGGACGGCGGTCATGCGAATGGCCACATTGGGCAGGGCCGCTTTCACGGGTCTGAAGCGGGCCACAGACGCCGCTGTTCCGGCGAAACAAGGAGACAAAAATGATTGCATTTGTGCGGGTGGCCGGCGTCAAGCCCGGAAAAACGGGCGCAGCCCTGGCGTTTGCCAAAGAGATGGCCACCTATTTCAAGGAAACACAAAAACGCGAACTCGAAGTGTTGCTCCACCATCGGTGGCGAGGTGCAGCGCGTGGCCTGGTCGGCCCGCTACAACGATCTGACCGAGCTGGAGACCGTCATGAACAAGATCACCTCAGACCCCAAGTACTGGGAGCTTGTCAACAGCGCGTCCGACAACTTCATCCCGGGCTCGTTTCACGACGCCATCTGGAAGACGGTCTGACGCCGTGCCTGCCTGTTCCGGCTCCTGTTTCATCCATCCCTCAACCCCCTGGGAGACATCACCATGCCCAAATACCTTGCGCAAGGCAACTACTCCGCCGAAGGCGCGCGCGGTCTCGTGAAGGAGGGCGCCTCCGGGCGCCGGACCGTGGTTGACAAACTCGTCAAATCGATGGGCGGCACGCTCGAATGCCTGTACTTCGCCTTTGGTGACACCGATGTGTTTGCCATCGTCGACATGCCCGACAACGTGAGCGCCTGCGCCCTCGTCACCGCCATCAACACCAGCGGCGCGGTGTCCTTGCGCACCACCGTGCTGCTCACGGTGGAAGAGGTCGACATCGCCACCAAGAAACTGCCGGTCTACCGCCCGCCGGGGCAATAGCGCGCGCACCGCGCCTTCGACGGCCGGTTGGCGAAGCGGTAGGATCAGACCTCCACCGCCTCCACCTCGATCACGCCCTCGAACAGGTCGATCGCCGTGGCCGCCACCTGCGCCGTGTCGACGTAGGCATATGCGCCCACGCCCACCGCGCCCACGATCGGCAGCCAGCGCGCCGCGCCCCTGCCCAGAACTCTTTGCGTGAGCTTCACGCCAATGCGCCGGGTGAGGGTGCGGATGAGCAGCGGCGAGGCGCGCCGCACCAGCGTGCGCTGGCCCACGCGCACCACCAGATCGCGCACGCCCTGCGCCGCCGTGTGCTGGAACAGGCAATACACCACCTGTTCGGGCGTCAGCGTGGACTGTTTGCCATACAGGGCGGCCAGGTCGGCCACCAGCTGCTTCTGGATCTTCCAGACACCCACCATCTCGGGCAGGATGGTCAACCAGCCCACGAAACCCGGCGGCAGCGCCAGCGCGCCGGCCGCCAGCGCCGCCTTGGCCGCCGCGGCATTGGCCTTCTTGCGCGCATCGTCCGCGGGCGTCTTGCTCTTGAGCTCCTTCGAGCTGGGCACCTGGCCCACCAGCGACAGGATCGCCTGGCTGATCAGGTGCGAGCCCGAATCCTCGGGCGGTTCGACATCGGTGACCGGATTCCTGCGGGTTGCCATGAACACTCCTTCGGGTGACGCGCCTCTGGCGCGCATGCCTGATCAGCATATCCTTGCCAGCCTGACACACACCGCCACGCACGGACACCCAAACCCGTCCCAGCCGGCACTGACACCAATTTGAAACCTGTTTGCCTTACAAGGAGGCATGCACAAGAAAAGCAAGCCCCTTCGCCCTGCAGAGACCCCGTCCGGTCCGCAGCCCTGGAACCCCGAAGTCTGTCATGAGCTGATCCAGAAGCTCTGGGCCTTGCGCGCGGCCATGCTGGACAGCGAACAGCGCTACGCCGACACCATCGAACGGGTCGGCCCCCATCAGCGCGACAGCGCCCGCAACCTGGTGCATTTCCTGGCCATGCGTGCGACCGACCTGCGCGACCTGCAGGGCCGGCTGGCCTGGCTGGGGGTGTCTTCGCTGGGGCGTTCGGAGTCTCATGTGTTGGCCAACGTGGACAAGGTGCTGGGCATCCTGCACCGCCTGACCGGCCAGGACTGGCAGGACCGCTCGTCCGAGGAGCCCGTGGGCAGCGTGTCGGGACCGGCGCTGTTGCAGCATCACACGAAGGCCTTGCTCGGCCCGGTGGCGCGCGACCGCAACGTGCGCATCATGGTGACCCTGCCCAGCGAGGCGGCGACCGACTTCTCGCTGGTGCGCGGCCTGGTCCGGGCCGGCATGGACGTGGCCCGCATCAACTGCGCACACGACGACGCCGATGCCTGGAAGGCCATGGCCAGGCTGGTGCGTCGTGCCGCCAAGGCGGCGCAGCGCGAGGTAAAAGTCCTCATGGACCTGGGCGGCCCCAAGATCCGCACCGGCACGCTGCCTGTCGGCCCAGCCGTGCTCAAGCTCCGCCCCGCTCGCGACGAGCTGGGCTTCGCCATCCAGCCCTGGCGGCTGCGCCTGACGCCGACCGAGATGCCGGCAACGTCCGGGACGCCGCCGTGCATCGTGGTGGACCAGGACTGGCTGGAACGCGCCCGGCTGGGGCAACAGATCCACCTCACCGACGGGCGCGGCAAGAAGCGCCGCCTGCTCGTGGTCGAGCGCGATGTCCATGGCGTGGTGGTCGAGTGCATGGACACCTGCTACCTCACGCCCGACACAGCCCTCTCGCTCAAAGGCACGCACGGTCGCCGCATCCACACCGCCTATCCCAGCGGCATACAACCCCTGCCGTCGGCGATCCGCCTGCACCGGGGCGACGTGCTGCAGCTGACCGCCGAGCCGGCCGACGGTGACGATGCAGGCGATGCCGAGCCGCCCCGCATCGCCTGCACCTTGCCCGAGGTGATCGGCCAGGTGCACGTGGGTGAACGGGTCTGGATCGACGACGGCCGCATCGGTGCCGTGGTGCGCAAGGCGTCCCGGCGCCGGCTGGAGCTGGAGATCGTGCAGGCCCGCGACGGCGGCGAAAAACTCATGGCCGACAAGGGCATCAACTGGCCCGACAGCCAGCTCGACCTGCCCGCGCTCACCGACAAGGACCTGCAGGACCTGCGCACCGTGGCCAAGGTGGCCGACCTCGTGGGCCTCTCGTTCGTGCAAGCGCCGGACGACGTGCACCGCCTGCTCGACGAGCTGCGGGCGCTGGGGGGCAGCCAGGTGGGCGTGGTGCTCAAGATTGAAACCTTGCGGGGCTTCGAGAGCCTGCCCGAGCTCATGCTCGCCGCCATGGCCGCGCCCACGGCCGGCGTGATGATCGCGCGCGGCGACCTGGCCGTGGAATGCGGTTACGAGCGCCTGGCCGAAGTGCAGGAAGAAATACTCTGGTGTTCAGAGGCGGCGCACATGCCCGTCATCTGGGCCACGCAGGTGCTTGAAACCCTGGCCAAGACCGGCGTGCCCTCGCGCGCCGAAATCTCCGACGCCAGCATGGGCGTGCGCGCTGAATGCGTGATGCTCAACAAAGGCCCGTACATCGAAGACGCCATCCGCATGCTCGACGACATCCTGCGCCGCATGGCCGGCCACCAGACCAAGAAAACCCCCTTGCTGCGCGCCCTGCGGGCCTGGGCGGAGGAGGGCCTGACCTGAGCCCCCGCGCCGATCCGTCACCGCAACAGATTGCGCCATTTGCCGATATTGAAGACCTGCCCGTAGCCATTCTTCTTCAGCACCATCCTCGCCATCCCGCTGCGCGTTCCGCTGGCACAGCAGAGCACCACGGGCGCCGACCTGGGAATCTCGCTGAGCCGGCTCCCGAGTTCCGGCAGGGGGATGTTGATCGAGCCCGGGGCGCTGGCGCCCGCGAACTCCGCGGCGGACCGCACATCCACCAGCGTCGCGCCCTGCTGCTTCAGCCCAGGCAGCAAAGCCACGACCTTTCGCGCGCTCCACCACTTGTAGCCAAACCACAGCGCCACCAGCATGAGTGGCCAGTACTGCTGGAAAAAACCTGCGAAATCCATACAACTCCTTGGGGTAGGGGGCGGCGGGAGGAAAAAATCCACCCGAAGCTACACCCGGGAGTATCTTTCAATTTGGCCAGATACCTGCAGGCGTTGGGAACGCCTTCCCAGGAAATTCCCCGCTGAGGTCCCGAGCCGGGCGCTTGCGGCACACTGGGCGTCATGAAGCACTTCCTTACCTGTCTTGTGATGGCTGGCTTCGCATGGAGTGCCTCGGCCCAGACCCTGTGGCGCGATGCACCGATGCACGCCAGTCCGGCCGAGATCCGCGCCCTGATGCCCGACGCCCGCGAAACCTCACCCAGCCAGCGCTCGGCGGACCGCAGCGCCTTGCTGGAAATCCCGAGCACGCCGATTGCGGACGAGGACTTCGCAGCGACCTTCCATTTCGAGTCCGAGCGCCTGCAGCGCATTCACCTGCGGGCCCAGCCTGGCACCCGTGAGCGCACCCAGGCGCTGCTGCAAGCCCTGCAGGCCTCGCTGCGCGCGCGTTACGGCCTGCCCATCAGCACCAAGGCGCGGGAGAACGCGGCGCCCGGCACGGTCGACCTCAAGTGGGCGTTTCGGCGCATGACGGTGCAGCTCCAGATGACCGACGGCACCACGGTGGAGCTGATCTACAGCGCCAACATACCCAGCCGGCCGGCGGGCCTTTGAAAAACCATTTCGTCGACCCGGTTTGAAAAAATCGCCCTGATGGTCTATGGTGAAAGCGCTTGGCGACATCTTTCCCATCTCCCCCCCTCCCGCTACGCGCTCATGCGCGGTTGTCAGGATCTCTTTTATTCTTCTGAAAGGAGAACAACATGGGACTACTGGACAAGTTTTTTGGCAACAAGGTGGCGTATCCGCCGCTGCCGGCTGGCAACGAGGCGATGGCCCAGCTCGATGAGGTCAAAGCGCCGCTGGCGGAGCTGGCGCACAAGGTGCATGACCACCTGGAAGTGGTGCCGGCAGAGCACGAGGCCTTTGTCTTCCTCGGCAGACCCCCCAGCAACTTCGGCATTGCCTGGATTCACGATGGCAAGGTCACCGGCCTCAAGGAGTTCGCCGAAGAACACCATCTGACGCAGATTGAAGTCGGCAAGATGATTGTGCGGCTCGGCGAGGCCTACCAGCATGCCAGCGAAACGCCGCGCTACTCGGCCGAATTCGGCGGCAAGCAGATGGTCGTCATACCGTCGAAGCTTCTGGAGAATGAAATGCACCAGATCATGGCGAATACGCTGCACTGAGTGCGGCAGCGGGTGCGTCGCACCCTTTGTCGAGATGGGTGGGGAAGGGCGGTTTGGGCAGCACCTGAAAGACGATGTAGCGGTTGCCGGCCCGGTAGCCCTTGGCGCGCAGTGCCGCGAGGCACCAAGGCGTGGGCCACGTTGTAGGCCAGGTCGAAGCGGCTTTCCAGGGCCAGCGTGGTGTTGCCCGCGTCCGCCAGGCGGGCGCGGCCCGTGCGCTGCAAGCCGGCGATCTCGGCCGCATCCGGCGGCTCCGGTTTGAGCGAGCCGCCGGGGCGACTCAGGTTTTCAAGCGGGTTGGTTGGGTTCATGTGGCGCTGATTCGGCCTGGCCGATCAGCCATATCTTTGGCTGTTGCATCACGCGACTGACGAACGCATTGTCGCCCTGCAGGCGGGCTTGGAAATCGGCGGCGGAATACAGCGCCGGGTTGATGGTGCGCCCCAGCGTCTGGCTGGCGCCCTCCAGCGCCGCGAACACATCGCCATAGCCCAGCGTGTCGCTCACCACCAGCAAGTCCACGTCGCTCTCGGCCGTGTCCTGCTGCTTGGCGATGGAGCCAAACACAAAGGCGCGCTCAATCTGCGGCACCAATGGCACCAGCGCGGCGCGCAACACATCGGCCAGCCCCATCGTCTTGAGCACCAGCCCGCGCAACTCGGCAAACACCGGCGATGCTGCGTTGGCCTGAAAGTGCTTCTGGTTGCCCTGCTTGCGCACTGTGAGCAGACCCGCGCCTGCCAGATCGGCCAGCTCACGCTGCACAGCGCCCGCGCCCGACTGCGCCAGGCCGATCACCTCGTTCGTGTAGAAGCTGCGGTCCGGCGCGCCGAACAGAACGCCCAGCACCCGCTGGCGCACTTTGGGGAAGAGGGCGTCGGCTGTGGACGAGGGAGAAGGAGTGGAGTTAGTACCCATAATGGGTTTTATCATACCCAATTAGGGTTTGAAAGGTGGCCCTCATCCGAACTTCTCCCGCCGCGGTTGAGCAGCCTCCGCAGAGATCAAGCCGCCTTCTTGACCGACAGCCTGACCGTGTAATCCAACTGCGCCGCCACGTTCACCAGCGCGTCCAGCGTGAACTTGTGGGTGCGGCCTTTCACCAGATCGTTCATGCGCGGCTGGCTCACGCTTGCGCGCTGGGCGGCTTCGGCCTGGGTGATGCCGAGCTTGTTTATCACTTTTCGGATGTGTGCCACCAGATCGGCGCGCAGCAACAGGTTTTGCGCCTCGGGCCCGGCAAAGCCCAGGTCGTGGAAAACGTTGTCGCTGCTCACAGTCATGATTTGCGCAACCGATGTATTACCGCATCAACGACGCCAACTGTGCTTTCAAACCGGGCAAGTCAGCATTGACGGTCGCCCAAACGATGTCCAGGTCCACCTTGAAGTAGCCGTGTGCCAGCGCATTGCGCATCTCATACGCAAAGCCCCAGGGCATAGCGGGATGGGCTTTGGCAAACGACGGGTCGTTCTTGACCACGTTGTTGCAGGCTTCGCCAATGATCTCCAGGTTGCGGATCACCGCGTCCTGCGTTTTGCGGTCTGCCTTGAAGCTGGCGGCGTCCATGCCCACCGTGTAACTCTGGATGTTGTCAATCGCCTGCGCCAGGTGTTGCAGGTAGTCTGCCGCGCGCAGCGGATGCTGGCGCTTCACAGTCGCACCGCCTCGCGAAGCACCTGCTCGCGAAAGCTGTCGGGCAGGCCATTGGGGGTCAATACATCGACCTCCATACCCAACAGCGCTTTCAGTTCGTAGCGGATGGCGCCAATGTCCAGCAGCGTGGTCGCGGGCGTCGGGTCCACCAGCACATCCAGATCGCTGCCTTCCACGTCGTCGCCATGGATCGCCGAGCCAAACACGCTCACACCGGCTACGCGGTGGCGCATCGCGATCTCGCGGATTTGCGAGCGGTGCAGGTTGAGGGCTTGGGAAGGTCGCATGAGGCCGAGTGTAGCTGGGCCCTACTTCGTGCTGGGGGCGGGTTTCTTCAGTTTGGCCACAGCCTTGTGCAGCGCTGCAAAGTCCAGAGAGCCAGGCTCTTGGCCCCCGAACATGTCGCGTGCCGTTTCATGGTCTTCATGATCGGCGTCGTACCAGGCAGCGGCCCAGTATTCGGCACCGGGCGGGCCGCCGCAGTCTTCTGGCGGGCACCCATTCTGTGCCTTGAGCAGGTGGGGCAAGGGCACATGGGCTTCGCTGAAAGCCATCAGCGTGATGGTGTGCAACCACTCATCGCCAAAGTCGTAGAGGTACAGCAGACGCTGTTTGGGCGCGGTCAGCAACTGGGAGAGCCTGACCTTGGCATCGTTGCCCATCGGCTCGCCCCATGCGTCGGGGCTGGGCTTCTGCCATTTCCGCTGGTTCGGAATCTTCCAGAACGATTCCGTCGAGCGAAGCGGCTGGGCAAAGGCATACAGATGCGCGTTTTCCCAACCCATGGCGGCCTGAATCACCGTGTGCAAGGCACGCAGGGTGATGTTCGGGTCGACCAAGACCTCCCGGTAAATCGCCGGTTTGAAATCCTTCAGCTCAACCCGCAGCAGCAGGGCATTGTGCGAAGACGACATGGATATGTGTCAACTGCCCAGTTCGTCCAGCAAGGCCTGAACGGCCGACAGCAAACCCGGCAGCGCGTTTTGCGCGATGTTCCAGACCGTGTCCGGGTTGATGGTCGCGTAGCCGTGGATCAGCTGGTTTCTGAAGGCGACAACCTGTGGAACGTCCGGGATTCGGGCCGCCAAGGGGGCATCGAGCTTGGTGAGCTGGTTGAGGGCTTCGCCGATCACCTCGAACTTGCGCTCCACCGCGGCCTGCACCAATTCATTGCCCACGTAGGCTTTGGCGTCCAGACCCGCCGTGAAGGACTGGATCGCCTGCGCCGCTTCGCGCACATCCCACAGGAACGCACGCGGATCACGCTGCATACACAGGCTCGCGGTGGCGGTTGATGCTGGCCAGCACATAGGGGTTGCGCACCGCGCCCGGCTCCACCAGATCCACACCCCGCCCCAGCAGTTGTTCCAGCTCGGCCTTGGCGCCGTAGAAGCTGTGCAGGTCGGGCTGCGCATCTTCCGCGAACTCCACCAGAAAGTCAGCGTCGCTACTCGCGGGGTCAAAGTCATCGGCACGCGCCGCCGAACCAAACACCTCCAGCCGGCTGATGCGGTAGCGCAGGCAGATGGCCGCAATGGAGGCGCGGTGTTGGGCGATGGCGGGGTGCATGGAGGTGAGTGTAGCTATGGACACCGTTGACAGCGAGTGCGACCGCGTTCGCTGCCACTTGGTGCATCATCCGCCCCAGGGAAGCAAATACTTACAACTCATGGCCACACTGATACCAGCCCTCGGCAGCTGCGTCTCGCGCATGACCTCTGGCGAACGCCGCACCGCCGAGCGGCTTGAAGACAAGCTCGATGCCGACTACCTGCTCTGGTACGACGTGGCCGTTGGCCCCAAGCATCAGCACCCGGACTTCGTCGTCATGCACCCGCGCCGGGGCATCCTGATCCTGGAGGTCAAAGACTTCCGGCTCAGCGCGAACAATTCGACCATCATCAGTGCCAACAAACAGACCTGGGACATCCACGGCGACAACGGCCCCAAGACCATTGCCAACCCGCTGGAGCAGGCGCGGCAGTACGCGCACCAGGTGGTCCATGCGCTGGAGCGCGACCCGCAGCTGGTGCACCCTGACGGTCGGCACAAAGGCAAGCTGGCCTTTCCGTGGAGCTACGGCGTGGTGCTGCCCAACATCACCCGCGCGCAGTTCGACAAAGCCGAACTCGCCCACGCCATCGAGCCGCACCGCGTGGTCTGCCAGGACGAGATGGGCGAACACGTCGACCCCGAGGCGCTGCAAAGCCGCCTGTGGGACATGTTCCCATTCATGATGGGCGGCGTCATGTCGCTGCCGCAGCTGGACCGCGTGCGCTGGATCATGTTTCCTGAGGTGTGGGTCAGCACCCAGGAAAGTCTGTTTGCCGCCGACGCGGGCGACGAGGCCGCCGACCTGCCCAGCATCATGCGTGTGATGGACATTCAGCAAGAGCAGCTGTCGCGCAGGTGTGCCCGCGTGTTTCGCCGGATCGGCACCCGTCGCATCCCAGGGCTCGGGCGGCTGGCTGCACGCTGCTTCGTGCCAAGGGCACAAGCCCTTGGCGTGGCGCATCGCGCACCCATCCATCCCGATCCTGGGCGCGCCGCGTACCACTCCGACGAAACACGCGGGCAAGGCGACGGGCACCGCGTCATCCACGGCGTGGCCGGCTCGGGCAAGACCATGCTGCTGGCCTACCGCGCCGAGCACCTGGCCAAGGCCCACACCGCCGCCAGCAAACCCATCCTCATGCTTTGCTACAACGAGCCGCTGGCCAAGCAGCTCGCCCGCGTGATGGCCGCCAAAGGCATTGCTGACCGCGTGCGCGCGGTGCACTTCCACAAATGGTGCCGCGACCAGCTCGTTGCCTTTGGCCAGACCCTGCCCGCCAACAACCAGTCGGTGTCAGACAAGATGGCTGACATGGTCCAGCGCGTCATCACCGGTGTGGACCGCCGCCAGATCCCCAGCAGGCAATACCAGGCCGTGCTCATCGACGAAGGCCACGACTTCGCGCCCGAGTGGCTCAAGCTCATCACGCAGATGGTGGACCCCGCCACCAACAGCCTGCTCGTGCTGTACGACGACGCGCAGAGCATCTACGAGCGCAGCCGCAGCAAGCAGTTCAGCTTCAAGAGCGTGGGCATCCAGGCGCAGGGGCGCACCACCATCCTCAAGATCAACTACCGCAACACGCGGCAGATCCTGCAAACCGCCAGCCTCGTGGCGGCTGACCTGTTGACCGCCGAAGACAAAGACGAAGATGGCATCCCCATGCTCAAGCCCGTGAGCTGCGGGCGCGACGGCGAAGCGCCGCTCATCATCCGCCTGCCCAGCCTGCGGGCCGAAGCCACGCGCGTGGCCGAGCTCCTGGGCGCCGCCCACCAGGAAGGCCACGCCTGGGGCGACATGGCCATCATCTGCCGGCACTACAGCGAAATGGATCAATGCGCCGGCGTGTTGCGCCAGCGCGGCCTGCCGCATCAGGTGCGCAAAGGCGCGGGCAGCTTCGACCCGGCCGCCGACACCATCAAGGTGCTCACCATGCACGCCAGCAAAGGGCTGGAGTTCCCGGTGGTGGCGCTGGTGGGCGCGGGCCACATGCCCGCCCCGGGAGAAGACGAGCGCGAAGAAGCCAAGCTGTTTTACGTGGGTGCCACGCGGGCCACGCAGCGGCTGATCATAGGTACGGGTGGCAACGGAGAGTTCGCCCTCCGTATTTAGGCAAACAGTTGGCTATTGATTTCGTTTTGCATTTGAATAAATCTAAGTTTTATAGTCAGGTATATCTTTGAGCGGCTGCAGTTTGATTGACGTTCTAGTAAAGGTTTGGAAATAGTTATGGTTATTCGGGATTACTGTCGTTGTAAGGTGTGTGGTGCGGTACTTTGCATTCGGGCTGGTGTAGGGTTGGAGAGTAGGTGTGAGCACCAATTCGATTGCCCAACTTGTTACAGTCCTATCACACTGTTTGTATGTATAGGCGAGCCGCCAACTGCCTGGATTGAGTATCAGGAAAACTCGGAGCGCGCTGAAGAGAAAGAGAGTGCAATGGTTATCAATTTGCATCCATCAATTGCATTTGATTCGGCAGACTACCACTCTCCTATGGTATTTGCGTCAATGAAGTTGATGGATTTGGCAGGCCCTCATATGAGGGTTTCAGCAACTTCGAGGACACGTGATGTGGCTCAAGATTTCGAGCTGCCAGAAACAAAGCAACTATGGGAGATTGTTCGAAATCTACTTCGTTTGTATCAAAATGGCGATCCGGCGAACGTTATTACTTCCCAAATTGGGCGGTACCAGAAATTGCGCCAAACTTATCATGAATGGTTTCACTGTTCAACGATATTCAAGTGCATAGCATCATTCTTTGATGATTCAATGTTTCCAGCTGTGGGGAATCTGCGCCAGCCGTTAAGGGTATTTATTTCAAACTTAAGAATGAAAGATTCAGCGGAGTTGCAGCGCTTTCAAGCATATTATCGCGCGCAGATCGAAAAAGAAAATCTTTCGCGATACCTTTCTCTGTTTGATGACTATTTCTCAAACTTCGATCAATTCCGACAACTCTATGTTCATGCGCGAGTCGGAGATGATGACGTAGATGATCTGATTGTCGGAGGTAAGAGTTTCGAAAAGGTAAAGCTTTTCTATGGTCAAGCCTATGAAACACTGACATCATCTTATGTCACGTTGGCTTGTCTTAATAATATTAATCAAGGACGTTCATTTGATGTGTTTCAATCAATGGCACTTGCTAAGTATATTAAAGATCTTGAAAAATCAAAAAAGTCAAATGCATTTTCTGGTGAGCCATGCTTGGCAAATTTTTCGCAATGGGATGACAGCGCGCTAAGGAATGGCTCACATCATGCTTCTATTGTCCGCGATGGCGAGACGGTGAAGTACAGAAGTGGTGGGACAGGTGTCGAGCGTGAGATAACCTATGCAAGATATCTTCATCTATGTAATTGCATGGCTATTGCGTGTGCTGCCTTGCTGTTGGTGGAATTACAGGAGTTTAGTTCAATGGCTCCGTGATTCGGTTGGATGTATTGGGTGAGGGTGCTCTTTGCAGTTGCAACGCCAGATGGACTTATTACCGGTCTGGGGAAAAGGAAAAACCTGACCACAATGCCGACGGATTATGGGTATGAGGTCAGGCTAATGCTCACATCGTCACTCTCGAACAGCGAGTACTTGGAGCGACGAGAGAAAAGCTTCGGTATTAACTTGCAGATTAGGTGAAGTTCGATCCCAAGAAAAGACTTGTTTCCCAAATTTCGCGTTGGAGTAGAACCACTGACCCAGCCCCACAGATTCTTCGTACCAAACTAGAGTGTCATAGTCGGCTGCTGCCGCCAGAGCGTTGGAAATGGTATCTGTTTCACGAAACGAAACGTGGGAATAAATTCCCTTGGTTTTTGCTGCTTCATACATCGATTTAACCATTATAGTGCTATGCAACGCAAGTGTATCTAATCTCTCTGCAGCGTTGCTATTTGGTTCTTTCCCATGGGTCGCCTTTACGTTTTTCTTTGATTGGTTAGATATTGCCTCTTTGGATGGAAAGACAATTATTAACTTGCGATCGGTTAGCCGTTTTGAAAGTGGTAGAACGGCCCTGTTAACTACGGCAGTTTTCTCGATGGTAGCCTCAATAAAATCATCTTCATCATCATACTTATCGGTACCCATTGTGTAATAATTGGACGCGCAGCCGCTAAGGAAAAAAAGGCTTGCAGATATAAATAGTTTCGAGATCATCTGATAATTTCTCCGTTAATTAATTCACACTTATTTTCACTGGTCTGAACCGGTGGTAGTTCAGCGACTTTGCACAAAACTCTTTTATCAACAAGCTGAGGCGAGATTGTTGCTGGAGAATTTTCAGCAAACTTAGGTTCTGGTAATGCTTGCTGGATTTGCATGGGAGCAGCGCGAACTCGCTGCTTTAAATACTTCGTCCTGAGTGAGTCGGCTGTTTGAAAACACAAATCTTGATTTGGGGGGAGAGCGACTTGTGGTAGCAATACACAAACACCAACAGGATGCCTGAAGGGACTCTGAGAAATTGAGTCGTGGTAACTTATATCGCCGGATGCATTTTTGATTGCATACCTAAAATGGTATTCGCTGTTAGGAGCTCTATTTAAAGCAGATCCGAGTACGTTTCCCAAGATGATTGCTGCCAAATGACCTTTTGCCGAATAATTGTGGTCCGGTCGAAAAGCATTGTCAATGTATGTTGCGCTAGCAACAGCTCCTCCAAGTGCAGATCCGCCATTGCTCCCTGGAGTAGAGTTGTCGATGCCTTGATTGTCGATAACTACACCAACGAGACTCGATTGAAGCGGTGAGACGAGATGATCTCTCTGAATCGCTGTGCGCTCTTCAAGAGATAGATCTACCCAGGCATTCTCCAAAACTGATATTTGAGTTTGGCTATGGGCGAAAGAGGTAAACCCTAGAGCAATGAAAAACCAAATACGTGTCATACGCTATTTTCTTGCTGGGAAACTATAATGGTTGGCACGCTCAGGAACAGCTTTGGATGTCAGGGGGGGATCTCCCCACTCTTAGCTAGAATTAATACCCTGCTAACGCCATACTCACGAGTCAAAGAGTTTATCGTGCTTTTGAGTAGATTCGATTGTTTTTGTACGTTGTTTCGATGAAGATTTAGTCTTCTCTTTCCTCCGTAATTTAAGAGCACCCTTATTTTCCCCAACTATCCTTCAACCCCGTAACCCGATTGAATACCGGCTTAACTCCAGCCACGTGATCCACCCGATCCGCCACAAAGTACCCAAACCGCTCGAACTGGAATTTATGGTCCGGTTTCGCGGCGGCCAGTGAGGGCTCCACGTAGGCGGTGACGACTTTCAGGCTGTTGGGGTTCAGCGCTTCGATGAAGTCTTTGCCGCCGGCGTCGGGGTTGGCGTCGCTGAACAGGCGGTCGTACAGGCGCACTTCGGCGCTCACGCCGCTGGCCACGCTCACCCAGGTGATGGTGGCTTTGGTTTTCACGCTGTCGGCGCCGGGGATTGCTCGGGTGTTGCTTTTCATCGTGATGGCGCTCGATTCAGTGGTCGGTAGCCTGGGCACGGTCGGCTTGCCGCGCCATTTGCCCCAGTCGCACGAAGTGCGAGCACTGTTCCACCCATTGCAGGCGTTGCAGCGGTGTCAGTTGTGCAAAAGCACGCAGGCGTTCGTCGCTGACAAAGTAGGTGCGCTGGTCGCGCTGGCTCTGTGAGGCGAGGTTCTGAGTGGGGGTGGTGGTGGACGTCATGGCTTTTGAAGGCGTTTGAGGTGCTCAATGTCGGCCAGATCGATGGGGCGCCCAGCACTTTGCTTGAGCGCTATCAGGTCATCAATGCACGCCAGCGGCACCTGCACACCCGCGATGTCGAGGCGCTGTGCCCGTTGCACCATGTCTTGTGGACTCACCGGTGGAAACAGCAAGACGTCCAGCGTCACGCCAGCCAACTGGTCACTGCGCAGCGCAAAGGCTTGCAGGTGGCGTTCTGTGTGCCAGCGCTTGAGCGTTTCAATGTCTTCCAGCGCGCTCAGCGGCACCGGCAACATGGGTTGCAGCTTGAGCTCTCTGGCTGCGGCCGCCAGGCGGGCCAGGTTGTCTGGTGACACCACGACGCAGACGTCCACGTCCATGGTGTTGCGCTCGATCCCGTGCAGCGCGACCGCGAGGCCGCCGATCAGCACGTAGCCAACCTCGTATCGGTTCAGGGCGGCGAAAAGATCGAGGTAGAACATGGTGTCACTTTCCCCACGAATCCTTCAAACCCGTAACCCGGTTGAACACCGGCTTCACGCCAGCCACGTGATCCACCCGATCCGCCACAAAGTACCCAAACCGCTCGAACTGGAATTTCTGATCCGGCTGTGCGGCGGCCAGTGAGGGCTCCACGTAGGCGGTCACCACCTTGAGGCTGTTGGGGTTCAGGGCTTCAATGAAGTCTTTGCCGCCGGCGTCGGGGTTGGGGTCGCTGAACAGGCGGTCATACAGGCGCACTTCGGCGCTCACGCCGCTGGCCACGCTCACCCAGGTGATGGCGGCTTTGGCTTTCACGCTGTCGGCGCCGGGGGTGCCGCTCTTGGTGCCGGGGATCACTTTGGCGTGCACTTCGGTCACGGTGCCGTTCGCATCTTTGGCGCAGCCGGTGCATTCGATGACGTAGCCGCCTTTGAGGCGCACCACGTTGCCAGGGAAGAGGCGTTTGTAGCCCTTGGGCGGCACTTCTTCAAAGTCTTCGCGCTCGATCCACACCTCTTTGCCGATCTTGAACACGCGGTCGGGCGGCGGGGTCTGGCCTTCGGCAATCGCGCTGTGGGGCAGGGCGGGCTGGGTGCAGTCTTCGGTGTAGTCGTCAGACCCAAAGGCCTCGGCCCAGTTGGTGAGCACCAACTTGACCGGGTCGAGCACGGCCATGCCGCGGTGGGCCTTGTTTTCCAGGTCTTCGCGCAGGCAGCCTTCGAGCGTGCTGTAGTCGATCCAACTGTCGCTCTTGGTGACGCCGATGCGTTCGGCAAAGAGCTGGATGCTTTCGGGCGTGTAGCCGCGGCGGCGCAGGCCGACGATGGTGGGCATGCGCGGGTCGTCCCAGCCGCTGACTTTGTGGTCGTACACCAGCTGCGCGAGCTTGCGCTTGCTGGTGATGACGTAGGTGAGGTTGAGGCGGGCAAATTCGTACTGGTGCGGCGCGGGGTGCGCGAGCAGGCCGCCTTCGCACAAGCGGTCCATCAGCCAGTCGTAAAACGGGCGCTGGTCTTCAAACTCCAGCGTGCAGATGCTGTGGGTGATCTGCTCCAGCGCGTCCTCGATGGGGTGCGCAAAGGTGTACATCGGGTAGATGCACCATTTGTCGCCGGTGTTGTGGTGCGTGGCGCGGCGGATGCGGTAGATGGCCGGGTCGCGCAGGTTGATGTTGGGCGAGGCCATGTCGATCTTGGCGCGCAGCACCATGGAGCCGTCTTCGTGCGCGCCGTCGCGCATTTCGCGGAAGCGGGCCAGGTTCTCGGCGGGCGTGCGGCTGCGGAACGGGCTGTCCACGCCGGGTTTGCCGAAGTCGCCGCGCGCGGCGCGCATCTGCTCGGCGGTCTGTTCGTCCACATAGGCGTGGCCGGCTTCGATGAGGTATTCCGCCGCGCGGTACATGAAGTCGAAGTAGTCGCTGGCCTGGAACAGGTGGCTCTGGCCGTTGGCTTGCCAGCCGAAGCCGAGCCACTGCACCGCGTCGAGGATGGAGTTGACGTATTCGGTGTCTTCTTTCTCGGGGTTGGTGTCGTCAAAGCGCATGTGGCACACGCCGCCGTAGTCGCGCGCGAGGCCAAAGTTGAGGCAGATGCTCTTGGCGTGGCCCACGTGCAGGTAGCCGTTGGGCTCGGGCGGGAAGCGGGTGCGGATCTTGGCCGGGTCGGGCTGGCCGGCGGCGTGGTGGGCGGCGTCGCCCGGGGTGCCGGCCCAGCGGCGGCTGGCGTAGGTGCCTTTGTCCAGATCGTTTTCGATGATCTGTCGCAGGAAGTTGCTGACCTTTTGCTCGCCCTGGGCATTGGGGGCGGCAGCGTTGTTTTTAGACGGGGATGGAGGTGTGTTGGAGCTCATTCGCCCATTCTAGGGGCGGCGTCACACAGTCATGGTGGGCGTTTCTGCGGCGCGGGCCGGTGTGGCGCTGAAGGCACTGCCGTGCGCCGGGCTCTGGTCGGCCTGCGCCATGCGGGTGATGGACTCGCGCGCGTCGGTGTTGGCGGCCGAGCGGGCGTCCAGCTGGCCCTCCCGGAGGGCGTAGCCGTCGTGCTGGGCGAAGCGGATCTGGCCGTCCTGGACCTTCATGTGCGTGATGCCGGTCAAGCCCTGCTCGCGGGCCTGTTGGGCCACGGCGTGCACGGTGTTGTCCATACCGGGGTTCCAGGGCAGCTGGTGGCGGTCGGCGATGGCGCGGACTTGTTGCTCGCTCTGCTGGATCAGCTGCAGGCTTTGGGGGGAGAGCTGGTGGGTGGGTTTGAGCTGCAGGGGCTGGTTGAGTGGGTCTCCTTTTCCCACCGCGGGCGGGGGTGGTGTGGCCTCCGCAGGGTGGCGCTCCAGAACGCCCTCCAGATACCCTTCTTTGCTGAGGACGGTTTCCCAGGCGGTGGCACTGGCTTGGCGGTCGGCGAGGCCTTTGACGACTCTCCCAATCTTGCCGGTGTTGATGATCGAGCCAGCGTCCGTGACGCTGGCTCGATTGCTGATCTTTGGTTGGATTTCGTCTTTCCAGTATTGAACAGCCAGTTTTTCGGCATTGACTGGGTTCGCTGCAAGCTCGGGCTGGTTGACCAAATCCAGTTTGGTGGCTTTGCCGAAATCGGTGTAGTTGTCTCGCCCGGTCAACTGGATATAGCCACGGCCTCTGTACTTGTAGCCATCATCTGGTTCGGAATTCCCGAGGGCCGCCTCGCCCCATTCGCCGCCATAAATCTTGTTGGCGATGGCCTGGTGTCGCTGATGGCGGTCGTCGATGGCCGCAAGCTTCTCGGCTTCTTTTTCGGTCAACCCATTGCGGGGCGGAACCCTGGCGTTGCCTTTGAAGGTGTCCCACAGAACGGAGCCCCGGTAGTTCAGGTTTTCTTCAAGGCGGGTGAAATTCTGGCTCTCGTGCTGTGTCTGCCCCATGAAGTTCGCAAGCTCTTTCGCATCGGTGATGCCACTGCGGAAGGCCGTCACCATCAGGGACTCGGCCCGCTCTCGCTGCCGGGCCGTGGTAAGTCCTGGAATGGAGGGGTCGTTGGCGCTCATGGTTGTTTGGCCTTGGCCTTTTCAGCTTCGCGCCGCTCCCGCTCCTTAGACCTCCAAACGGAATCGTGCGTGACCCCCAAGGCATAGAAGTTGTCGAATTCCAGTACACGGGCGCAAGCGCGCTTCTCTTCTTTTGATCCAACCGACCAACCAACAGGCAAGTTCTCCAGCGTCCATTGGCCGGCCCCAAGCGGATCGGTGTCGTCCTGTTCGGCCATGAAAAAGAACTCCCCCTTGTCGGAAGTCACGAACATGTACGGAATGCCGTTGGTGGGCACGCCTTTGAAAAAGTGCTTCTTGTAGTCGCGGGGATCGGGCGGGTAGCTGTATTGCACCTCGCCCTTCTGCGTTCCGACCACCAGGTAGGCGTAGCCAGGGTTGTCTTTGGGCAAGCCTTTGAACTTTTCAAATCCTGGCGACGCGCACAGCGAGAGCAAACGGTGATCTCGAAGTTCGCAGGAGAAACCCACGGTCTCCTGGGGTTTGCAGTTGTGGGTGACGGGTGTGGTGGTCGTGGCTGCCGTGGGTCCGGCGGCGCAAGCGCTCACGGTCAGGGCCAGGAGCGTGGCGACAGGCAGCGCGCAAAAGCGGACAAAGGGCGGTTGGTTTGGGCTTGGCATGGCGATGGGCTTTGAAGATTTGTAGTTCATTTTGCTTCAAATGTCCCGGTGTTCTACATCACAAGTTCGTAACCAGTTGCGCATTGCCCTGGGCGATGACCCGGAAGGCGGGGCTGATGCGCGGGTCTGACGCCGCGGTCTGCCAGAAGCGGGTGGCGAGTTCGCGGGCACGGGGCCAGACGGCGAGGGTGTGCACGCTGGGCCTTGGCGGGTTTGCGGTGAAGTCGCGCGGCACCAGCTCGCCGGCCACGGGCGCGTAGAGCATGGGCAGCATGTCGTAGGCGGGGGCGAGCTGCCAGCGGTGTTCGCGCAGCAACAGGGAGATGTTGCCGTGGTGGCGGTCGGTGTTGGCAATGAGCGCGCCAAAGGCGTCGAGCAGGGTGAGGGTGCTCACGTCGGCCGCGCTCAGGCGCTCGGGGCCGGCCTGGTCGGAGCGGCGGGCGGTGTCGACCCAGTTGGTGCCCTGGCCGATGTACTGGCGGTCGTAGACCTCGAGCGAGACCATGCCCACGCGGCCTTGTGGCGTGCGGTCGAAGCGGCGGCTCTCCAGGAAGACGCGACCCCCGGCCTCGACCAGCCCGGTGTGGGCGGCGCTGATGCCGGCCCCGGCCAGCGTGTGCAGGGCGAGGGCTTCGCAGATGAGCAGGTCGCGCCAGCGCTGGGCGGTAGCGCTGTCGTCCGCCGGGGAGAACTTGACGAGCACCGGGTGGCCATCGCGCACGGCGCTGAACTTGGGTTGTTCGCCGCCCGCGCTGGAGCCGGCCAGGGTCTGCCCCAGCGCTTGGGCAGCGAGGGCCGGGTATTGCGCGGCGGGTGCGTGCACCGTGGGCGCGCGGGTGCGCTGCGGTGCGGGCAGGCCGAGGTAGCGGTCGAACGCGGCGGCGCCGACGATGAGGTTGCCGGGCAGGTCTTCGCCCGCGTTGACCAGCGCTTTCAAGATGTGGTCGTCGCTCCAGTGCTGCAGGTTGGCGGGCAGTTGAAGGGCCGGGTGTGCGGCGGCGAAGCCCCGACCGAGAAAACCCTGGGGCCGCATGTCGTAGAGGAACCAGGGCAGGCTGTCGTGGAAGGCGCTGCTGCCGTGCGCCTTGTCGGCCTCGTCCATCCAGAAGCCGCCACCGGCCAGCGCGTGGAGCGTGCCGAACGGGCGCAGCTCGCCTTGCGGCGTCACTTCATGGATGGGCACCTGGCGGCCCACGCCGGCCACCTCGCGCGGCAGCAGGTAGCGCCGCGCCCGCGCCGCGCCCACCGCCACCACCAGGCCGCTGGCCACAAGCGGAGCCAGCAGGCGCGACAGCGTGGGCTGGCTGACGCCCAGGCGCTGCTGCAGTTGGGCGGCGCCCGCCTGGCCGCCGAGGCTGGCCAGGGCTTGGATCGGTTCGGTTTCGCTGGGGTTGGGCGGGCTCATGAATGAATTTATGAATGAATAATTGGATGAAATTTTCAATGAAAAACCGTTGATCAACAACGTTTTTTTTGAAACTTCACGGTTTCAATGTCATTCAACTGAATGCATTCAGAGCGTGGTGTGCCCCCAGCCGGTGAGCTGCACCAGCCGCTCCAGCGCAAAGGCGCCGAGCACCGAGTTGCCTTTGGCATCGAGCTCGGGCGCCCACACGGCCACCGTGCCCACCTCGGGCACCACGGCCACGATGCCGCCGCCCACGCCGGTTTTCACCGGCAGGCCGATGCGGTAGGCGAAGTCGCCCGCGGCGTCGTAGGCGCCGCAGGTGAGCAGCAGGGCGTTGACGCGGCGGGTTTGTTCGGCGCTCAGGAAGAGTTCGTCGGGCTGGCCGTCCAGGGCGAGATCGCGCCCGCCGTTGGCGAGGAAGAGCGTGGCCTGGGCGAGCTGGGCGCAGCTCATCTCGGTGGCGCACTGGCGGCAATAGTTGTCAAGCACGAGCTCGGGCTCGTTGTGAAAGTTGCCGTGGCTCTTCATGAAGTAGGCCATGGCCATGTTGCGGTGGGCGGTGTCGCGTTCGCTCCTGGCCACGCGCGGATTCCAGTGCAGGTTGGGCTCGTCGGCCAGGCGGCGCAGGGCGCCGAGCAGGGCGTAATCAAGGTGGGCGTAGCGGCTGGTGAGGATGTCGGTGATGACGAGCGCGCCAGCGTTGATGAAGGGGTTGCGCGGGATGCCGTTTTCGGTTTCGAGCTGCACGATGGAGTTGAACGCCGCGCCCGAGGGCTCGCGGCCCACGCGCTGCCAGAGGCCTTCGCCCATGAGCTTGAGGGCGATGACGAAGGTGAAGAGTTTGGTGATGCTCTGCAGCGAGAAGGGCACCTGGGCATCGCCCACGGTGTGCATTCCGCCGTTGACCAGCGCCACGGCCATGCCGAACTGGCGTGGCGCCACTTCACCGAGCGCGGGAATGTAGTCGGCCACACGGCCTTTGCCGTAGAGGGCCTGGGCTTCGGTGTGGATCTGGTCGAGCAGGGCGGGCAGGTTCATGGCGCATTCTAGGAAGCGCGCGGTGCAGGTTATGCCGCAGGCGGTGGGCGCCATGCAGGCGGCACATGAAAGCCGGCTTGTGTGTATCTGGGTATTGCAAACGGTTCCGGTGCCCACAGGCCGCGAGTGCGCCCCACGACAGCCGACAAGGGGCGCACATCAGGGCGCCAGTGGCGGTGGTTTTCCGCTATCGTTGTGACTTGCCAGAGGACGAATGAAAAAGGGGTGCATACAAAATGAACCAGGACAACCCGGACACGGTGATGATGGACGAGCAATCGCATTGGGAAGCGACCCAGATGGAGGACGTTTTCCTGCCGTCGGTGCGTGTGCAGCTGGGCTGGTCCGATGTGGAGAGCGCTGTCGACCAAGGCGCCATCGTTCCGGCGCAAGCCCATGCGTTGTGGGCGAGCTGGGCTTTGCCGGGCAGCGCCACGCGCCTGGGTGCCGGTGAAACGCACCCGGAGGCCGTTGACGTTGATGTCAATCCCGGGAGCAGCGCGGAGGCTGGGGATTTGCCCCAGGCTCCTGAAGGGGACTCGGTGGTGTTGCGCGTGCTGGCCTTGCTGGCGGCCGCCGCGGTGGGCGCGGCGCTGACGCTGCTGGCGCTCGGAACGCTGTAAGGCCCCGGTCGCGGCGCACGCAGCCGGTTTCGATCCGTTTCGTCGAGCCGGACGGGCGCGTTCACTGGCCGAAGCGCGGGCCGTCTGTCAAAAAGGCTTCTTCTTCAGGCGTGCTGACGCGGCCGAGCGCGGCGTTGCGGTGCGGGAATCGGTCGAACTTTCTGATGATGTCGAGGTGCTGGTAGGCAAAGCGCAGGTTGCTGGTCAGCGTGTCGTGCAGCTCGGGTGTGGTGCTGGCGAGCAGGCGGGTGAAGCGGGCCACACACTCGTCCTGCAACGCCAGGCTCTCGGCGTGCATGAGGGGCATGTAGAGAAACACGCGCCCCACGCTCGGGAGTTCGGCGTCTTGCGCGAGTGCAAGGGTCTGCAACACGAGCTTCTGCGCGCGGCCATCACCGGCGAAAGCCCGCGCATGACCGCGGAACACATTGCGCGTGAACTGGTCGAGCACCACGATGAGGGCGAGCCGGGATTCCAGCTTCGACTCCCAGTCGCAGAGACCGCCGCCGAGCGCGCTCTCGACCAGCGGACCGAAGCGCTGGGTGATCAGGGCGTCCTGCGCGGTGCCGCCGCCAAACCAGAGGGCATTGCGGTCGGTGGCGGGCCAGTCGCGGAGCAGGCCGTCGCCGAACCAGAAGTCGAGCACTTCCTGCGTCTGTGTGGTGGTGTCGGTCATCGCTCCCTTTCGGACGGTCGGTCGTTACTTTTGGCAACGCCTTTGACCGTGCATGCGGTACAAAACAGCGAAGATTCTCCTGTAATAGGAACACGGTGACCAGACAGGCACCGACAACAGGAGCAACCATGATGAACACGATGACTTTCAAAACGCCATGGGTCCGCAGTTCGGGATGGGCGAAGGGCTTGGCGCTGTTGGCGCTGGCTGCGGCCGGCTGGGCCGCGTCGACCGGTACTGCGCAGGCACGCGACAACGTCCACTTCTCGATCGGATTGCATGCACCCGGTGTGGCTGTGGGGGTGTCGAATGCGCCGGTGTACCACCAGCCCTATGTGATCCAGCACCGGCCGGTGATCATGCACCAGCCGTATCCGTACGGATACGTGCGGCCGGTCGTGGTGGCACCTGCACCGGTGTATTACTACCCGGGCCGGGGCTACGGCCCGCGCTGGGACGACCGACGTGACCGCCGCCATGACCGCCGCGACTGGCGCCACGACCGGCACGATCGTCATGACCGCCACGACGATCGCCGCGACTGGCGCCACGACCGCCGCTGAGGCGGGTTTCAGGCGCGGCTGCGCGCGATGCGCGCCGCCAGCCGCGCCGCCACCCGGGCGGTCAGGCCATCACGGTCCAGCGCCGGGTTGAGTTCGGCGATATCGGCCGCGACCACGCGGCCAGAAGCCAGCACCTGATCGATCAGCCGCTCCACCTGCGCGAGCGGCACACCCAGCGGCGCCGGCGCTGACACGCCAGGGGCCTGGCCGCCGGGCAGCACATCCAGACACACCGTGAGGTACACCGCGTCGCAGTTCGCGAGGTCGGTGGCCAGCGCCTGCTGCGCGTTGCTTTGACCGGCGGCGTCCTGCAGGCTGTCGTCGAGCCAGTAACGCACGCCCATGGCGTGGGCGCGGTCGAACAGGGCCTGGGTGTTGGCGAACCGGCTGATGCCGAAGACGCGGTAGTTGAAGGTCTGGCCGCGCTCGGCGCACCAGTCGTGCATCTGGCGGAACGGCGTGCCCGAGTTCCCCCGGGCGGCCACGCGCAGATCGAAGTGTGCGTCGAAGTTGACCACCAGCAGGCGGCTGGCGTCGGGCCGGGCCTTCACGATGCCCTGGAACGTGCCCCAGGCCATTTCGTGGCCACCACCGAGCACCAGCGGCAGGCTGCCACGCGCCATGGCCTCGGCCACGCGCTCGCCCAGTTGCGCCTGCGCGGTTTCGAGCCCGCCGTCTTCACAGCCCACATCGCCCGCGTCCCAGAGCTCGGGCTCGCCCAGCACGGGCAGGTTGGCCAGCGCACCGCGCAGTGCCAGCGGCCCGGCGGCGGCGCCGGTGCGCCCGGCGTTGCGGCGCACGCCTTCGTCCACGGCAAAGCCGATCAGCGTGACGCCGCCGTTGCTGTGTGCAGTGGCGGGCTGAACGCGGTGGTGCCAGCGGGAGCTGACGCCGGTTTCTTCGGTGTCGTCACGGCCGCGCCATTCAAAGGTTTGATCCGGGTTCATGTGCGCTCCAGTCCCGCCGCGATCACGCGGCGGCAGGGGTTGCGGCCAAACCAGTAGGCCAGTTCGTTCGGGTGGTCGAGGTCCCAGGCCACGAAGTCGGCGCGCTGGCCGGCGGCGAGCTGGCCGCGGTCGTTCAGGCCGAGCGCGCGCGCGGCGTGCAGCGTGATGCCCTGCACCGCTTCGAGCGGCGTGAGCCGGAACAGCGTGCAGGCCATGCTGGCCATGAGCAGCAGCGACAGGCCCGGCGAGGTGCCGGGGTTGTGGTCGGTGGACACGGCCATGGGCACGCCGGCCGCGCGCAGCGCCGCGATGGGCGGCAGCTTCGTTTCACGCAGGAAGTAATAGGCGCCGGGCAGCAGCACGGCCACGGTGCCTGCCGTCTTCATGGCCGCGATGCCGGCGTCGCTCAGGTGTTCGAGGTGGTCGCAGGAGAGCGCGCCGAACGAAGCCGCGAGCGCGGCGCCGCCCTGGTCGGAGAGTTGCTCGGCGTGCAGCTTGACGGGCAGGCCGAGGGCTTTGGCCGCTTCAAAGACACGGCGCGTCTGTGCGGGGCTGAAGCCGATGTTTTCGCAGAAGGCATCGACCGCGTCCACCAGGCCCTGGGCGTGCAGTTCGGGCAGCCAGGCGCAGACGGCGTCGATGTAATCGTCGGGTCGGCCCTCGAATTCGGGCGGCAGGGCGTGGGCGCCGAGGAAGGTGGTCTTGACATCCAGGCGCTGTTCAACGCCGAGCCGGCGCGCCACGCGCAGGCATCGCGCTTCGGCCTCCAGCGAGAGGCCGTAGCCCGATTTGATCTCCAGCGTGGTCACGCCCTCGGCCATGAGGCTTTTTGCGCGCTGCGTGGCGCTGGCGAGCAGGT
Organism: Hydrogenophaga sp. L310; assembly: GCF_055703065.1. NCBI lineage: Bacteria > Pseudomonadati > Pseudomonadota > Betaproteobacteria > Burkholderiales > Comamonadaceae > Hydrogenophaga > Hydrogenophaga sp. L310. The sequence continues at coordinate 246,832 of NZ_JBVPZA010000002.1, forward strand.
CGTCTTTGCTGGCGTGTCGCGTGGCCGCGACCGTGGATCGGATGCCGCCGCCTGCGCGCGCGATGGCTTCGTAGCTCGCACCCTGCAGGCGCTGCTCGAACTCGGCCGCGCGTTGGCCGCCGTAGACCAGGTGGGTGTGACAGTCCACCAGGCCGGGGGTGACCAGCGCGCCGCCAAGGTCGATTTCGTGAGCGGGCCGGGCGTGGGATGGCAGGCCGCGGTTGCGGCCGACCCAGGCGATCTGGTCACCGGCGGTGAGCACGGCGCCATCTTCGATCAGGCCCCAGCCGTCAGCGCCGTGGGAGGGGTCCAGCGTGGCGATGCGGGCGTTGTGCCAGAGGGTGGTGGTGGTCATGGGGTCACGCCTTCGGGAATGTGGTGCAGCCACCAGCCGGCGGGCGCCGGTGGGTTCAATTCGATCAATGAGGTGGGGTCGGGTTCAAAGCGCCAGTCGCCCGGTGGCGGCGCGTCGAACCAGAGCAGGCTGAGAGCGGGCAGTGTGCGCTGCTCTTCGCCGTTGCGCCAGCGGCCGGGCACGCGTGCGAACAGGCCGGCCCGGGCTCCGGCGGGGGCTTGCCAGGCGGCGCCGGGCGACACGGCGGCCATGCCGCCCGTGCCATCACGAACCATGAGGTTGAGGTCGCGCACCGGGCCGCCGATCAGTTGGCAACCGGGTGCGGCGGCGCCGTCAAACGCCAGCGGCGCATCGCCGGGGCGCAGCGTCAGCGGGTGGTCGGGAAAGTCGAGCACCACGCCCTCACCCGAGAGCAGCGTGAACCAGCGCCGCACGCCGGGGAAAGCCGAAAACGGGCCGTCGGTGGCGATGTCGGCCACGCTGATGCGCAGCCGCCAGTCTGTTGGGCCGGGCCAGGCCAGCAGCTCGCGCGTGACCCCACCGCCGTTGCGCCACGGCGTGGCCGGGGTGTTGTCCACGGTGATGGTGCGAGCGCTGTTCATGGTGCGTTCAGTGCGACCAGACTTCGGCGAACAGGTCCTGGTGCGCCGCACCGGCCGCACCCTCCAGCACCAGCCGGCGGGCGGCTTCGATGTCGGGTGCGAACAGGCGATCCTTGTCGTAGAACGGCACCTCGGCGCGCAACGCGGCGTGCACCTGGGCCAGGCGCGGCGAAGTGGCGAGCGGGCGGTGGAAGTCCACGCCCTGCGCGGCGGCCAGCCACTCGATGCCGAGGATGGTGGCGGTGTTGTCGGCCATCTCGGCCAGGCGGCGCCCGGCGTAGGTGGCCATGCTCACATGGTCTTCCTGGTTGGCGCTGGTGGGCAGGCTGTCCACGCTGGCGGGGTGGGCGTGCGACTTGTTTTCCGAGGCCAGCGCGGCGGCCGTGACGTGGGCGATCATGAAGCCGCTGTTGAGGCCCGGGTTGTCCACCAGGAAAGGCGGCAGGCCCGAGAGCGTGCTGTCGATCAGCAGCGCGATGCGGCGCTCTGAAATCGCGCCGATCTCGGCGATGGCCAGCGCCAGCGTGTCGGCGGCGAAGGCCACAGGCTCGGCGTGGAAGTTGCCGCCCGAGAGCACCTCGTTGGTGTCGGTGAACACCAGCGGGTTGTCGGTGACGGCGTTGGCTTCGGTGAGCAGGGTGCGCGCGGCGTTGTTGATGAGGTCGCGGCAGGCGCCCATGACCTGCGGCTGGCAGCGCAGGCTGTAGGGGTCTTGCACGCGTTCGTCGTCCACCACGTGCGAGAGGCGGATCTGGCTGCCCGCGAGCAGGGCGCGCGTGGCGGCGGCCACGGCGATCTGGCCGGGCTGGCCGCGCACCGCGTGGATGCGCGGGTCGAAGGGTGCGTCGCTGCCCTTGGCCGCATCGACGCTGAGCGTGCCGGTCACGGTGCCGGCTTCGAGCAGGCGCTCGGCCATGAACAGGCCGTGCAGCGCGAGCGCGGTGGAGACCTGGGTGCCGTTGATCAGCGCCAGGCCTTCCTTGGCCGCCAGCGTGAGCGGGGTGATGCCGGTGGCTTTCAGCGCTGCGGCGGCGGGCAACCACTCGCCGTTCATCCGCACCTCGCCTTCGCCCATCAGGGCCAGCGTCATGTGCGAGAGCGGCGCGAGGTCGCCCGAGGCGCCGACCGAGCCCTTGACCGGGATGCGCGGCGTGATGCCGGCGTTGAGCAGGGCGAGCAGCGTGTCGATGACGACGGGGCGCACACCCGAGTAGCCGCGCGCGAGACTCGCGGCCTTCATCAGCACCACGAGGCGCACGGTGGCGTCGCTCATGGGTTCGCCGGTACCGACCGAATGCGACAGGATCAGGTTGCGCTGCAGCAGCTCCAGCTGGTCGTCGGGGATGCGCGTCTTGGCGAGCTTGCCAAAGCCGGTGTTGATGCCGTAGGCCGCCTCGCCTTTGTGCACGATGGCGTGGATGGCGGCTGCCGAAGCGGCGATGCCCGCTTGCGCGTCGTCGCTCAGTTGTATGCGCACGGCTTGTTGCCAGACGGTGCGCAGATCGGCCAGGCTCATCTGGCCGGGGTGGAGGGTGAGGGTGTGGGTCATGGTGTGAAGTGTCATCCGATCATGGGCAACTTGAGCCCTTGTTTTTTCGCTGTGGCAATCGCCAGTTCATAGCCCGCATCCGCATGGCGCATCACGCCCGAGCCGCAGTCGTTCACCAGCACGCGCGCCAGGCGCTCGGCCGCGGCATCAGTGCCGTCGGCCACGATCACCATGCCCGAGTGTTGCGAGTAACCCATGCCCACACCGCCACCGTGGTGCAGGCTGACCCAGCTGGCGCCGCCGGCGGTGTTGAGCAGGGCGTTGAGCAGCGGCCAGTCGCTCACGGCGTCGGTGCCGTCCTTCATGGCCTCGGTCTCGCGGTTGGGGCTGGCGACCGAGCCGGTGTCGAGGTGGTCGCGGCCGATCACGATCGGGGCTTTCAGCTCGCCGTTCTTCACCATTTCATTGAAGGCCAGGCCGGCGATGTGGCGCTCGCCCAGACCGAGCCAGCAGATGCGCGCGGGCAGGCCCTGGAAGGCGATGCGCTCGCGCGCCATGTCGAGCCAGCGGTGCGTGTGGTGGTTGTTCGGGAACAGTTCCTTGATCTTGGCGTCGGTCTTGTAGATGTCTTCCGGGTCGCCCGAGAGCGCGACCCAGCGGAACGGGCCTTTGCCTTCGCAGAACATGGGGCGGATGTAGGCCGGCACGAAGCCGGGGAAATCAAACGCGTTCTTCACGCCCTGGTCGAACGCGACCTGGCGGATGTTGTTGCCGTAGTCCACCGTGGGGATGCCCATGCTCTGGAAGTCCAGCATGGCCTGCACGTGCACCGCGCAGCCCTGGGCAGCTTCGGCGGTCAGGCGGGCGTGTTGCGCCGGGTCCTTCTGCGCGGCCTTCCACTGCGCCACGCTCCAGCCCACGGGCAGGTAGCCGTTGATGAGGTCATGCGCCGAGGTCTGGTCGGTCACCAGGTCGGGCCTGATGCCGCCGGCCTTCGCGCGCTTCACCAGCTCGGGCAGGATCTCGGCGGCGTTGCCCAGCAGGGCGATGGAGACAGCTTCTTTCTTGGCGGTGTGCTCTTTGATGAGCTCCAGCGCGTGATCGATGTCGCGCGCCTGCTTGTCGACGTAGCGCGTGCGCAGACGGAAGTCGATGCTGCTTTGCTGGCACTCGATGTTGAGCGAGCAGGCGCCGGCCAGCGTGGCCGCCAGCGGCTGCGCGCCGCCCATGCCGCCCAGGCCGGCGGTGAGTATCCATTTGCCCGAGAGGTCGTTGTTGTAGTGCTGGCGGCCGGCCTCGACGAAGGTCTCGAACGTGCCCTGCACGATGCCCTGGCTGCCGATGTAGATCCAGCTGCCGGCGGTCATCTGGCCGTACATGAACAGGCCTTTGCGGTCGAGTTGATTGAAGTGCTCCCAGTTGGCCCACTTGGGCACCAGGTTGCTGTTGGCGATCAGCACGCGCGGCGCGTTGCTGTGGGTCTTGAACACGCCGACCGGCTTGCCCGACTGCACCAGCAGGGTCTCGTCGTCGTTCAGGTCTTTCAGCGAAGCGAGGATCTGGTCGAAGCAGGCCCAGTCGCGCGCGGCACGGCCGATGCCGCCGTAGACCACGAGGTGCTGCGGGTTCTCGGCGACCTCGGGGTCGAGGTTGTTCTGGATCATGCGGTAGGCGGCTTCGGCGATCCAGTTCTTGCAGGTCAGCGTGTTGCCGCGCGGAGCGCGGATGACGCGGGTGGGGTCGAGGCGGGGGTCGGTGTTGGTGTTCATGGGGAACTCCTTGAAAAAGCGGTGGGGTGAAGAGGGGGTGGGATCAGGCGATCCAGCCCTGGGCAAACGCGATGTGGCCGGCGCCGGCGGCGAGCAGGATGCTCAGCGCGGTGCGCACGAACCAGACGCCGACCATCTGGCGCAGCGAGATCGGGATGCGCGTGGCCAGCACGCAGGGGATCGAGCCGGAGAAAAACAGCACCGAGCTGACCGAGACCACGGCCGCGACGTAGCGCACCACCGGGTCGGCGCCCTTGAGCTGGAGCGCGGGCAGGAACATCTCGGCCAGGCCCGAGGCCAGGGCCTTGGAAGTCGCCACCGGTTCGGCCAGGCCACCGAGCCACACGAAGGGCAGCAGCAACAGGCCCAGCACGTCGAACACCGGGGTGTAGCGCGCCAGCAGCAGGCCGATCAGGCCGACGGCGAGGATGGTGGGCACCACCGCGCTGGCCATGGCCAGGCCGTCGCGCAGGTTGTCGCGCAGCACGCGCCACAGCGGCGGCGCGTTGCTGGCCTGGGCCAGGCCGGCGTCCCAGGCGGCTTGCCAGCGGTTGCGCCCGGCGGGCAGGGCGCTGCTCACGCCGCCGCTGTTGTCCATGCGCGAGATCGGCGGCAGCCAGGTGGTGATGGCGGTGACGGCGAACGCGATCACGAAGGTGGACCAGAAGTAGAAGTTCCAGGCTTCCATCAGTCCCAGCGTCTTGGCCACGATGACCATGAAAGCGGCCGAGACCGTGGAGAAGCCGGTGGCGATGATGGCCGCTTCACGCGCCGTGTACTTGCCTTCGACGTAGACGCGGTTGGTGATCAGCAGGCCAACCGAGTAGCTGCCGACGAAGGAGGCGACGGCGTCGATCGCGGAGTGACCGGGCGTGCGCCAGATCGGCCGCATGACGGGCTGCATCAGCACGCCCACCAGCTCCAGCAGACCGAAACCGACCAGGAAGGCCAGCGCCACCGCGCCCAGCGGCACGATCAGGCCGACGGTGAGCGCGAGTTTGTCGAACAGGAAGGGCAGCATGTCCTTTTCGAACAGCGGCGCGGGCCCAAGTTTCAGCAAATACATCAGCGCCAGCACCAGGCCCATGACCTTGAGCACGCTGAACACGGTGGTGGTGCTGGCGCGCCAGCTGCCTTTGATGAAGGGCGCGGCCGCGCCCCAGGCCATGAGCGCCAGCACCAGCGCGACCGATAGGCTGCGCTGCTGTTGCGCGAGGTAGGTGGCGGCGTGGTCGAACAGGATGGTGGTCTTGCCGGCGATCTCCAGCGGCAGGAAAAACATCACCAGCCCGATGCTGCTGTAGGCCAGCAGGCGCAGGAAGGCGGCGGCGGGGACGGGCGGGCTGGACGCCGTGGCGGTGCGGGTGTTCATGGGCGGTTTCCTCGGGGCGGTTTCGATGGTATGTCTGTACATATCAAAATACTTGTCTGCGATATGTATATACAACTTTATCTGGCCATAATCCCACCTGTCAATACCACTTCATCGGTTGATACCCCCGTAAAAACCCTATGTCGAACGGTTCCACCCCCTTGCCCGCTGCGGCCGCCGAAGACCGCACGCCCGCCTACCTGCGGGTGAAACAGCATGTGCTGGCGCAGATCCAGAGCGGCACCTGGCAGGAGGGCGAGGCGATCCCGGGCGAAGAGGCGCTGGCGCGCACCTTCGGCGTGTCGCGCATGACGGTGAACCGCGCGATCCGCGAGCTGAGCGACGAGCAGATCGTGGAGCGGGTGCAGGGCTCGGGCACCTACGTGGCGCAGCAGAAATACCAGGCCACGCTGGTCGAGATCCGCAACATCGCCGAAGAGATCGCCGCGCGCGGCCACGTGCACCGCAGCGAGTTGCACAAGCTGGAGCGCATCAAGGCGGGCGAGGCGCTGGGGCGGCAGTTCGGGCTGAAGGCCGAGCAGCCGCTGTTCCATTCGGTGGTGGTGCACTTCGAGGACGGCGAGCCGATCCAGGTCGAAGACCGCTACGTGAATCCGTCGGTGGCACCCGATTACCTCGCGCAAGACTTCGCCAGCCAGACGCCCAACGCCTACCTGATGCGCGTGGCGCCGCTGCAGGGCGTGCGCTTCGTCATCGAAGCCTGCCTGCCGCCGCGCGACGTGGCCGAGATGCTGCACATGGCACCCGAGGAGCCCTGTCTGGTGCTGCGCCGGCAGACGCATTCGCAAGGGCAGGTGGCGTCGGTGGCGGCGATGTGGCACCCGGCGGCGCGTTACCGGTTCACGGGCAGTTTTTAGCGCCTCTTTGGTGTTAGCTACCTCGCGGCTGCGGCAGGCGCTGCCCGATGGGGGCTCATCCGGGGTGGTCGGCGCTTTGCGCCGACTTCGCTGTGTCCACCAGCCTGGGGCCGGCGCGGCCAAACTCGCTGCGTTCGCTGCGCTCTCTCCGCTCAGACAGTGGCCGCGAGCATGAAACGAAGCGCGCACTTGCGCGCCCGGCCCCAGGCTGGTGGACACAGCCACCCCGGAACATCGCCCCCACCGGACAGCGCCTGCCGCAGCATGAAGTGATGTTGCGTCCAGCACGCCCAATCGAAAACGTTGGCCGCAGCAAAGCGGCGATTTCGACTTCCACTGGTAGCGAGCCCAAACCACTTCAGCCAAGGCGTGTGCGCTCAGGCCGCAGCGCGCCGTGTGAGGCGCCGAGAAGCGCAGTGGTCGTGGCCGCGCGCGCAGCGCGCTTCGTCAACTGATTTGTCGCACTTGTCTGAGCGGAGAGAGCGCAGCGAACGCAGCGAGTTGTGCGACAGGCCACGGCCGCGAGCATCGCAGGGAAGTCGGTGCAAAGCACCGACCGCTTCACTTAAGCGCTGCGGCCTGAGCGCACACGCCTTGGCGCCGCGAGGTGCAAGAAAGAACAAGACCGTTGTTCCCCAGCATCGCATCGACCAAGACCCCGACAGGCCAGGCATTCACATAGCCTTGAACTGCCCTGCGTACAGCCGGCTCACAGGCCACGACTCCGTGCGCCCGCGCAGCCGCAGGCTGAGCTTGCCGGCTTCGTCGCGGCTGACGCTGTGGATGGCGGTGGCGCGCACCACGGTGCCGCGGTGGATCTGCCAGAACAGACTGGCGTCGAGCTGCGGCGTCAGGTCCTTGAGCGGAGTGCGGATCAGCAGCTCTTCGCTGGCGGTGAGCACGCGCACGTACTTGTCGGCGGCCTCGAACACCAGCACCTCGTCGATCGGCACCAACCGGATCTGCTGGCCGACGCTGGCCTGGATCACGCGCAGCGGCTCGCTGGGCGAGGCCGCCACCGCAGGCGCGAGCAGGGCGCGCAGCTGGGTCAGCGTGTGTTCGAGCGGCGCGGTCACCTCGGCGGGGCTGCGCTGCGCCAGCACCTGCTGCACGCGCTGTACCGTGCGCGCCAGGCGCTCGGGCTGTACCGGCTTGAGCAGGTAGTCCACCGCCTGCGCTTCGAAGGCTTGCACGGCGTACTGGTCGTACGCGGTGACGAAGACGATGGCCGGGAAAGGCGCCGCGCCCGGGCCACCTTCCGGCCATTCTTCGGCCAGCTGCACGGCGGCTTCCAGGCCGCTCAGGCCGGGCATGCGGATGTCGAGGAACAGCACCTGCGGTTGCATCACGAGGGCCTGTTCCACAGCCGCGGCGCCGTGGCCCACGGTGGCCAGCACGCGCAGCGCGGGCCAGGCGCGCGCGAGTTCGGCCTGCAGCGCGGCGGCCAGCAGCGGTTCGTCTTCGGCGATGAGGGCGGTGGCGTTCATGGCTGGGGGGTGTTCAACAAAGGCAAGTGGATGCACACCGTGGCGCCGTGGCCAGGCTGCGTGCTCAGGTCCACGCGTCCGCCACCGGGCAGGCTGGCCACGCGCTCGCGCACCTGCGACAGACCAAAGCCGCTGCCGCTGTGTGGTGCACCAGCGGTGTCCATGCCGACGCCGGTGTCAACCACCTCCAGCAGCAGCTGCCCGGTGCCGTCGGTGCTGGCGCGGATGTCGATGCGGCCACCGTCGAGCTTGGGCTCCAGCCCGTGGCGGATGGCGTTTTCCACCAGCGGCTGCAGCAGCAGCGGCGGCACCGGATGGCGCTGCAACGCCTCGGGCAGGTCCAGCGTGAACGACAGGCGCGGCCCCATGCGCAGGGCCATGAGTTCGAGGTAGTCGCGCAGGCGGGCGAACTCGTCGGCCAGGGTGTGGCTGCCGGTCGATCCGTCGGTGCGCGAGGCACGCAGCGTGGCGCGCAGGTAGTCGTTAAGCCGGTCGAGCATGGCCATGGCGCGCGGCGGGTCGGTGGCGATCAGCGCGCGCAGGTTGGCCAGGGTGTTGAACAGCATGTGGGGTTCGAGCTGGGTTTCCAGCAACTTGAGCCGCGCTTCGGTGGCCTGGCGCTGCAGGTCCTGGTTGCGCGCGCGCTGGTAAAAGCTGAACAGGAAGCCCAGGCTGATGCCCAGGGTGGAGAGCCAGAAACCGAAGAATCGCAGGGGCGACGACGCCAGCAGCGCCCAGGTGGAGTGGCCGGTGTAGGCGTCCCCGACGAAGGTGCCGAGTGTGTAGCCAACCACGACGCCCGCCAGCAGGTAGGCCATCATGCGCAGCGACAGCCCCCAGTAGTGCGGCCCCTGCGTGCCGAGCAGGCGGTGCAGCGCGATGCGGCCGGGGTCGGTGAGGAACCAGATGGCGGTGCTGATGGCGTAGCTGTAGACCAGGGACGCGTCGAGGCTGTGGTTCTTGTGGCCCGAGCCCCACTGGAACAGCGCGATCAGCAGCGCCACGGCCCAGACGATGCCCATGCGCTGAGCCACGCCGCGGCGGCTGTCGGAGGGCAGCCAGCGCAGCAGGGCGGGGTCGGGGCGCAGGGTCATGGGCAGCAGCAGCCGATGGTGGGACGCGGACGATTCTGGCACGCTGACCTCAGCCCGCGAAAGCACCCAGCCGGGCCGCGACGGGTGCTGGCGCGCTGCGCCGGATGTGCCACTCGGCCCAGAGCAGGTTGGGTACCCAGCACAGCCAGGCGATGGCGGCGTAGGCCGGTGCCAGCGGCAGGCCGCTGACGAAGGACAGCGGCAGGTAGAGCCGCAGCGTCACGGCCGCGCAGGCAAGCGCAAAGTTGCGCAACATCCAGCGCCGGTGTTCGTCAACCCGGCCCTGGCGGATGGCGCGGTAGGCGCGCCATCCGCTGAACAGCCAGAGCAGGGCGAGCACGCCAAAACCCAGGTTGGCCAATGGGCCGCCGAAGGTGTTGGGCGCCAGCAGCAGGCCGGAGACGCCACCGGCCAGCACGCCGCCGCCAAGGTAGACGCGGCCGAGCCAGCGGTGCAGGCGCGGGTGCCGCGCGCGCAGCGCGGGCAGGAACTGCCAGGGCCCGATCAGCAGCGCCAGGGCGGCGGCCATCACGTGCACGTAGAACACGGTGGGGTGATGGCGCGCGAAGCTGGCCTGGAACTCGGGCGCGGTGGCCGGCACCTCGGGCAGCAGGCCGTAGAGCACCCAGGCGTAGGCGCCCACGCCGAGACAGAACAGGGTGAGGGTCCACCAGGCGATGGAAGGGTTGGGGCGGTTTGTCATGGCTGTTTTCCGTTGGAGGCGGCGTACAGGCGCTGGCGTTCCTGCTCCACCAGCCGCTGGCGCAGGTCCGATCCGGCGCCGAAGCCAAACACGCCCAGGCCGTGCATCAGCAGGCCGAAACCCCAGCCCAGGGCCGGCGCCACCGGCCACAGGTGGCCCTGCCACCAGCCCAGCACGGTCAGGCCGCTGATGACACAGACGTAGATGAAGGCGTGGGTGTACCAGCCCAGGCGGGCCTTGACGCGCCGTAACGCGAGGCGCTCCTGGTCGGGCGATAGCGAGAAAGGGGTGCTGGCGTTCATGGGTGGCTCCTGGGTTGGTCGGTCGTTGCGAGGACCGTGGCGTGACTGTGCCGCGCGACCCGTTCGGGTGCGAGCCGGTTGCGACGGAACGACGGAGCGCGGGTGTGAAATGCCGCCCGCGGGCGTGAAGGGTGGGCGTGGCGCGCTGGCCCGGTGCTTCAGACCCGCTGATCGGGGGCGGGCCGTGGTGTTCCTACAATGGGCCGACCCACCCCCATTGCCAAGGAACACCGAATGCCCGACACCGCCCGACGACAGCTGCTTTGGTCCGGGATGCTGGTGGCTGGCGCGCTGTCCACCGGGGTTCTGACCGGCTGCGCGGCACTGCAACCCGGCCCGCGCACCGTCAGGGTTTCCGAGAAGAAGCTGATGGAGGCGATCGCGCGCCAGTTTCCGCGCAGCAACCGTTACCTGGAGCTGTTCGACGTCACGCTGGACACGCCCAGGCTGCGGCTGATGCCGGCTGAGAACCGCATCGGCACCCAGCTGGATTTCACCGTGGGCATGCCGCTGGTCGAGACGCGCACGCAGCGCGGCACGCTCAGCCTGAGCTACGGCCTGCGCCTGGAACCGGTCGACAACACGGTGCGGCTCACCGATGTGCGGCTGGAAAACATGGATCTGCCCGACGCGTCGCCGTCGAATGCGGCGCGTTTCAAGCGCCTGGGCGGTGCGCTGGTTCAGGGCTTGCTGCCGGATCTGGTGGTTCACCGCCTCAAGCCCGAAGACCTGGAGGCGGTCGGGCGCCGGGGCTACCAGCCCGGCGCGCTGCGGGTGGTGCCGGGTGGGCTGGAACTGCAGCTCGACCCGTTGCCGCGTTGAGGCGCGCTGCAGATCAGCAGCCGGGGCAGGTAGGATAGGCGCTTGCAGACAGGCCAGTGGTTGGCCTGTTCTTTTTTTTGCGAAGCGCGCTGCGCGCCGGACACTGTATGGATGTTGTGTTGTTGATCAAGGCCGCCATCATGGGCGTGGTGGAGGGCCTGACCGAGTTCCTGCCGATTTCTTCCACGGGTCACCTGATCCTGACGGCCGCGCTGCTGGACATGCCGGGCGAAAAGATCAAGCTGTTTGAGGTGGTGATCCAGACCGGCGCGATCATGGCCATCGTTTCGCTCTACGCGGGCAAGCTCTGGGAGACCTTGCTGGGCCTGCCGCGTGAGCGCTCGGCGCAGCGCTTCACGCTGAATGTGCTGATCGGGTTTCTGCCCGCAGCGGTGGCGGGAGTGCTGTTCATCGACGTGATCAAGGGCGTGCTGTTCAACCCGGTGGTGGTGGCGTTGGGCTTCATCGTGGGTGGGCTGGTGATCCTGTGGGCCGAGCGCCTGCAGACCAAAGGGGCCCGGGTGCACGTGGAGGATGTCGATGGCGTGCGCTGGACCGACGCGCTCAAGGTGGGCCTGGTGCAGTGCACGGCGCTGGTGCCGGGCGTGAGCCGTTCGGGTGCCACCATCATTGGCGCGATGCTGCTGGGCTTCAACCGCAAGGCCGCGACCGAGTTCAGTTTTTTCCTGGCCATCCCCATGTTGTTTGGCGCGGCGGTTTACGACATCTACAAGAACCGCGATCTGCTGAGCATGGCCGACCTGCCGCTGTTCACCGTCGGCCTGCTGGTGTCGTGGCTGTCGGCCTGGGTGTGCGTGAAGTGGCTGCTGCGTTTCGTTGGCAACCACACCTTCGTGCCGTTCGCCTGGTACCGCATCGCTTTTGGCGGCCTGATCCTGCTGACCGCGAGCCTGGGGTGGGTCGACTGGAAGGCTTGAACCGGTTCAGGGCAGCGATTCGGGAGACGCTTCGCCAGGCAGTGTGAAACAGAACGTGGCCCCCTGGCCGGGTGCGGCCTCGGCGTGGAGCATGCCGCCATGGCGCTGCACGATGCGCTGCACCGTGGCCAGTCCGATGCCCAGTCCCTCGAATTCGTGCGGCTGGTGCAGGCGCTGGAAAGGCTGAAAGAGCTTTTCAGCACGGGCCATGTCGAAGCCTGCACCGTTGTCGCTCACGCAGAAATGGGTCTGACCATCCACCTCCCGGGTGAACACCCGGATGTGTGCCTGCGGCGTGGCTGCGGTGTATTTCCAGGCGTTGTGCAGCAGGTTCTGCAGCAGGGCGTCGACCAGCGAGGGGTCGGCCCAGGCGTGCAGGTCGGACTCGATGGACCAGGTGACGGATCGTTGAGGAGATTCCGCGGCCAGTTCTTCCAGCAGCCGCGTGGCGATGGCGCCGAGGTTGACCGGCTGGCGTTGCACCTCACCCCGGCCGATCTGCGAGAGCTGCAGCAGGCCATCGATGAGCAGGCCCATCTTTTTGCTGGCGGCCATGATGCGTTGCAGGTGGCTGAGGCTGGCGGTATCCAGCGCCGGGTTGTCCTCCTGCAGGGCCTGGGCGAAGCCGTTGATGATGCGCAGCGGTGAGCGCAGGTCGTGCGCCACCGCGTAGGAATAACTCTCCAGCTCGTCGTAGGCGTCCCGCAAGGCCTGGGTGCGGTGCTGGATGCGGTTCTCCAGCGAGGCGTTGAGGCGCTGGATTTCCAGCTCGGCCTGTTTGCGCTCGGTCACGTCCAGTGTCACGCCCAGCGCGCGCACGGCCCGGCCCTGCGCGTCGCGCTCGAAATCGGCCTGGACCGAGTACCAGCGCTCGTGATCGCCAATGCGCAACCGGTATTCGATGTCATAAACCGCCTTGCCCTGCACCGCCAGGGCCCACTGCCGCAGCACCACCGGGCGGTCGTCCGGATGGGTGATCGCGAGCAGTTCCTCGTCGCTGAATTCGGTGCTGGGCAGGCCCAGGATGTCCTTGGAGCCGGCGAGGGTGGTGAAGCGCCTCGTGGCCACGTCGGCCTGCCAGGTGGCCAGACCGGCGAGCTGCTGGGCCTGGCGCAGCAGCTGTTCGCTGGTGCGCCAGGCCTCTTCGGTGGCCTTGCGGTCGCTCACGTCCTGCACCACCGCGATCAGGTAGTCGGGTGCCCCCTCGGCCGTGCGCACCAGGGACAGCGTCAGGTGCACCCAGACGGTGTGGCCCCGTTTGTGGATATAGCGCTTCTCGATGCTGTAGTGGTCGGTTTCGCCTGCCAGGGTGCGCGCCAGCAGGGTGAGGTCCAGTTCCAGATCGTCGGGGTGGGTGAAATCCCGAAAACTCATGGTTTCCATTTCCTGCCGGGTGTAGCCGACCAGATCGCAGTAGGTCTGGTTGACACGGATCCAGCGCCCGTCCAGCTGGCTGTGGGCCATGCCGGTGGCGCTGTGCTCGAAGGTGTCTGCCAGTTGCCGGGTGCTGCGCTGCACCGCTTCACCGGCTGCGCGCCACAGGCGGTTTTGCCGCTGCATGAGCGCGATGGCGCCCACCACCACCAGCGCGGTGATGAAGTGCCACAGGTTGAGCCAGAAGGCTTCGCCCGGGTCGTCAAACGCCAGCGACCCATAGGGTTTGACCAGGAAAAAGTTGACCATCACCATGCCCAGCACGGTGCTGAGCATGCCGGCGCGAAACCCGCCGTACAGTGCCGAGAGGGCCGCCGCCAGGGACAGGGTGATGAAGCGCCCGCCCGATTCGGCCGGCGCCAGGGCCATGCGCAACAGGGCGGCCGCCAGCGTGATGGCCACGGCGACCGCATAGCGGCTCCAGAGACTGTGGCGGTCGGGCTGCCAACCCGCGATCTGCCGCCAGAGGCGATGGAGGGGGTTCGACGGTTCGTCGGTGTAGGGCATGGGGTCTTGGGCGGGAGCCGGTGTGGGAACGGGCGACGTCTGTCAGCTGTTATACCGGAGGAAGTCCCTGGCCGGTCGGCCGAACGAGCGCCGGATTTCACCCGGGTTTCCGCCCCTTGGCACCCGGGGTGGGTGCCCGTGGCCGCTCAGCGCGCCAGGCTCTGGAGCGCGCGTTCGATGGCTGCGGCCGTCTCCTGGGGCCTTTCCATCGGAAACAGGTGGCTGCCTTCCACCATGAGCAGGCGCCCGGGGTGGTTCTTGCCCACCAGCCGGTGGGTCATGGCCATGCCGACCTGTTTCATCTCTTGCGATTCGGTGCCGCCGATGAAGGCCACCGGCGCCTGCAGCGGGTGGCGGCGCAGCAGGCGGTCGAGGTTGTGGGGCAGGGTGTTGTAGATGGCGGTTTCGACATCGCGCTCGAAGCTGAGCACGCGGCGCGTGCCCTGTGCGATGGTTTCGTCGTGCGTGCCGTGGGCGATGTAGTCGCGCAACACCTGCGGTTCCCAGCGGGCGAAGGCCTTCTTGTGGGCAAAGTGGTCGAACGCGGCCTGGGCGTCGGGCCAGGCGTTGCGGCGCTTGCGGCTGATCTTGCCGGGCGAGATCGAGCCCACCAGCTGTGTGCGCTTGGCCAGTTCCAGCGCCCGGGCGCGCCAGCCGCCCAGCACGGGCGAGTCCAGCAGCAGCACCCCCTTGATGCCGTGGCCGCCGAGTGCCGGGTGGCGCGCGGCGCACATCAGGCTCAGGAAACCGCCCAGCGAATGACCGACCAGCCAGGCCGGCTGGCCGTGGCGCTCAATCTCCGGCGCCGCGAAATCGGCCAGCTGCTGCACCAGATGTGGCCAGTTGCTGGTGACCGGGTAGGCCGGGTCGTGACCGAACTTTTCGGGCGCCCGCACGGAAAATCCGCGCGCCCGCAGCGACTTGAACAGCACGCCGTAGGTGCTGGCGGGGAAGCTGTTGGCGTGGGAGAAGATGATCAGGGACATGGCCTGATCAGATCAGTTTTTCTCTTGAGTTCGAGATCTTCTTCAGTGGCTGGTTGCGCGGGCTTTCACACAGCAGGGGCACTTCGGTGTGGGCACCGTCCCAGGTCGGGTGTTCGATGCTGTCGAACACCTCACGCAGTTTCTGGCCCCAGGTGTTGTGCACCATGCGGAAGTAGGGATTGTTTTCGTCGATGCAGGTGATCTTGTCGCTCTGCAGCTGGTCGACCTCGTACACCGCGAGGTCCAGCGGCAGACCCACCGAGAGGTTGGACTTGAGCGTGCTGTCCATGGACACCAGCACGCACTTGGCGGCCTCGTCCAGCGGGGTCTCGGGCGTGATCACGCGGTCGAGCACCGGTTTGCCGTATTTGGATTCCCCGACCTGGAAGAACGGGGTTTCGGCCGTGGCCTCGATGAAATTGCCCGCCGAATAGACCTGGAACAGGCGCATACCCTCGCCCAGGATCTGGCCGCCGAAGATCATGGAGACGTTGAACTCCACACCGGCGCGTTTGAGCGATTCGCCGTCGCGTTCGTACACGTGGCGCACCGCCGAGCCGAGCACGCGCGCGGCGTCAAACATGCTCCTGGCGTTCCAGATGGTGATGGGCTCACCGCCGGCGATGTCCTCCACCTGCTCGACCTGCAGGATCTCGCGGATCGACTGCGAGATGCTCAGGTTGCCGGCCGAGAGCAGGCACATGAAGCGCTCGCCCGGCTTCTCGTAGACGATCATCTTGCGGAAGGTGCTGATCTGGTCCAGGCCCGCATTGGTGCGCGAGTCGGACAGGAAGACCAGTCCGGCGTTGAGTTTGACGGCGACGCAGTAGGTCATGGTTGCAGGCTGAGTTTCTTGAGTTGGTAGAGCTGGTCCAGCGCTTCGCGCGGGCTCAGTGCGTCGGGGTCGATGCCCCGCAGGGCAGCCAGCAAGGGGTGGGTTTCAGGTTCGGCGCTCGGCGGCGGTGGTGCAAACAGGTCCACCTGGCTGCGGCTCTGTTCGCTCTGGCTTTCCAGTGCGGCCAGGGCGTGGCGCGCGTGCTGCACCACCGCCGCCGGCACGCCAGCGAGCCTTGCAACTTGTATGCCGTAGCTGCGGCTGGCCGGGCCGGGTTCGATCTGGTGCAGGAAGACGATGCCCGATTTTCCGCCACCTTCGACCGCGCTCACGTGCACGTTCACTGCGGCGTGGTGGGCGGCGGGGAACTCGGTGAGTTCGAAGTAGTGGGTGGCGAACAGGGTGAAGGCTTTGGCTTTGTCGTGCAGGTGGGCGGCGATGCCGCCGGCCAGTGCGAGGCCGTCGAAGGTGGAGGTGCCGCGACCGATCTCGTCCATCAGCACCAGACTTTGTGGCGTGGCGGCGTTCAGTATCTGCGCGGCCTCGGTCATCTCGACCATGAAGGTGGATTGCGCGTTGGCCAGGTCGTCGGCGGCGCCGATGCGGGTGTGGATGGCGTCGATGGGGCCGAGGCGGCAGGCCGCCGCCGGCACGTAGCTGCCCATGCTGGCCAGCAGCACGATCACCGCCACCTGGCGCATGTAGGTGCTCTTGCCACCCATGTTGGGGCCGGTGATGACCTGCATGCGCTGTTTCGGACCCATCACCGTGTCGTTGGCGATGAAGCTGCCGCCGGTGGTTTCGTTCAGCCGCGCTTCCACCACCGGGTGGCGGCCAGCGCGGATCTCGACGCAGGGTTCGGCGACGAACAACGGCGCGCTCCAGTTGAGCGTGAGCGAGCGTTCGGCCAGGGCGCAGAGCGCGTCCAGCGCGGCCAGAGCGCGGGCCAGGCGGGTGAGCGGGTCGATGTAAGCCTGCAGTTCGTCCAGCAAGTGTTCGAAGAGCCACTTCTCGCGCGCCAGCGCGCGTTCCTGTGCACTGAGCGCCTTGTCTTCAAAAGCCTTGAGCTCGGGCGTGATGAAGCGCTCGGCGTTTTTCAGCGTCTGTCGGCGGCGGTAGTCGTCGGGCACCTTGTCGATCTGGCCCTGCGTGACCTCGATGTAGAAGCCGTGCACCTTGTTGAACTGCACGCGCAGGTTGGCGATGCCGGTGCGGGCGCGCTCGCGGGTTTCGAGGTCGATCAGGAAACCGTCGCAGTTGGTCTGGATGCCGCGCAGTTCGTCCAGATCGGCGTCGAAGCCATGATTGATCACCCCGCCGTCGCGCACCAGTGCGGCCGGCTCGGGCAGCAGCGCGGCCAGCAGCAGGTCGGCGCAGCCGGCGGGTGGTGTGAGGTCGGCCGCGATCTGCATCAGCAGGGCCGGTCCGCCCGCGGGCAGGCCGTGTTGCAGGCCCTGGGCGAGTTGCTGCGCGCGGCCCAGCGTCTGGCCCAGACCGACCAGCTCGCGCGGGCGCACCTGGCGCAGCGCCGTGCGGGCGGTGATGCGCTCCACGTCGCTCGCGCCTTTGAGCGCGTTGCGCAGGGAGTTGGCAAGCCCATTGCGCAGCAGGCCGATGGCGTCGAGCCGGGCGCGCGCCTCCGAGCGATCGCGCTTGGGCTCCAGCAGCCAGCTGCGCAGTGCCCGGCTGCCCATGCCGGTCTGGCACACGTCGAGCAGGGAGAACAGCGTGGGGCTGGTCTCGCCGCGCAGGGTGTGGGTGAGTTCGAGGTTGCGCCGCGTGGTGATCGGCAGGTCGATCAGCTCGTCGCTGCGCGCCACGCGCAGGCTCTTCACATGGCTGAGCGCGCGGCCCTGCGTGTGTTCGGCGTAGTCGAGCAGGGCGGCGGCGGCGGCGTGGGCGTCGGTCAGGCCCTGTGCGTCCCAGGCGGCCAGGCTGGCGGCGCCGAGCTGTTCGAGCAGCTTGCGTTCGCCCAAGGCGCCGTCGAACGCCCAGGCAGGGCGCAGCACGGCCACGGTGCGCTGGCCATTCGCCAGCGGCTGGGCGGCGAGCGCCTGCACGTTCTTTTCAAAAGCGGGCGTGACTTCGGCGCTGTAGAGCAGTTCGCCCGGCGCGACGCGGGCGATCCAGTCGGCCAGTTCGTCGCTCGCGCATTGCGCCAGGAACACGATGCCCTGCGTGACCGACATCCAGGCCAGCCCGACGCCGGTGCGCGCGCCGGGGTGCACTGCCATGAGAAGCGCTTCGGTCTTGTCGGACAGCAATTCGCTGTCGGTCAGTGTGCCGGGCGTGACCACCCGCACCACCTTGCGCTCCACCGGGCCTTTGGCCGTGGCGACATCGCCCACCTGCTCGCAGATGGCGGCCGATTCACCGAGCTTGATGAGGCGTGCGAGGTAGTTGTCGATGGAATGGAAGGGCACGCCGGCCATCACCACCGGTTCCCCGGCCGACTGGCCGCGCTGCGTGAGCGTGATGTCGAGCAGGCGCGCGGCTTTTTCAGCATCGCCGAAGAACAGCTCGTAGAAGTCGCCCATGCGGTAAAAAACCAGCGTGTGCGGGTACCCGGCCTTGATGGCCAGGTACTGCTGCATCATGGGGGTGTGCCGGGAAAGATCCTGTCCTGCAGGGCTGTCCGTGTGATTGTCTGTGCGGCTCAACGCTGCGTTCCCAACATAGGTGATTTTTTCGTTTGCCCCCTGCTTGGGCCCGCGGGAGGCTTCCCGGTCAGCGGCCGCCCGCCATCCGACCCGGTCGGGTCGTCGGTCCTGCGCGCATGGACGGACCCTATAAGCCATGCTTCCCACGCACGCGAACAGCTGAAATTATGCCGTGCCCTTGTAACCCGGCACCGGGTGCGGCTGGACCGGCGGCATTTGGCTCGCGCGCATGCCGGAGCCGGCGCTCAAGCGCTTCGAACTCAACCCGGAGCGGTGAATCCAGTTCTGACCGACCGAACTCTGGGCCACAAAGCCTGCGCAGGCGAGCTCCAAAACAAGGCATTTTCGCGTCGCAGCGCGATTTGAGATCCGTCGGTGCGACCCAGGATGTACCAGAAACCCTTGTCAACCCTCAAATGTGTGTGCTCAAAAACTGTAACAATTCCGCCCACATCTGAACTTATTCACTTAACCATAGAAGAAAACACTCAATACAAATTGGTGCAAATCAAAGCGGCAATAACAGGCAAAAACTATGCACCGTCATTCATCGCTCAACCGTCTTTACCGTTTGGTCTGAAACCATACCCTGATGCTCTGGACGACGGTGGCTGGGACGGCCAAGGGGCGCGGCAAGACCGGCACCGGGCGACGGCGCATGGCGGCTTTGCTGGCCTTGAACAGCGGCTTCAAGCTCGGCCCGCCCGTGTTGACTTCAGGTCTGCCCGTCCTTCTGTCAATGGCGGTGCGCCGGGCGGACGCAGGGCCCAGGAAATAGGCGCCTTTCCCGCCCCAGCTCCACCGACCCGGGCGCTGGAATTGAGACAGAATGCGAGGAAGTTGGCGCAGCACACCGTGTGCGAAACGCCCAAATCCTCCATGCCTGAAAACGAGCCCCCTCTGACGGCTGGCGGCCGCCCGGTCGGCGAAACGCCAGCCGTGTCTTCCATGGCCGCATGGGTCAGCGATCCGTCGCTTTTTGAGGCGATGTTCCTGTCCATGCCCGTGGCGGCCAGCCTGAGTCGCATGGCCGACGGTTGCCTCCTGGCCGTGAACGATGCCTGGGTTGCATTGTGTGGCGTGCCTCGCGAGGAGGCGCTGGGCCGCACGACGATCGAGTTGGGTCACTGGTTTGACGCATCAGACCGTGCCCGCTATGTGGCTTCGTTGTCGCAGACGGACAAGGTGGTCGATCTGCGCTTGAGCCACCACAAAACCCACTGCGTTTGTTTGCGAACCCGGCGGCTCGACATGGGCGACGAGCCACTTTTGCTGGTGTACCTGACCGAAGTCAACCAGGAACAACAGGCCGAACGGGCCTTGCAGAGCGCCAATCGGGAGCTGCAACAGCAGGTCGAACTGCACGGAGCGATCGAAAAACTGGCCCGCGTGGGCCACTGGACGAATGCCTGCAGCGACCAGGATGTGATCTGGTCCCCCGGTCTTTACGAGCTGACGGGGATCGAGCCCGCACCGGTGTTGTCCCGCGCGCAAGGGCGGGGTGGCATCCACCCCGATGATCTGCCGGCCTGGATGAAGGCCCGTGAGGCGCTCGACGGACGGGTGGTCGAGTTCCGCTGGACGCGGCCTGATGGCCAGCAGCGCTGGCTGCGCACGCGCATGGGTCAGACCGCTGTGGCGGGCAATCCGCAGACCGATTTCGGCGTGGTCCAGGACATCACCGCCGAGCGCGAGGCCGCCCAGGCGCTGGCTGGCCAGCTGCGGTTCATCCAGAACATCGCGGCCCGGGTGCCGGGTCTGGTGTACCAGATACGCCGGTACCCCGACGGCAGCAGCACGATCCCGTATGTGAACGACGCGGTGCACGAGATGGTGGAACTGGACCCCAGCGACCTCGCGCGCGACGCCAGGCTCTTTTATGAACGGGTGCACCCGGACGATCTTCCACAGATGGTTTCTTCTCTGGCGGCATCCGCGCGCGATCTCACACTGTGGCGGCAGGTCTACCGCATCCAGTTGCCCCGTGCTGGGCTGCGCTGGTACAGCGCGGAGGCGGTGCCCCAGCGCGAAGCCGACGGATCGGTGCTCTGGCACGGCTTCACCTTCGACGTCACCGAGTCCCGGTTGGCGGCCCAGGCGCTGGAACGCCAGCACCGCATGCTCGAAGCCGTGCAGCAGGCACAGGCCGCCTTCATCGAAGCCGATGACAAGCGGCAGGCGTTCGAAAGCCTGCTGGCTGCGCTGCTGGGCGTGACGGGCAGTGGCTACGGTTTTGTGGGCGAAGTGCTGTACGACATGCGCGAGCAGCCCTACCTCAAGACCCACGCCATCACCGACATCGCCTGGGACGAAGCTTCGCGGCGCCTGTACGACGCGCAGGTCGATGCGGGCATGGAGTTCCGCAACCTCAAGACCCTGTTCGGCCACGCCATGCTCACCGGCGAGACGGTGATCGCCAACGATCCAGCCCACGATCCCCGATCGGGTGGACTGGCTTCGGGCCACCCGGACATGACGAGTTTCCTGGGCATTCCGCTCGCCGTGGGCGACCGTCTGGTCGCGATGGTCGGCCTGGCGAACCAGCCCGGTGGTTACAGCCCCGCCGATGTGGCGTTTCTGCAGCCGCTGCTGGGCGCCGTGCGCCAGCTGGTGCTGGCCTGGCGCGGGCATGCCGAACGCAGGCGGGCTCGCCTGCAGTTCCAGGCCACGAGTGCCCTGCTGGTGGAAAAAAGCGCAGCGCTGCAAGTGACGTTCGACAGCATGAGCCAAGGGTTGACCATGGTGGATGCAGAAGGTCGGGTGCGTTTTTACAACCAGCGCATGCTGGAGCTGCTGGGCTTGCCCGAAGCGCTGCTGCAGACACAGCCTCATCAGGATGAGGTGCTTGCATTCCAGGCGGCGCAGGGCGATTTTGGTGAAGACGGGCGCCTGCTGGACGCCTCGCTGCGCGCCCTGGTGGACCGCAACGCCAGCCTGCCACTGCCCGACAACTACCTGCGGCACACGCGCGACGGTCGTGTGCTGGATGTCTACACACGAAAGTTGCCCGACGGTGGCTATGTGCGCACCTACACCGATGTCACGTCCTATGTGCGTGCGGAAGAAGAGCTGCGTGAGGAACGGCAGCGGCTGCAGTGGGTGCTGGAGGCCACGCGTCCGGGCATCTGGGAAACCAATATCGAGACCTGGGCCATGACGATCAACGACCGTTGGGCCGAGATGCTGGGCTACACGGTCGCGGAACTGCAACCCACCACGTTCGATACCTGGCGCACGCTGGTTCACCCGAGGGACCTGGAGCGGGCGCAGCGGGTGTTGCAGCGGCACTGGTCGGGCGAGCTGCCCTACTACGAGTGCGACGTCCGTATGCGCCACAAGGCGGGTCACTGGGTCTGGATCAACGACCGCGGCCGGGTTCACCGGCGCGATGACAGCGGCAAGGCGCTGTACATGTCGGGCACCCACCTCGACATCTCCGACCGGGTGGCCGCTCAGGAAGAAGTGCGCGCGCTCAACGCCACCCTGGAGCGGCGCGTGGCCGAGCGCACCGCCGAACTGGAGCGTTCCATGAAGGACATGGAGGCGATCTCCTATTCCATCGCGCACGACCTGCGCGCGCCGCTGCGCTCGGTCAACGGCTTTGCGTCCTTGATTGCCGAAGAAGAGGGCGATGGCTTGAGTCCGGTGGCCAAAGACATGTTCGGGCGCATCGTCCGCTCGTCGCGCAGCATGGGCCAGATGATTTCAGACATGCTGGAGCTGCTGCGCGTGGTGCGGGTGGATCTGGACGCGGTGCCGGTGGACATGAATGCGCTGGCGCATTCGGTGGTCGATACCCTGGCGCCCGATGTGCCGCAGGCGCTCATCGATCTGCAGCCTTTGCCCGCGGTCATGGGCGACGCCACCTTGCTGCGGCAGGTGCTCGTCAATCTGATGGACAACGCGCTGAAGTACTCACGTCATCAGTCGCAACCCGAGCTGGTGCTGGGTTTTGACGCGGAGCGGCAGGCTTTTTACCTGCGTGACAACGGCATGGGTTTCGACATGGCGCACGCGGGCAAGCTGTTCGGCCTGTTCCAGCGCCTGCATGCGGGCTCCGAGGTGCCGGGCACCGGTGTCGGCCTGGCCATCGTGGCGCGCATCATCGAGCGCCACGGCGGACGCATCTGGGCCAACGCAACGGCCGGGGCAGGCGCCACGTTCTGGTGGACGTTGCACCTGCGCTGAGGCCCTTGAGGCCGCGCGGCTTCAGAAGGGAGCGGCTTGTTCGGTGGGCGGAGCATCGTCCCCAGACGGCCCGTTGTGGCCGCTGGCATCAGCTTCTTCGGTCGAAGCCGCGAGCGGGCCTCTGGCCTGACGCACAGCCGCCTTGTCGCCCGCGCTGGCGAACTTGCTGTACTTGCCGATGGTGCTGACGAGCTGGCCGTAGATCTTGGGGTTGGCGGCCAGGCATTCCTTCTGTTCCAGGAAGTTGGCTTCGCCGGTGAAGTTGCCCACCAGGCCACCGGCTTCGGTCACCAGCAGCGCGCCGGCGGCCACGTCCCAGGGCGAGAGGCCCATCTCGAAGAAACCATCGGTGAAACCGGCGGCGACATAGGCCAGGTCGAGCGCGGCCGAACCGGGGCGGCGCACGCCAGCGCACTTGGGCATCACGTCGCCCAGCATCTGCATGTAGGTCTGGAAGGCATCGCCCGGGCGGAACGGAAAGCCGGTGGAGAACAGGCACTCGCGCATGGCGATGCGCTTGGCCACGCGGATGCGGCGGTCGTTCATGTAGGCGCCGCGCCCGCGCGTGGCGCAGAAGAGGTCGTTGCGGCTCGGGTCGTAAATGACGGCCTGTTCCAGCTTGTTGCCCACCATGAGCGCGATGCTCACGCAGTAGACCGGGAAGCCGTGGATGAAGTTGGTGGTGCCGTCCAGCGGGTCGATGATCCAGACATGGTCTGCACCACCGTGTTTGCCTTCGCGCTTGCCCGACTCTTCGGCCCAGATCGCGTGATCGGGGTAGGCGGTGAGCAGGGTGTCGATGATCGCGGCTTCGGCCGCGTGGTCGACTTCGGTCACAAAGTCGTTGGTCTGCTTGGCAGAGACCCGGACCGACTCCACGTCCAGCGCGGCGCGGTTGATGATGGTACCGGCGGTACGTGCGGCCTTGATGGCCACGTTGAGCATGGGGTGGAGTGTGGACGACATAAGTTGTGAACCTTTGCGCCGCAGCGGGCTGCGAGCGTGACAGTGGAAGAGCGGGAAGGCTGGACCCCAGGCGATGCGGGGCGGCGACAATCGGAGATTTTACCGTTTCAACACACCAAACACCTCACCGGAGCAAGTGCCCCACCCAGCACGCACCGCAGAACTGGCTTTGCCAGGCTGCTGGTGTGGCCCTCTGGGGGGTGATCCGAAGCGGCGCGGGGGGATTCCAAATGAAGACGAGATTCATCCTGATCCAGACCAGCCACGCCGGCAACGTGGGCGGCACTGCGCGCGCCATGAAAGTGATGGGTTTTGACGACCTGGTGCTGGTGGCGCCGCGCTGGGCCAACGTCTTGCGGCGCGAAGAGACCATCCAGCGCGCCAGCGGCGCCAACGACGTGCTGGCCAAGGCGCGCATCGTGGACACACTGGACGAAGCGCTGGACGGCATCGAACACCTGTGCGCCACGGCCATGACGCCGCGCGACTTCGGCCCGCCCACGCGCCACCCGCGCGAACACTTTGCCGCGCTGCTGGGCACACCCGAAGCCCCTGTGTCCACCCGCCCCGGCGGCGTGGCCTTCCTCTTCGGCTCCGAGCGCTTCGGCATGCGCAACGAGGACGTCTACCGCTGCCACACCTGTCTGAGCATTCCCACCGATCCGCAGTTTGGCTCGCTCAACCTGGCCGCCGCGGTGCAGTTGATCGCCTACGACTGGCGCCAGGCGCTGGGTGGTTATGCTCTGCCGCCCGCCAGCGCACCCGAACGCCCGCTGGCCGACGCCAAGGCCCTGGCCGGCATGCTGCAGCACCTGGAGCAGGCGCTGGTGGCGGTGGACTTCCTGGACCCCGAGGCGCCGAAAAAGCTCATGCCGCGCCTGAACCAGCTTTTCAACCGCGCTGCACCGACCGAAGAAGAAATCCACATCCTGCGTGGTGTGGCCAAGGCCATGCTGCAGACCGCCGCGCAGGCAAAGCGCTAGACTGGCCGACCCGATACAGAAAACCAACGGCCCGTTCCATGTTTGCCCGACTCCGCTCCGACATCCAGTGCATCCTCGAGCGCGACCCCGCGGCGCGCAGCACCTGGGAAGTCATCACCTGCTACCCCGGCCTGCACGCCGTCTGGCTGCACCGCCCGGCGCACTGGTGCTGGACGCATGGGTTCAAGTGGCTGGGGCGTTTCACCTCGCACATCGCGCGCTGGCTGACCGGCATCGAGATCCACCCGGGCGCGAAGATCGGCGACCGGGTGTTCTTCGACCACGCCATGGGCACGGTGGTCGGCGAGACCGCCGAGATCGGCGACGGCTGCACGATCTACCAGGGCGTGACGCTCGGCGGCACCTCGCTCTACAAAGGTGCCAAGCGACACCCGACGCTGGGCAAGGACGTGGTGGTGAGCGCGGGCGCCAAGGTGCTGGGCGGTTTCGAAGTGGGCGACGGCGCCAAGATCGGCAGCAACGCGGTCGTGATCAAGCCGGTGCCTGCGGGCGCCACGGCGGTCGGCATTCCGGCGCGCATCATCCCGAGCAAAACCGGCGAGAGCGCCGACGTGACCGAAGCGCACCCGAAGTTTCAGGCCTATGGCATCACGCAGGAAGACGACCCGCTGTCGCAGGCGATGCGTGGCTTGATCGACAAGACCGGTAGCCAGGAACACCAGATTGCGCTGCTGTGGGCGGCCATCGAGCAACTGGCTTGCGAGCATCGCGGTGACGACTGCGTACCGCCCGACGCGGCGAAGGAAGAGCATTTCGAAGCCGAAAAGCTCAACCAGTTGGTCGGGAAGTAAGCTTCCTCTCGCTTTTGCCTGGTTGGCTTGTGACCCGGAGCGCCGGGCGGCCGACTCCGCTCATGTCCCCCGGACCGGGCTGCGCCCGGTCCTCCTCCTTGACTTCGCTGCGTCAGCCACCCGGTGCGCCGGGTCACGGGTTGCGCTTGGGCGCGCGAAAGTTCCTTCGGCTGGTGCGAGGGTGGGTCAGTGGTGATGCCCGTGGGCACCATGAGCATGGCCGTGGGCGACCTCCTCGGCTGAAGCCGGCTGCACATCCACCACCTTGACCGCGAAGCGCAGCGTCTGCCCGGCCAGCGGGTGGTTGCCGTCCAGGTGCACGGTGTCGCCCTTGATCTTCATGACCGTGAACACCTGCTGGTTGCCCTGATCATCATGCCCCTGCAGCTGCCCGCCGACCTTCACGCCGGGCGGGAATTCGCTCTTGGGAATCGTGGTGGCCAGGCTTTCATCACGCACACCAAAGGCGTCCTCTGGCGGGAGCACCAGTTGCGCCGAGAAACCGATGTCCTGGCCTTCCAGCGCCTTCTCGATGCCGGGCAGCGTGTTGTTGTAGCCGCCGTGCAGATAGGCGCGCGGCTCCTTGCCGTCTTCCAGCAACTTGCCTTGTGCATCGGTGGCGCGGAAGGTGATGGTGACGACGGTGTCTTTGGTGATTTTCATGAATGGCTCCGGGGGAAGGTATTTGTCGTGGGCACCCGTGGAACCGGCTTAGCCGGGCCACCAGGTGCGTCCCCCCACCGGGGGGGAAGACGCGAAGCGGCGCAGGGGGTTACCGTTTTGGTCGCCAGGCCTTGATGACCTCGTCGTTCGTTTCGAGGTAAGGCCCTTCGATCAGGTCGATGCAGTAGGGCACGGCGGTGAAGATGCCGTTGACCTTGGGCGTGCCGTCGGCGTTCTTCAGGCCTTCGAGTGTTTCAGCAATTGCCTTGGGCTGCCCCGGCAGGTTGATGATCAGGCTCTGGTCGCGGATCACGGCCACCTGGCGCGACAGGATGGCGGTGGGCACGAAGGCCAGGCTGATCTGGCGCATCTGCTCGCCAAAGCCGGGCATCTCTTTGTGCGCCACAGCCAGCGTGGCTTCGGGCGTCACGTCGCGTTTCGCAGGGCCGGTGCCGCCGGTGGTGAGCACGAGCGCGCAGCCGGCGTCCACCAGCTCGATCAGCGTCGCGCTGATGGTGGCCTGTTCGTCGGGGATCAAGCGCGGTTCGAACGTGATCGGGTTTTTCAAGGCACGCGTGAGCCAGTCCTGCAGCGCCGGCAAGCCCTTGTCTTCGTAGACGCCGCTGCTGGCGCGGTCGCTGATGGAAACGATGCCGATGCGCACCGGCTCGGGGGTGAGGTGGTCGGTCATGGATCAGTCTTCCTGGGTGTCGTCGGCGCCGTCCGCCGATTCGTCGGCGGGGGTGAGGGCGGTGCGCACGATCTGGAAAATCTCTCGGTAAGCCTTGCCGTGGCGCAGGGCTTCGCCCGGCCGCTCGGTCACGGCCTGTGCGTCTTTGCGCGCCTGGCGGATCAGGGCGCGCAGGTGCTGCACGTCGGCCGCCGGGTCTTGCTCCAGCCAGCGCGTGAGCGCATCGTCGTCGGCGATCAACTTGTCGCGCCACTGTTCGGCCTGGTGCAGCGCGAGCGTGGCCTGGGCCGAAGGCTTGCGCTGTTCTTCCATGGCGGTTTCGATGGCGGCCACGGTGGCTTCGTCGAGCTTGCGCATGAGCTTGCCGATGAACTGCATCTGGCGGCGCCGGCCTTCGAAGTTGGTGATGCGTTTGGCATCGGCCACGGCATCCACCAGCTTCTCGGGCAGACCGTTGTTTTCGATCAGGCGCGTCATCAGGCCGGCGTTGAGCGTGAGCAGGTTTTCGCCGAGCAACTGGAGGCGGTCGCTCTCTTTTTTCAGGTCGGTCTTGCTCATGTCGACCGAACCCTTGAGCTCGCGTTTGAGCTCCAGGTCGAGTTCGCTGCCTTCGGCAACGAACTGGCCACGGACGAAATAGCCTTTGGTGGGTTTGCGGGACATCGGGTTTCTTCAAATGGGCTTGTGCAGGGCCTGCAGCAGCCAGAGGGGGCGGCAAGTATCATAGCCGTCGACATGAAAAAAGCCCCCAACACCCCGTCCCAAGCCCTTTCTTCTTCCGCCGCCAGTGCCAGCCAGCCGCTCGCGGGCTTCCAGTACGCCCGGAGCCAGTTCGAGGAACTGGTCGACATGGCGCTTGGGCACGCCAAAAAGCTGGGTGCCTCTGACGCGGGCGCCGAGGTGTCCGAAGGGGCGGGCTTGAGCGTGAGCGTGCGCAAGGGCGAGCTGGAAAACGTGGAGCGCAACCGCGACAAGTCGCTTGGCGTGACCGTCTACCTGGGGCAGAAGCGCGGCAACGCGTCCACCTCCGATTTTTCACCCGCGGCGATCCGCCAGACGGTGCAGGCGGCCTACGACATCGCCCGCTTCACCGCCGAAGACCCGGTGGCCGGCCTGCCCGATCCGGCCGACGTGGCCGACAGCTACCCCGACCTGGACCTGTTCCACCCCTGGGCGATCAATTCCGAGGAAGCGCTGCGCATCGCGCTCGAATGCGAGGCCGCGGCCTTCGCCACCAGCAAGAAGATCAGCAACAGTGAAGGCGCGGGCGTGTCGGCCCAGCAGTCGCACTTTTTCACCGCCCACATGCGCGGCGGCGAACGCGGCAAGCTCGGCATTTTCAGCGGGGGTTACGCCAGCTCGCGCCACAGCCTGTCGGTGGCACCCATCGCGGGCAAGGGCGCCAACATGCAGCGCGACCATTGGTACAGCTCGATGCGCGCACCCGAAGACCTCGCCAGCCCGCAGGCGGTGGGCCGCTACGCCGCCGAGCGCACGCTGGCGCGGCTGAACGGCCGCAAGATCGCCACCACCGAATGCCCGGTGCTGTTCGAGTCACCGCTGGCCGCCGGCCTGCTGGGTGGCTATGTGCAGGCCACCAGCGGCGGCGCGCTCTACCGCAAGACCACCTTCCTGGCCGACAGCCTGGGCAAGCGCGTGATGGCCAAACACCTCGACATCGTCGAAGACCCGCACGTCATCAACGGCAAGGGCAGCGCCCCGTTTGACGACGAAGGTGTGCGCACGCAGAAACGCAAGGTGCTCAGCGCCGGCAAGGTGCAGGGCTACTTTCTCTCCACCTACTCGGCGCGCAAGCTCGGCATGCGCACCACCGGCAACGCCGGCGGCTCGCACAACCTCGTGCTCACCAGCCGCCTGACCCAGCCCGGCGACGACCTCAAGGCCATGATCAAGAAGCTGGGCCGCGGCCTGTTTGTCACCGAGCTGATGGGGCAGGGCGTGAACTACGTGACCGGGGACTATTCGCGTGGCGCCTCCGGCTACTGGGTGGAAAACGGCGAAATCGCCTACCCGGTGCACGAGATCACCATCGCCGGCAACCTGAAGGACATGTTCCAGGGGATCGAGGCCGTGGGCGCCGACGCCTACAACTACGGTGCCAAGACCGTGGGCTCGATCCTTGTGAACCGCATGAAGGTGGCGGGGAGCTAGCTAGGCCCACCCCCGCCGCGCTGCGCGTGACCCCCTCAAAGGGGGCAGCGCGATGCGGCCCGGCGAAGCCGGCTCCGCCGCGCTCCGGGAGGGGCGCACCTCGCATGCCTGCGCTGAGCTGGGAAAGATTCAACCAGCCAGCGCTGCCTTCACGGCGGCCGAGACCTGGCCCATGTCTGCCTTGCCGGCCAGGTGGGTCTTGACCGCGCCCATGACCTTGCCCATGTCGCCGGGGCCGGTGGCGCCCAGTTCGGCCACGATGGCCTTGACCTCGGCGGCGACCTCGTCGGCCGACAGGCGCGCCGGCAGGTAGGCCTGCAGCACCTTCATTTCGGCGCTTTCCTTGTCGGCCAGGTCCATGCGGTCGGCCTTGGTGAAGGCTTCGATGCTGTCCTTGCGCTGCTTGATCAGCTTGTCGACGATGGCGATGACCATGGTGTCGTCCAGCACCACACGTTCGTCCACTTCCTTCTGCTTCATCGCCGCCGTCAGCAGGCGGATGGTACCCAGGCGCTCGCTGTCCTTGGCGCGCATGGCGTTCTTCATGTCTTCGGTGATCTGGTCCTTGAGACTCATGGGAAATCCTTTGAAAGAGAGGGCAGAAAACGAAAAAAGCCCGCCTGAGCGTCCTCCAGCGGGCTTTTGCTGCGTCCGGGGCGAACCCGGGAAGCGATCAGTACAGCTTCTTGGGCAGCTGCATCGAGCGGATGCGCTTGTAGTTGCGCTTGACGGCAGCAGCTTTCTTGCGCTTGCGCTCGGCTGTGGGCTTTTCGTAGAACTCGCGGGCACGCAGGTCGGTCAGCAGGCCGAGTTTTTCGATGGTGCGCTTGAAGCGACGCAGAGCGACGTCAAAGGGCTCGTTGTCTTTTACACGGATGGTCGTCATTGAAGAAGAAATTCCAGATTGCACAGAAAGAGGATGACCAGGAGATCGGGCCCAGACGTCGTTTCTGCAAAGTTCCCCCGCCTGTTAACTAGTATTGGCCGACGGAGGTTTGCCAGCAAAGCCTTGGATTATAGCCTTGTCTAGCCGATTTTCCAGCCCTTTGCTGCTTTCCCGGGGCGTCAACGGCCGGCTTCAGCCGGTTTTCTGTTCACAAATGGCCACAGCGCAGGCGTGGGCGCTGGCCCAGGCCCACTGGAAGTTGTAGCCGCCGAGCCAGCCGGTCACGTCCACCACCTCGCCGATGAAATACAAGCCGGGTTGTTTCGATTCCATGGTCTGGGAGGAGAGGTCGCGCGTGTCCACCCCACCCAGCGTGACCTCGGCCTTCTTGTACCCCTCGCTGCCGGTGGGCACGAGTTCCCAGCGCGCCAGGCGCTCGGCCAGCCGGGCCAGGGCCTTGTCCGAGGCTTCGCTGATGGGGCGCTGCCAGTCCTTGTCCTGCGCCACCCAGGCATCCGCCAGACGGCTGGGCACAAAGGCGGCCAGTTCGTTGGCGATCAGCTTGCGCGACGTGGCTTTGGCACGCGCCAGGGCCGCAGGCAGGTCCACCTCGGGCGCCAGGTTGATGCGGATCGGTGTGCCTTCGCGCCAATAGCTCGAAATCTGCAGCACGGCCGGGCCCGAGAGGCCGCGGTGGGTGAACAGCAGGTCTTCGGCGAAGCTGGCCCGGCTTTTCTTGTCTCCGGTCTCGATCAACACCGGCAGCGACAGCCCGGCGAGCAGCGCGTAGGGCGCCCAGGCTTCGCCGTCAAAGGTCAGCGGCACCAGGCCGGGGCGTGGCTCGACGGTGCGCAGGCCGAACTGTTTCGCGACCCGGTAGCCGAAATCGGTGGCACCGATCTTGGGAATGGACAGGCCCCCGGTGGCGATCACGACCGCCCGGCTCTGCACCGTGCCACGCTCGGTGTCGATCTCGTAGGCGCCGTCACCCGCCACACGCAGGCCCTTCACGCCGCAGGGCTGCCAGCGCATCACGCCGCCGGCTTCGCACTCGGCCAGCAGCATCGCGATCAGGTCTTCGGCCGAGCGGTCGCAGAACAGCTGGCCCTTGTGCTTTTCGTGGAAGGTGATGCCGTGTTTCTGCACCAGTGCGACGAAATCGGCCGGCGTGTAGCGCGACAGGGCCGAGCGGCAGAAGTTTGGGTTCTCGCTGACGAAGTGTTTGTGCGGCTGGCGCACGTCGATGTCGCGGTTGGTGAAGTTGGCGCGGCCGCCGCCCGAGATGCGGATCTTTTCCGCCACCTTCTCGCTGTGGTCGAGCACCAGCACGCGCAGGCCACGCTGGCCGGCCACGCCCGCACAAAAAAGGCCGGCCGCTCCCGCGCCGACCACCACCACATCGAACTTTTGCATGGCCCGCAGTGTATGCGGGTGCCGGCCGGCTCAGGCCGCGAAGCGCTGGGTGCGGACTTCCGGCTGCGCCAGCGCGGCGACACCGCGCACCACATCACCCACCACGATCACGGCCGGGCTGCCGAGTTGCTCCTGGGCGATGGTGGTTTGCAGTCCGCCCAGCGTGGTGAGCGCGTGGCGTTGCTGCGGCAGGCTGGCGTGCTGGATGATGGCCAGCGGCGTGCTGGCGGGCAGGCCGGTCAGCAGGTCGGCCTGGATGGCCGCGGCGCTGGATACGCCCATGTAGATCACCAGCGTGAGCCTGGCGTCCCGCGCCGTGGCGGCCAGGGCCTGCCAGTCGGTGCCGCTGTCGCCGGGCTTGGCGTGGCCGGTGATGAAGACCACGCCGTGCGCGTGATCGCGGTGCGTGAGCGGGGCGCCGAGCGAGGTCAGGCCGGCCAGGCCGGCGGTGATGCCGTTGAGCACCTGTACCTCGATGCCGGCTTCGCGCAGGTGTTCCACCTCTTCGCCGCCGCGACCGAAGATGAAAGGATCGCCGCCCTTCAATCGCACCACCACCTCGCCTTCGCGCGCGGCCATGATCATGAGCTTTTCGATGAAGGCCTGCGGCGTGCTCTTGCAGCCGCCGCGCTTGCCCACGTGCACGATGCGTGCCTTGGGTGATGCGTGCTCCAGCACCGCGTCGCTGACCAGGTCGTCCACCAGCAGCACAGTGGCGGCGGCGATGGCCTTGGCGGCCTTGATGGTGAGCAGTTCCGGGTCGCCCGGGCCGGCGCCGACGAGCGTGACGGTGCCGGGGTTGAACCGGGTGGCGGAAGCGATGACGGTGGCGGGCATGTTCATGGTGGGCTGACGGCTGGAACGGCAGTTGTCTCTGCGGTCTGTGTTGTGGGCTGACGTTGCACTTCTCGCAAGATGTGTTCCACCTGCAGCGCGATCGGCGCGGGCACCGGGCGTTCGCCATCGAGCACCGAGCGGATGTAGGCCGCGGTGCTCGCCGCATCCACTTCGCGCGGCAGATCGGGCAGGCTGGCCAGCGGGCCGTCCTGCGCGGCTTGCAGCAGGTGGCGCTGGCCGTCGCGGAAGGCTTCCATCTGCGGCGTGCGGCGCGCATCGGCCACCGGCTCGCCTTCGGTGCCGCGCAGCAGCAGTGCGTGCGCACCGGTCAGGGCGAAAGTTTCAGCCATGGAGACGGCGTATTCGGGGTGGGTGTAGCTGCCCACGATCAGCGCCCGGCCCTGGCAGGGGTTCATGAGCTTGACCAGGCTGTGCGCCGGGTTGCGCAGGCCGACCGCGCGGCGCACGTCGAGCAGGCGCTTGAGGCTGGGCAGCAGCACCTCGGTGGGCACAAAAGCCAGCTCGCCCGCACCGAGCGGGGGCACATTGCGCGCCGCCTCAACGCCCAGCGCCGCGAACACGGCCTCGCTGGTCACGCGGCGGTCTTCGGTGGCCGTGCCGTGCACCAGCACCGGCACGCCGCGGCGCGCCAGCAGCAGGGCCAGCAGGGGCGTGAGCACCGGCAGCTTGCGCGCACCGTTGTAGCTCGGCAGCACCACGGTGGTGAGGCCGTTGTCCGGCACGCGTTGCAGGCGCGCGTGCGTGGCGTCGAGGAAGCCGGCCATCTCCTGCGGCGTCTCGCCCTTGATGCGCATGGCGAGGCAGAAACCGCCGATTTCAAGGTCGGTCACGCTGCCGTCGAGCACCTGGCCCAAGAGGTCGGTGGCGGGCTCGCGCTGGAGCGAGCGCGCGCCGTCCTTGCCGCGACCGATGTCCTTGATGTAGTGGCTGATGCTCATGGTGGGCGATTGTCCGGCAAGCCTGATGACTTCGGGTTATATGCAGGCTGTCAGGCCACCTGCAGCACATGCCCTGTCGCCGGGTGGGCGCGCACCAGGCGCCGCAGCTCGGGGATGCAGGAACCGCAGTTGGTGCCGCACTTGAGCCCGCTCTGCAGCGCGGCCAGGCGCTGGTCGTCGCTGCCGCGGCTGGTCTGCAGCTGCGCGCCGATGTCGTCTTCGCTCACGTTGAAACAGGTGCAGACCTGTTTGCCCCGGGCCACCACCGCCACCGGCGCCTTGGCGCCGGGCATCAGCAGCAGGCGACCGTAGGCATCGGCCGGCAATTCGTCTTGCAGCAGCGGTTTGATCCAGGCCTCGGCGCGCACGTCGCCCGCGAGCACGAAACCTTCGAGCCGGGTGGCACCGTCCGTGCGCAGCAGGCGCGCGGTGCGGCGTTGGCCCAGGCGCTTGTCCACGTAACGCAGCGCGTCGGTGCCGCCCAGGCCGAGCAGGGCTTCGATGCGTTCGATCACTGCGGCTTCGGGTGCCTCGTGCGCCGCGGCGCGGAACAGAACGCCAGTGCGTTCACGGCCAAACGGCACACACGACGCGAACTCGAACGACGGCATCAGCGCGCGCAGTTCGGCCTGCACGGCGAGCGCGCGGTCGGCCGGCAGCCAGGCCACGGCCAGCAGGTTCCAGGGCAGCTCGGCCTTGAGGATCTTGACCGCCGCGTGTTTGAGCTCGGGTTGTTTCGACGTGGGGCAGTGGGCCGAGGTGGTGAGCGCGTTCACGCCCGCCAGCGGCTCGCCCATGCTGCTGCGCCCGCTCAGGTATTCCGCGCCCCAGTGCATGGCGATGAAGGCCTGCGACAGGCCGATTTCTTTGCTGGCTTGCAGCGGCAGCACGATGGAGCCGCGCTTGCTGGTCACGTGCACCAAGTCGCCTTCGGTGAGGCCGCGGCGCTCCATGTCTTGTGGGTGCATCTGCACCGCGGGCTCGGCCACGTGGCCGAACAGGCGGCCGATGGTGCCGGTGCGTGTCATGCCGTGCCACTGGTCACGCAGGCGGCCGGTGGTGAGCGAGAACGGGTAACGCGATTCGCGCGGCTCGGCCAGCGGCTGCCAGGGCATGGCAGCGAAGCGGGCTTTGCCGTCGGCGGTGGGGAAGATGCCGTCGGCGTAGAGGCGGACTTGGCCTTTTGTTTCGCCTTCGCGCAGCGGCCATTGCTGCGGGCCCTGCGCGTCCAGCATCGGCCAGGAGAGGCCGGTGATGTCGAGGTCGCGGCCGCGGGTGGACTCGCGGTGTTCGAGCCAGATGGATTCGGCGTCGGGGTAGGGGAAGAGCGTGGGCTGGCTGGGGCGCAGCCTGGTTTCGAGCCGCTGCGCAAAGTCCACCACGATGCGCCAGTCGTGCCGGGCCTCGCCGGGCGCGGGCACGGCGGCGCGCACGCGGCTGATGCGGCGTTCGCTGTTGGTGACGGTGCCTTCCTTTTCGCCCCAGGTGGTGGCGGGCAGCAGCAGGTCGGCCCAGTCGCAGGTGGCGGCGGTCGCGTAGGCCTCCTGCACCACCACGAACTCGGTGCGCTCCAGCGCGCGGCGCACGGTGGCCTGGTCGGGCATGGACTGCGCCGGGTTGGTGCAGGCGATCCACAGCGCCTTGATCTCGCCGTCGGCCGCGGCCTGGAACATCTCGACCGCGGTCTTGCCGGGCTTGGACGGCACATCGGCCACGCCCCAGAGCGCGGCCACTTCGGCGCGGTGTGCCGGGTTGCCCATGTCGCGGTGCGCGCTCAGCAGGTTGGCCAGGCCACCG
Organism: Hydrogenophaga sp. L310; assembly: GCF_055703065.1. Taxonomy (NCBI): domain Bacteria; kingdom Pseudomonadati; phylum Pseudomonadota; class Betaproteobacteria; order Burkholderiales; family Comamonadaceae; genus Hydrogenophaga; species Hydrogenophaga sp. L310. The sequence goes on from NZ_JBVPZA010000002.1 coordinate 281,432, forward strand.
ACTTCGCGCCCGCCCATGGCGTTGGGCTGGCCGGTCAGGCTGAACGGGCCGGCGCCGGGTTTGCCGATCTGGCCGGTGGCCAGGTGCAGGTTGATCAGGGTCGCGTTTTTCGCCGTGCCGCTGATGCTCTGGTTCAGGCCCTGGCAGTAGAGGCTGAGCGTGGCCGGCGAGGTCGCGAACCACTGTGCTGCGGTGTAGATGTCTTCTTTGCGCAGGCCGCACACCTCGGCCACGCGCTCGGGCGTGCACTCGCGCACCAGGGCCTTGAGCGCGTCGAAGCCGGTGGTGTGTGCCGCTATGTAGTCGGCCTTGATCCAGCCTTCCCACAGCATGATGTGCAGCAGGCCGTGGAACAGCATCACGTCGCTGCCGGGCTGGATGGGCAGGAACAGGTCGGCCAGCTCGGCGGTGTCGGTGCGGCGCGGGTCGGCCACGATCACTTTCATGGCCGGGTTCTTTTTCTTCGCTTCCTCGATGCGGCGGAACAGCACCGGGTGCGCATACGCCGCGTTGCTGCCGACGATGAACAGGCAGGCGGCGTGGTTCACGTCGTCGTAGCAGGCGGGTGGCGCGTCGGCGCCCAAGGTGAGCTTGTAGCCGGCCACCGCGCTGCTCATGCACAGGCGCGAGTTGGTGTCGACGTTGTTGGTGCCGATCAGGCCCTTGGCCAGTTTGTTGAAGACGTAGTAGTCCTCGGTCAGCAGCTGGCCACTGATGTAGAAACCCACGGCGTCGGGGCCGTGCGTGGCGATGGTTTTCGCAAAACGGTCGGTAGCCAGGTCCAGCGCCCCGTCCCAGGCCAGCGGCGTGGGCGCGGCTTTGCGGGTCAGGCGCTGCAGCGGCTGCAGCAGCCGGGTCTGGCGTGTCAGCTCGGGCGTGGCCGTGAGGTGCAGCGTCGTGCCCTTGGTGCAGAGCTTGCCGAAGTTCGCCGGGTGGTCCGGGTCACCGCGCACGCCGGTGATCTGCTGCCCCTCGGTTTCGATGAGCACACCACAGCCCACACCACAGTAGGGGCAGGTAGATCGGGTGATGGACGTGCTCATGGTCATGCGCAGGTGTCAGCCGCAGCGCCGGGCCGCCCCAAGCAAGGCTGCGCCCCCTCGGGGGGCAGCGACCCGCGCAGCGGCGGAGCGTGGGGGTCATCGTTCTTGCGACGTGCCGGGCCGGCGATCGGGCGGGTTTGATCGGTGGCTTGTGTGGCCAGTTCGTTCGCGTCCAGGAACACCTGACCGTCTTCCACCTTCACGGTGAACTTCGGCGTGCAGCCTTCGTCGGGCGCGGCGGCCTGGCCGGTGCACAGGCCGATGGTCCAGTTGTGCAGCGGGCAGGCCACGCTGGTGCCGAAGACGATGCCTTGCGAGAGCGGGCCGCCCTTGTGCGGGCAGCGGTCGAGCAGGGCGAACACCTCGTCTTTGTCGTTGCGGAACACGGCGACATCGAGGCCCTGGTCGCGCGCCACGCGGCGCGAACCGAGCACGGGGATGTCTTCAACGCGGCAGATGGCTTTCCATGGGTTCATGTCGGGGTCCTCAGGTTTTGATGGCGGCGTACATGCCGGTGACCCGGTCCATGACGCTGAGCAGGTTTTCACTCGTCACGAACACGTCGGACAAAGGTTTGGCGGCGGCGCCCGAGGTCTGCATGCGCTGCAGGGCCTGGTCAAAAAAGAACCACTGGCCGTCAGCCAATTGCAGTTCCGCGCGGATGCGGTCGGTCGCCTCGGGGGCGTTGCGCAGCAGGTCCATGGCGCTCAGGAACTCGGTGCGGGCCTTGCCGACTTCGGCGGTGGCGGTGGGCGCATCGATCGGCAGCGTGGCCGCAAAGTAGAGCTTGGCCATGCGCTGCGAGAGCATGCGCTGGCGACCGGCCACGTTGACCAGCTTGCCCTCCGGGCGGCCCGAGGCGGCTTCGTACTGCAGCGTGCCCTGGTGGGCCAGCGCCAGCACGCGGGCATCGGCCTGCAGCACGGCGGCTGCGCCCGGCTTGCCCGGCGCGGCGCCCACGAGCGCGGTCTTGTAATCGCTCCAGGCGCCTTCGAGCTTGACGTAGGTGTCGCGGATGTCGTTCGATGGCGCATAGGCCTTGAGCTCGACCAGCTGGCGGTCGAACAGGGCCATCGATTTGTCGAGCACCACCTGCGCGTTGGCGCTTTGTGTCTTGTGCACCAGCGCCAGCCAGGCCTTGCCCATGCGCTGCGAAAGCATGCGCTGGCGGCCGGCCTTGTTGATGGCGTCGTTGAGGTCCACCACCTGGGCCTGAACGCCCGGGGTGGTGGCCGCTGCTGCGGCCAGGATCATCAGATGTCTGCGTTGCATGGCGACCGTCCTCAGGCGGGCACGAGCGGGATGAACTGGCGCGTGTCCACGGCCGCTTCCTTGAAGTCGAACCAGGGATCGGGCTCGCCGTCGAGCGCGAACTGCAGGCGCTCCCACAGCGCCTTGCGACCGGCGGCGTCGTCCAGGATGCGTTTCTTCACGTAGTCCAGCCCCACGCGGTTGATGTAGTGCACCGTGCGCTCCAGGTACCAGCCTTCGGTGCGGTACAGCTCCATGAACGCGCCGGTGTACTCCATCACCTCTTCGGCGGTCTTGAGCTTCACGAAGAAGTGCGCCACCTCGGTCTTGATGCCGCCGTTGCCGGCCACGTACATCTCCCAGCCCGAGTCCACGCCGATGATGCCCACGTCCTTGATGCCGGCCTCGGCGCAGTTGCGCGGGCAGCCCGAGACGGCGAACTTCACCTTGTGCGGCGCGTACATGCGCCACATGGCTTTTTCCAGGTCCTTGCCCATCTGGGTGCTGTCCTGCGTGCCCATGCGGCACCACTCGGAACCCACGCAGGTCTTCACCGTGCGCAGGGCCTTGGCGTAGGCGTGGCCCGATGGCATGCCGATGTCTTTCCAGACGTTGACCAGGTCTTCCTTTTTCACGCCCAGCAGGTCGATGCGTTGTCCGCCGGTGACCTTGACGGTGGGGATCTTGTATTTGTCCACCACGTCGGCGATGCGGCGCAGCTCGTCGGCCGTGGTCTCGCCGCCCCACATGCGCGGGATCACGCTGTAGGTGCCGTCTTTCTGGATGTTGGCGTGCGAGCGCTCGTTGATGTAGCGGCTCTGCGGATCGTCCTTCGCGGCCTTGGGCCAGGTGCTGATCAGGTAGTAGTTGACGGCCGGGCGGCAGCTGGCGCAGCCGTTGGGCGTCTTCCAGCCCAGGTGCGAGAACACCGCAGCGGTGGTCAGCAGCTTGCTGCCGTCGGCCAGCGGCGTGCGGATCGCTTCGCGCACGGCTTCGTGGCCGTGTTCGGTGCAGCCGCACATGGCCTTGAGCTTGGGCGTGGCCGAGTAGTCGCCGCCGGCGGTGAACATGAGGATCTGTTCAACCAGACCCGTGCAGGAGCCGCACGAGGCGCTGGCCTTGGTGTGCTTCTTGACTTCGTCCAGTGTGAACAGGCCCTTGTCGCGGATCGCCTTGCAGATGGTGCCCTTGGTCACGCCGTTGCAGCCGCAGACCTCGTCGCTGTCTTTCATGGCGGCGGCCTTGTTCTGGCCCTGGTGGCCCACGTCGCCGATGTTGCTCTCGCCAAACATCAGCTTGTCGCGGATGTCGGCCACGCTGCGGCCGTCGCGCAGCAGCTTGAAGTACCAGCTGCCGTCCACCGTGTCGCCGTAGAGGCAGGCGCCGATCAGCTTGTCGCCCTGGATCACGAGCTTCTTGTAGACGCCGCCCGAGGGGTCGCTCATGACGATTTCTTCGGTGTCGTCGCCGCCGGTGAAGTTGCCAGCGCTGAAGAGGTCGATGCCCGTGACCTTGAGTTTGGTGGAGGTGAGCGAGCCGGTGTAGCGGCCGATGCCGAACTCGGCCAGGTGCGTGGCCAGCACCTTGCCCTGCTCGAACAGCGGCGCCACCAGGCCGTAGGCGATGCCGCGGTGCGCCGCGCATTCGCCCACCGCGTAGATGCGCGCGTCGGTGATGGTCTGCATGGTGTCGCTCACCACGATGCCCTTGTTCACATGCAGGCGCATGCTCTCGGCCAGCGCCGTGTTGGGGCGGATGCCCACGGCCATCACCACAAGGTCTGCCGGTACCTCGGTGCCGTCCTTGAAGCGGATGGCCTTCACGCGGCCGCCTTTGCCATCGTCCTTGTCGCCCACCAGCTCCTGCGTCTGCGCGCCGATCAGGAACTTCATGCCGCGCTCTTCCAGCGAGGCCTGCAGCATCTTGCCGGCCACGTCGTCGAGCTGGCGCTCCATCAGCCACGGGGCCACGTGCACCACGCTCACTGTCATGCCGCGCTTCATCAGGCCGTTGGCCGCTTCCAGGCCGAGCAAGCCGCCGCCGATGACCACCGCGTGTTTGTAGGTCTTGGCCGCGTCGATCATGGCCTGGGTGTCGGCGATGTCGCGGTAGGCGAGCACGCCCTCCAGGTCTTTGCCGGGGATGGGCAGGATGAAGGGGTTGGAGCCGGTGGCCATGATCAGGCGGTCGTATTCGGCCGAGACCTTCTCGCCGTTCGGGCCGACCGCGTGCACGATGCGCTTGATGCGGTCCACCTCGGTGACCTTGTAGCCGGCGTGCAGGGTGATGCCGTGGTCGGTGTACCAGGACCAGTCGTTCAGCACGATCTCTTCCAGCGTCTGCTCACCCGCGAGCACCGGCGACAGCAGGATGCGGTTGTAGTTGGGGTGCGGCTCCGCGCCGAAGACGGTGATGTCGTAGAACTCGGGCGCGATCTTCAGCAGCTCTTCGAGCGTGCGCACACCGGCCATGCCGTTGCCCACCATCACCAGTTTAGATTTTTTCATCGCGGCTACTCCAGTTGTGATTCGCAAAAGGGGGGTGCAAGCCATGGCCGGCGCAGAGGCGCACGGGCGCCATGCGGCACCAGGAAAGGTCTGGGGAAAATGCAGATTCAGTGGCCGTTGGCCAAAGCCGGGCTTGCCAAGTTGCAAAACCGGTATCACGCTGCACACGTCGTTGTATGCAGAGCCCACGACGCTGCGGTCGGGGTCGAGCGCTTCGTCACGCTCGCCTCAGACAATGCAAAAGCTGTGCCATATGATCCGGCGCTCGCCGCGGGTGGCACAGTGGGGCGCCCGCGGCGATGCTGCGTGACCCGTTTGTGCCATCCTCCGGTTTATCCAAGTCCTTGATTCATATGACTTCTGCGCTGGTTTTCCTCGAAGGCTCTGCGAGCCCTCAACCGCTGGTGAACGACCTGGAAGCCTGCGGGGTCCAGGTGCTCGCCGTGCTGGATGCCGGCAGCAAATTGGTGCAGGGCGTGGTGCGCCATGCACCAGACTTGGTGATTGGCGAGGTGCCGCAGCCCGGCGACGCGCTGTTTGAGACCACCCAAACGCTGGCCAGCGTGGCCCCGTGCCCGGTGATCGTGTTCACGCACGACGGCGACGCCGCACGCATCGAGCGCGCGGTGGCCTCGGGCATCCACGCCTGGGTGGTCAACGGCTACAGCGCGCAGCGCCTGCGCCCGTTGATTCAATTGGCGCAGGCCCGCTTTCGCCGCGAGCAGGTCCTGCTGGATGAGCTGAAAGACGTGACCTCGCGTTTTGAGGAGCGCAAGGCCGTGGAGCGCGCCAAAGGCATCCTGATGAGCGCGCGCCAGGTCAGCGACGACGCCGCTTTCGAGATCCTGCGCACCGCTTCGATGCACAGCAACCAGCGCCTCGGCCAGGTGGCGCAGCACATCATCCAGTCGGCGCACTTCGCCGAAGGCGTGAACCGCGCCGGGCAGCTGCGCATGTTGTCGCAGCGCCTGGTCAAACACTGGCTGCTGCGGCTCGCGGGCGTGCAGGCCGCGCGCCACCTGACGCTGCAGACCGAGTCGGCCCAGCGCATCGACGCCAACCTCGCGCTGCTCGGCAAGAACCTCTCGCAGCCCACTTTTGGCGATCTGCTGGACCGCGTGGTGGTCACCTGGAAAGTCCTGAAGAAAGCGCTCAAGGCCGAGCCCGCGCAAGACCAGGTTGGCCCCATCAACGCGCTCGCCGAGCAGCTGCTGCAGGACGCCGAACGCCTGACCGCCAGTCTGGAAAGCGCCGGTTCCGTGAGCCCGCTGCGCATGCTCAACATGGCCGGGCGCCAGCGCATGCTGTCGCAGCGCTTTGCCAAGCTGGCGCTGCTCGGCGCGCTGGAAACCGGCGAGCCGCTGCAACAACGCCGTGCCGAGATGGAAGCCGTGCGCCAGGGCTTCGAGCAGGGGCTGGCCTATCTGAACGGCCTGCCGCTGTCCACGCCCGACATCCGCCGCACGCTGGAAGACGCCGCCGAGGGCTGGCAGGCGCTGCTCGCGGGCGCCGACCACGTGCACCGCCCGGCCGGGCGCGACCGCCTGCTGCGCCTCGAAGGCCTGGCCGCCGCCAGCGAAAGCCTGCTCGACAACTTCGAAGCCCTGTCCGCACAGTACGAGCGCAGCATGCAGATGCTCATGGGCTGACGCATGGCCTTTGAACTCGACATCGGCTTTGTGTCCCTCACGGGCCGCAAAGCCGTCAACGAAGACTTCTGCGCCGCCATGCTGCCCGCCGAGGGGCAGGAAGACATGGGCTCCATCGTCGCCATCGCCGACGGCGTGAGCGCCGGCGGCATGGGCCGCGAAGCCGCGCAGACCACCGTCACCAGCCTGGTGCGCGACTACTACGGCACCCCCGAAACCTGGGACACCACCGTCGCGCTCGACCGCATCATCGGCGCCCAGAACGCCTGGCTCGCCGGCATCAACCGCCGCCGCCAGCCCGCCATGGGTCTGACCACGCTCACCGCGCTGGTGCTGCGCGGCCAGTCGTACACCCTGGCCCATGTCGGCGACTCGCGCTGCTACCTGCTGCGCGAGGGGCAGACCCTGCAGCTCACGCACGACCACGTCGTCAACCACCCCGACTTCAAACACCAGCTGCTGCGCTCCGTGGGCGTCGAAGACCACCTCGTTGTGGACTACTTGCAGGGCGAGCTGCAGGTCGGCGACAGCTTCGTGCTGCTCACCGACGGCGTGCACGGCCGCCTGCCCGAGCGCCGCTGGCGCGAATGCGCCGCCCTGCCCACCGCGCAGGAAGCCGCCCGCTGGCTGGTGGACACCGCCCTCGCCGCCGGCAGCGACGACAACCTCACCGCCGTCGTCGTGCGCGTGCTGGGCCTGCTCGACGCCAACCTGCACGACGCCAACCGCGCCGTCCAGAGCCTGCCCATCCCGCCGCGCCTGCGCGTGGGCGAAGCCATCGACGGCTTCACCGTCACCGCGCTCGTGGCCGACAACGGCATCAACCTCATCTACCAGCTGCGCGACCCCGCCACCCAGACCCTCTACGCCCTCAAGACCCTCCACCCCGCCCGCGCGCACGACCAGGACGAACGCGCCATGCTCGCGCACGAAGCCTGGCTCGCCCGGCGCATGGTGTCGTCCCGCGCCGCCGGCAACCTGGTCCACGTGCACGAACAGCTGCCCACCGGCCAGTCGCGCTCGGCCTACTACCTGCTCTACGACTGGCACGGCGGCGAAACCCTGCAGCAGACGCTGGACCAGCAACACAAACTCGGCGCCCTGCAGGCCGTCAGCGCCGCCATGCAGACCCTGCGCGTGCTCGGCCTGCTGCACCGCCAGGGCGTGATCCACCGCGACATCAAACCCGCCAACCTGCACCAGGGCGACGACGGCGTGTTGCGCGTGCTCGACCTCGGCGTGGCCTTGAGCGGGCGCGAGCCCGACAGCATGCGCCGGCTGCACGCCGGCACGCCCAGCTACATCAACCCCGAGCAGTGGGGCCACCACGGCAAGGCCGGCGCCACCGAAGGCGAACCCGAACTGCCCGACGCCCAGAGCGACCTGTTCGCGCTCGGCGTCACGCTCTACCAGCTGCTCACCGGCAAGCTGCCCTATGGCGAGGTGTTGCCCTACCAGGTGGGTCGCTACTACCGCGACCCCACGCCGCCCAGCCGACACAACCCCGAAGTGCCGATCTGGCTCGATCACGTGGTGCTCAAAGCCGTGGCGCGCGACAAGTCGCTGCGCTTCGAAACCGCCGAAGAATTCCTGCTCGCGCTGGAGCGTGGCGCCTCACGCCCGCTCACCGTGCCGCCTGCTTCGGCGCTGCTGCAACGCGACCCGACCATGCTTTGGAAACTGCTGCTGGGGTTGAGCGTGATGTTCAACTTGCTGCTGGTGTATTGGCTGTTGTTTTTGCCGAAGTGAGTGGGAGTGATGTGGCTGCATGTGACGCCCAAGTAGACTGGCACGCGGCCTGAAAACCTGCCCACCGTCGAGACCATCTGCATTGCTCTCGATAATGCTCAAGAAGCTCTCATTTCAGCCCAGCCTGCCATAACGAATCGAAACCAGATAAACACATGACCAGCAACGAACAACGCACCAAACTGCAAAACAGCATCTGGAAAATCGCCAACGATGTCCGTGGCGCCGTCGATGGCTGGGACTTCAAGCAGTACGTGCTGGGGGCCCTGTTCTACCGCTTCATCAGCGAGAACTTCGCCAACTACATCGAAGGAGGTGATGACAACGTCGACTACGCAGCTCTGTCCGACGTCGTCATCACGCCGGAAATCCGGGACGACGCCGTCAAAACCAAGGGCTACTTCATCTACCCCAGTCAGCTGTTTGCCAGCGTGGCCACCCGCGCAAAAGACAATGAGAGCCTGAACACCGACTTGGCCAAGATCTTTTCTGCCATTGAGACATCCGCCCTGGGCTACCCGTCGGAGCGCGACATCCGCGGCCTGTTTGGGGACTTCGACACCACCAGTAATCGCTTGGGCAACACCGTCAAAGACAAGAACGACCGCTTGGCAAAGGTTCTCAAAGGCGTGGCCGAACTGGACTTCGGCACCTTTGACGACAGCGGTTTTGAAGGTCACAAAATCGACCTGTTTGGCGATGCCTACGAATTCCTCATTTCCAACTACGCCGCCAACGCAGGCAAGTCGGGCGGCGAGTTTTTTACGCCCCAGCAGGTCTCCAAGCTGATCGCCCGGCTGGCCATGCATGGGCAGAGCAGCATCAACAAGATCTACGACCCGGCTTGCGGATCGGGCTCGCTGCTGCTGCAAGCCAAAAAGCAGTTTGACGCCCACATCATCGAAGACGGCTTCTTCGGTCAGGAACTCAACCACACCACGTACAACCTGGCGCGGATGAACATGTTCCTGCACAACGTCAACTACGACAAATTCAACATCCAACTGGGCGACACCCTCACTGGGCCCCACTTTGGCGACGACAAACCGTTTGACGCCATCGTTTCCAACCCGCCGTATTCGGTGAAGTGGGTGGGCGGGGACGACCCCACCCTCATCAACGACGACCGCTTTGCCCCGGCCGGCGTGCTCGCGCCCAAGTCCAAGGCCGACTTTGCCTTTGTGCTGCACGCGCTCAGCTACCTCTCCAGCAAAGGCCGCGCCGCCATCGTCTGCTTCCCCGGCATCTTTTACCGCAGCGGTGCCGAGCAGAAGATCCGCCAATACTTGGTGGACAACAACTATGTGGAAACGGTGATATCGCTGGCGCCCAATCTGTTCTTCGGTACCACCATCGCCGTGAACATCCTGGTGCTGTCCAAACACAAGACCGACACCAACACGCAGCTCATCGAAGCCAGCGGTCTGTTTGACAAAAAGACCAACAACAACGAGCTGTCGGACGCGCACATCGAACAGATCATGGCTGTGTTCGACAGCAAGGCGAACGTGGATCACTTCGCACAGTCCGTCTCGCACGAGAGGGTCGCCGCCAACGACTACAACCTCTCGGTCAGCAGCTACGTCGAAGCCAAGGACAACCGCGAGGTGGTGAACATCTCCCAGCTCAATGCCGAGTTGAAAACCACGGTTGCCAAGATCGACCAACTGCGTAAGGAAATTGATGCCCTCGTTGCGGAGATTGAAGGCGGGGAGCTGGAGGCATGAGCGGCGTGAGTTTCTTGGACAAGCTACTGGATGGCGTTGAGGTGAAGTGGACGGCATTAGGGGATGAACGCTTTGTTGAAGTGGCGAATGCTGCGAGACGACCAGTAAAGGCTTCGCTACGCAAAACAGGCGACACACCGTATTACGGCGCAAACAAGATCCAAGATTACGTGGATGGTCACACCCACGACGGCGAATACGTCCTAATCGCAGAGGATGGTTCGGCAAGCCTTGAAAATTACTCTGTGCAATACGCGACGGGCAAGTTCTGGGCAAATAATCACGTACATGTTGTGCGTGGAAAGAATGGGCTCAATACTAATTTTCTCCACCACTATTTGCGTGTTGTGGATTTCGTCCCTTACTTGCCAAACAAAGACCGATCGAAGTTGACAAAAGGGGAGATGATAAAGATCCCTCTCCCCATTCCTTGCCCAGAAAACCCCAAAAAATCGCTTGAAATTCAAGCCGAAATTGTCCGTATTCTGGACGCATTCACCTCTCTTACAGCCGAGCTTACAGCCGAGCTTACAGCCGAGCTTACAGCCCGAAAGAAGCAATACATGCACTATCGCGATCAGTTGTTTCGGTTTGAGGATGGAGGATTGGAATGGATGACGCTAGGGGATATTGGTGATGTAAAGATGTGCAAGCGGATTCTTAAAAGCGAGACGCTGCCGGAAGGAGATGTACCTTTTTATAAGATTGGCACATTTGGAAAGAGGGCTGATGCCTTTATCTCCATCGATGTTTATGAGTCCTATAAAAATAGATATTCTTTCCCAAGAAAAGGTGAAGTCCTGATCTCTGCAGCAGGGACCATCGGCCGGGCTGTGGTCTATGACGGCAAGCCTGCATATTTTCAGGATAGCAATATTGTCTGGCTGGATAACGATGAAAGTGTCGTGACCAACAGATATCTTTGGCACTTTTACAAAATTGCCAAATGGTTTGTTTCGGAGGGCGGAACAATAGATCGGCTGTATAACGACAACATTAAGAAGACAAAGATTCCTGTTCCGTTCGCGAGTGATCCTGAGAAATCACTTGCCGAACAAGCCCGCATCGTCGCCATCCTCGATAAATTCGACGCCTTGACCAATTCCATCGGCGAAGGCCTGCCCCGCGAAATCGCGCTGCGCCAGAAGCAATACGAGCATTACCGTGATTTGCTGCTGAGCTTCCCCAAGCCGAAAGCAGTAGAGGTATGACATGGGCAAGACGCTGACTAAAATTGCTCAGCAACTGAGCACACCAAAGACTGTTAGAAAAACTGTCCCTGAGAAGACGAAGGAAGTTGACGAAGTCAAACCCGTTCCGAAGGTTCAACTGATTTACGCCTTCAACGGTACGGGCAAGACGCGTTTGTCGCGAGTGTTCAAGCAACTGATTGCGCCCAAGGCTGACAGCGATGATGAAACCGACACGTCCGAGTTATCACGCAACAAGATTCTCTACTACAACGCCTTCACCGAAGACCTGTTCTATTGGGATAACGATCTGGAAGAAGACGCTGAGCCCAAGCTCAGAATTCAGCCCAACACCTTCACGGATTGGGTGTTGAAGGATCAAGGGCAGGATATGAACGTCATTACGACGTTTCAGCGTTACACCAACGAAAAGCTGACGCCGCGCTTCAATGCGGAGCGAAAAGAAAAGACCAAAAACAAGAACGATGAAGAGGTAGAAATTACCATCAAGGCCTTCTCGGAAGTCACCTTTTCGATTGAGAGCGGTGATTCAACACACTCGGGGATTTTGAAAATCTCCAAGGGAGAAGAAAGCAACTTCATCTGGAGTCTTTTCTACGCGTTGCTTGAGCAGGCAATTTTTACGCTGAACGATGTTCACCCAGACTTCCCTGAATCAACCCCATTTGACAGCCTTGAGTATGTGTTTATTGATGACCCGGTTAGCTCCCTGGATGACAATCATTTGATTCAGTTGGCGGTAGATTTGGCGCAGCTGATTAAATCAAACAAGTCTAGTATCAAGTTCATTATTACAACGCATAATCCACTTTTCCTTAACGTGCTTTGCAACGAGTTCGGCAGCGATGAAAAAACGGAGCGCTACAGCTGGAAATCAAAATGGTTCAGTAAGGCACGTTTGGAGAAAAATGAGGACGGCAGTCTTCACCTTGTGGAGCAACCAAACGACTCCCCGTTTGCATATCACCTGCATCTGATTTCACAGCTTCAAGAAGCCATAAAAAACGGGCAGATCGAAAAGTATCACTTCAATCTGCTTAGAAACATTTTAGAAAAGACGGCGACATTCCTTGGCTACAAAAGGTGGGAACATCTTTTGCCAAAAACTGTTGATGGCTTACCCAATCCGTTTGCAAAGCGCATTGTGAATTTCTCAAGTCATTCGAAGCACGCCGCCGAAGAGGTGTCGCCACTGAAGCCCGAAGAGAAGCAGGTCCTGGAGAAGCTGGTCAAGGGCTTGGTCGAACAGCATCGATTCTGGCAGCCTGATACCAATGGAGAGGCAGATGTCTAATGATCGCCCCGTAAAAGTGCAATGGTTTGAATCTGCCCATATCCGCACCGCCTGGGACGAAGCGGAGGAGAAGTGGTGGTTTTCTGCACTGGACGTGGTCGCAGCACTGACCGACCAGTCCGACTACACCAAAGCCCGGAACTACTGGAAGTGGCTGAAGGGCAAGCTCAAGCAAGAGGGCAGTGAAGTGGTTAGCGTCACTCACCAGTTGAAGCTGGAGGCACCGGACGGCAAGCAACGGCTCACGGACGTGCTGGACACCCAGCAGGTGTTCCGCATCATCCAGTCCATTCCGTCAAGAAAGGCCGAACCCTTCAAGCTGTGGCTGGCCGATGTGGCCAGGCAGCGGATGGACCAGCTTCAAGACCCGGAGCTGTCCATCGAGCAGGCCATGCAGGATTACAAGCGCCTGGGCTATTCGGAAAACTGGATCAACCAGCGGCTCAAAAGCATCGAGATCCGCAAGGAACTCACCGACGAATGGAAGAAGCATGGCCTGCAAGAGGGGCTGGAGTTCGCCTTCCTGACCGACGTGATTTACAAAACCTGGGCCGGCAAGACCGCCAGGGAATACAAGCACTACAAGGGATTGAAGAAGGAAAACCTGCGGGACAACATGACCAACAAAGAGTTGGTGATGAGCATGCTGGCTGAGCTGTCCACCAAGGAAATTTCAGAGGCTGTGCAGCCCGAGTCTATGAAAGAGCACGAAGAGGTGGCCAAGCGGGGTGGTGGTGTCGCCAGAGGGGCGCGGCTGAAGCTGGAAGCCGAAACGGGCAAGAAGGTGGTCAGCCGGCAAAGTGCCAAGCAGTTGCAGCAGTTGAACAAAACCAAGAACAGTGATTGAGGCCCTTTTCATGGCGGACTACAAAACCATTGCCGAATCGAAGAACTTCATCGTTCTGGACAAGTACACCAAGGACTGGCAGGTCAATGAGAGCTAAGCGCTACATCACCGCGTCACTAAAACGTGAATTTGCCAGTGACAGCGGCACGGAGCTCAATGCCGTTCTGCCCAAGATGAGTCCGCTGAATCCTCAGTACTTAACAAAAAAGCAAAACGTGTTCCAGAAAGTTGCGGCCTTTGTTGAGAAATTCAAAGGCGTGGGTGGGCGGATTTGATCGCAATACGCCAAAAAAACAGATACCAGGCGGTGACCCGATATCAACGCGACCTTCGAGGCCGGGTCTAAGCTGTGAGCGCAGTGGCACTGCTCCAGCAGCGCCGCCAAAGGGTGAGTGTCCTCCTGCCGGGCAGGCCATGTCGATTTGGCACCCCGTTGTTCGTCGAAGGGGTACGGGGCGTCAACAGGCGGACGCTGACCGATCAACCCAACAGGAGTGAAGACATGTCATACATCGATGGTTTCGTGATCGCGGTCCCCACCGCCAACAAGCAGAAGTTCATCGAACACGCGCGCCATTTCGACTCGTTGTTCATCGAGCTGGGCGCCATCCGGGTGATCGAGGGTTGGGGCGATGACGTTCCCGACGGCAAGGTCACCGACTTCCGTCGCGCGGTTCAGGCCACGGCCGAGGAGACCGTGGCTTTTTCGTGGGTCGAATGGCCGGACAAGGCCACGCGCGACGCCGGCATGAAGAAGATGATGGAAGACCCGCGCATGGATCCGTCCACGCCCGGCAACCTGCCCATGCCCTTCGACGGCAAACGCATGATCTTCGGCGGCTTCGAACAGGTGGTCGAAGTGAAGGCTTGAGTGGCAGGGGCCTGACCGCGTGTCTCTTCAGCTCGCCTGCATGGGCTGAAACCGATCCGCGCGATCGACCAGGCTGCGCATCTGGTCCGCGGCGTGGATGGTGACCGTGTGGGGCGTGTAGCCCGGGCGGGGCGAGATGTAGCTGGCCATTTCGCGCGCCAGCGCCTGTTGCTCGGGCGGTGCGTTGGCCAGCAGGGCGATGACCATGTTTTCCAGCGCGACCACGCGCACGCGCAGTTGCACCAGCTCGGCGTTGCTGAGGGCGGGGCTGTCGCCCGATGCGGGGGAAGTGGGGTGCAATTTCTCGGACATGTGGGGCTCCTGCTTGGGGGCGCGCGGTGCCGCGCCAGGATCATTGTCGGACCGTTGATTTTTCGCGCAACCCGGGTCTTTGCGCTGGCGTTCGGGCGCATTCTGTTGTTGGCTGGCGGGGCGCTGATCCGGCCTTCAGAACAGCACGCGGCTGCGCAGGGTGCCGGGCACGCGGGCGAGCTCGGCCAGCGCCAGCTCGGAGTGCGCTGCGTCGATGTCCATCACCACGTAGCCCACGTCTTCGCGCGTCTGCAGGTACTGCGCCGAGATGTTGATGCCGTGGTCGGAAAAGACGCGGTTGATGCCGGAGAGCACGCCGGGCACGTTGCGGTGGATGTGCAGCAGGCGGTGTTTGCCGGGGTGCGCGGGCAGGGCGACTTCGGGGAAGTTGACGGCCGAGGTGGAGGTGCCGTTGTCGCTGTACTTGACGAGCTTTTCCGCCACCTCGATGCCGATGTTTTCCTGCGCCTCCAGCGTGGAGCCGCCGATGTGCGGCGTGAGGATCACGTTGTCGAGGCCGCGCAGTGGCGATTCGAATATGTCCTTGTTGCTGTGCGGTTCTTCGGGGAAGACGTCGATGGCGGCGCCGAGCAGGGCCTGGTTTTGCAGCGCGCTGGCGAGCGCGTCCACCTGCACCACGGTGCCGCGCGAGGCGTTGATGAGCACGGCGCTGGGCTTCATGCGCGCGAGTTGCGCCGCGCCGATCATCCATTGCGTGGCGGGTGTTTCGGGCACGTGCAGGCTCACCACGTCGGCGGTGGCCATCAGCTCGTCCAGGCTGGTGAGCGGCCTGGCGTTGCCCAGCGGCAGCTTGGTCGCCACGTCAAAAAACACCACGTTCATGCCCAGCGCTTCGGCCAGCACCGAGAGCTGCGTGCCGATGGCGCCGTAGCCCACGATGCCCAGCGTCTTGCCGCGGATCTCGAACGCGTTGCTGGCCGATTTCAGCCAGCCGCCGCGGTGCGCCACGGCGTTCTTTTCGGGGATGCCGCGCATCAGCAGGATGGCCTCGGCCAGCACCAGCTCGGCCACCGAGCGGGTGTTGGAGAAGGGCGCGTTGAATACCGCGATGCCGCGCTCGCGCGCCGCTGCCAGGTCCACCTGGTTGGTGCCGATGCAGAAGCAGCCCACGGCGGCGAGGCGGTGGGCGTGGCTCAGCACCTCGGCGGTGAGCTGGGTGCGCGAGCGGATGCCGACGAAATGCGCGTCGGCGATCTTGGCCAGGAGCTGATCGTCGGGCAGGGCGCCGGGCAGGCTTTCGATCTGGCTGTAGCCCGCCGCGCGCAGCACCTCGATGGCCGAGGGGTGGATGCCCTCCAGCAGCAGGAAGCGGATCTTGTGCTTGTTGATGGATGTCTTGGGGCCGGGCGGGACGGCTTGGGTCGGGGTGGTGGTGGCGGCGTTCATAGTTGACTAATGTAGTCGGGTATGGCGCCCAAGGCCATTTTTGACGCCTTCGTCCCCGCGCCGCGCGGGGGATTCACCGCGGGTTTCAGGCCGGGCCGGCGGGGGCCATGAACAGCGCGGCCACCAGGTCCGACTGCGTGACCATGCCCACCAGACGGTCCTGCGCGTCGAGCACGGGCATGTGGTGCAGGCCACCGTCGGAGAACCCGCGCACCAGGTCGGCGATGGCCTGTTCGGGGCGGGCGGTGCGCACCTTGCGGGTCATGATGTCTTCGACCCGGCGCGCGGTGTTCATGCGCGGCACGCGGCTGGGGGCCGGCGCGCTCTGGCCGATGAAAAAGTCGTGCAACGACACGATGCCCACCAACTGGTTGCCGGCATCCACCACGGGCAGCGCCTTGATCTTGTGGTGTGCCAGGCGCGCCCAGGCTTCGTCCACCGAATCACCGGGGCCCACGCTCACCACGTCGCGCGACATGATGTCCTCGCACCGCACGCCGCCCCAGTGGCGGCGCTGCGCGTGCAGTTGCGCGCGCGTCATGATTTCTTCGAGGTCGTGGCGGTCGATGTCGAGCAGCTCGCCGAACGAGGCCAGCGCGGCGTCCAGATCCTCCTTGTTGTAGCCCACGCGCTGGGTGGGCAGCGGGTCGCGCGTGTCGTGGGGGCGGCTCTTGGCCACGCCGTGGTGCGGGTAGCTGCGTCCCATGGCGTTGTTGAACAGCAGGGCCAGCGCCAGCATGACCGCCGAATCGGCGGCCACGGGCCAGAGCGCAAAACCAAAACCCAGCTCGTGGATCGCGGGGCCACCCAGCACGGCCGTGAGCGCCACCGCGCCGCCGGGCGGGTGCAGGCAGCGCAGCGCGAACATGGCCGCCACGGCGCCGGTGCCCGCCACCGCCGCGGCCAGGCCCGTCGATCCGAGCCACTGGTGGCAGGCCACGCCGATCAGCGCCGAGAGCACGTTGCCGCCGATGATGGACCAGGGCTGCGCCAGCGGGCTCGCCGGCACCGCAAACAGCAGCACCGCCGAGGCGCCCATGGGCGCGATGAACCAGACGCTGGACGTCCCCAGCGCGTGGCGGCTGAGCCAGTCGGTGCACAGCAGCCCGAGGCCCACGCCCACGCTGCTCAGCCAGAGCTCCCCGCGACCGATGGCCAGCGGGGCCGGGTAGAACGAACGCAGCCAGTTCAGCAGCGGATTCAAGGGCGGGCTTTCAGCGGCCGTGTGTCGACGCCGACCGGATCAGCCTGCGGCCTCCATCCCGTTGCGTTGCTTCGTGGGCCCGGTCGCGGGCGACACGAGGAACGCCAGCAGCGCGCGCACCGCGTCGGGCTGCGTGGAGGCCGTGGCCAGGCCGGCCGAGAAGGTGGTGATGATCTGGATGTCGGCGGGCAGCGGGCCGAGCACGTCGATGCCCTCCAGGCTCATGAGTTCGCTCAGTTGCTGGAAGCCCAGTTCGACCTCGCCTTTGGCCACCAGCGAGCCCACGGGCACGCCGGGCGGGGCGGTGACGATGCGGTCTTTGATCTGTTCGGCGATGCCCCAGCGCTCGAACAGTTTGGCCAGTTGCACGCCGCTGGGGCCGGTGGAATAGCCGAGGGTGCGCGCAGCGAGCACGGCCTGTTTCACGGCGGCTTCGCTGGTGATGTCGGGGTGCGGTGCACCGCTGCGCACGGCCAGCGCCACGCCGGAGCGCACCACGTCCACGGTGCTGCCCGCCACGACCTTGCCGTCGGTGGTGAGCTGGGCCACCGCGTTGGAGGCGAGGGCCACGATGTCGAAGGCTTCACCGGCCTGTACGCGTTTGGCGGCGTCCACACCGCCCACGGACTCGAGTTCGATGACCGTGTCCGGGTGCGCCTGCCGGTAGAGGGCGATCAGGTCGGCCAGCACCTGCTTGGTGGCCATGGAAGAAATGATGCGGATGGGGGACGCCATGGGGGCAACTCCGAGTGGGCGGGGGTTGGAGGGGGCGCCGCAGTGCTGCGGCACGAACCCGTGCAATATAACCACCGCTGCGATGCCACTCAGGCGGTACGCGCCCGCCCCCCTTTCTCAGCCCACGTGCGGGTCCAGCGCACCTGCATCGTGCGCATCACGCCCAGCATCAGCACCGAGAACACCGCCATGATCACGAAGCCGGAGAGGAAGCTGTCGGTGTGCTGTTTGGACTGGCCCATCATGGCCGGCACGAGGCCGCCGCCCAGCGCGCCGATCTCGCCGATCATGGAGCCGGCCACGGCGGTGGAGGTGGGCCAGCGCAGCGGCACCAGCTGGAACAGCGCACCGTTGCCCGCGCCCAGCGCAGCGAAGCAGACGATCAGCAGCAGCGTGGTCAGCACGATGGAGTGCGACGACAGGCCCACGCCCACCAGCGCGAACGACACCACGACCAGCACCACGGTCAGCGTGTTGACGCCACCCCAGTGATCGGAAATCCAGCCGCCGAAGATGCGCACCACGGCGCCCATCAGCGCGGCGAGCATGGTGAGCTGACCGGCCTGCACCTTGCTCACGCCGAACTGGTCGTAGTAAAAGGTGGGCAGGAAGGTGGTGATGCCGATGAAGCCGCCGAAGGTGACGACGTAGATCAGGCTGAAGACCCAGCCGTCTTTTTCCAGCAGGCAGGCCAGGTGGTCTTTGATTTTGGCGTGTTCATCGCGGTCGGGCGGTTCCTTGGCCATGAAGGCCACCACCAGCATGGGCACGACCGAGGCGATGGCCGCAAAGCCGTACACCGTCTGCCAGCCGTAGGCCTGCGCCAGCGGCGGCGCCAGCAGCGCGGCGATGGCGGTGCCGGCGTTGCCCGCGCCCACCAGGCCCATGGCCAGGCCTTTGTACTTGGGCGGGTACCAGCCCGAGCCCAGCGACATGGCCACGCCGAAGCTGGCGCCGGCCACGCCCAGCAACAGCGCCATCTTGAGCATGTCGTCGTAGCTCTGCACGAAGAAGTAGCCGTACGCCATCGTGAAGCAGATCAGCGCCAGCTCGACCAGGGTGGCGGTCTTGCGGCCCACGTACTGCGCGAGCAGGCCGAGCGGGAACCGCATGATCGCGCCCGCGACGATGGGGATGGACAGCAGCAGGCCCTTCTGGGCCGGCGTGAGGTTGAACTCTTCGCTGATGAAGGGCGCCATGGCGCCGTTCATGACCCAGATCACGAACGAGAACGTGAGGTAGAAGAACGCTGCAAACAGCGTCGGTGTGTGTCCGCTTTTCAGGAACGTACGGAAACCCGCCATGGCGTGAACCTTTGAGAGAGAGGTGGGAGGGGATGGAAACCCAGGCCGCAGAGCGTCCGGGCCAGACGGCCGGGTGCGGTGTTTGGGGTGCGCCAGGCGGCCGGAGCCGGCCGTCTGCTGCAACTGAAAAGGCCTTCGTTAGCCTTG
Organism: Hydrogenophaga sp. L310; assembly: GCF_055703065.1. NCBI lineage: Bacteria > Pseudomonadati > Pseudomonadota > Betaproteobacteria > Burkholderiales > Comamonadaceae > Hydrogenophaga > Hydrogenophaga sp. L310. Next base: position 300,690 of record NZ_JBVPZA010000002.1, read on the forward strand.
CTCGTATCAAGCAGATTTCATGCCCGATTCAGGGGCGTTTCAAGGGGTGCGGATGGCCCGCTGTGCACCAAGCTTGTGTCGCGAGGAGCCGGCGGCGCAAAGAAAAGGGGCATGCCACAAAGCATGCCCCTTTTTGGGTTGGGTGCGGCGCGGGCCGCGTGCCAGTTCAAGCCGCCTTTTCCACGTGCGCCTGACGCGTGTAGAGGAAGTCAATGACCGCTTTTCTGTGGTGCTGGTATCGCGGATCGTCGGCCAGGGCCACGCGGTGGCGCGGGCGCGGCAGGTCCACGTGCAGCACCTCGCCGATGGTGGCGGCGGGGCCGTTGGTCAACATCACGATCTTGTCGGACAGCAGCACGGCTTCGTCCACGTCGTGCGTGACCATCACCACCGTGCTGTGCGTGCGGGCCACGATGTCGAGCAGTTCGTCCTGCAGCTTGGCGCGGGTCAGTGCATCCAGCGCGCCGAAGGGTTCGTCCATCAGCAGCACCTTGGGTTCCATCGACAGCGCCCGGGCAATGCCCACGCGTTGTTTCATGCCGCCGGAGATTTCACCGGGGCGTTTCTGCGCAGCGGCGGTCAGGCCCACCAGGGCCAGCGCGGCGTCGGTGCGCACCTTCAACTGGATGCGGGTTTCGGTGCGGCTGAACACACGCTCGACCGCCAGGAAGACGTTCTCGTAACAGGTGAGCCAGGGCAGCAGCGAGTGGTTCTGGAACACCACCGCGCGCTCGGGGCCGGGGCCGGCGATCTCGCGGTCCGCGCAGAGCAGCACACCGCTGGTGGGCGTGGTCAGGCCGGCGATCAGGTTGAGCAGGGTGGACTTGCCGCAACCCGAGTGGCCAATCAGCGCCACGAACTCGCCCTTGGCGACCGTGAGGTTGATGTCCTTGAGCGCGGGGAAGAGACCCTTCTTGGTCTTGAAGGTCTGCTCGACGCCCTGGATGTCGATGTACTTGGCTTCGTTGCTGTTGCTCATGACTTCACCTCTTCGAACGTGAACAGGGTGGCGAGTTTGATCAGGGCGAATTCGAGCAGCAGGCCGACGATGCCGATGACGAAGATCGCGATGATGATGCTGGAGACGTTGAGGTTGTTCCACTCGTCCCAGACCCAGAAGCCGATGCCCACGCCGCCGGTCAGCATCTCGGCCGCGACGATCACCAGCCAGGCCGTGCCCACCGCCAGGCGCACGCCGGTCAGCAGGTAGGGCAGCACGGCGGGGAACAGGATCTTGGTGAAGATCTTCCACTCGCTGAGGTTGAGCACGCGCGCGACGTTCATGTAGTCCTGCGGCACGCGCTGCACGCCCACCGCGGTGTTGATGATCATGGGCCAGATGGAGCAGATGAAGATGGTCCAGATGGCGGCCGGGTCGGCGCCCTTGAAGACCAGCAGGCCGATCGGCAGCCAGGCCAGCGGCGAGACCGGGCGCAGCAGGCTGATGAGCGGGTTGAACATGCGGCTCAGAAACTCGAAACGCCCGATGGCGAAGCCGGCGGGAATGCCGACCGCTGCGGCCAGACCGAAGCCGATGGCCACGCGCTGCAGCGAAGCCAGCACGTTCCAGCCCACGCCCTGGTCGTTGGGGCCGTTGCTGTAGAACGGGTCAGAAAACACCGTGACGGCCTGCGCCCACGTTTCCAGGGGTTTGGGGATGCCGGTGTTGCCGGTGCTGGCGATCAGTTGCCAGACCAGCACCAGGCAGGCCAGACCCAGCACGGGCGGCAACACCGCCATCCAGAAACCGCGGAAATCGCGGCTCGCGGCCGATGGCCGGGCGCTGACCGCGGCGGGTGCAGCGGGGGCTTCGGTCTTGGGTGGGCTCATGGCTTTTCCAATGGGGCTGGCATGGGACGTGGCGGGCGGCGCGATGGCCTCCAGCGGTGAATGAAAAACGGCGGAAACCATGGTCATGGGTCCTTTCAGTGCAATGCAACGAGCGAGATGATTTCAATCCAAGAACGCCGCGGAACCGGCTTTGCCGGGCCGCCAGCGTTGCCCCCCTTGGGGGGTGACGGCCGAAGGCCGGCGCGGGGGGTTACGCCTTGATACTGAAGCCATCGGCGTACTTCGCGGGGTCCTTGCCGTCCCACACGATGCCGTCCATCAGCTTGCTGCTGCGCATCGGGTCCTTGGGCACGCTGATGCCCATGGCGCTGGCGACCGACTTGTACAGATCGATCTGGTTGATCTGCTTGGCGATGCCGAGGTAGTCGGGGTGGCTCTTGATCAGACCCCAGCGCTTGTGCTGCGTGAGGAACCACATGCCGTCGGACAGGTAGGGGAAGTTGACCTTGCCGTCGTTGAAAAACTTCATGTGGTTGGGGTCGTCCCAGGTCTTGCCCATGCCGTTCTGGTAGCGGCCCAGGATGCGCTGGTTGATCGCGTCCACACCGGTGTTGATGTAGGACTTCTGCGCCACGGTCTCGGCCATCTTCATCTTGTTCTGCAGGCCGGCGTCGATCCAGCGGCTGGCTTCGAGCACGGCCATCATCACGGCGCGCGTGGTGTTGGGGTACTTTTGGGTGAACTCGGCCGTGGTGCCCAGCACCTTCTCGGGGTGGTCGCGCCAGATGTCCTGCGTGGTGTTGGCGGTCACGCCCACGCCGTCCATGATGGCGCGGTGGTTCCAGGGCTCGCCGACGCAGAAGCCGTCCATGTTGCCGATGCGCATGTTGGCCACCATCTGCGGCGGAGGCACGGTGATCAGGCGGGCGCCCGAGATCGGGTTGATGCCCGCGGCGGCCAGCCAGTAGTGCATCCACATGGCGTGCGTGCCGGTGGGGAAGGTGCCGGCAAAGGTGTAGTCGCGCTTGTTGGCGGCCATGAACTTGGCCAGCGACGGGCCGTCCACGGCGCCCTTGTCGGCCAGTGCTTTGCTCAGCGTGATGGCCTGGCCGTTGTTGTTCAGGCTCATCAGCACGGCCATGTCTTTCTTGGGGCCGGCGGTGCCCATGTGCACGCCGTAGACCAGGCCGTAGAGCACGTGGGCGAAGTCGAGCTCGCCGTTGACCAGCTTGTCGCGCACGCCGGCCCAGCTGGCTTCCTTGCTGGGGATGATCTTCACGCCGTACTTCTTGTCGAAGCCCAGCACCGAAGCCATCACCACGCTGGCGCAGTCGGTCAGGGGAATGAAACCGATCTTGACCTCGGTCTTCTCCGGGGCGTCGGAGCCGGCGGCCCAGACGCCGCTGTGGCCCAGGGTGGAGAAGAAGGTGGCGGTGGCCGCACCCTTCTTGATGAAGTCGCGGCGCGAGGCCTGTGCCGGTGTCCCGGGCACGGTCGCCACGGTGGGGGTGGTGCTGCTGGCGGTCATGTCCAACTCCTTGCTGATGAAAAAAGCGGTGGCCAAAAACAAAACGGCGCCCATTTCCAGCCCAGCTTGGTGCGGGCTTGAAATGGACGCCGTTGTCCTGTGTGTCTCGGGAGACTTCGGGATCGCGCCGCCATTGGCGCTCACCCTTTGCGTTTTATCAAGCAGGGACCGTGCCAGATGAAAGGCATCTACCGTGTCGGAACCCGAAGAAGCTTGTTATTCAAGGACAAAATGGCTTTTCAGGGCACGTGGCTGGTGTCGGATCGGCCGCCAGCGCGGTGAAATTCCGGTGCGTTGGGGGCCTCAGCTTGGTGCACCGGCGGGGTGCGGCACGGGTTTTGTGCGCTGCAGCACGGCGTGTGGCTCAGCGCCGCCGATCGGGCAGCACCTCGGCCATGGACAGCACCGCTTCGGCCACGTCGATGAGGCGGCGGTTCTGGTTCATGGCCATCTGGCGCAGGGTCTTGTGGGCCTCGGCCTCGCTCAGGTTGCGGTGTGCCATCAGCAGGCCCTTGGCGCGTTCGACCAGCTTGCGTTCGTTGAGGCTGGCGCGCACGGTGTCGAGCTCGTCGCTGACGGCCTGCAGGCGGCGCGACTGGTCCTGCACCAGATCGAGGATCGAGCGGTCGAGCTGCACGCCATAGCCCTGCGCCGGGCCGGGGCCGCTCACGTGGTCGGGCACCGGGTCGTGGAAGAACGAGAGCGCGTCTTCGGGTTGCACGGCGGCCGGGTGGATGCCCTCGAAGGCCTTCAGCTCGGCCAGGGCGGCCTGGGTCTTGTGCTCGCACAGGCGCTGCAGGCTGTCGGCGAGCCGGTCCTCGACCGTCTTCATGCGGTCCATGCGCAGGCTGCAGCAGTTGAACCAGGGCTGGCTCTGGTTGGCGTCGAGCGGGCTGCCGTCGGCGGCGGTGCAGAGCACGCGGCGCATGCGCTCGAGTTCGGCCCGGGCGGCCACGGTGTCCTGGTCGGCGGTGGCCCAGAGCGTGGCGAGTTCGTCGCTGGCGAATTCCTTGAACACCTGCAGGCAACGCTCCTGCGAGTCGATCAGGTGCAGCAGGCGCTGCTGCCCGGCGCTGTCGGCACGGCCGCTGGCATACAAGGCCGAGCCGGCAGCGCGCTCCTGGCCGGCGAACTCCTTGCCCTGCATGAAGTTGAACAGCGCCACCAGATGGCGCGAGATGGCGGGGTCGCTGGCGCTGTCGGCTGCCTCGAACACCACCGCGATCAGGCCGGCGATCAGGCGCACGTAGGCTTCGGTGGTTTCGCGCGCCGTCCAGGCCTGGGTGTCGATGCGCTCGCGCAGGGCGGGCAGGGCGTCGAGCCCGTGCAGCACGTAGGCGATGCGGCTGAACAGGCGCGCGCCGTGGCCGAGGTGGGCGGCCTGGGTGTCGAGGCTGTCAAAGCAGCAGCGCAGCTCGGCTTCGGTGGCCCGGCATTCGGCGATCTGCTGCTGGCGTGGTTCGGCAAAGCGGGTGCCCTGTGAGCCGAGGAACAGGTTGGACAGGCCGCGCTCGCGCTGCAGGCCATGCACCAGCCGGCCGGTCACGTTCACCAGCGCGCTGGTGAGGGCGAGCTGACGCAGCGCGTCGATCTCGCAGCGCTTGGCGGCGATGAGGAAGTTCAGGCCCGATTTGAGGGGCAGGGCGGAGGGGGTCATGCTGGAATCGGATCAGCAATAACTGTGCCGTTCGCCGCAGAGGCGCGGCTTTCAGCGCGAGCCGGGCTGCCAGGCCCGGACAGTATCCGATGGTCCCGCAGGCCGGGGTGCCTGCGGTGTCAGGCCTGGGCGGCTTCGCTTTCGCGTGGGATCCGGGCCAGCGCGGCATCCGGCATCAGCTGCGCGCGCAGGCCCACCACGCCGCCCACCATGATCAGGGCCGGGGGCTTCACGCCGTGGCTCAGCGCCAGCTGGGGCAGATCGGCCAGGGTGCCGGTGATGCAGCGCTCGTCGGGCAGGGTGGCCTTTTCCACCAGCGCCGCCGGTGTGTCGCCCGGCAGGCCGTGGGCGATCAGCTGGCGGCAGATCTCGGGCAGGTTGTTCACGCCCATGTAGAGCACCACGGTCTGGCGCGGGCGCGCGAGCATGGGCCAGTCCATGTCGAGGCCGCGCTCGTCGCGCGTGTGGCCGGTGGCCAGCACCAGCGCACAGGCGTGGTCGCGGTGGGTCAGCGGTATGCCCACCGACGCGGCCGCGCCCTGCGCGGCGGTGAGCCCGGGCACGACGGTGAAGGGGATGCCGGCCGCTGCCAGCGCCTGGGCTTCTTCGCCGCCGCGGCCAAAGATGTAGCCGTCGCCGCCCTTGAGGCGCAGCACCGCGCGCCCGCTGCGCGCGAGCCGCAGCATGAGTTCGATGATCGAGGCCTGGGGCAGGGTGTGGCGCGACGATTCCTTGCCCACATACACGCGGTCGGCACCGGGCGGCAGGAAGTCGAGCACGGCCGGGCTCACCAGGTGGTCGTAAAGCACCAGTTTCGCAGCCTGCAGGGCCTTCACCGCTTTCAGGGTGAGCAGTTCGGGGTCGCCTGGGCCGGCGCCCACCAGGGTCACCAGGCCGGGTGGGCGGTCGTCCGTTGCCGTGCCGTCCCCGGGCCAGCCGGGCGCCAGCCAGTGGCTGTGTTCCATCACGCTCATGGGGCTCTCTCCTGGGTGTTGTCTGGCGTTCATTGTTGTCAGGCAGAAAGCCAACGTCCTTGAACTGGTTCAAGGACAGGGCCCACGCGCCGCCCGACGATGGGCGCAGCTCGTTGACCGGCGATGGACAGCAGCCAGGCGAGCGGGTCTGACACCCCGGGAGGGCAGAGGGCCACATCCACAGCTGATCCAAGACGGAGAGAGAAAACCCATGAAACCCACCAAGATCATCCTGAGCTCGCTCGCGATGGCGGCCATGCTGGTTGCCGGCGGCCTGCACGCCCAGGACAAGAAGCACCTCAGTCAGCCGGAATCGAATTACCAGGCGGGCAGCTCGCCCATCGGCGACGAGCCCATGGTGCAGAGCGTGAACCCGAAGGCGCCGCCCATGACGCAGGCCGAGTTCGATGTGGCGCGCAAGGTGTATTTCGAGCGTTGCGCCGGCTGCCACGGCGTGCTGCGCAAGGGCGCCACCGGCAAGGCACTCACACCCGACATCACGGTCGGCAAGGGCACCGACTACCTGAAGGTCTTCATCGCCTACGGCTCGCCGGCCGGCATGCCGAACTGGCAGACCAGCGGCGAGATGACCGATAAGGAAGTGGACATGATGGCGCGCTACATCCAGCACGAGCCACCGACCCCACCCGAGTTCGGCATGGAGGAGATGAAGGCGACATGGAAGGTGATCGTGCCGCCCGAGAAGCGGCCCACCAGGAAGATGAACAACTACAACATCGCCAACATCTTCAGCACCACGCTGCGCGACACCGGTGAAGTGGCGCTGATCGACGGCGACACCAAGAAGATCATCAACATCGTCAAGACCGGCTACGCGGTGCACATCTCGCGCACCTCGGCGTCCGGGCGCTACCTGTTCGTGATCGGGCGCGACGCCAAGATCAACATGATCGACCTCTGGATGGCGACCCCCGACAACGTGGCCGAGATCCGCACCGGCCTCGAAGCGCGCTCGGTGGAAACCAGCAAGTACAAGGGCTTCGAAGACAAGTACGCCATTGCCGGTTCGTACTGGCCGCCGCAATTCGTGATCATGAACGGCGACACGCTGGAGCCGCTGAAGATCGTCTCGACCCGCGGCGTGACGGTGGACAAGCAGGAGTACCACCCCGAGCCGCGCGTGGCCTCCATCGTGGGCAGCCACTACAAGCCCGAGTTCGTGGTGAACGTGAAGGAAACCGGCCAGACCCTGCTGGTGGACTACTCCAACATCGACGCGCTGAAGGTCACCACCATCGGCACCGCGCGCTTCCTGCACGACGGCGGCCTCGATTCCTCCAAGCGCTACTTCATGGTGGCGGCCAACAACAGCAACAAGATCGCTGCGGTCGACCTCAAGGAGGGCAAGCTCACCAAGCTGATCGACGTGGGCAAGATTCCCCATCCGGGCCGCGGTGCGAACTTCATCCATCCGAAGTTCGGCCCCGTCTGGTCCACCGGCCACCTGGGCGATGAAACCATCGCCCTGATCGGCACCGATCCGGTGAAACACCCCAAGCAAGCCTGGACGGTGGTGCAGACCCTGACGGGTCAAGGCGGCGGTGCGCTGTTCATCAAGAGCCATCCGAAGAGCAAGCACCTGTATTCGGACACGCCGCTGAACCCCGATCCGAAGATCTCGCAATCGGTCGCGGTGTACGACATCAACAACCTGGAGAAGGGCTTTGTCGTGCTGCCGATCGCCGAGTGGGCGGGCATCAAGGACGACGGCGCCAAGCGCGTCGTGCAGCCCGAGTTCAACAAGGCGGGCGACGAGGTGTGGTTCGCGGTCTGGAGTGCCAAGAACAAGGAGAGCGCGCTGGTCATCGTCGACGACAAGACGCTCAAGCTCAAGGCCGTGATCAAGGACCCGCGCCTGATCACGCCGACGGGCCACTTCAACGTGCACAACACGCAGAACGACGTGTATTGAGCTCCCCCCTGCGCCGCTGACGCGGCTTCCCCCCTGAGGGGGGACGGCCCTGGTGGCCCGGCAAAGCCGGTTCCACGGGGCCCTGGGTGAAGTCACTTCGTTGCTGTGAGTCTTTTGATGGCCATGAACCTTCGTTTTCTGCTTTCGCTGCTGTTGGTGTCTCCGGCGTTTGCTGCGTCTGCGCAGCCCGCGGGTGAGCCGGACGCAGCGCGGGCGGTGGCGCTGGTGCGCATGGTCCGGCAGGACTGCGGGTCCTGCCACGGCATGCGCCTGACCGGTGGACTGGGCCCGGCCCTGACACCGGCGGCGCTGGCCGATTTCCCTATTGACAGCCTGTCCGCCGTGATCTTTCACGGGCGGCCCGGCACCCCCATGCCGCCCTGGCGGGCGATGCTCAGCGAGCCCGAGGCGCGCTGGATCGCACAACGCCTGCAACAGGGCTTTCCTGAAGAAATGGTGAAAGCACCATGAAACGCCGCACATGGCTGGCCACCGTGGCCACCCTGTCTTCCCTCGGCGCGCTGGGCCTGCTGCACGGTTGCGCTTCACCAGTCTTGCGCGGCACCGGCGACCTCGGCGTGGTCATTGGCCGCGCCAACGGCACGCTCTACCTCGTGGACACCACGGCCCAGGTGCTGATCGGCGAGGTGCCCGGCCTGGGCGACCTCTCGCACGCCTCGGTGGTGTTCTCGCGCGACGGCCTGTTCGCCTACGTGTTCGGGCGCGATGGTGGCCTCACCCAGGTCAACCTGCTGGAGCGCCGCATCACCCGCCGCGTGATGCAGGCGGGCAATTCCATCGGCGGCGCGATCAGCGCCGACGGCACGCTGGTGGCGGCGCAGAACTACACGCCCGGCGGCGTGAAGGTGTTCGATGCGCGCACGCTGGAACTGCTGGCCGACATCCCCGCCGAGTACGGTCCCGGAAAGCTCTCTCGCGTGGTCGGCCTGGTCGATCTGCCCGGTCGTCGGTTCGCCTACAGCCTGTTCGACGCCAACGCGATCTGGGTCACCGACTGTTCGGACCCACGCCACCCCAAGACACAGAAGTTCGAGAACATCGGCCGCCAGCCCTACGACGCGTTGGTCACGCCCAACGGCCGCCACTACATCGCGGGCCTGTTCGGCGAAGACGGTCTGGCCATGATCGACCTCTGGGCAGAAGATTGCCCCCAGGTCAGGGCTGCGCCCAGCCCGCTCCCCGAGGGGGGCAAGGAAACTTGGGGCGGCCCGGCGTTTCCTTGTCAGCCCAAGGTCCAGCGCATCCTCGGCGGTTACGGCAAGGGCCAGGATCCGCTGCCGGTCTACAAGATGCCGCACCTGCGCGGCTGGGCCGTGGCCGGGCGCCGCGCCTACCTGCCCGCCATCGGCCGCCACGAGGTGCTGGTGGTCGACACCGAGACCTGGGCCGAAGTCGGCCGCATCCCCGTGGCCGGCCAGCCGGTGTTCGTGATGGCGCGGCCCGATGGCCGGCAGGTGTGGGTGAACTTCTCCGTGCCCGATTACCACCGCGTGCAGGTCATCGACACGCAGAGCCAGCAGATCGTGCAGACGCTGGAGCCCGGCAAGGCCGTGCTGCACATGGAGTTCACGCCGCGCGGTGAAGCGGTGTGGATCAGCAGCCGCGACGACAACCGCGTGAGCATCGTCGACACGCAGAGCTTTGCCACCCGTGCGCGGCTCGATGTGCCCGCGCCCAGTGGCATCTTCTTCACCGCGCGCGCCGCGCGGGTGGGGTTCTGAGCCATGAGCGCCGCCCGGCCGTCCCGAAGGCGCTCAGCCCCGCGGTGCGCTGTACGGAGGGTAGTCCAGTGAACGCGCGCGATGCCTCTTTCTCCCCGATGAGCGCAGCCGATATGGCCCTGCTCAACACCTGGCAACACGGCTTCCCGCTGGTGCGCGATCCGTTCGCCCACATCGCCCAGGCGCTGGACCTGCGCGAGGCGGACGTGCTCGCAGCCTGCGAGCGGCTGCAGCGCGAAGGTGCCATCAGCCGCATCGGCGGGGTCTTTGCCCCCGGGGCCGGTGGCGCGGCCTTGCTCGCCGCCATGGCGGTGCCTGCCGAGCGCATGGCCGCGGTGTCGGCCACCGTGTCGGCCCACCCCGGCGTGAACCACAACTACGAACGCGAGCACGCCTTCAACCTCTGGTTCGTGATGACCGGGTGCGACGCGCCGGCCGTGGAAGCGGCCCTGTTGTCGCTGGAACAGGCCACGGGTCTGCCCGCGCTGCGCCTGCGCATGCAGCGCGCCTACCGCATCGACCTCGGTTTCGACCTGCGCCACAGCACCGCCGTGCGGCCCATGCGTGCGTCCAGCGGCGGCGCCGAGCCCATTGCACCGGCCGACCGGCCACTGGCCGAACAGGTTGAAGCGGGGCTGCCCATCACGGCGCACCCCTTCGACACCTGGGCCGAAAGAACCGGCCGGTCGGTGGTGGATGTGCTCTACACGCTGCAGCACTGGCTGGACGCCGGCACGCTCAAACGCTTCGGCGTCGTGGTGCGGCACCACGAGCTGGGCTTTGCCGCCAACGCCATGACCGTGTTCGACGTGCCCGATGAACAGGTGGATGCGTGTGGCGAGGCGCTGGCGCGCCAGCCCGGCGTGACCCTGGCCTACCGGCGCGAGCGCGCCGTGCCGTGGCCCTACAACCTGTATTGCATGGTGCACGGAACCGACCGCGCGGTGGTGCAGGGCGTGATCGACCGCGTGGTGGCCGCCGCGGGATTGGCTGGCCACCGGCGCACCGTGCTGTTTTCCACCCGCCGCTTCAAGCAGACCGGCGCACACCGGTTCCGTGCGCTGCCGCTGCCCACCCAGGAGGTGTCCCATGCTCTCGACGGATGACGCCCGCCTGGTCAGCTTCTTGCACGGCGGCTTTCCGCTGAGCGACCGGCCGTTTGCCGACGTGGCCGTGCAGCTCGGCTGCAGCGAAGACGCGGTGATCGAACGCCTGCAGCACCTGCTGTCGCACGGCGACCTGACCCGTTTCGGCCCGCTGTTCCAGATCGAACGCGCCGGTGGCCGTTTCGTCCTGGCCGCCCTGGCCGTGCCCGAAGAACGCTTCGACGCCGTGGTGCAACAGCTGGACGCGATGAACGAGGTGGCCCACAACTACCGCCGCGAATCGGCGCACCCGGACCAGCCCGGCGCGACGCCGCTCAATATGTGGTTCGTGCTGGCGGTCGAGTCGGCGGATGTCATTCAGCGGGTGATCGCACAGATCGAGATCGCGACCGGTTTGCCGGTGTATGCCTTCCCCAAAGAGCGCGAGTTCTTTGTGGAACTGAAACTGCCTCTGTTCGAAGGAGGCGCCCATGGCCCTCGATGAACTCGACCGCCGCCTGGTCCGCGCCACCCAGGCCGGTTTGCCCCTGGTGCCGCGGCCCTACGAGGCTGTGGGCGCCACGCTGGGCATCAGCGGTGAGCAGGTGCGCGAGCGCCTGCAGGCCATGCTGGATGCGGGCCTGATCCGCCGCATCGGCGCCGTGCCCAACCACTACCGCCTGGGCTTCACCGCCAACGGCATGAGCGTGTGGGACGTGGCCGACGAGGTGGTCGATCAACTCGGTGAACGCATCGGCCTGCTGCCCTTTGTCAGCCACTGCTACCGCCGACCGAGGCGCTTGCCGGTCTGGTCTTACAACCTCTTCGCCATGCTGCACGGCCGCTCGCGCGAAGAAGTCGAACAGCAGGCGCAAGAGATTGCCGTCTTGCTGGGCGGTGCCTGCCGCGCCCACGACATCCTGTATTCGACCGCGATCCTGAAAAAGACAGGCCTGCGGTTGACCGAATCCTGAAACGAAAGCCTCACCATGTTTCGCATCAGCCAGTACATGCGCGAGATCGCCGACGCCGAGCGCACCGGCCAGTATCCGACGCCCGCGCCCCGCGTGCGCCAGCAGCCCGGCAAGGACGCCCGCGTGGCGGCGGGTCAACGGCCCGGTCCGGTCGTGATCTGGAACCTGATCCGTCGCTGCAATCTGACCTGCAAGCATTGCTACGCACTGTCCGCCGATCACGAGTACGCGGGTGAGCTCTCGCGCGACGAGGTGTTCACCGTCATGGACGACCTCAAGACCTACCGCGTGCCGGTGCTCATCCTCTCCGGTGGCGAGCCGCTGATGCGGCCCGACATCTTCGACATCGCGGAACGCTCGCGCGCGACGGGCTTCTACACCGGCCTGTCCACCAACGGCACGCTGATCGACGCACCCATGGCCGACCGAATAGCCGCCACCGGCTTCGACTACGTCGGCATCAGCCTGGACGGCCTGCGCGAAATCCACGACAAGTTCCGCCGCCTCGACGGCGCATTTGACCGCAGCCTCGCGGCGGTGCGCCTGCTGCGCGCCCGTGGCGTCAAGGTGGGTCTGCGCTACACCATGACCGCGCTCAACGCGCACGACTTCGCGCCGCTGCTGGACCTGATGCGCACCGAGCGGGTGGACAAGTTCTATTTCTCGCACCTCAACTACGCCGGCCGCGGCAACATCCACCGTGGCCAGGACGCGCAGCACCTCGCCACGCGCGAGGCGCTCGACCTGCTGTACGAACGCGCCTGGGACGCCGCCCGCCGCGGGCTGGACGAGGAGTACGTGACCGGCAACAACGACGCCGACGGTCCCTACCTGCTGCAGTGGGTGCAGGCCCGCTTTCCGCGCTGGGCCGACGCGCTGCGTGAACGCCTGGTGGCCTGGGGCGGCAACAGCAGCGGTGTCAACGTGGCCAACATCGACAACCTCGGCCATGTGCACCCCGACACCATGTGGTGGCACCACACGATCGGCGATGTGCGCCAGCGCCCGTTCTCACAGATCTGGAGCGACACCAGCGAACCGCTGATGGCGGGCCTGAAAGCGTTTCCGCGGCCGGTCGAAGGCCGCTGCGCCAGTTGCCAGCATTTCGCCCTCTGCGGCGGCAACACCCGAACGCGCGCCCAGCAGCTCACCGGCAATCCCTGGGCCGAAGACCCGGGCTGTTACCTCACCGACGAAGAGATCGGCGCCGTGGCCGGGAGCGATGCCGACCGGCTGGCGCTCACACCGTTCCGCAAGGTCCACATCCTGCGTCAGGAGGCCAGCCATGTCTGATCCGATCAAGCAACGTGCCACCGCAGCGCTGGCCAATGTCGCCCGCGCCACGCTGGTGCTGGGCCTGTGCTGGATGGGGGTGGACATGGCCGGCGCACAGACCACCACGCCGAATGCCGCCGCGCTCTACACCCAGCACTGCGCCGCCTGCCACGGCGAGCAGCGCACCGGTGCCATGGGCCCGGCGCTGCTGCCGGAAAGCCTGGCGCGCCTGCGCCCGGCCGAGGCGCTGACGGTCATCACGCACGGTCGCACCGCCACGCAGATGCCGGGTTTTGCCGAGAAACTGAGCGCTGCCGACATCGCCGCGCTCGCCGCGCACATCCGCACACCGGTGTCACCCGCGCCCGTGTGGGCCGAGGCGGACATCCGCGCCTCGCGCAGCTTCAACCCTGCACCCGCGGGCGAAGCCGCCAAGCCGTTGTGGAGCGCCGACCCCATGAACCTGTTCGTGGTGGTGGAGGGCGGTGACCACCACATCAGCCTGCTGGATGGCGACAAATTCGAAGTCATCACCCGCTTCCCCAGCCGCTTCGCGCTGCACGGCGGCCCCAAGTTCACGCCCGATGGCCGCTACGTGTTCTTCGGCTCGCGCGACGGCTGGATCACCAAGTACGACCTCTGGCGCCTGCGCGTGGTGGCCGAGGTGCGCGCCGGACTCAACATGCGCAACGTGGCCGTGAGTGGTGATGGGAAGTGGGTCATGGCCGCGAACTACCTGCCGCACAGCGTGGTGCTGTTCGACGCCGACCTGAACCTGCAGAAGACCTACGCCGCCGCCACGCTGGACGGCAAGGCCACCTCGCGCGTCTCGGCCGTCTACGACGCCACGCCGCGCCAGAGCTTCGTGGTCGCGCTGAAGGACATTCCCGAACTCTGGGAGATTTCCTACAACCCCCAGGCCGAGCCGATCTACGACGGCCTGGTGCACGACTACCAGATGGGCGAGGCGATTGCCAAGCCGGGCTTCCACGGCGTGCGCCGAACGCCGCTGGACGAACCGCTGGACGATTTCTTCTTCGACCAGAGCTACCGCCATGTGCTCGGCGCCACCCGGCCCAAGTCGGCCGACGGCGCTGCCACCGCACAGGTCGTCAACCTCGACGCGCGCCGAAAGATCGCCGACCTGCCCATCGCCGGCATGCCGCACCTGGGCTCGGGCATCACCTTCGCCTGGAACGGCAGCACCGTGCTGGCGAGTCCGAACCTGAAAGGCGGGGCGATTGACGTGATCGACATGAAGACCTGGAAACCGGTCGCCACCATCCCCACCCCCGGGCCGGGCTTCTTCATGCGCAGCCATGAGAACAGCCGATTCGCCTGGACCGATTCGATGATGAGCCCGACGGCCAGGGACACCCTGACCATCATCGACAAGACCACGCTGAAGCCAGTCGCCAGCGTGCGCGAACCGGGCAAGACGCTCGCGCACATCGAGTTCACGAAAGACGGCAGGTACGCCCTGGCCAGCGTGTGGGAGATGGACGGCGCGCTCATCGTCTACGACGCGACCACCTTCAAGGAGGTCCAGCGCCTGCCCATGAGCAAGCCGGTCGGCAAGTACAACGTGTGGAACAAGATCAGCCGCAGTGAAGGTACCTCGCATTGAAGATGAAGAAGCACCCCCTGCGCCGCTTCGCGTCTTCCCCCTCTCCTGCGGGAGGGGGACGCAGCCAGTGGCCCGGCGGAGCCGGTTCCACGGCAGCCCTGGATGGGGCACGCGCTCCGGACGCGTTGTCGGTTGAACCCCGCCTGGCCGGCGACGGCGTGGTCTGGCTGCTGGTGCTGGCCGAGCTGCTGACTTTCGGCCTGCTGTTCGTGTCGTTCGCATTCGCGCGCTGGCGGCAGCCCGACGTGTTCGCCCAGGGACAGTCGGCGCTGGACCTGTCCACCGGCGCGATCAACACCCTGCTGCTGGTCCTGGCCAGCTGGGCGGCCGTGCGCGCGGTGCGGGCTTTTGCATCTGATCGGGGCCATGCGGGCGCGAACTGGCTGCTGGTCGCGCTCGCCGGCGCCATCGGCTTCCTGGTGGTCAAGTCGCACGAATTCGCGGACAAGGTGCGGTCCGGATTCGACTGGGCGACCGACGCCTTCACGCTGCTCTACACCTTGCTCACCGGTTTCCATTTCCTGCACGTGGTCGTGGGCGCCATCGTGTTCACGCTGCTCTGGCGCAAGGCGCGGGCCGGCGCCTACAGCCGGGTCAACCACATGGGGCCGGCTTCCGGCGCGGTGTTCTGGCACATGGTGGACCTGCTGTGGATGGTGCTGTTTCCGCTGGTCTACGTCATCCGTTGAAAGGGAAAGGCATGCGGTTCACCAAGGCAGACACCGTGTTCGCAGGGCTGGTGCTGGCCACAGCCGCGAGCTGGTGGCTGGGCGAGGGCGCGGTCGTCAGCGGCCAGTCGCTCGGCACCGCGGCCACGCTCGCGGTGCTGGCACTTTCCGTCTTCAAGGGTGCGCTGATCGCACTCGATTACATGGAACTGCGCACCGCCCCCGCGTTGTGGCGGCGCGTGGTGATGGGCTGGCTGGGGGTGGTGATCGGGCTGGTTCTGCTGGTTGGTCTGCTGCCACGGGCCTGACGCCGTTTTGAGCCCAGGCACCGCTGTTGCGGCCATTCCTTGAACCAGTTCAAGGACGATACCTGAGCAAAAAAGGAGGATACCGCCATCGCCAACCGATGGAGGGTTCCATGAGCCAGAGTCAAAGCGGGTTTACCAAACAGATGGCCCGCAACATGTTTTACGGAGGCAGCGTGTTTTTCGCGCTGCTGTTTGCGGTGATCGTGTTCGACACCGAACAACGCATTCCCGAGCGTTCCAACGCCAAAGCCATCACGCATGGTGTGGTCGCGGGCAAGAAGATCTGGGAGACGCGCAACTGCATCGGCTGCCACACGCTGCTGGGCGAGGGTGCTTACTTCGCGCCCGAGCTGGGCAACGTCTACCCGCGCCGCGGTGGTGACTTCATCAAGGCCTGGATGAAAGCCATGCCCACCGGCGCGCCGCACCGTCGACAGATGCCGCAGTTCAACCTGAGCGATCAGCAACTGGACGATCTGGTCGAGTTCCTCAAGTGGACCAGCGAGATCAACACCGAGAACTGGCCACCGAACATCGAAGGTTGAGAGGAGAAAACAACATGACCATCGCCACACTCAAATACCAGAGCCAGTCGGTCTCCAAGCCCTACTTCATCGCCGCCATGGCGCTGTTCGCGGGGCAGGTGATCTTCGGCATCACCCTGGGCCTGCAATACGTGATCGGGGACCTGTTTTTCCCCTACATCCCGTTCAACATCGCGCGGATGGTGCACACCAACCTGCTGATCGTCTGGCTGCTGTTCGGCTTCATGGGCGCCGCCTACTACATGGTGCCCGAGGAATCCGAAACCGAGCTCTACAGTCCCTTGCTCGCGAAGATCCTGTTCTGGGTCTTCCTGGCGGCCGGCTCGCTGACCATCGTGGGTTACCTCACGCTGCCCTACGCCAAGCTCGCCGAACTCACCGGCAACGACCTGCTGCAGACCATGGGGCGCGAGTTCCTGGAGCAGCCGCTGCCGACCAAGGTGGGCATCGTCATCGTGGCGCTGGCCTTCCTGTTCAACATCACCATGACCGTGCTCAAGGGCCGCAAGACCAGCATCTCGGTGGTGCTGCTCATGGGGCTGTGGGGCCTGGCGCTGTTTTTCCTGTTCAGCTTCGTCAACCCGGAAAACCTGGTGCGCGACAAGATGTACTGGTGGTTCGTGGTGCACCTCTGGGTGGAAGGCGTGTGGGAGCTGATCCTGGGGGCGTTGCTGGCCTATGTGCTGATCAAGGTCACCGGCGTGGACCGTGAAGTGATCGACAAGTGGCTGTACGTGATCATCGCCTTCGCGCTGATGACCGGCATCCTGGGCACGGGCCACCACTTCTTCTTCATCGGTCTGCCGGGTTACTGGCAGTGGATCGGTTCGATCTTCTCGGCGATGGAGCCCATTCCCTTCTTCATGATGACGGTGTTCGCCTTCAACATGGTGCAGCGCCGTCGCCGCGACCACCCCAACCAGGCCGCCGTGTTGTGGGCCCTGGGGACCGCCGTCATGGGTTTCCTGGGTGCGGGTCTGTGGGGCTTCGCCCACACCCTGAGCCCGGTCAACTACTACACCCACGGCTCGCAAGTCACCGCCGCCCACGGCCACCTGGCTTTCTACGGCGCCTATGTGCTGGTGGTGATCACGCTGATCAGCTACGCCATGCCCACGCTGCGCGGCCGCATTGCCAACAGCCAGAAGGCCCAGGCCTACGAGATGTGGAGCTTCTGGATCATGACCATCGGCATGAGCATCATGGTGCTGGCCCTCACCGGTGCCGGCATCCTGCAGGTGTGGCTGCAGCGCATGCCCACCGAAGGTGCCATGGGCTTCATGGCCACGCAGGACCAGCTGGCGCTCTTTTACTGGGTGCGCGTGGCCGGTGGCGTGATCTTCCTGCTCGGCCAGTTCACCTACTTCGCCAGCTTCTTCGTCGGCGGCAAACACGTGCTGACGGACAAGGCCGTGACCTCTTCCGGTGGCGGCATGCTCGGCGCCCGCCCGGCCCAGCGCGCCTGAAACCCAGCGGGTGAACGCCATGGACCACAGCGACATCCACCGCCTGGCACAGGTGCCGTTCTACGCCGAGCAGGCGGGTGAGGTGGCGCTCTTCGGGCACGCCTTCCGCCAGCGCCTGCCGGTGCTCATCAAGGGCCCCACGGGCTGCGGCAAGACGCGCTTCGTGGAGCACATGGCGGCCCGACTGGGCCGGCCGCTCATCACCGTGAGCTGCCACGACGACCTGAGCGCGGCCGACCTCGTGGGCCGCCACCTGATCGGCGAGCAGGGCACGGTGTGGGCTGACGGGCCGCTGGCCCGCGCCGTGCGCAGTGGCGCCATCTGCTACCTCGACGAGGTGGTCGAAGCCCGCAAGGACACCACGGTGGTGCTGCACCCGCTGGCCGACGACCGGCGCGTGCTGCCGATCGAACGCACCGGCGAACAGCTGGTGGCGCCACCCGGATTCATGCTGGTCATCAGCTACAACCCGGGTTACCAGAACCTGCTCAAGAGCCTGAAGCCGAGCACGCGCCAGCGCTTCATCGCCCTGACCTTCGGCTACCCGGAGCCGGCCGTGGAGCGCGCCATCATCGAAGCCGAAACCGGCGTGGATGCCGCGCTGGCCGATCGCCTGGTGCGGCTGGCCACGGCCCTGCGGCGCCTGACCGACCACGACCTGGAAGAAACCGCGAGCACCCGCCTGCTGGTGATGGCCGCGCGCCTGGTCGCCAGCGGCCTGCCGCTGCAGACCGCCTGCCGCGCGGCGATCGTGGACGCCTTGACCGACGATGCCGAAACCGCGGCCGCGCTGGACGAGGTGGTGTTGGCCGTCATGGGCTCGACCGGTTAACCCGTCCTGTTTTGCGGCGGCGGCGTTGCGCTCCCTCCTCTGTTTGTCACACCATGCAACGCCGCCGTCTTTTCTTTCAACTCGGCTTCTTCGCCCTGTTCCTGCTGGCGCCCGCGCTGAACCTGCTGCGCTTCGACCTCAACGAAGCCCAGCTCTGGTTTCTGGGGCAGCGCTGGAGCCTGGGCATCGACGCTTTCAGGGCCGGCGAGATCAGCGCCAACGAGGCCGCGATGCGCATTTTTCTGCGCGCCTTCCTGCCCGCCATCGTGGTGGTTGTGGCCTTTCTGGGCGTGGCCTGGCGCTACGGGCGTCTGTATTGCGGCTGGCTCTGCCCGCACTTCACCCTGGTCGAGACGCTCAACACCGCGCTGCACCGCGCCTGCGGCAAGCTCAGTTTCTGGGACAAACACCGCACCGCCCGCGCGGGGGTAAAGCCCTCGGCCCGCTGGTGGCCGGTGTTCGGCGCGCTGTGCCTGGGTTTCGGTTTCATCTGGGCGATCACGCTGCTGAGCTACCTGCTGCCGCCCGCCACCCTCTGGAGCAACCTGTTCGCGGGCACGCTCACGCCCAACCAGGCGCGTTTTCTCCTCTTGGGCACCGCGGTGTTCACGGCCGAGTTTGCTTTCGCCCGCCACCTGTTCTGCCGCTTCGGTTGCGCCGTGGGGCTTTTCCAGAGTCTGGTCTGGATGGCGAATCCCAAAGGCATGGTGGTCGCGTTCGATCGCGAGCACGCGCGCGACTGCCGCACCTGCAGCACGGCGGCGTACCCCGGCGGCACGGCCTGCGACAACGGCTGCCCGATGCGCCTGCACCCGCGCAACATCAAACGCATGATGTTCTCCTGTGTGCAGTGCGGCCAGTGTCTGGACGCCTGCGATGAAACCCAGACCGCACAAGCGCGCGAACCGCTGCTGGAGTGGAAGCTCGGCGCCGACGCGGTGCGCGAAACCCTGCGCCAACGCAAGGCCGAACTGGAACGCGAACACGCTCCCGCGCCGCTTCGCGCCGTCGCCCCGGGGAGTGGGGTGCCCACCAGCAACCCGGCGAAGACGGTTCTGCGGCGTGCGCCGGATGCGGGTTCTGCGCTGGCAGTGACGGAAACGGAGCATTGAGATGGAAGAATGGGTCGGCCAGCAATGGCACCGTTTCATCCACCGGGCGGCGAGTCGCCAGCACGCGAGCGCAGCCGTGCACCTGCCGGAGGTGCAGCGTGCCATCGGCATGCTGTTCCGCGCCGCCGGTGGCGCGCACGGCGTGCGCCTGGCGCCCGCCACCGACACCCGCAGCGGTGGCCCGCGCGACTGGCTGCAGCGCATCGCCGGCAGCGGCACGCACGCGTCCACCGGCCGGCTGGAGCCCGAGGCGCTGTCGCTGCCGCCCACCGTCGCGGTGTTTGACGACGCGGCATTGAACCGCGCGCTCTACCTCTGGCTGGCGGCGCAGGGCGCCTGCATCGAGGCCACGGGCGACTGGCTCGGCGACAACGTGCGCGCCAGTGCGCAGGTGCTGCGGACCTTTCCCGGCCTGGCGGCGCGCCACCGGGAGGTGCTCGCCGCCCAGCTCGCACTGCGACCCGATCCGGCGCGCCTCAAGGGCGCGACCGCCGAGGCCGAACGCACCGTGCAGCAGGCACTGCGCGGCTTGGCGCCCGCCGCACGCAGCGGCCTGCAGCCGCAGGACGTGGCCCCGGTCTGGCTCTGGCTCGACGCCGGTGGCGAGCCTGCGGCCGCGGTGGCGCGGCCCGACGGCGAGCCGGCGCCGGGCGATGCCCGCCAACCCGCCGTTCAGGACGCGCGCCGCCGCCGCGCCCAGACCGTGAGCGATGAGCGCGACAAGGCCCCGCTCATGATGTTCTTCCGCGCCGAGTCCATCCTGTCCTGGGGCGAATTCGTCAAGGTCAACCGCGCCAGCGACGACGATCCCGACGACAACGCCGCCGGCGTGGCCAACGACATGGACGTGCTGGCCATCGCACCCGACGGCCAGAGCACGGCCGCGCGGGTGAAGTTCGACCTCGACCTGCCCAGCGCCGCCGCCGACGACCGGCCGCTCGGCCCCGGCATCCGCCTGCCCGAGTGGGACTTCCGGCGCAACGCGGTGTTGCCGGAGCACTGCGCCCTGCAGACCCTGGTGGCCACACCCGCCGAGCCCTATGTGCCGCCCACCGCCTTGCGCACCACGGCACGGCGCGTGCGCCGCCGGCTGGAGATCCTGCGGGCGGGCACCGGCCGGCAGCGCGCGCAACCCGAGGGCGACGAGATCGACCTCGACGCCTGGGTGCGCCACCGCGTCGACGCTGCCGGTGCGCCGCACAGCGAATCGCCGGCCGTGTTCACCCGGCGCGTGCGCACCGAGCGCAGCCTCGCCACGCTGCTGCTGGCCGACCTGTCCCTTTCAACCGACGCCTACGCCACCCAGACGGCGCGTGTGATCGACGTGATCCGCGACGCGCTCTACGTGTTCGGTGAAGCCCTCAGTGCCAGTGGCGACCCGTTCGAGATGCTGGGCTTTTCCTCGGTGCGGCGGCAGAACGTGCGCATCCAGCACCTGAAGGGTTTTGACGAGCCCTGGAACGCCTCGGTGCGCGACCGCGTGGGCGCTATCAAGCCGGGTTACTACACGCGCATGGGCGCGGCGATCCGCCTGGCCACGTTGCGCCTGGGCGAGCGCCCGGAGCGCCAGCGCCTGATGCTGATCCTGACCGACGGCAAACCCAACGACCTGGATGTGTACGAAGGCCGCTACGGCCTGGAAGACACGCGCCACGCGGTGCAGGCCGCGCGCGGGGCCGGTCTCATCCCGTTCTGCATCACCATCGACGAAGCGGCTCACGACTACCTGCCCATGCTGTTTGGCCAGCAGGGCTATGCGCTGGTGCACCGGCCGCAGGACCTGGTGGACCGGTTGACGGGGGTGTACACGCGTTTCATGCGCCAGTCGGCGCGCTGAAAACCACGTCGGGCGGGTACAGTGCGGGGCCGCCATTCCCCACATCACGACCTTGCGCGAAGCGCGCCCCGGCCATGGACATTGCCCAGTTCGACCTGCCCCGTTACCTTTCGATGCTGCCACTGTTTCAGGAAATGAAACCATCCGAGCTGCAGCGCCTGGCCCAGGCCAGCCGGCTGCGCCAGCTGGCCCGCGGCGACGATGTGTTCAACCTCGGTGATCCGTGCAACGAGTTCCACGTCACCGTCACCGGCCAGATCAAGCTGTTCGCCATCTCGCCAGCCGGGCAGGAAAAAATCATCGAGATCGTCGGACCGGGCAACAGCTTCGCCGAAGCGCTGATGTTCACCGACAAGCCCTATTTCATCAACGCGCAGGCGCTCACGGACACCCTGTTGCTCAGCGTGTCCAAGCAAAGCGTGTTGCAGGAGATCGAAAACGATCCGCGTTTCTGCATGCGCATGCTCGCGGGGCTGTCGCGGCGGCTGCATGGTCTCGTGAAAGACGTGCAGGCCTACTCGCTGCACAGTGGCGTGGAGCGGGTCATCGGCTACCTCATGCGCGACCTGCCCGAGGCCGGCAAGGGCGGTGCGGAAGAGTCTGCGCAGCGCGTGACGCTGCCGGTGAGCAAGGCAGCGATCGCCTCGCGCCTGTCCATGACGCCCGAGTACTTCTCGCGCGTGCTGCACGAGCTGGAGGCCAAGGGCCTGATCCTGATTGACAAGCGCGACATCCACATTCCGGACCCGCAGCGGTTGACGCGGTATCCGGTGGATTGACCCCCCGCGCCGGCAAGCCTCTTGCAACAGAAGCACTTTCACATTCGAGCGCAGAGCGCCCCCGTACACTCCCCGCCATGTTGATTCTTGGATTTGAATCGTCTTGCGACGAAACCGGTGTGGCCCTGGTGGACGCCAGTGGCAGCGCCGTGCCGCGCCTGCTCGGCCATGCGCTGCACAGCCAGATCGAGATGCACCAGGCCTACGGCGGCGTGGTGCCCGAGCTCGCGAGCCGTGACCACATCCGCCGTGTGCTGCCGCTGACCGACGCCGTGCTGGCGCAGGCGGGCCTGCCGCTGTCGGCGGTGGACGCCATCGCCTACACCCGCGGACCGGGCCTGGCCGGTGCGTTGCTGGTCGGTTCGGGCGTGGCCTGTGCGATGGCCATGGCGCTGGGCAAGCCGGTGGTGCCGGTGCACCACCTCGAAGGGCACCTGCTGTCGCCGTTCCTGAGCGCCGACCCGCCCGAGTTTCCGTTTGTGGCGCTGCTGGTGTCGGGTGGTCACACCCAGCTGATGCGGGTGGACGGCGTGGGTCGCTACGAGTTGCTGGGCGAAACCATCGACGACGCGGCCGGCGAGGCCTTCGACAAATCGGCCAAGCTGCTGGGCCTGGGTTACCCCGGCGGCCCGGCGCTGGCGAAGCGGGCGGAGCAGGGCAGCGCCACCGCCTACAAGTTCCCGCGCCCGCTGCTGCACAGCGGCGACCTCGATTTTTCCTTTGCCGGCCTGAAGACGGCGGTGCTGACCCAGGTGAAGCGCCTCGCCCACGCGCGGCCCGAAGGCCCGGCCACGCCGCAATTGGCCGAGGCGCTGGCCGCGCCCCAGATCGCCGACGTGGCCGCCAGCGTGCAGGCGGCCATCGTCGAGGTGCTGGTGAAGAAGTCGCTCGCTGCCATCGAATCTACCGGGCTGAACCGCCTGGTGGTGGCCGGCGGGGTGGGTGCAAACGCCTTGCTGCGTGAGCAGCTCAACGCCGCGTGCCAGAAGCGGCGTGTGCGCGTGCACTACCCCGAGCTGCACCTGTGCACCGACAACGGCGCCATGATTGCGCTCGCCGCCGGCCTGCGGTTCCAGGCCGGGCTGCTGCGGGGCGCTGCGCCGGCCTACCACTTCGACGTGCGGCCCCGCTGGCCGCTGTCGGCGCTCGGCTGAACCCGCGTTTCGCTGCCCTCATGGTTGGAATACCCGGGCGGGGTAGTCGTGGTAATTATGAATTACACTGACCAAACCAGTCGCCCAGGCGACACTGGATGCCGAGCAGTCCCGCCGGCAGGTACTGAACAACGGAGACCTTTCCCATGATTTTCACGACCCGTCTGCGCCGCCGCGCGCTGGCCACCGTCCTGCTGGCGGCCACCTGTGCCACGGCTGCGCTGGCCCAGGGCCAGGCAGCTTCCGCTGCCGCCCCCATCCGCATCGGCATGATCGAGGGCCTGTCGGGTCCGTTCGCCAACACCGGTGAGGCGGTGTACCGCAACCTGGTCTGGGCCACCGAGCGCGTCAACGCCCGTGGCGGTGTGAAGCTGCCCGGCGGCAACCGCCCGCTGGTGATCGAACGCTTTGACAGCAAGGGCCAGACCGAAGAGGCCCTGTCGGCCCTGCGCTCGGCCATCGACCGCGACATCACGGTGGTGACCCAGGGCAATTCTTCTGCGGCGGCCTCGGGCCTGATCGACGCCATCAACAAGCACAACGACCGTGACCCCCGGCGCCAGGTGCTGTTCCTCAACTATTCCGCGGTGGACCCGGTGCTGACCAAC
The DNA here is from genome assembly GCF_055703065.1 of Hydrogenophaga sp. L310. Lineage (NCBI taxonomy): Bacteria > Pseudomonadati > Pseudomonadota > Betaproteobacteria > Burkholderiales > Comamonadaceae > Hydrogenophaga > Hydrogenophaga sp. L310. Next base: position 324,585 of record NZ_JBVPZA010000002.1, read on the forward strand.
CAGAACTGCAGCTACTGGCACTTCCGCTTCGACGCCCACGCCGACATGCGCATGACCGCGCTCATGAGTGTGCTGCGCGAGGACAAGGACCTGAAAAGCGTCTACCTGATTGGCCAGGACTACAGCTTTGGCCAGGCTGTGCTGCGCGAAGCCCGCAGCCAGCTGGCCAGCAAGCGGCCCGACGTGAAGATCGTCGGTGACGAGCTGCACCCCATGGCCCGCATCAAGGATTTCGCCCCCTACGCCGCCAAGATCAAGGCCAGCGGTGCGCAGGCCGTGCTGACCGGCAACTGGGGCAACGATCTGACGCTGCTGGTGAAGGCAGCGCGCGAGGCCGGTTTTGACGGCAGCTTCTACACCTTCTACGGCAACGCCCTGGGCGCGCCAGCGGCCATCGGCGATGCCGGCATCGGCAAGGTGGTGGCGGTGGCCGACTGGTTCCCCAACGTGCCGACGAAGGAGTCCGAAGCCTTCTACCAGTCGTTCCGCCAGCGCTTCCCCAACCCGGCAGACGACTATGTGCACATGCGCATGCAGCTGATGATCGAGTCGCTGGCGCAGGCCATCGAGCGCGCGGGGTCGGTCAAGGCCGCGGACGTTGCGGTCCAGCTGGAGAGGGCCGAGGTCCAACTCGCCGGTCAGACCGCGCGCATGCGCGCCGCCGACCACCAGTTCCAGCAAGCGCTGGCCGTGGCCGTGATGGACCGCCAGGGGGCGCCGGGCGTGAAATTCGACGTCGAAGGCTCGGGCTACGGCTTTCGCGTGATCCGCAGCCTGAGTCCGCAGCAGGCGGAGCTGCCACACGCCTGTAACATGTCCCGGCCCTGATCGAGGGTTTGAATCCGGGAGTGCGGTATGCGGGCAGTGGTGGAAGGTCTGGAGGAATCGCGCATTCGCGAAGTGGCCAATGAGGGTCTGGGTCGCAACGACGTGCTCAGGTTCTGGTTCGGCGAGAGCGACGAGGTCACGCCGGCCTTCATCCGCGAGGCGGCGATCGCCTCGCTGCAGGCGGGTGAAACCTTCTACGCCCACAACCTCGGCCTGACCGAGCTGCGCCAGGAAATCGCCGTCTACACCCACGGCCTGCATCCGCAGCAAACCACCGACCACTGGTTTGACCGCATCGCGGTCACCTCCGGCGGCGTCAACGGGCTGATGCTGGCTTCGCAGGCGCTGCTGGACGCGGGTGACGAGGTGGTGGTGGTCACGCCCGCCTGGCCCAACCTCGTGGCCCAGCCGCAGATCATGGGTGCCCGGGTCAAGACCGTGCCGCTGCAGGTGGTGAAGCAGGGTGCCCAGGCGGGCGCCTGGGCGCTGGACATGGCGGCGCTTCTCGCCGCCATCACCCCGGCCACCCGCCTGCTGATCGTCAACGCGCCCAACAACCCCACCGGCTGGACGCTGAGCCGCGACGAGCAGGCCACCATCCTCGCGCACTGCCGCCGCACCGGCACCTGGGTGCTGGCCGACGAGGTGTACGAACGCCTGTATTTCGCGCCGGATTCGCCCAATGGCGCTGCGCCGAGCTTTCTCGATGTGTCCGAACCCGAAGACCGACTCATCGTCGCGCACAGTTTTTCCAAGAGCTTCCTCATGACCGGCTGGCGCCTGGGCTGGCTGGTGCTGCCCCAGTCGCTGACCCACGCCGTGGGCAAGCTGATCGAGTTCAACACCTCGTGCGCGCCGGTGTTCGTGCAGCGCGCCGCCGCGGTGGCGCTGCTGCGCGGTGCAGAAGTCACACCCGCGCTGGTGGACCACCTGCAGGCCTGCCGCGACACGCTGGTGCCGCTGCTCAAAGCCGTGCCCGGCGTGACGCTGGCCGAACCCAAAGGTGGCATGTACGCCTTTTTTCACCTGCAAGGGCACGACAACTGCCTGGACACCGCCAAGCGCCTGGTGCGCGAAGCCGGGCTGGGCCTGGCGCCCGGCAGCGCCTTCGGTCCCGAGGCAGCCGGCTGGCTGCGCTGGTGTTTTGCCAGCCGCGACCCGCAGCGCCTGGTGCAGGGGGTGGAGCGTTTGCGTGCCTGGCTGGACGCCCAACGTTGAGAACCGCTGGGCTATAATCTGCGGTTGCCATCTTTCCAGATGACAAACCACGCCCGTTGCGGCGGCCGGTGCCGGACCTGTTCCGGAGGACCGGCAGGCTGCGGCGGGACGCATGTAACCCCAAGGAATCCGACATGATCGAAAAATCCATCAAGGCCGCCGTCGTCGCCGACAACGCTCGCGCCGCCAACGACACCGGCAGCCCCGAAGTGCAGGTCGCCATCCTGACCGCCCGCATCAACGAACTGATGCCCCACTTCAAGACCCACGCCAAGGACCACCACGGTCGCCGCGGTCTGCTGCGCATGGTGAGCCGTCGCCGCAAGCTGCTGGACTACCTGAAGTCCAAAGATGCTGAGCGCTACATCGCCCTGATCGCGAAACTGGGTCTGCGCAAGTAATTTGGCCCACGCCATGGCACGCAAAACGCCTGAGTTGGTTCGCTGGCTCGGGCGTTTTTTGCTTGTCAATTCCCGTTTTTGATTCCGGAGCCGCGACAACAGAGCGAAGCTGTGTCATTCCAAAGGCGTTGTACATGTCTCGTGCATGTGCGCTAAGCCCCTCTGGAATGGCATCGTGTTCTGGGTTGCTTTTCCGGGTTTTGTGCAGATTGTCTGCACGCCATGCCACCCCTTGATTCGCGGGTGGTTCATAGGAGAAAACCATGACCATGTTCAACAAAGTCACCAAGACCTTCCAGTGGGGCCCGCACACGGTCACCATGGAAACCGGCGAAATCGCCCGCCAGGCCACCGGCGCCGTGCTGGTCAACATCGATGACACCGTGGTGCTCGCCACCGTGGTCGCCAAGACCGAAGCCAAGGCCGGTCAGGACTTCTTCCCGCTGACGGTGGACTACACCGAAAAATCGTACGCCGCCGGCAAGATCCCCGGCAGCTTCTTCAAGCGCGAAGGCCGCCCCAGCGAACTGGAAACGCTGACCTGCCGCCTGATCGACCGCCCCATTCGCCCGCTGTTCCCTGAAGGCTTCTACAACGAAGTCCAGGTGATCGTGCACGTGGTGAGCCTGAACCCCGAAGTGCAGGCCGATATCGCCGCCATGATCGCCACCTCGGCGGCCCTGTCGGTCAGTGGCATCCCGTTCAACGGCCCCATCGGCGCTGCGCGCGTGGGCTACGTGAATGGCCGGTACGTGCTGAACCCCGGTCAGACCCAGCTCAAGGACAGCCAGCTCGACCTCGTGGTCGCCGGCACCCAGGCCGCCGTGCTGATGGTGGAATCGGAAGCCGATCAGCTGTCAGAAGAAATCATGTTGGGCGCCGTGGTGTTTGGTCACGAGCAGGGCAACATCGCCATCGCCGCGATCAACGAGCTGGTGCGCGATGCCGGCAAGCCGGCCTGGGACTGGCAGCCGCCCGCCAAGGACGAGCCGCTGATCGCCAAGATCGACGAGCTGGCCAAGGCCAAACTCGAAGCCGCCTACCAGATCCGCAACAAGCAGGCCCGTACCCAGGCTTGCCGCAGCGCCTACGCCGACGTGATGGCGGCGCTGAAAGCCGAAGGCGTGGCTTTCGACAGCGTGGCCATCGAAAGCCTGCTGTTCGAGATCGAAGCCAGGATCGTGCGTGGCCAGATCCTGGCCGGCGAACCCCGCATCGACGGTCGCGACACGCGCACCGTGCGCGCCATCGAAATCCGCAACAGCGTGCTGCCCCGCACCCACGGTTCGTCGCTGTTCACCCGCGGTGAAACCCAGGCGCTGGTGGTGGCCACGCTGGGCACCGACCGCGATGCCCAGCGCATCGATGCACTGGCTGGCGAGTACGAAGACCGCTTCATGCTGCACTACAACATGCCTCCCTTCGCCACCGGCGAAGCCGGCCGTTTTGGCTCGCCCAAGCGCCGCGAAATCGGCCACGGCCGCCTGGCCAAGCGCGCGCTGATCGCCGCGCTGCCGACCAAGGAAGACTTTCCCTACACCATGCGCCTGGTCTCGGAAATCACCGAGTCCAACGGTTCCTCGTCGATGGCTTCGGTCTGCGGCGGCTGCCTGGCGCTGATGGACGCTGGCGTGCCCATGAAAGCCCATGTGGCCGGCATCGCCATGGGCCTGATCAAGGACGGCAACCGCTTCGCCGTGCTGACCGACATCCTGGGTGACGAAGACCACCTGGGCGACATGGACTTCAAGGTCGCCGGCACCACCAACGGCATCTCTGCGCTGCAGATGGACATCAAGATCCAGGGCATCACCAAGGAAATCATGCAGGTCGCGCTGGCCCAGGCCAAGGAAGCCCGCATGCACATCCTGGGCAAGATGCAGGAATCCATGGGCGAAGCCAAGACCGAAGTGTCGAATTTCGCGCCCAAGCTGTTCACCATGAAGATCAACCCCGAGAAGATCCGTGACGTGATCGGCAAGGGTGGCGCCGTGATCCGCGCGCTGACCGAAGAAACCGGTTGCCAGATCAACATCGACGAAGACGGCACCATCACCATCGCCGCGACCGAAGCTTCCAAGGCCGATGAAGCCAAGCGCCGCATCGAGCAGATCACCGCCGAAGTCGAAATCGGCAAGGTCTACGAAGGCCCGGTCACCAAGATCCTGGACTTCGGTGCCCTGATCAACCTGCTGCCCGGCAAGGACGGCCTGCTGCACATCAGCCAGATCGCCCACGAGCGCGTCGAGCGTGTGACCGACTACCTGAGCGAAGGCCAGATCGTCAAGGTCAAGGTGCTGGAGACCGACGAAAAGGGCCGCGTCAAGCTGTCCATGAAGGCCCTGATCGACCGCAATGCAGCACCTGCCGAGCAATCTGCTCAGCAGCAACAGCAGCAATAAGCGCCGCGTGTCCGAGGTCATGCAAGCGGTTGAGATCAGCGCCTTTGGCGCACCTGAGGTTTTGCGTCTGACGCAGCGTCCGATGCCGGTCGCCGGTGTGGGCGAGGTGCTGATCCGCGTGCGGGCTTCCGGCGTGAACCGGCCCGATGTGCTGCAGCGCAGCGGTGCCTATCCGCCGCCGCCCGGCGCTTCCGACCTGCCCGGCCTGGAAGTGGCCGGCGTGATTGAGGCGGGGGATGCCGATGCACTGGCGTCATCCGGCCTCTCGGTCGGCGACAGGGTGTGTGCGCTGGTGGCAGGTGGCGGGTACGCCGAATACTGTGTGGCTCCTGTCGGTCAGTGCCTGCCGGTGCCGGCGGGCTTCGACGACGTTCAGGCGGCTTCGCTGCCCGAGACTTTCTTCACCGTCTGGAGCAACGTGTTCGACCGGGCGCGGTTGCAGCCGGGCGAAACCCTGTTGATCCAGGGTGGCACCAGCGGCATCGGCGTGACCGCGATCCAGCTGGCGAAGGCCCTGGGCGCGCGCGTGATCGCCACAGCGGGCAGTGACGACAAGTGCGCCGCCTGCCTGGCGCTCGGTGCCGACCACGCCATCAACTACAAGACGCAAGACTTCTCGGCCGTGGCGCGCGAGCTCACGGACGGCAAAGGCGTCGACGTCATTCTGGACATGGTCGCTGGCAGCTATGTGGCGCGCGAGGTCGAGTGCCTGGCCGAAGACGGTCGTCTCGTGATCATTGCGGTGCAGGGCGGCGTCAAGGCCGAGTTCAACGCCGGTCTGGTGCTGCGTCGCCGCCTGGTCATCACCGGCTCGACGCTGCGTCCTCGTCCGGTGGCGTTCAAGGAGGCCATTGCAGCCTCGCTGCGCGAGAAGGTCTGGCCGTTGCTGGAACAGGGGCGCATTGAGCCCATCATCCACAGTGTGTTTGGCGCGGCCCGTGCGGCCGAGGCACATGCCCTGATGGAGAGCAACCAGCACATTGGCAAGATCGTCCTCACCTGGGCTTGAGACTCAAGGAGACCATGATGAAAAAACTGATCGCAGGCAACTGGAAAATGAACGGCTCGCTGGCCGCCAACGAAGCGCTGGTCAAGGCCATGCTCGACGGCCTGCAGGGCAGCGAACCCGCGGCCGACATGGCGCTGTGCGTGCCCGCACCCTATCTGGCCCAATTGCAGTCGCTTTTGCAGGGCAGTCCCGTCGCCTGGGGCGCGCAGGACGTGTCGGCCCACGAGCAGGGTGCCTTCACCGGCGAGGTGAGTGTGGCCATGCTGAAGGATTTCGGTTGCCGCTACGCCATTGTTGGCCATTCGGAGCGCCGCCAGTACCACGGTGAGACGGACGAGGTCGTTGCGGCCAAAGCTCAACGTGCATTGGCCGCTGGCGTCACGCCCATCGTGTGCGTGGGTGAAACCCTGGCGCAGCGCGAAGCCGGTGAGACCGAGGCCGTGGTCAAACGCCAGCTTGCCGCAGCGATTCACACGGTGGGGCACTGCATCACCGAAATCGTTGTCGCTTACGAGCCCGTCTGGGCCATCGGCACGGGCAAGACCGCCACGCCCGAGATGGCGCAAGCGGTGCACGCGGTTCTGCGTTCCCAGCTCGCTGCGGCCACCACCCATCCCAAGCGGGTGCACATCCTTTATGGCGGCAGCATGAACGCTGCCAACGCCGCCAGCCTGCTGGCGCAGCCCGACATTGACGGCGGTCTGATCGGTGGTGCATCGCTCAAGGCGGCCGATTTCCTTCAAATCGTGGCATCGGCTCGCTGAGCGCCGTCCACGACCTTTCCCTTTCGGAGAAACACATGAACGTTTTGTTGACCATTCTTCAGGCGGTGCAGATCCTGGCCGCCATCGGCATGATCGGCCTGATCCTGATGCAGCACGGCAAGGGCGCTGATGCGGGTGCGGCCTTCGGTGGTGGCGCTGGCTCGGCCAGTCTGTTCGGCGCGTCGGGAGGTGCGAACTTCCTGTCGCGCACCACCGCTGTTCTGGCAGCGATCTTCCTGGCCTGCACCCTGGGGCTGGCCTATTTTGGCAACCTGCGCACCGCTGCGCCGTCGTCGGGTAGCGTGCTGGAGGGTGCCGTTCCAGTGCAGCAGCCCGCTGCACAACAGATTCCCGCGGGCACCGATGTGCCCGCCACAGCCGCTCCGGCCGAAGCGCCGGCGACAGGTGCTGCGCAGATCCCCGGAAAATAACCGGGGGGAGTACAACAGGCCCGGATCCCGCGCCGTGCCTGTGTTTTTGCGCTGCAGCAAATCAACCCTTTCCTTTTGAAAATCCGATGCACCCTCCCGAAAAGGGGGGTGTTTCAGGGTAAACTCTACGGGTTGTCAGCAAGGCTCACACGGTCCCTCGTGAGCCAGACAATGCAGACCCAGCCGACGTGGTGAAATTGGTAGACACGCTATCTTGAGGGGGTAGTGGCGAAAGCTGTGCGAGTTCGAGTCTCGCCGTCGGCACCAATCTTTGGACAACATGGCCCATGAGCCATGTCAGTGGAACTTACCCAAGATGAGTCTCGAACAATACCTTCCCGTGCTCTTGTTCATTCTGGTGGGTATTGCCGTCGGGATCATCCCGCAGGTTCTGGGCTACATCCTCGGCCCCAACCGTCCGGATGCGGAAAAAAATTCCCCCTACGAGTGCGGCTTCGAAGCCTTCGAAGACGCGCGCATGAAGTTCGATGTGCGCTACTACCTGGTGGCCATCCTCTTCATTCTTTTTGACCTCGAGATTGCGTTCCTCATCCCTTGGGCGGTGGCCTTTGCCGACATCGGTGCCACCGGCTTCTGGGCGGGTGTGGTGTTCCTGGCGATTCTGGTCGTGGGCTTTGCCTACGAATGGAAAAAAGGCGCTCTGGACTGGGAATGACCGCGGTCTGCGGGTTCGGTATAGCGCGTCACGCCCTGAGCGGGTGCATTGGAGCAGCACATGATTGAAGGTGTTTTCAAGGAAGGCTTCGTCACCACCAGCTACGACTCGGTGGTGAACTGGGCCAAGACCGGATCGTTGTGGCCCATGACCTTTGGTCTCGCCTGCTGCGCGGTCGAAATGATGCATGCGGCCGCCGCGCGCTACGACATCGGGCGCTTCGGCGCCGAGGTGTTTCGCGCCAGTCCGCGCCAGTCCGATCTGATGATCGTCGCGGGCACGCTGTGCAACAAGATGGCGCCCGCCCTGCGCAAGGTGTACGACCAGATGGCCGAGCCGCGCTGGGTTCTGTCCATGGGTTCTTGCGCCAACGGCGGTGGTTATTACCACTACAGCTACTCGGTGGTGCGTGGCTGCGACCGGATCGTGCCGGTCGACGTGTACGTGCCCGGCTGCCCGCCGACTGCAGAAGCCTTGCTGTACGGGATCATCCAGCTGCAGCAGAAGATCCGTCGCACCAACACCATCGCGCGCGCCTGAGCGCCGCACCGGCCCACAGGCTTCAGTCAGAAAGACGGTCCATGAGCGAAACCGCCACCCTTTACGCCACCAGTCCCGAAGTGTTGAAGAGCACCCTCGCCGCCTTGCTGGGTGAGCGCGTGCAGTCCCTTGATGTCGAGCGGGATGAGCTCACCCTGGTCGTGGCCGCGTCGGACTATCTGGCTGCCATGCAGACCCTGCGCGACGCGCCTGAGGCGCGTTTTGAGCAGTTGATCGACCTGTGCGGCATGGACTACCAGACCTACGGCGATGGTCGCTGGGAAGGTCCGCGTTTTGCTGCGGTGGTGCACTTGCTGTCGGTCAGTCTGAACCAGCGGGTGCGGGTGCGGGTGTTCTGTCCGGAAGATGACTTCCCCGTGATTGATTCCGTGACCTCGCTCTGGGCATCGGCCAACTGGTACGAGCGTGAGGCGTTTGACCTGTACGGCATCGTGTTCGAGGGGCACAACGACCTGCGCCGCATCCTGACCGATTACGGCTTCATCGGGCATCCCTTCCGCAAGGACTTTCCTCTCTCGGGTCATGTGGAGATGCGCTACGACGCCGAGCGCGCGCGGGTGGTTTACGAGCCTGTCACGATCGAGCCGCGTGAAGTCACGCCGCGGGTGATCCGCGAAGACAACTACGGAGGCCTGCACTGAAATGGCCGAAATCAAGAACTACACCCTGAACCTCGGGCCGCAGCACCCTGCTGCGCATGGCGTGCTGCGCCTGGTGCTGGAACTCGATGGCGAAGTCGTGCAACGCGCCGACCCGCACATCGGCCTGCTGCACCGCGCCACCGAAAAGCTCGCCGAGCACAAGACCTTCATCCAGTCGCTGCCCTACATGGACCGGCTGGACTACGTGTCGATGATGTGCAACGAGCATGCCTACTGCCTGGCCATCGAGAAGCTGCTGGGCATCGAGGTGCCGATCCGTGCGCAGTACATCCGTGTGATGTTCAGCGAGATCACCCGACTGCTCAACCACCTGATGTGGCTGGGCTCGCACGGCAACGACTGCGGCAGCTCGACCATCCTGATCTACGCGTTCCGCGAGCGCGAAGACCTGTTCGACATGTACGAGGCGGTTTCGGGTGCTCGCATGCACGCGGCCTACTTCCGTCCGGGCGGTGTCTACCGCGACCTGCCGGACACGATGCCGCAGTACCGGCACAGCAAGATCCGCAACGCCAAGGCGATGGCCGAGCTGAACACGAACCGCCAGGGTTCCTTGCTCGACTTCATTGACGACTTCACCCAGCGTTTCCCGACCTACCTGGCCGAGTACCACACGTTGCTGACCGACAACCGCATCTGGAAACAGCGCACCGTCGGCATCGGCGTGGTGACGCCCGAGCGGGCGCTCAACCTGGGCATGACCGGCCCCATGCTGCGCGGCTCCGGCATCGCCTGGGACCTGCGCAAGAAGCAGCCGTACGAGGTCTACGACCGCATGGACTTCGACATTCCTGTGGGTAAGACGGGCGACACCTACGACCGCTACCTCGTCCGCATGGAGGAAATGAAGCAGTCCAACCGCATCATCAAGCAGTGCGTGGACTGGCTGCGTGCCAACCCGGGTCCGGTGATCACCGACAACCACAAGGTGGCACCGCCCTCGCGCGAGGCCATGAAGTCGAGCATGGAGGAGCTGATCCACCACTTCAAGCTCTTCACCGAAGGCTTCCATGTGCCCGAAGGCGAGGCCTATGCCGCCGTAGAGCACCCCAAGGGTGAGTTCGGCATCTACCTCGTGAGCGACGGCGCCAACAAGCCCTACCGCCTGAAGATCCGTGCCCCGGGTTTCGCCCACCTGTCCACCATGGACGAGATGGCCAAGGGCCACATGCTGGCCGACGCGGTCGCCATCATCGGCACCATGGACATCGTTTTTGGAGAGATTGACCGATGATCTCTGAGCACAAGACCCCCAGCGGCGCCGTCCAGGCGATGAAGCTGTCCGAAGCCACGCTGGCGCGTTTCGCCCGCGAAGTGGCCAAGTACCCGGCCGAGCAGGCGCAGTCGGCCGTGATGGCCTGTCTGTCCATCGTGCAGCAAGAGCAGGGTCATGTCGCCCTCGAAGCCGAGAAGGCGATTGCCGACTACCTCGGCATGCCGGTCATGGCCGTGCACGAGGTCACGACCTTCTACAACATGTACAACCAGCGGCCGGTGGGCAAGTTCAAGCTCAACGTCTGCACCAACCTGCCCTGCCTGTTGCGCGACGGCGGCAAGGCGCTGGCGCATCTGGAGCACAAGCTCGGCGTGCAAATGGGTGGAACGACGGCCGATGGCCTCTTCACCCTGCAGCAGAGCGAATGCCTGGGCGCGTGTGCCGATTCACCGGTGATGCTGGTGAATGACCGCCACATGTGCAGCTTCATGAGCAATGAGAAGCTCGATCAGCTGGTCGACGGCCTGAAGGCCGCAGAGGGCAAAGCATGAACGCAGAACAGGTGATTTCGCAGTTCAGCGCCACCGGCGTGCAGACCTGTTTCCATGGCCGTCACATCGAACCGCAGATCTACAAGGATCTGAACGGCAGCAACTGGTCACTGAAGGACTACGAAGCGCGCGGTGGCTACCAGGCCCTGCGCAAGATCCTGGGTCAGGATGGTTCGGCACCGAACCCCGAAACCGGCGTGGCCGGCATGACGCAGGATCAGGTGATCGCCACCGTCAAGGAATCGGCCCTGCGCGGGCGTGGTGGCGCGGGTTTTCCGAGCGGCTTGAAGTGGAGTTTCATGCCCCGCCAGTTCCCGGGCCAGAAGTACCTGGTCTGCAACTCGGACGAAGGTGAGCCGGGCACCTGCAAGGACCGCGACATCCTGATGTTCAACCCGCACATCGTCATCGAAGGCATGGCGATCGCGGCGTACGCCATGGGCATCAGCGTCGGCTACAACTACATCCACGGCGAAATCTTCGAAGTCTACGAACGCTTCGAAGCCGCACTGGAAGAGGCCCGCGCTGCCGGCTACCTGGGCAACAACATCATGGGCAGCAACTTCAGCTTCCAGCTGCACGCTTTCCACGGTTTTGGTGCCTACATCTGCGGTGAAGAAACCGCACTGCTCGAATCGCTGGAGGGCAAGAAGGGCCAGCCGCGCTTCAAGCCGCCGTTCCCGGCCAGCTTCGGCCTGTACGGCAAGCCGACCACGATCAACAACACCGAGACCTTCGCTGCGGTGCCCTGGATCATCCGCAACGGAGGCTCGGCCTACCTGGAATGCGGCAAGCCCAACAACGGCGGCACCAAGATCTTCTCGGTCAGCGGCGACGTCAACCTGCCCGGCAACTACGAAGTGCCCATGGGCACGCCGTTCGCCAAGCTGCTGGAGCTCGCCGGCGGTGTGCGCACAGGACGCCAGCTCAAGGCCGTGATCCCTGGTGGGTCGTCTTCGCCCGTGTTGCCCGCGTCCATCATCATGGACTGCACCATGGACTACGACTCGATCGCCAAGGCCGGCTCGATGCTGGGTTCGGGTGCCGTGATCGTGATGGACGACTCGCGTTGCATGGTCGAATCGCTCAAGCGCCTGTCGTACTTCTACATGCACGAGTCCTGCGGCCAATGCACACCCTGCCGTGAAGGCACGGGCTGGCTCTGGCGCCTGGTGGACAAGATCCACCGCGGCGAAGCGAAACCCACGGACATGGCACTGCTGGACAACGTGGCCGAGAACATCATGGGCCGCACCATCTGCGCCCTGGGTGATGCAGCCGCCATGCCGGTGCGCGCCATGCTCAAGCATTTCCGGCCCGAGTTCGCGGCCATGATCAAGGCCGACGCGGCCGCTACACACACCGTCTGACCCGACACATCACCATGGTTGAAATCGAACTCGACGGCCAGAAGGTCGAAGTGCCACCGGGCAGCATGATCATGCATGCGGCCGAAAAGGCAGGCACCTACATTCCCCATTTCTGCTACCACAAGAAACTGTCCATCGCGGCGAGCTGCCGCATGTGCCTGGTGGAAGTGGAAAAGGCCCCCAAGCCCATGCCCGCCTGCGCCACGCCCGTGACCATGGGCATGATCGTGCGCACCAAGTCCGACAAGGCGATCAAGGCCCAGCAGTCGGTGATGGAGTTCCTGCTCATCAACCACCCGCTGGACTGCCCGATCTGTGATCAGGGCGGTGAATGCCAGCTGCAGGATCTGGCCGTGGGCTACGGCGGTGGTGCCTCGCGCTACGAAGAAGAGAAGCGCGTGGTGTTTCACAAGGACGTTGGTCCGCTGATTTCCATGGAGGAAATGAGCCGTTGCATCCACTGCACCCGCTGCGTGCGCTTTGGCCAGGAAGTAGCCGGCGTGATGGAACTGGGCATGTCGCACCGCGGTGAACACGCCGAAATCGAAACCTTTGTCGGGCAGTCGGTGGATTCCGAGCTGTCGGGCAACATGATCGACATCTGCCCGGTGGGCGCGCTCACGAGCAAGCCGTTCCGCTACAGCGCCCGCACCTGGGAACTCTCGCGTCGCAAGAGCGTGAGCCCGCACGACTCGACCGGTGCCAACCTGATCGTTCAGGTGAAGAACCACAAGGTCATGCGCGTCGTGCCGCTGGAAAACGATGCCGTCAACGAGTGCTGGATTGCCGACCGCGACCGCTTCAGCTACGAAGCCGTCAACAGCGAAGACCGCCTGACCGCGCCCATGCTCAAGCAGGGCGGCGAGTGGAAAACGGTCGACTGGCAGACCGCGCTGGAATACGTGGCCAATGGCCTGAAGCAGGTCAAGGCGGATCATGGCGCTGGCGCCATCGGTGTGCTGGCCAGCCCGCACAGCACGCTGGAAGAGCTGGCCCTGGCCGGTGCGCTGGTGCGCGGTCTCGGCAGCGAGAACATCGACACGCGTCTGCGCCATGCCGACTTCTTCAATGCGGCATCGCCCAACGCGGCCCGCTGGCTGGGCATGCCGATCGCTGCCCTGTCGGGTCTGCAGCGCGTGCTGGTGGTCGGATCGAATCTGCGCAAGGACCATCCGCTGTTCGCCCAGCGCATCCGCCAGGCGGCTCGCAAGGGGGGGCAGGTGAACGCGCTCAATGCCCAGTCGCAGGACTGGGCCATGCCGGTCAAGAACACCGTGCTGGCCGACAGTGCGAACTGGGTGTCGGCCCTGGCCGGCATCGCCAACGCTGTGGGCGCCGAAACGGGCGTGCTGGCACCGGTGGCCGCCGAGGTGAACGATGCGGCTCGCGCCATCGCCAAGTCGCTGCTCGGTGGTGAACACAAGGCCATCCTGCTGGGCAACGCGGCCGCGCACCATGTGCAGGCTTCCAGCCTGCTGTCGCTGGCCAACTGGATCGCCCAGCAGACCGGTGCCGCGGTGGGCTACCTCAGCGAAGCCGCCAACACCGTGGGCGCCCAGCTGGTGAACGCCATGCCGGGGCAGGGCGGCTTGAACGCCGGTCAGATGCTCGGTGGCGGGCTCAAGGCGGCGCTGCTGCTGAACAACGAACCGGCCTTTGACAGTGCGGTGGGGAGCCAGGGTCTGGCCAACGCCGGCATGGTGGTCACGCTCAGCCCGTTCAAGGCCAATCTGGACATCAGCGACGTGCTGCTGCCCATCGCTCCGTTCACCGAGACCTCGGGGTCCTTCGTCAACGCCGAAGGCCGGCTGCAGAGTTTCCACGCCGTGGTGCGCCCATTGGGCGATACCCGTCCGGCCTGGAAGGTGTTGCGCGTGCTGGGCAACCTGCTGGGCCTGCCGGGCTTTGACGCCGATTCGTCGCAGGCCGTGCTCGCAGCGGCTTTGCCGGGTGTGACGGCCGGCAGCGTGGTGGATGCTTCGCGCCTGTCCAACACCGGTGCGGCCTTCATTGACATGAACCCTGCCGTCGGCCAGCCCTGCGTGGCGTCCATCTACCAACTGGATTCGCTGGTGCGGCGCGCCAGCTCGCTGCAGCTCACGGCCGATGCCCGTGCAGCAGAAGGAGCACACGCATGATCGACGCGATGTACAACGGTGGCCTGGGCCTGATCGCTGCACCGTGGTGGACCACGGCCGCCTGGCCGGTGATCTGGGGTCTGATCAAGATCGTGGTCGTGCTGGCACCCCTGATGGGCGCGGTGGCCTACCTCACGCTGTGGGAGCGCAAGCTGCTGGGCTTCATGCAGGTGCGCATGGGCCCGAACCGTGTGGGCCCGTTCGGGCTGCTGCAGCCGATTGCCGACGCCGTCAAGCTGCTGACCAAGGAAATCATCAGCCCCAGTGCGGCGGCCGGTGGCCTGTTCCGCCTCGGCCCCATCATGGCCATCATGCCGGCCCTGGCGGCCTGGGTGGCTGTGCCTTTTGGTCCGGAAGCGGTCATTGCCAATGTCAACGCCGGCTTGCTGGTGATCCTGGCGATCACCTCGATCGAGGTCTATGGCGTGATCATCGCGGGCTGGGCCTCCAACTCGAAGTACGCCTTCCTCGGTGCGATGCGCGCATCGGCCCAGATGGTGAGCTACGAAATTGCCATCGGTTTCTGTTTCCTGGTGGTCGTCATGACCGCCGGCAGCCTGAACCTGGGTGAGATCGTGGCTTCACAGTCGCGCGGCATGGGTGCTGACATGGGCCTGAGCTTCCTGTCCTGGAACTGGTTGCCCCTGTTCCCGATCTTCATGGTCTACCTGATCTCCGGCGTGGCCGAAACCAACCGCCACCCGTTCGACGTCGTGGAAGGCGAGGCCGAGATCGTGGCCGGTCACATGGTCGAGTACTCGGGCATGGGCTTTGCGATCTTCTTCCTGGCCGAATACGCCAGCATGTGGCTGGTGTCCATCGTGGCGGTGCTGATGTTCCTGGGTGGCTGGCTGTCTCCCATCGACAGCGCGCTCTTCAACTGGATCCCGGGCTGGATCTGGCTCGGTATCAAGACCTTTGTCGTGGTGTCCATGTTCATCTGGATCCGCGCCACTTTCCCGCGCTTCCGCTACGACCAGATCATGCGTCTGGGCTGGAAGATTTTCATTCCCGTGACGCTGATCTGGCTGCTGCTCGTGGGCGGTCTGATGCAGACCTCGTGGAACATCTGGAAATAAGCAGGGCGAACGACCATGTCCACCACCGTATCCCCTTCCGCATCGCCTTCGGTTGTCGCGCCGTTCTCCATCGGCGACTTTTTCAAGAGCTTCCTGCTGGTCG
The DNA here is from genome assembly GCF_055703065.1 of Hydrogenophaga sp. L310. Classification (NCBI taxonomy): domain Bacteria; kingdom Pseudomonadati; phylum Pseudomonadota; class Betaproteobacteria; order Burkholderiales; family Comamonadaceae; genus Hydrogenophaga; species Hydrogenophaga sp. L310. The sequence goes on from NZ_JBVPZA010000002.1 coordinate 339,994, forward strand.
AGCTGGTCAAGGGCATGGCCCTGACTGGTCGCTACGCCTTCCGCCGCAAGGTGACGGTGCAGTTCCCGGAAGAGAAGACGCCGCTGTCGCCGCGCTTCCGCGGTCTGCACGCCCAGCGCCGTTATGAAAACGGCGAAGAGCGCTGCATCGCCTGCAAGCTGTGCGAGGCGGTGTGCCCGGCCCTGGCCATCACCATCGAGGCCGGTGAACGCGCCGACGACGGCTCGCGCCGCACCACCCGTTACGACATCGACCTGACCAAGTGCATCTTCTGCGGCTTCTGTGAAGAAGCCTGCCCGGTGGACGCGATTGTCGAAACCCACATCCTCGAATACCACGGCGAGAAGCGCGGCGATCTGTATTTCACCAAAGAGATGCTGCTGGCCGTGGGTGACCGCTACGAACCCGAGATCGCAGCCGCCAAGGCGGCCGACGCGAAGTACCGCTGAAGCTGGCGAAAGACAAGAACCATGGATTACCAGACCGGCTTTTTCTACCTGTTCGCGGCCGTGCTGCTGTTTGCAGCCTACCGCGTGGTGACCGCGCACAACCCCGTGCACGCGGTGTTGTACCTGATGCTCTCGTTCTCGCAGGCGGCGGCCCTGTGGTTGCTGCTCAAGGCCGAGTTCCTGGGTCTGACCCTGGTGCTGGTGTACCTCGGTGCGGTGATGGTGCTGTTCCTGTTCGTGGTGATGATGCTCGACATCAAGCTCGACGATGACCGCTGGGGTTTCTGGCAGAACTTCCCGCTGGCAGCTGCTCTGGGCACCCTGGTGGCGGCCGAGATCATTGCCGTGCTGTGGGTGGGTTTCCCGACCGTCACGGGCGCGGGCATTGCCGCCGTGCCGGACAACTACTCGAACACCAAGGAACTGGGCAAGCTGCTGTACACCGAGTACCTCTATCCCATTGAAGTGGCTGCCGTGATCCTGCTGGTGGCGATGATCGCCGCGATCGCGCTCACGTTGCGCCAGCGCAAGGACAGCAAGGCGATCAACCCCGGTCTGCAGGTCAAGGTGCGTGCATCCGATCGCCTGGTCGTGCTGCCCATGGCCGCCACACAGAAGGCTGCTCCAGCGGCACCGATCCACGAGGAGGGCAAGGCATGAGCCTCACACTGGGACATTTTCTTTCCGTCGGGGCCATCCTGTTTGCCCTGTCGGTCATCGGCATCTTCCTCAACCGCAAGAACCTGATCGTGCTGCTCATGGCCATCGAGCTGATGCTGCTGGCGGTCAACATGAACTTTGTGGCGTTCTCCCATTTCCTGGGTGACATGCACGGCCAGGTGTTTGTGTTCTTCATCCTGACGGTGGCGGCGGCCGAATCGGCCATCGGTCTGGCCATCCTGGTGCTGCTGTTCCGCGCCAAGTCGTCCATCGGCGTCGAAGAACTCAACACCCTCAAGGGTTGAAGCCAGGGAAAGAACAGGCACAAAAATGAGCACCACCCTTTCTGCAAGCACACTCCTGGCGGTTCCGCTGGCGCCCCTGGTGGGCGCGGCGCTGGCCGGCATCCTGGGCACCACCTTTGGCGGCAACGTCATCGGGCGCCGCACCTCGCACACACTGACCATCCTGGGCGTGCTGATCGCCTTCGTCCTCTCGGCCATGACGCTCAAGAGCGTGGCCGTGGACGGCGCCCGATTCAATGAAACCCTCTACGAATGGATGGTGATCGGCGGCATGAAGATGGAAATCGGCTTCATGGTCGATGGCCTGACCGCCATGATGATGTGCGTGGTCACCTTCGTCTCGCTGATGGTGCACATCTACACCATCGGCTACATGGAAGAAGACGCCGGCTACAACCGCTTCTTCGCCTACATCTCGCTGTTCACGTTCTCCATGCTCATGCTGGTGATGAGCAACAACCTGCTGCAGCTGTTCTTCGGCTGGGAAGCGGTCGGCCTGGTGTCCTACCTGCTGATCGGGTTCTGGTTCAACAAGCCCACGGCGATCTTCGCCAACATGAAGGCCTTCCTGGTCAACCGCGTGGGCGACTTCGGCTTCATCCTGGGCATCGGCCTGATCGTGGCCTACACCGGCACGCTGAACTACACCGAGGTGTTCGCCAAGGCGCCCGAGCTCGGCACGCTGGGCTTCCCCGGCACCGACTGGCTGCTGATCACCGTGATCTGCATCTGCCTGTTCATCGGTGCCATGGGCAAGTCGGCCCAGTTCCCGTTGCACGTCTGGCTGCCCGACTCCATGGAAGGTCCGACCCCGATCTCCGCGCTGATCCACGCCGCCACCATGGTGACGGCCGGCATCTTCATGGTCGCGCGCATGTCGCCGCTGTTCGAGCTGTCGGACACTGCGCTCAACTTCATCATGGTGATCGGTGCCATCACGGCGCTGTTCATGGGCTTCCTGGGCATCATCCAGAACGACATCAAGCGCGTCGTCGCCTATTCCACGCTCTCGCAGCTGGGCTACATGACGGTGGCGCTCGGTGCCTCGGCCTACAGCGTCGCGGTGTTCCACCTCATGACCCACGCCTTCTTCAAGGCTCTGCTGTTCCTCGCGGCCGGTTCCGTGATCATCGGCATGCACCACAACCAGGACATCCGCTGGATGGGTGGCGTGCGCAAGTACATGCCCATCACCTGGATCACCTCGCTGCTGGGCACGCTGGCCCTGATCGGCACACCGCTGTTTGCCGGCTTCTACTCCAAGGACAGCATCATCGAAGCGGTGCATTTCAGCAACCTGCCGGCTTCGGGTTTCGCCTATTTCGCGGTGCTGGCGGGCGTCTTTGTCACGGCCTTCTACTCGTTCCGGCTCTACTTCCTGGTGTTCCACGGCAAGGAGCGCTACGACCAGAACCCGGACGCCCACCACGGCCATGACGATCACCACGACGACCATGGGAACGGCCACGACGACCACAAGCCCCACGAAACCCCCTGGGTGGTGACCGTGCCGCTGCTGCTGCTGGCGATCCCGTCCGTTGTGATCGGCTTCATGACGATCCAGCCGATGCTGTTTGGCGATTTCCTCAAAGACGCCATCACGATCAACGCCGGGGCCCATCCGGCCATGGCCCGTTTCGCCGAAATCTTCCACGGTCCGCTGGCCATGGCGATGCACGCCTTCTCGACCGCGCCGTTCTACCTGGCACTCGGTGGTGCCGTGACCGCCTGGTACATGTACATGGTCAACCCGGCGCTGCCGGCCGCCATTGGCCGCACGTTCAAGCCGATCGTGACCCTCCTGGAGAACAAGTACTACATGGACTGGTTCAACGAAAACGTGCTCGCCCGTGGGGCGCGCATGCTGGGTACCGGACTCTGGAAGGGTGGCGACCAGGGCGTCATCGAAACCGGCGTGGTCAACGCCAGCTGGAAGCTGGTGGGTGGCGTGTCTGCCGTGGTGCGCCGCATGCAGACCGGTTACCTGTACCACTATGCGCTGATGATGATCGTGGGCATCCTGCTGTTCATGACGTACTTCGTCTGGCTCGCGAAATAAGAGGAAGAACAAGATGGGTTTGCTGAGCCTTGCGATCTGGACGCCGATTCTTTTTGGCGTCGTGCTGCTGGCCTTGGGCCGGGACGAACACGCCAACGCGGTGCGCTGGATAGCGCTGCTGGGCGCGCTGGTGTCCCTCGCGATCACTGTGCCGCTCTACACCGGGTTCGAACTCGGCACGGCTGCGATGCAGTTCGTGGAACAGGGCGTCTGGATCGAACGATTCAACGTCAACTACCACCTCGGTGTGGACGGCATCTCGCTCTGGCTGGTGCTGCTGACCGCCTTCATCACCGTCGTGGTGGTGATTGCCAGCTGGGAATCGATCACCAGCCGTGTCAACCAGTACATGGGTGCCTTCCTGATCCTCTCGGGTCTGATGATTGGCGTTTTTTCCGCGCTGGACGCGATGCTGTTCTACGTCTTCTTCGAAGCCACGCTGATCCCGATGTACCTGATCATCGGTATCTGGGGCGGCCCGAACAAGATCTACGCCGCGTTCAAGTTCTTCCTCTACACGCTCCTGGGCTCGCTGCTCATGCTGGTGGCCCTGATCTACCTGTACACCCAGTCGGGTGGCAGTTTCGATCTGGCCACCTGGCACAAGCTGCCGCTGGGCGGCACGGCGCAGACGCTGCTGTTCTTCGCCTTCTTTGCCGCCTTCGCGGTGAAGGTGCCGATGTGGCCGGTGCACACCTGGTTGCCCGACGTGCACGTGGAAGCGCCCACCGGTGGCTCGGCCGTGCTGGCCGCCATCATGCTGAAACTGGGTGCCTACGGTTTCCTGCGCTTCTCGTTGCCGATCCTGCCCGACGCTTCGCACGAATGGGCCTGGCTCATGATCACGCTGTCCCTGGTGGCCGTGGTCTATGTCGGTCTGGTGGCCATGGTCCAGCAGGACATGAAGAAGCTGGTGGCCTATTCGTCGGTGGCCCACATGGGCTTCGTCACCCTCGGCTTCTTCCTCTTCAGCGACATGGGTGTGGCCGGCGGCATCGTGCAGATGATCGCCCACGGTTTTGTTTCGGCCGCCATGTTCCTGTCCATCGGTGTGCTCTACGACCGCGTGCACTCGCGTGAAATTTCCGCCTATGGCGGCGTGGTCAACACCATGCCCAACTTCGCCGCCTTCGCGCTGCTGTTCACCATGGCCAACTGCGGCCTGCCGGGCACCGCGGGTTTTGTGGGTGAGTGGATGGTGATCCTGGCCGCCGTCAAGGCCAACTTCTGGATCGGCGCTGCTGCCGCCACCGCCCTGATCTTCGGTGCCGCCTATTCGCTGTGGATGTTCAAGCGTGTCTACCTGGGCGCGCCGGGCAACCACCACGTCAAGGCGCTGACCGATATCGGTTCCCGTGAATTCCTCGTCATGGCCGTGCTGGGCATCGCCGTGCTTTACATGGGCGTGCACCCCAAGCCCTTCACCGACGTGATGGACGCTTCGGTGGCCGAACTGCTGCGCCACGTGGCCATCTCCAAGCTGAACTGAGTCAGCCAAAAAACAAGAGAGCGTTTACATGATTGACAACCTCAGCTGGGTCGCGGCCTACCCCGAAATGCTGTTGCTGGTGATGGCCTGCGTGATCGCGCTGGTGGATCTTGGCGTCAAGGCCCCGCTGCGCGGCCTCACCTATGTGCTGACCCTGCTGACCCTGGCGGGTGTGGCCCTGATGCAGGCGGTGTACGCCAGTTCGGGGGAAACCATCATGGCCTTTGGCGGCATGGTGGTGAGCGACCCCATGGGCAACTGGCTCAAGTGTTTTGCTGCCCTGGCGATGATGGTCACCCTGGTGTACGGGCGCGCCTATGCCGGTGCGCGCGACATGCTGCGCGGTGGCGAGATGTTCACCCTGGCGCTGTTCGCGCTGCTGGGCATGTTCGTCATGATCTCCGGCCACAACTTCCTGGTGATCTACCTCGGCCTGGAACTGCTCACGCTCTCCAGCTACGCGCTGGTGGCGCTGCGCCGCGATGATGCACAGGCCATCGAAGCCGCCATGAAGTACTTTGTGCTCGGCGCGCTGGCCAGCGGTTTCCTGCTTTACGGCATGTCCATGGTCTACGGGGCCACCGGTTCGCTCGACCTGGCCGAAGTGCTCAAGGCCATCGCCGGTGGAGAAGCCACGCTCAAGGGCTCGGCCCAGGTGCTGGTGCTGGGTCTGGTGTTCGTGGTGGCCGGTCTCGCGTTCAAGTTGGGCGTCGTGCCGTTCCACATGTGGGTGCCCGACGTGTACCACGGCGCTCCGACGGCCATCACGCTGATGATCGGTGGCGCGCCCAAGCTGGCGGCGTTTGCCATCGTGATCCGTCTGCTGGTCGAGGGCCTGCTGCCGCTGGCGGTGGACTGGCAACAGATGCTGGCGGTGTTGTCGGTGGTCTCGCTGCTGGTCGGCAACCTCGCCGCCATCGCACAGACCAACCTCAAGCGCATGCTGGCGTTTTCCACCATCTCGCAGATGGGCTTCATGCTGCTGGGTCTGCTCGCGGGTGTGGTGGCGGGTGACAGCGGCAACATGGCCAACGCCTACAGCTCGTCGATGTTCTACGTCATCACCTATGTGCTGACCACACTGGGCACCTTCGGTGTGATCCTGCTGCTCTCGCGCAATGGCTTCGAATCGGAAAACATCAGCGACCTGGCCGGCCTGAACCAGCGCAGCCCGCTGTACGCCGGTGTCATGGCGGTGTGCATGTTCTCATTGGCCGGCGTGCCGCCGCTGGTGGGCTTCTATGCCAAGCTCTCGGTGCTGCAGGCCTTGCTCGCCTCGTCCCATCCGCTCTACATCGGCCTGGCCGTGTTTGCGGTGATGATGTCGCTGGTGGGTGCCTTCTACTACCTGCGCCTGGTCAAGGTGATGTACTTTGACGCACCGACACAGACCGCTGACATCGAGGCCGGGGCAGACGCCCGTTCGGTGCTTTCTCTTAACGGCGCGCTGGTGCTGGTCCTGGGCATCGTGCCCGGTGGACTCATGACCCTGTGTGCCCAGGCCATTACCGCCTTGCTGGCCTGAACCGCCTGATGCGGGTGGCGGGTCGTTGAACCGGCCGCCCCCCATCGGGTCCAATTGCACCTTATGACCCATTCAATGTCTGTCTGGCTGGTTTTGCTGGCCGCCCTGGTGGGTGCCAACCTGCCGTTTCTCAACAACCGCTGGCTGGCTGTCATTCCGCGCAAACAGCCCAAGACCCTGGGGATGCGCGTCGGAGAGCTGGTGGTGTGTTACCTGCTGGTCGGGGCGCTGGGGCTGGCCCTTGAGCAGTCGGCCGGGCAGATCTACCCGCAGGGCTGGGAGTTCTACGCCACGACGGCGGCGCTGTTCCTCACGCTGGCCTTTCCAGGTTTTGTGTACCGCTATCTGTTCCACCGTCGAGGCTGACGGTGGCCCATCTGCCGGCTCAGATGCCCACCGCTGATGGCCATTTGCGCGAGACGCCGGTCTCGCGTACCGAGCTGCTCAAAGGACATTTCCTGCACGTGGTGCGCGACACCGTTCGGCTGCCCAGCGGCGGTGAGGCCACGCGGGAATATGTGTTGCACCCCGGGGCCGTCATGGTCATTGGTCTGCTCGACGATGGCCGGGTGGTGCTGGAGCGCCAGTTCCGGCATCCGATGCAGGCCGTGGTGATCGAATTCCCGGCGGGCAAGCTCGATGCGGGTGAGGGCAGCCTGACTTGCGCGCAACGCGAACTGCGCGAGGAAACCGGCTACAGCGCCCGTGAATGGGCCTTTGCCGGCCGGCTGGCGCCGACCATCGCCTATTCGGACGAGATCATCGACATCTGGTTTGCGCGCGGGCTCTCCCTGGGCGAGCGCCGTCTGGATGAAGGCGAGTTTCTGGATGTGTTCACGGCCACGCCCACCGAGTTGCGGGCCTGGTGCCACAGTGGCGAGGTGTTCGACTCCAAGACCCTGGTCGGCATGCTCTGGTTGCAGAACGTCCAGTGCGGTGAATGGGTGCTTGACTGGTCGGGTCGCGTGCCCGCGGGCATTGCCAGATAATCCACTGCATGAAGGTCCTCAACCTGCAATGCGCCCACCAGCACGAATTTGAAGGCTGGTTCGGTTCCGAAGACGACTTCACCAGCCAGCTCGGGCGTGGCCTGGTGAGCTGTCCGCTGTGCGGCGATACGCAGATCCAGAAAATGCTCTCGGCCCCGCGCCTGAACCTGCGCACGGGGCGCGAAGACAAGGCGCCCGCTGCACCGACAGAAGCCGGCGGCGGTGTGGAACTGGGCCTTCCGGCGTCTGGCTCTGCACCGCATGCCCAGCTGCTCAAGGCCATGCGCCAGGTGCTGGCCCATACCGAAGACGTGGGTGAGCGTTTTGCCGATCAGGCCCGGGCCATGCACCACGGCGAGATGGACCAGCGCAACATCCGCGGCCGCACCAGCCCCGAGGTGGCCCTGGAGTTGATCGAAGAAGGCATCGAGGTGATGCCACTCCCGTCGCTGCCCGCGCTCAAGGAAACCCTGCAGTAGTTGGCTCCCTGCGGCGTGCCTTGCAGGCCGCAGGCGGCGCGGAGGTGGGTCAAGGATAAAGTCCGCGCAGGTCGCGCGCGTGCAGGATGCGCTTGCAGGCGACGATGAAGGTCGCGGTGCGCAGGCTGACCTTGTTCTCTTCGGCCACCTGCCACACGGCGGCAAACGCACCTTTCATGATTTTCACCAGCCGCTCGTTGATTTCGTCCTCGCTCCAGAAGAAGCTGGAGAAGTCCTGCACCCACTCGAAGTAGCTTACCGTCACGCCGCCGGCGTTGGCGATCACGTCGGGCACCACCAGCACACCGCGGTCGTGCAGGATGTCATCGGCCTGCGGCGTGGTCGGACCGTTGGCGCCTTCGATGACCATCTTCGCCTGGATGCGACCGGCGTTGGCTTCGGTGATCTGTTGTTCCAGCGCGGCCGGAATCAGGATGTCACAGGGCACATCCCAGAAGGCGTCGTTGCTGATGATTTCGGCCTGAGGGAAGCCCGCCACCGAGCCCACGCGCGACACATGCGCCAGCAGCGAGGGCACGTCCAGGCCCGCTTCGCGGTAGATGGTGCCGCCGTGGTCCTGCACCGCCACCACCTTCGCGCCCGCTTCCGAAAACAGCTTGCCGGCCACGCCACCGACGTTGCCGAAACCCTGCACCGCCACGCGCGCGGTGCTGATGTCCATGCCCGTGTGTTTGGCCGCTTCAGCACCCACGGTGAACACGCCGCGGCCGGTCGCTTCGCGGCGGCCGAGTGATCCGCCGAGATCCACCGGCTTGCCGGTGACCACACCGGTGGCGGTGGAGCCTTCGTTCATCGAATACGTGTCCATCATCCAGGCCATCACCTGCTCGTTGGTGTTCACGTCGGGCGCGGGGATGTCCTTGGTCGGGCCGATGATGATGCCGATCTCGCTGGTGTAGCGGCGTGTGATGCGCTCCAGCTCACCGATCGACAGTTGGCGCGGATCGACGCGGATGCCGCCTTTGGCACCGCCGTAGGGCACGTTCACCGCGGCGTTCTTGATCGACATCCAGGCCGACAGCGCCATCACTTCGGACAGCGTCACGTTCTGGTGGAAGCGCACGCCGCCCTTGCCCGGCCCACGGCTGGTGTTGTGTTGCACGCGGTAGCCCTCGAAGTGGGCGATGGTGCCGTCGTCCAGGTGGATCGGCACGTCCACGATCAGCGAGCGCTTGGGCCGCTTGAGGGTGTCCACCCAGCGGGCCAGGTTGCCCAGGTAGGGTGCCACGCGGTCCACCTGCTGCAGGTAGATGCCCCAGGGGCCGAGGTTGGTGGGGTCGAGGTAGGAAGGCAGGGCGCTGGTGAAGGCGGCCGGGCTGTTGGCCGCGGCGCCTGTGGAATGCGGTGCTTGTGACATGCTGAAAGTCTCCTGTTGGTTGGCGTTGTCCTTTGTGGAGTCAACGGTTCGCCAGCTTACGGAGAGCACAAGCTCCTGTCCAACGCCAGGTTGGCTGGTGGTTATGCATTAAACGCATAACAGGCCTGATGGCATCGATTCGATCCCACGGGGTGCTCTGACGGTTACCGTCAGGCGTTGAATTGAAGCGCCGCCAAGCCCGCGTACACGCCGCCATGCGCCACCAGCTCCGTGTGAGTGCCTTGCTCCACCAGGCGCCCGTGGTCCAGCACCACGATGTGGTCGGCCTGCTGCACGGTGGCCAAGCGGTGGGCGATGACCAGCGTGGTGCGGTCTTTCATGGCCGATTCCAGCGCGGCCTGCACCATGCGCTCGCTCTGCGCGTCCAGCGCGCTGGTGGCTTCGTCCAGCAACAGGAGTGGCGGGTTTTTCAGCATGGCGCGCGCGATGGCGATGCGCTGGCGCTGTCCGCCGGAGAGGCGCACACCGCGTTCGCCCAGAAAGGTGTGGTAGCCCTCGGGCAGCTGGGTGATGAACTCGTCGGCAAAAGCGGCCTGGGCCGCAGCGCGCACCGCGTCATCGCTGGCGCCGGGCTTGCCGTAGCGGATGTTTTCCATGGCACTGGACGAGAAGATCACCGGGTCCTGCGGCACGATGCCGATGCGGCTGCGCAACTCGTGCAGGCTCAGCTGGTGGATCGGCACGCCGTCCAGTGCGATCGAGCCCGAAGCCGGGTCGTAGTAGCGCAGCAGCAGACCAAACACCGTGCTCTTGCCCGCACCGCTCGGCCCGACCAGCGCCACCGTCTGGCCGGGTTTCACCGTCAGGCTGAAACCGGAGAGAGCGGCTTGCGCGGGTCGGGAAGGGTAGTAGAAGGTGATGTCTTCAAACCGAAGCGCACTGCCACCCTGCGGGGTGACCGCGGCCACCGGAACGGCGGGCGACTGCACCGGTGACTCCAGCTTCAGCAACTCCATGAGTCGCTCGCTCGCGCCGGCGGCGCGCAGCAGGTCGCCGTAGACCTCGCCCAGCACCGCCACCGCACCGGCGAGGATGATGATGTATACGACCGTCTGCCCCAGGTGGCCGGCCGTGATCTCGCCGGCAATGACGGCCTGTGTGCCTTGGTACAGGCCCCACAGCAGCAGGGCCGCCGTGCTGATGATGATGAACGCCACCAGCCCGGCGCGCGCCCGGCTGCGCTTGACCGCGGTGCCAAAGGCCTGTTCGGTCGAGTCCGAGAAGCGTTGCGCCTCGCGGTCTTCGGCGGTGTAGCTCTGAACGATGGGGATCGCGTTCAGCACCTCGGCGGCGATCGCGCTGGAGTCGGCCACGCGGTCTTGGCTGGCGCGCGACAGTTTGCGCACGCGCCGGCCGAACCACATGCTCGGCAGCACCACCAGCACGATGATCAGCGACACCTGCAGCATCACATACGGGTTGGTCCAGACCAGCATCACCACCGCGCCCACGCCCATGAAGGCGTTGCGCAGGCCCATGGAGAGCGACGAGCCCACCACGGTCTGCACCAGCGTGGTGTCGGTCGTCAGGCGGCTCAGCACCTCGCCGGTCTGCGTGGTTTCAAAAAACTGCGGACTCTGGCGCAGCACGTGGCTGTACACCGCGTTGCGCAGGTCGGCGGTGATGCGTTCGCCCAGCCAGCTCACCAGGTAGAAGCGGGCCGCCGAAAACAAACCCAGCGCCACCGCCACGCCAAAGAGTTGCAGGAAATGGCCGCGCAGCGCCACCGCCTGCGCACCGCGGTCGCCCAACACCAGACCACCATCAATGAGGTGGCGCAGTGCCACCGGGAACAGCAGCGTCGCCGCTGCGGCCCCGATCAGGAACAGGACCGCCAGCCCGATCTGCAACCGGTACGGCCGCATGAACGGCCGCAGGCCGCCGAGCGCGGTGGGGGTGGTGGATCTGGGGCGTTCGGTGGGGGAGGGTGCACTCATGGCGATGAGTGTGCCGGGTTTTCAACGGGGGCGTTGGTGCATCGGCATGCGTCTGCCGCATGGCCGGAGAGCGGTGTTCAGTGCAGGGGGGACTGCTGACTCACGACGCGCGAGTGCACCTGCTCCAGGTCGGAGATCAGCACGTCCACCTGCGCCATGAAGGCTGCTCGGCTGGCAGGCGGGCTCTGGGTGATCAGTTCGGTGGATCGTTCGGCCAGCGCCTGCTCCCCGGCCTGACGGGCCCAGCGCCGCACTTCACAATAGGCCAGCAAAGCCAGGCGGCTCAGGTCGCCACTGCGGCGAGCGTGTTGCAGGTCGCCAAGCAGATCCTCAAGACTGTGCTGGATGGGCGCGGTGGAAGCGTTCATGTTGCACTGCAGCATATCCCTGTTTGTGCAAGCTTGCTGGTCCATTCGTCGGTTGATGGGTATTCAGCACCCGCGGCCGGGCCTGCGGGGCCGTTGGCGGACAATCAAGGTCCCTCGCGCCCAATTCCGCAATTTCCTGCGCCCCTGGGTGTCCCGTGGTGGCGAGACGGCACCGGACATCAAGGTCGAGCGGGTCGAAAGCAACGGTGACCACAAGCTCACAGCGGCAACACGGTTATGCCAGCCGCAGCCTCTGGCTGGATCAGCCGGTGGACCAGGCCAAGTCCCAGGCCAGGCACGAAAACGGTGTGCTCGAACTGACCTTGCCCAAGAAGGCCACCTCCACCACCAAGCGCCTCACCGTTTCTTCAGAACCGGGGCTGGAAGCGGGTGCGACCAACCGCCGACCCGTACTCGGGATGCCTGAACTTCGGGTGTCGGCAACCTGGCGACGGGTGGGCTGATCAAAGTGCGCAGTGCGTCTGCATCGGGCGTTTCCTGCTGCAGCAGCGCACGGGCGCAACGTTCCAGCACCTCACGCCGGTCCTGCAGCAGGTGGGTGGCCTGTTCAAAGGCCTGCATCACGGTGTTTCGCACCGCTTCATCGATGCGCTGCCGGGTCTCGGGTCCTGGCTGCCAGCCGTTCTGCGCCCGGCCGGGAACGTCCAGAAACGCCGGGCGCTGGGGTTCGCGGGCCACGTGGCCCAGCGTCTCGACCATGCCGCAGCGCATGGCCATGTCGTTCGCGATCTGAACCGGCTCTGCGCTGCGCCACGACGGACCTTCATCACATCCACGGCTGTCAGGGTCTCCGCGGCGGCGCCGCGGCATTTGAGCGCCTTCCTGTAAGGTTCTGTTCCTCCCCCCGACTCATCCCTACCCAACCCGAGGACATCGAGATGAAGAAGGAACGCAGAACCTTGCTGAAGCAACTGGGCGCCGTGCTGGCCGCGGTCGGCTTGCCGGCCGCAACCCCGCACGCCGCCGAACCCCCATTTCCGTTGAAGAAAACCGCCCCCGAGTGGAAGGCGATCGTGTCGCCAGCGGCCTACGACGTGCTGTTCAAACACGGCACCGAACGCGCCGGCAGCAGCCCGCTCAACGCCGAGAAGCGTCCGGGTCGTTATGTCTGCGCCGCCTGCAACCTGCCGTTGTTCGACGCCGCCCACAAGTACGAGAGCGGCACCGGCTGGCCGAGCTTCTGGCAACCGCTGCCCGGCGCGCTCGGCACCTCCACCGACTTCAAGCTCATCTACCCGCGCACCGAATACCACTGCAGCCGCTGCGGCGGACACCAGGGCCATGTCTTCAACGACGGCCCCAAGCCCACCGGCAAACGTTATTGCAACAACGGCGTGGCGCTGGCTTTTGTGCCCCAGGGCGCCGCGCTGCCGGCGCTGCGCAGCTGAACCTTCCGGAGAACCCCATCATGAACAAAACTATCCGTGCGCTGGCCCTCGCTGTCGGTCTGGGCGCCCTGGCCGCGACGGCCCAGGCGGCCACCGCCACGGCGGTCTTCGCCGGCGGCTGCTTCTGGTGCATCGAGGCGGACTTCGAGAAGCTCGCCGGCGTGACCGGGGTGGAGTCGGGCTACACCGCGGGGAAGACCGCCAACCCGACCTACGAGCAGGTGAGCAATGGTCACACGGGCCACACCGAGGCGGTGCGCGTCATCTACGACCCGGCGAAGGTGAGCTACGCCGAGCTGGTCGAGTATTTCTGGCGTCACATCGACCCCACCGTGAAAGACCGCCAGTTCTGCGACATCGGCAGCCAGTACCGCAGCGGCATCTACTGGGGCAACCCGGCCGAGCGCCAGGTGGTGGAAGCCAGCCGTGACGCCCTGCTCAAGAGCGGCCGGTTCAAGGCCATCCACACCGAGCTCGCGCCCGCCAGCACCTTCTACCTGGCCGAGGACTACCACCAGGACTATTACAAGAAGAACACGGTGCGCTACAACTACTACCGCTACAGCTGCGGTCGCGATGCGCGCGTGAAATCGCTCTGGCAGTAGCCCCGTCTGGGGGCCTCCCGAACGCCCGGAATGGCCCGGACCCGGTGGTAGCATTCCTGCTACTTTTCACTACAAGGGGCGGGGAATGAGGGATTCGGACAATTTCGCCGAAACGGTGATGATGGACGCCCAGCCACCGGCGCCGCCGCACCGGCCGCAGACGCTGGACATCCGTTTCACCGGCTCGGGCAGCGAATACTTCCGGATCTGGATCGTCAACCTGCTGCTGACCCTCGTCACGCTCACGCTCTACCTGCCCTTCGCCCGCGCGCGGCGCATGGCCTATTTCCAGAACAACACGCTCGTCGGTGGCGACCCGCTGGGTTTCCATGCCGATCCCTGGAAGATGTTCCGCGGCTACCTGCTGGTGCTCGTGCTCGGCCTGGGCTACTGGGCGGTGTCGAACTTCATGCCGGCGTTTTCCTGGGTTGCGCTGGTGGTGTTCATGGGGCTGTGGCCGCTGCTGTGGCGGTCTTCACTGCAGTTCCGCCTGCGAAACACCAGCTGGCGCGGTGTGCGCCTGAGTTTCGTGGGCGACATCCCATCGGCCTACCTGAGCATGCTGCCGATGTTCCTGCCCGCGCTGGCCTTTGTCGTGCTCCTGCCCGAACCCGTCGAGGGCGAGGCGGTCGCAGAAGAGAGCGCGCGCTACGCCGCTGCCGTGGTGGGGGCCGTGGTGCTGGTGTTTGTGTTGTTGCTGCCCTGGCTCTGGGCACGCATCAAGCGCTACCAGCACGGGGGCTACACCTTCGCCCAGGAGCGGACCGAGCTCACCGTCGGCGTGGGCCGGTTCTACGGCCTGTTCTTCAAGATCCTGGGCGTGGCGCTGGTGGTGATGCTGGTGGTGGGCAGCGTCATGGGTGCGGCCTTCGGGGTGATGATGCTCATGGGCATGACCAACTGGGCCGAGCTGGGCAGAGGGGGCGGGGCGGTCGCCGGCCTGCTGGCCGCGGTGGTTTTTGGCGTCATCGTGTTGATGGCCTATGTGCTGATGCCGCTGACCGTGGGCTCGTACACGACCTCGCGCCTGCAAAACCTGCTCTGGTCCCACACCCGCAGCCCGAAGATCCAGTTCCGGAGCGACCTGCGCCTGGGCCCGCTGTTTCGCGTCGGCCTGGTCAACTGGCTGCTGATCGCGCTCACCCTCGGCCTCTACTGGCCGTTTGCCAAGGTGCGCCTGGCGCGCGTCAAGCTCGAAGCGATGGCGCTGGTGGTGCAGGGTGATGTGGACGAATGGGTGGCCGATGCGCAGCCGGCGGGCAGGGGTGTGCTGGGCGATGCGGCGGGCGACTTCTTCGGCGTCGACATGGGGCTGTGATGGAGGCGGGCGCATCCGGGGTGATCCGGACCCAGTGGTTTGACGGGCGCAGCCCGCGTGGGCGCTCGGTGACCCTGCGGGTGCAGGGCGACGAGCTGCTGCTGCGCACGCACGATGGCCTCGTCGAACACCACTACCCGCTGAGCGGCGTGCGCTGGCCCGAGCGCCGCAGCCACGGCCAGCGCCAGACCGGGCTGCCCGATGGTGGCCTGATCCAGCACGCCAGCGCCGCCGAGTGGGATGCCTGGTTCCAGGCCAGCGGTCTGCGCGAGGGCGCCGTGGTGGGCTGGATGCAGAGCTGGCGCGCCACCTTCGCCGCCATGGCCGGCACGGTGGTGTTTCTCGCCGCGGCCTGGGTCTGGGGCGTGCCCTGGCTCAGCACCACGCTGGCCCGGCTGGTGCCGCAGTCGCTGGAGAACCAGATCGGCGAGCAGAGCCTGGCGCAGCTCGACCGCCTGTTCCTCGAACCCAGCCAACTGCCGGCCGCGCGGCAGGAAGCGCTGCGCCAGCGCTTTGCCCGGGTGGTTGAAACCGCCCATCCCGAGGGCGATGCACCGGCCTGGCAACTCGCCTTTCACCAGAGCGGGGTCCTGGGCGCCAACGCCTTTGCCCTGCCCGGTGGCAGCATCGTCCTGACCGACGAGCTGGTGGAATTGCTGGACGACCAGCCCGATGCGCTCGTGGGCGTGCTCGCGCACGAGCTGGGCCACGTGCAGCACCGCCACGGGCTGGACCTGATGGTGCGCGCCAGCCTGGTCAGCGCACTGGTGGGTGTGGTGCTGGGCGACGCCAGCGGCTTCCTCGCCACCGTGCCCGCCACCCTGGCCACGCAGTCGTATTCGCGCGATGCCGAGCGCGAAGCCGACGCCCACGCGGCACAGATGCTGCACGCGAGCGGCATTCATCCGGCGGTGATGGCGATCTTCTTCGAGCGCATGCTGATGGAGGCCAATGGCCCGGACAAGGTTTCGGGTCAGCCGGTGGATGCGCGCGATGACGAGACCGGAGCGGGCGTGTCGCTGCCCATCGCCATCTCCAGCCATCCGGACCATGTCGAGCGCATCCGCTTCTTCCGCGAATGGCAGGCGCCCGGCCCGCGTTGAGATTTTTCCCCCGGGCCGCAGCGCCTGTTGCGGTGACCGCACAGCGGGTGTGTGTCGTCGGGCGTATGCTGAGCTCAACTTGTTTTCTGCACCCCATGGACGCCTTGACCCAGCCCTCTGCCGAACCCGTTTTCACCGCCCGTGGCCTGACCAAGGTCTACGGCGAAGGCGACACGGCCGTCCATGCCTTGCGCGGTGTGGACCTGAACATCGTGCGTGGTGAGTTCGTGGTGCTGCTGGGCGCCTCGGGCAGCGGCAAGTCCACCTTGCTCAACATCCTGGGCGGGCTGGACACGGCCACCGCCGGCTCGGCGCGCTGGACGCACGCGGGCGAAACGCACGAACTCATCGGCGCGGGCGACGCCGAACTCACGCGCTACCGGCGCGAACACGTGGGCTTCGTGTTCCAGTTCTACAACCTGATCCCCAGCCTGACCGCGCGCGAAAACGTGGCGCTGGTGACCGACCTGGCCGAAGACCCCATGAAGCCCGAGGACGCACTCGCGCTGGTGGGCCTGGGCGGGCGCCTGGACCACTTCGTGTCGCAGCTCTCGGGTGGTGAGCAGCAGCGCGTGGCGATTGCGCGCGCCATCGCCAAGAATCCCGAGGTGCTGCTGTGCGATGAGCCGACCGGCGCGCTCGATTGCGCCACCGGCGTGATGGTGCTGCAGGCGATCGAACACGTGAACCGCGAACTCGGCACCACCACCGTCGTCATCACGCACAACGCGCCGATCGCCGAGATGGCCGACCGCGTGCTGCGCCTGGCCGACGGTCGCATCGTCGAGACCCGCGTCAACCCGCACAAGGTGCCGGCGTCCACGCTGAGCTGGTGAACAGCGCATGAAGGCGATCCACATCAAGCTCTGGCGCGACCTGAAGCGCCTGCGCGCGCAGGTGGCCACCATCGCCATGGTGGTGGCCATCGGTGTGGCCGGGTTTGTGGGCATGTTCTCGGTGCATCAGTCGCTCCAGGGTTCGCGAGATGACTTCTACCGCGACAACCGGCTGGCCGATGTGTTTGCCAACGTGAAGCGCGCGCCGGTGCATCTGCGCGAGCGCCTCGCCGCGCTGCCCGGTGTCGCCGAGGTCAAGCTCGACGTGCTGTTCGACGCGCAGATCGACCTGCCGGGCGTGCTGCCGCCGGTCACCGGGCGCTTCATCGGCCTGGACCTGGCGCGCGCCCACGCCGGCCGCCAGGGCATCAACACCCTCACGCTCAAGCGCGGGCGCTGGCCCGAGCGCGAGGGCGCGCTGGAAGCGCTGGTGAGCGACCGCTTTGCCGCCGCGCGCGGGCTGAACCCTGGCGACACGGTGCACGCGATCCTGAACGGCAAGCGCGAGCGCGTGCACCTGGTGGGCACCGCCGCGTCGCCCGAGTACGTGTTCGCCTCGCAGGGCGGCGCGCCCGACGACCAGTCCTTCGGTATCTGGTGGATCGACGGCGCACGCATGACCCAGGCCTTCGACATGCAGGGCGCGTTCAACCAGGTGTCGCTGCGGCTCGACGCGGGCCAGGCCACGGCGCCGGTGCTGGTGCAGGTGGACCGCTTGCTGGAGCCCTACGGCGCTTTCGGCGCGGTCGGGCGCGACAAGCAGCTCTCGGCCAAGATCGTGGGCGATGAGCTGGACCAGCTCCAGGTCATGGGCACGGTGCTGCCCGCCATCTTCCTGGCGGTGGCGATGTTCATCCTCAACGTGGTGCTGAGCCGC
This sequence comes from Hydrogenophaga sp. L310, assembly GCF_055703065.1. Taxonomy (NCBI): domain Bacteria; kingdom Pseudomonadati; phylum Pseudomonadota; class Betaproteobacteria; order Burkholderiales; family Comamonadaceae; genus Hydrogenophaga; species Hydrogenophaga sp. L310. The sequence goes on from NZ_JBVPZA010000002.1 coordinate 357,801, forward strand.
CAGGTGGCCACGCAGCGCAGCCAGATCGCGGCGCTCAAGGCGCTGGGCTACAGCGACGGCGCCATCGCGTGGCACTACATCCAGCTCGCGCTGGCCATCGCCGGACTCGGCGTGGCGGTGGGGCTGGGCCTGAGCCAGCTCATTGGCCGCGGCATGCTCGGGCTGTACGACGAGGTGTTCCGCTTCAACGGACTCACCTACGAGACCAGTGCCTGGCTGGTGGTGGTGTCGGCGCTGCTCGCCGCGGCCGCTGCGGCGGCGGGCACCTGGAACGCGATCCGCGCCGTGGTGCGGCTCAAGCCCGCGCAGGCCATGCAGCCGCCCGCGCCGCCGGCCTACCAGCCCACGCTGGTGGAGCGGCTGGGGCTGCGCCGTTTTGTCAGCACCGGCGCGATGATGGTGATCCGCAATTTCGAACGCCGCCCGATGCGCGCGGCCTTCACCGTGACCGGGATCGCACTCGCGGTGGCGTTGCAGATTTCCGGTGCCTTCTGGATCGACGCGATCGCGCACATCGTCGACGTGCAGTTCCGCCAGGTGCAGCAGGGCGATGTGCTGGTCAACTTCCACCGCCCGGTGCCCGTGAGCGTGGTGCAGGACCTCAAGCGCCTGCCCGGCGTGATCGACGCCGAGCCCTACCGCACCGAGCCGGTCCGCGTGCGCCTGCGCGGGCGCAGCGAAGACACGGCGCTCACCGGCTACCGCAGCGACGCGCAGCTGATGCGCGTGGTGGATGAAACGCGCGGCGCGGTGGCCATGCCGGCGCACGGCGTGGTGCTGTCCTCGCTGCTGGCGCGCGCGCTCGATGCACGCGTGGGCGACCGCATCGAGCTGGAGTTCCGGCTCTGGAACCAGCAGCGGGTCGAGGTGCCGGTGGTGGACATCGTGCACACCATGTTCGGCCAGCTGCTTTACATGAACCTGGACGCGATGAACGCGCTGGCGCGCGACGGCAACGGCGTGGCCGACGCGGCGCTGCAGGTCGATCCGATGGCGATGGACGCGTTCTGGGGCGCGGTGAAGGCCGCGCCGGTGATCAGCTCGGTGTTCGACAAGGCCGGCACCATGGCCGCCTTCAACAAGACCACCTCGCGCAACATGGGCGTGTTCAGCGGCATCCTCACGCTGTTTGCGGTCGCCATGGCCGTGGGCATCATCTACAACGCGGCGCGCATCGCGCTCTCCGAGCGCGCCTGGGAGCTCGCCAGCCTGCGCGTGCTGGGCATGACGCGGGCCGAGGTCTCGGTGCTGCTGCTGGCCGAGCTCGGCGCCGAGCTGCTGGTGGCCCTGCCCATCGGGGCGCTCACCGGCTGGGGGCTGGCCTCGCTGATGATGCGGCTGATGGCGTCGGACAGCATCGATTTCCCGGTGGTGATCGAGCCGTCCACCTACGCTTCGGCCGCGCTGATCGTGCTGGCGGCGGGCATTGTCAGCGCGCTGCTGGTGCGCCGGCAGATCGACCGGCTGGACCTGGTTTCTGTCTTGAAGGTACGCGAATGAATCAACAAAAAAGCCCCTGGAAAACACCCCGGCGCTGGGCCATCGTCGGGCTGGCGCTGCTGGCCGCGGCCGCGATGGTCTATGCGGTCTACCGGCCCCGGCCGATCACCGTGGAGGTGGCCACGGTGACCACCGGCAGCTTCGAACAGGTGATCGAGGAGGACGGCCAGTTGCGCCTGAAAAACCGCTACGTGATCACTGCGCCCACCCTGGCCCAGTTGCAGCGGCCCACGCTCAAGGTGGGCGATCCGGTGCGCGCGGGCGACGTGGTGGCCCGGCTCGCGCCCACAGCGCCCCAGTTGATCGACGCACGCACGCGCACCGTGCTGCAGCAGCGCGTGGGCAGTGCTGACGCGGCCCGCCGCGCGGCCGCGGCGCAGGTGCAGCGGGCGCAGACCGCGCTGGCGCAGGCCTCGCTGGAAGCGGGCCGGGCCGAACAGCTGGCCCAGCAGGGCTTCATCGCCCCCTCGGCCCGCGACCAGGCCGATCTGGCCCGGCGTTCGGCGCAGCAGGCCCTGGCCGCGGCCCAGGCCGAGCAGGCCATGGCCAGCTTCGCGGTGGCCGAAGCCCGCGCCGCGCTCAGCCAGGCCGATCCCGCCGCGGGCGAACGGTCCACCGGCCTGTGGGAGATCAGGAGCCCGGTGAACGGCCAGGTGCTCAAGCTGCACCTGGACAGCGCAGCCCCCGTCACCGCAGGCCTGCCGTTGCTGGAGATCGGCGACATTGCGTCCATGGAAGCGGTGATCGATGTGCTTTCGGGCGAGGTGCGGCAGGTGTTGCCCGGTGCGCCGGTGCAACTCTCCACCGGCAGCGGCGCACCCCCGCTGCCCGGCACGGTCACGCGGGTCGAGCCGGTGGCCTTCACCAAGGTCTCGGCGCTCGGCATCGAAGAGCAGCGCGTGAACGTGGTCGTGGGGCTGGCGGCGCTGCCCACGGACGCCGCGCGCCTGGGCGACGGTTTCCGCGTGGACGCGCGCATCACCGTGTCGTCGCAGGCCGATGCCGTGCTCGTGCCCAGCGCGGCGCTGGTGCGCGATGGCGAGCATTGGCGCGTGTACGTTGTCGACGCCGGCAAAGCGCGCGCGCGGGCGGTGGTGTTCAACGACCGCAACGCCGACATGGCCTGGATCAAGGACGGTCTGCGCGAGGGCGAGACCGTGCTGCTCTACCCGGGCAGCATCGTCACCGACGGACAGCCGGTGAAGGAGCGGTAACCCCCGCAGCCCCCAAGGGGCGGCACTGGCCGTCCGGCAACCCGGCCCGGCGGTGCCCTGGGCTGGGTCCGTTCGCGCATCGGCAGGTGGCCAGCGGACGTCCGTTCAGCTCACCAGCACCAAGGGTGCGGCAGCGCACAGACGTGCCGCGGGCCCGGCTTTACCGTGTCGTCAATGGCACTGGACATGAACCCGGTCTGCCATGCGGTGCAGCCTCCGGTTGCGCAGCCCGTTCAACCTCTGCACAGAAAGTACCCCATGATCACCAAACAACGCTTCTCCGTTCTTCTTCTGGCTGCTGCGGCCTTCACCACCATGGTGGGTTGCGCTGCGACCGGCAAACAAGAGAGCACCGGCCAGTACGTCGACGACACCGTCATCACCACCCGCGTGAAGGCCGCCATCTTCAAGGAAGAAACCCTGAAGTCGGCTGAGATCAACGTCGAGACCTTCAAGGGCGCCGTCCAGCTCAGCGGCTTTGTGAATTCCCAGGCCGATATCAACCGCGCCGTTCAGGTCACGCAGAGCGTGCCCGGCGTCAAGTCGATCAAGAACGACATGCGCATGAAGAAATGACCGAAAGGTTTGAGGTCACCCCATGAACACACACATTCCTTTTGAGTCCCGCTGGCTGACGCTGGCCGCTTCGCTGACCCTGGTCGCGGGCCTGAGTGCCTGCGCCGGCATGTCGCGCCAGGATCAGAACACCGCCATCGGAGCGGGCGTCGGTGCCGTGGGCGGCGCCGTGCTCACCGACGGCAGCGCGCTGGGCACCCTGGGTGGCGCTGCCATCGGCGGTGTCATCGGCAACCAGATCGAAACCGACGACGACCGCTATCGCCGTGACCGCCGCTACCGCAGATGAATGGCCTGTTGCCCTTCACTTCAACCCACCGAAAGAAATCCATGAGCAATCCCATCAGCACTTTGGGCGATGACGCCTCTTCCCTGGCCAGCTCGGTCGCCAACTCCACCGAGCACGCCATACGGAACACCCAGCGCGCGGCCCAGCAGGGCATCAACCAGCTCGCCAGCAACCTGGACGGCGCGCGCAGCCAGACCAGCAACGCGCTCCATCATCTGGTGAGCGACACCGAAGCGCTGGCGCACCGCGGCATGGACGCCGTGCGCGACGGCGCCGGCCAGCTGCGCGAAAAATCGCTGCATGTGAAAGACGCCACCGCCAGCTTCATCCAGCATGAGCCGGTCAAGTCGATGCTGATGGCCGCTGCCGTGGGCGCAGCGCTCATGGGCCTGGTGGCCCTGTTCAGCCGCCATCACAGCGGTCACAACGGTCGTTGAACCCGGAGCGCTTGTCATGATCCACCCCGTGTTCCGCCTGGCGGCTTCCCAGCCCCTGTTGCTCGCGGAGCACGCGGCGGCTTATGCGAGCCTGCTCGGTGAAGAGCTGGTGATCGGCAGCGCGCGCCTGAAGCGGCGCCTGGCGTTCCAGCTGGCGGGCGCTGCCTGCCTGGTGGTGGCCACCATCCTGCTGGGCGTGGCCCTGCTCCTGTGGGCTTCGCTGCCCTCGGCCGGCTGGCGTTTCCCCTGGCTGTTTGTGCTCACGCCGGTGTTGCCGGCGGTGTTCGGCCTGTGGGCGCTGTGGCAGGCGCAGGACCGTGAGGCTGTCGAACCGTTTGCCAGCCTCCGCCTTCAACTGGCCGAGGACGCTGCCCTGTTGCGCAACCCGGGCACCCCATGAACGACACCCCTGCACCTTTGCCACCAGCCTCCCCACCCACAGCGGCCGGGCACGCGCACACCAGCTCGGCCAGCGCCCGGCTGGAAAGCAACCGCCAGCGCTTGTCCGGCTGGCTGGAACAGGATCGTCGTGCCCATGCTTCGTATGGCTGGGTGGCGGCCGCGGCGCTGCCCGTGCTCAAAAGCCTGGGCACGCACCCCGTGGCTTCGCTGGCGCTCGGCGCGCTGGCCCAGGGCTGGATGCGGGATTCACCCGCCACGCTCCCCGGCCCGCCGCTGAAAACCCAGGCGCTGGGCGCGGCACTGGCCGTGGTGCGCCGCCATCCCAAGACCAGCCTGGCCGTCGTGGCCCTCGCTGGCGCTGCCCTGCTGTGGAGCGGTTGGCGCCGCAGCAGCCCTCCCTGATACCAACCCCCACCCAAGGAACCACCATGCTTTACACCATCGCCGTCGTCCTGCTCATCCTCTGGTTGCTGGGGCTCGTCACCGCCACCACGATGGGCGGTTTCATCCATATCCTGCTGGTGGTCGCCATCGTCATGGTGCTGCTGCGCGTGATCAGCGGACGCAGTCCGCTCTGAATCGGCACCCCCCGTTGTGCTGGCTGTGTGGGCCAGCGCACAGACGCACCCCGGGGGGGGGGGGCTAGTGTCCGTCCATGTCGCCACGGGCGGCACCCACCCGAGATCCTGATGTCCGAGAAAAATCCCCGCCATGACGCCCCTGAACTGCCGGGCAAGCCGGGTGAACCGACCGAATCCAGCCGGCGCAGCGCCCTGCTCAAGGCCGGTGCGCTGCAGAACGCCATCCTGAACAGCGCCAACTTCTCGATCATTGCGACCGACGAAAAAGGCATCATCCAGCTCTTCAACGTGGGTGCCGAGCGCATGCTGGGCTACCGCGCCGACGAGGTGGTCAACCGCGTGCGCCCGAGCGACATGCACGACCCGCACGAGGTGCATGCGCGCGCCACGGCCTTAAGCCTGGAGCTCGACACACCGATTGCACCGGGCTTCGAAGCCCTGGCCTTCAAGGCCTCGCGCGGCATCGAAGACATCTACGAGCTCACCTACATCTGCAAGGACGGCAGCTGGTTCCCGGCCATCGTGTCGATCACCGCGCTGCGCGACGACTACGGCGACATCATCGGCTACCTGCTGATCGGCACCGACAACTCGGTGCGCAAGCGGGTGGAGCAGCAGCTCAACGAGGCCGTGGACGCGGCCGAAAAAGCCAACCTGGCCAAGACCGATTTCATCTCCAGCATGAGCCACGAGCTGCGCACGCCGCTCAACGCCATCCTGGGCTTTGCGCAGCTGGTCGAATCGGGTACGCCTGCGCCCACGCCGACGCAGCAGCGCAGCATCGGGCAGATCCTGAAAGCCGGCTGGTACCTGCTGGAGCTGATCAACGAGATCCTGGACCTCGCGCTGATCGAGTCGGGCAAGCTCTCGCTCTCGGGGGAGCCGGTCTCGCTCACCGAGGTGCTCGCCGAGTGCCGCGCCATGGTCGAGCCGCAGGCGCAGCAGCGTGGCATCGGCATGGTGTTTGCGCAGCTGGAGTCGCCGCGTTACGTGAAGGCCGACCGCACCCGGCTCAAGCAGGTGCTGATCAACCTGCTGTTCAACGCCATCAAATACAACCAGAGTGGGGGCCATGTGACGGTGGTCTGCACGCTGAGCCCGCCCGATGCGGTCCGCATCAGCGTGCGCGACACCGGTCCTGGCCTGGTACCCGCCCAGCTGGCCCAGCTGTTCCAGCCCTTCAACCGGCTGGGTCAGGAGTCCGGCACCGAAGAGGGCACCGGCATCGGTCTGGTGGTGACGCAGCGGCTGGTGCACCTGATGGGTGGCCAGATCGGTGTCGACAGCACGCCCGGCGTGGGCAGCGTGTTCTGGGTCGAGATGGCGCTGACCGCTGCGCCGCAGCAGGCCGAGCTGGACGCACTGCCCATTGGCCCATCGCATCCCGAAGCGGCGCCAGGGACGCCACAACACACCGTGCTGTACGTGGAAGACAACCCGGCCAACCTGGAGCTGGTCGAGCAGATCATCGAGCGCCGCGAGGGCATGCGCCTGCTGGGCGCGGCCGATGCCAGCCTGGGCATCGAGTTCGCCCGCGTGTACCAGCCCGAGGTGATCCTGATGGACATCAACCTGCCCGGTATCAGCGGCATCGAAGCGCTGAAGATCCTGCGCGCCGACCCGGACACCGCCCACATCCCCGTCATCGCGCTGAGCGCCAACGCCGTGCCGCGCGACATCCAGAAAGGGCTGGACGCGGGTTTCTTCAACTACCTCACCAAACCCATCAAGGTCGCCCAGCTCATGGACGCGCTCGACGCGGCCCTGCAGGTCGCTGAAACCACCAGCGGTCCCGCCGCGCACCAGGAGCCCGCATGAACCTCACCCAGCAAGAACGGCTCAATGCCCGCATCCTGATCGTGGACGACCAGCCGGCCAACGTGGCCCTGCTGGAAGCCATGCTGCAAGATGCCGGCTACACCCGGGTGTCCAGCACCACGGAGCCCGACAAGGTCTGCGCGATGCACCGCAGGGCGCCGTTCGATCTCATCCTGCTCGACCTGCAGATGCCGGGCATGGACGGCTTCCAGGTCATGGAAGGCCTCAAGGCCAGCACCGCCGACGACGACTACCTGCCGGTGCTGGTGATCACCGCCCAGCCAGGCCACAAACTGCGCGCGCTGCAGGCGGGCGCGAAGGACTTTGTCAGCAAACCGTTTGACCTGGTCGAGGTCAAGGCGCGCATCCACAACCTGATCGAGGTGCGCCTGCTGCACCGGCAACTGGAGCGCCACAACCACTTCCTGGAACAGCTGGTGCAGGAGCGCACCGCTGAGCTGCGCGAGAGCGAGGCGCGCTACCGTGCCCTGACCGAACTGGCCACCGACTGGTACTGGGAGCAGGACGGCGAGGGCCGTTTCACCAAAGTCTCGGGCCCGGTGCTGGAGATGCTGGGTCTGCAGGTGGATGCCCTGAACGCCGAGAGCAGCGGGGACCTCATCGACAGTGGATGGAACCCGGTTGAACGCGAGGCGCTGCGAGCCCGCATCGCGGCGCGCAGCCCGTTCCTCGACATGGTGCTGAGCCGTGTGATGCCCGGCGGTGTGACCCGCCAGTACCGCGTGAGCGGCACGCCGATGTTCGATGCCAGCTGCACGCTGATCGGCTACCGCGGGTTTGGCGTTGAGGTTCTGGGGTCTTCGCTGCGCTGAGGGATGCCCTTGGGGCAACTCCTCGCGGCTGCGGCAGGCGCTGCCCGGTGGGGGCTCATCCGGGGTGGTCGGCGCGTTGCAACGACTCCGGTCGAAAATCCAGGTTCTCAGGATGACGGAGCGCCCCAACCCAGGGCACCGCCGGGCCGGCTTTGCCGGACGGCCAGTGCCGCCCCCTGGGGGGTAGCGCGAAGCGCTGCGGGGGGGGAAACCTCTATTCGCGCGGCTCGCCGTCGCGGTTCACAGTGATACTGCGGCCGGGAGGCGAGAGCATCTGGGCGCGGTGCGTGTTGCCGCGGAAGCGGTAGGTCACGTCATAGTAGGCGGGCTCGCTGCTGACATTGTTGTTGGTGCAGCGTTGCACGTCCTGCGTGCTCACCTGGTTGCCGTAGCGGTCGCGGCCCACCTGGGACCCGATCGCCGCACCGGCCACCACACCACCCGCCGTGGCGATGTCGCGACCACTGCCGCCACCGATCTGGTGACCGATCACGCCGCCGATGACGGCGCCCACGAGCGCACCACCGACATTCGGTGCCTGGCGCTGCTGCACCTGTTCGCGTTCGATCCAGCAACGCTGCTGGGACTGGCCCATCACGGCGCGGACCGACAGCACCTCGGCCTCAAACAGGGGCTCGTTCTGGCGGCGGCGGAAGTCGCGTCGTTCCTCGCGGCGCTCTTCACGGGTCATCTCGCGCTGGCTCGGGTAGGGCTGAACCTGCACCGGGGCCTGGGTCATCGGCTGCTGTTCGTAAACCGGGTAGGGCACGGCGCAGCCGGCCAGGCCCAGTGTGGCGACGGCGGCCAGCGAAAAGGCTGTCTGCCGGAGGGAGAAACGGTGTGAAGGGTGTGTCATGGGGAGTCCTTTGTGTGAAGGGAAGCGTCGCGGATCGCCATTCACGGTAATCCCCGAAAAGCGCCCGGTCTGTGCGCTGACGAACACCCGGATGACCGTGCAAAGGATCGATCTGTTCGGCTCCGTACAGACCGGCGAGCCGCCTGCGCTTACAAAGGTTGACCCGGAAGCCGCAGCAAGGCTTCCCCTCACCCGCTCACGGAGAAGACCATGTCCAAGATTCCTTCCATGTCCCCCAGCTGGGATACCTCTTCGTTTGGCCACCCGGCGGACATTTCGTTGCGGGAGCGCTCGGCGCTGGGCGATCACCTGGCCCATTGCGGCGCCCAGCATGGGCCCTTGCAGACCTTGCGCAACGGCGCCGACGAACTCCAGGGCCTGCTGGCCGGGCGCGTGATCACTTCGGCGGTGGTGCTCACCCTGCTGTTCGGCGGCTCCTGGCTCATGCTGTAAGTGGCCGCAGCGAGCCTGCAAGCGCAATGGGCCTGGGTACCGCAGAAAATCGAGCGCATGCTGGACGCCGCCCGCGGCGTCGCGCTCGAACCGATCCGCTCGGAGCTTTTTGGTGTTGCACGTTTTGAACAACACGGTCGCAGCCTGGGCGTGTCGCACCGGGCCGGGCGCGCGGGCTTTGGCCAGGCCACGTTCTACCCGCGCCTGCAGAGCAACATCCGCAGCCTGCGGGCGGCCTACCAGTACATCGCGGTCGAGGCCCACGATGGCCACGACATCAGCCCCGCGGCCGAATGGCTGTTTGACAACTTCCACCTGATCGAAAGCCAGCTGCGGGAAATCCGCGAAGGCCTGCCGGCGCGTTATTACCGTTCGCTGCCGGTGCTGCAGGAGCCGCCGCTGGTGGGGTTGCCGCGCATCTACGGCGTGGCCTGGGCCTATGTCGCGCACACCGACAGCGCCTTTGACGAAAGCCTGCTGGTCCACTTTCTCGACGCCTACCAGGACGCGCGCGAACTCAGCCAGGGCGAACTGTGGGCATTGCCCACCACGCTGCGCGTGGTGCTGGTGGAAAACCTGCGCCGCCTGGCCGACCGCATCGCCAGCCACAAGGCCGCGCACGACTTCGCCAGCCTGTGTGCCAGCCGCATCGAAGAACTGTCGCTGGACGCGGTCACGTCGATGCACGGGCTCATGGAGCAGCGCGGGGTGGGCGATGTCTTCCTGTCGCACCTGGCGCAAAGCCTGGTGGGACACACCACCGCTGGCGACTCGCCCGTGGCGCAGGTGCGCCGGTGGTTGCTGGGCGTGGTGCCCGACCTGGCCGTGCTGCAGGCCCAGCACCACGCGGCCCAGGCCGCCGATCACCTGAGCGTGGGCAACGCCGTGACCGCGCTGCGCCTGATTGGCGCGGCCGACTGGCCCGGCATCGTGGCGCGCACCAGCCGTGTGGTCCGCGTGATGCTGCGTTCGCCGGTGTTCGAAGCCGAAGACGACGCCACGCGCGACACCACGCTGCACGGCATCGAGCGCCTGTCCACCCAGAGCGGGCAGGGTGAGGCCGCCGTGGCCCAGGTGCTGCTGGCGCTGATGGACGGCGCCAGCGGCCCCGCCGCGCTGGCCGGCCACTGGCTGCGCGGCGAAGGCCGCGCCACGCTGGAGCAGGCGCTCGGCCTGAAACACCGCGTGGCGGGTCTGTGGCGCTCGTTCGCCGGGTTCTCGCGCACGCCCGCTTACCTCGGCGCCATGCTGGCCGGCACGCTGCTGCTGGTGGCGGTGCTGCTGCACCGGCCCGACTGGCTGGCCGCGGGCTGGCCGGTCCAGCTCGGCAGCGTGCTGGTGGGTCTGGTGATGCTGCTGCCCGCGTCCGAAGCCGTGGTGGCGGTGGTCAACCGCCTGATCGGCGAGTCGGTGAAACCCGCGCACCTGCCGCGCCTGCTGCTGGCCGACGGCATTCCGCCGCAGGCGCGGGTGATGGTGGTGGTGCCGGCCCTGCTGAACCACCCGGCCGGTATCGCGCAGACGGTGCACCGGCTGCACCTGCACCACCTCGCCAACCCCGAAGCCCACGCCCAGTTCGCCCTGCTCAGCGACTGGTCCGATGCCGACACCGAACACCGACCCGAAGACCAGGCCCTGCTGTCCCACGCCCAGAGCCTCCTGACGGCGCTCAACGCGCGTTACCCGGTGGCGCCGGGCAGCCCGCCGCGTTTCCTGCTGCTGCACCGCGAGCGCAGCCCGAGCACCACGCAGGACCAGTGGCTGGGCTGGGAGCGCAAGCGCGGCAAGCTGGAGCAGCTCGTCGCCGCGCTGGCCACCGGCACAGCGGGACCGTTTCTGGAACTGGGTCCGCTCTCGCGCATGGCGCCGCACACGCGCTACCTCTTCACGCTCGACAGCGACACCCAGCTGCCGCCCGGGCGCCTGCGCAACCTGGTGGGCGTGGCCGAACACCCGGACAACCAGCCCCGGCTGGACGAGACCGGGCGGCGCGTGCTGCAGGGCTACGGCATCCTGCAGCCGCGCGTGGTGCCGCCGCTGGCGGGGGAGGGCAGGCGCACCGCCTGGCAGTGGCTGTTCGACGGCCAGGCCGGCATCGACCCCTACAGCGCCATGAGCACCGACGTCTACCAGGACCTGTTTGGCGAAGGCAGCTTCACCGGCAAGGGCCTGCTGCACGTGGCCACGCTGCACGCCGTGCTGGGCGATCGCCTGCCGACCGACCAGGTGCTCAGCCACGACCTGCTCGAAGGCGCCCTGGTGCGCTGCGCCGTGGTGACCGACGTGACCCTGATCGAGCCCGACCCCGACCACGCCGACGCCGCCGCCTCGCGCGGGCACCGATGGGCGCGCGGCGACTGGCAACTGCTGCCCTTCCTGCTGCGGTCGCGGTCGTGGCCACTGGGCGCCATCAACCGCTGGAAGCTCTTCGACAACCTGCGCCGCTCGCTGGTGGCACCGGCCTGCCTGCTGCTCATCGGCCTGGCCATGGCGGGGCTGGGCCTGTCGCTGCCCGCGGCGCTGGCGCTCACGCTGGCCGCGCACGCCGCCGGCCCGCTCATGGGCGCGCTGGCGGGCTGTGTGCCGCGCCACTGGCGCCTGCTGGGCCAGCGTTATGCGGTGGCCTCGGCGAAGGATCTGCTGCGCGCGCTGGGTGGCGGGCTCTGGCACCTGGCGCTGCTGCCGCAGCAGGCGCTGCTCGCGCTCGACGCCGTGCTGCGCACCCTGCACCGGCTGCTGGTGAGCCGCCGCCACCTGCTCGAATGGACCACCGCCGAAGCGGCTCAGGCGGGCCTGGGCACCGGCCTGCCAGCCACGCTGTGGCGCCACCGCGCCGCGCCGCTGGTCGCGCTGGTCCTGGCGGGTGGCCTGTGGCTGCTCACGCCGGCCCCCGGCGCACTGGCACTCACCGTGCTCGGGCTGTGGGCGCTGGCGCCGCTGCTGGTGTGGCTGGGCAACACCCCCTGGCAGCGCCGCCGCGCTGCGCTGGTGGCGGCCGACCGCGAACTGCTTGAAGGTGTGGCGCGCGACACCTGGCGACTCTTCGAGCGCTGCGTGGACGCCGACAACCACCACCTGCCGCCCGACAACCTGCAGACCGCGCCCTACGAGATGGTGGCGCACCGCACCTCGCCCACCAACATCGGCCTGTATCTGCTGAGCACCGCCTGCGCGCGCCAGTTCGGCTGGATCGGCACGCAGGACCTGCTGACGCGGCTGGAAGCCACGCTCGCCACCCTGCAGCAGATGGAGCGCCACCGCGGCCATTTCCTGAACTGGTACGACACCCGGACACTGCAGCCGCTGCCGCCGCGTTACGTGTCCACGGTGGACAGCGGCAACCTCTGTGCGCACCTGCTCGCCGTGGCCCAGGCCTGCACCGAGCTGGCCCGCGATCCACACGCCGCGCTGGCAGGTGCCGACGCACTGCGCCGGTCGCGCCAGCGGCTGCAGCCGCGCTTGGACCTGCTGCAGACCCTGCTGCACCGGCCCCTGTCGCAGACCGCCATTGGCCGGCTGCTGGAGACCGCCGCACCCGAACCCTGCGAGCCTGTGGCCTGCGCCGCCTTTCACACCCTGCTGCAGGAGGCCCGCCGCGAACTGGGTGGCCTGACCCAGGCGCGCCACCCGGCCATCGTCAGCCATGTCACCACACCGCAGGACGAACTGGTCTGGATGCTGGGCGACCACCTCGCCACGCTGCACTCCACCTGCCAGGACGCTGCCGTGGTGGGCGCGGGCAGTTGTGGGCGCGCCACGGGGCGCCTGCTGGACCTCGCCGCTGCGCTGGAGGCGCTGGCCTGGGCGCCGGACTTCCGCTTTCTCTACAACCCCAAACGCCACCTGCTGCACATCGGTTACCGCCTTGAAGAGCAGCAGCTCGATACCAGCTTCTACGACCTGCTGGCTTCCGAGTCGCGCAGCACCAGCCTGCTCGCCATCGCCAAGGGCGACCTGCCGGTGCGCCACTGGGCGGCGCTGGGCCGGCCGTTTTTCGCCAGCGGAAGGCGCGCCGTGCTGCGTTCCTGGTCGGGCTCGATGTTCGAGTACCTGATGCCCTCGCTGGTGGCCGCCGAGCCGCGCGGCAGTGCCCTGCGCGAAGCCGGGCGCTCGGCCCTGCAGGAGCAGATGGCCTTCGTGCACGGCACGGCCATGCCCTGGGGCATCTCCGAAAGCGCCTACGCCGGTCAGGACCACACCCTGGCCTACCAGTACGCGCCCCAGGGCGTGCCGCGCCTGGCCCTGCGCCGCACGCCGTTGGACGAACGCGTGATCGCGCCCTACGCCACCGTGCTCGCGACCCAGGTGGACCCGGGTCTGGCCTGCGACAACCTGCGGCGCCTCGGCGCGCTGTCGGCGCGCGGGCGCTACGGTTTCTTCGAGGCGCTGGACTACACCCCCGCGCGGCAGACCCACGGCGGGCGCTGCACCGTGGTCCACACCTTCATGGCGCACCACCAGGGCATGAGCCTGGTGGCGCTGGCCAACGTGCTGCGCGGTGGCGTGGCGCAGCGCTGGGGCATGGCGCATCCGCGCATGGAGGCGGTGGCTTCGCTGCTGCACGAGCGCGCGCCGCGCGAACTGCCCACCTTGCAGGCGCCGCTGCGGCTGCCGCTGCAGGCCTGGCAACGCCGCGCGCCGGACCACATCCGCACGCTCACCCCCGGCGCGCAGGCGCTGGAGCCCACACACCTGCTGGGCAACGGGCGCTACAGCGTCACGCTGCGCGCCAACGGCGCCGGCTGGAGCCGCTGGGGCCAGACCGGCATCACGCGCTGGCGCGACGACGCGCTGCGCGATGCCTGCGGCAGCTTCGTCTACCTGCGCCTGGATCAGTCCGACCCACCGGTGTCGGTCACCCGCCACCCCGCGCCCGACCCCCACGCAACCTACAGTTGCCGCTTCCACACCGACCGCGTGTGTTTCGATGCGGTCTGGAGCGAACTGCGGATCAACACCACGGTCTGGGTCAGCCCGGAAGACGATGTCGAGCTGCGCAAGGTGGTGCTGTTCAACCTGAGTGATCAGCCCATCGAGCTGGAGCTGATCTCGGCCTTCGATGTGACCCTGGCCAGCCACGCCGCCGACGAGGCGCACCCGGCGTTCTCCAACCTGTTCGTCAAGACCGACTGGCTGCCCGAGCAGCAGGCGCTGCGCTGCGTGCGCGCGCCGCGCCTGCAGACCGAAAAATCGATGCAGGCGGCACATTTTGTCGCCGACACCGAGGGCGAGGTGCTGGGGCTGCGCTGCCAGACCGACCGCCTGCGCTGGCTCGGCCGCCACCACACGCCGGCCCAGCCGCTGGCGCAGATGGACCCGGTGCCGCTGGAGGCCGGCCCGCTGGCCACCGGGCTGGACCCGGTGGCCGCGCTCGGCGTGCGCCTGCTGATCGCGCCGGGCGGGCAGGCCACGGTCACCTTCGCCACCGCCGCCAGCGACGATGCGGACACGCTGCGGGCCGTGATCGACAAGTACCGCCAGCCCAGCTATGTGGCGCGTTCCTCGGTGATGTCGGCCACGCTGGCCGGCATTTCGGCGGTGCCGCACCGCCCGCGCACCGACTACCTGCCCGCGCTGCACGCCCTGACCACCGCCCTGGTGCTGACGCTGCCCAGGCCGGACATGCCGCCGGCCGGCCCCACGAACCCATCATCGCACCGCAGCGACCGGCGCCTGCTCTGGCCGCTGGCGATCTCGGGCGACCGCCCGCTGCTGCTGGTGCACGCCGGGGCGTCACAGGGCCTGGGTCTGCTGCGCGTGCTGGCGCTGGTGTTGCGCGAGTGGTTGCGCGCCGGCGTGGCCTGCGATGTGGTGGTGCTCAGCCACGAGGCGCACTCGTACCACATGCCGCTGCAGCGCGAGCTCACCCTGCTGATCGAGCAGCACGCGGCCGACCTGCAGGCCCACCCCGGGCCCGCCGTGACCGGCCTGCACCTGTTGCGGGCCGACGAGCTGACGCCCGGACAGGTCACCACGCTGCGGCAGCTGGCGCGCGTGCAGCTGCAGGCGGACGGCCAGGCCCTGCTGCACCAGGTGCGCGGCTGGTGCGACCGCCACGAAACGCCGGTGGCGGGGCAGTGGGGCAGCGCGCGGGCGCTGTCCGACCCGGTGCCGCTGCGCCTGGGCGAGACCGCGGCCGCGCCGGCCGAAGGCGTGTTTTCGGACGACAGCGGCGCGTTCGCCTTTGAGGCGGGCGCCGCGCAGACGCCGCAGCGGCCCTGGTGCAACGTGCTGGCCAACCCCGGCTTCGGTGCGCTGGTGTCCGAGAGCGGCGGTGGCAACACCTGGGCGGGCAACAGCCGCCTGAACCAGCTCACCGCCTGGGCCAACGACCCCGTGGGCGATCCGCCGCCCGAATGTTTCCTGCTGCAGGACCGCCGCACGCGCGAGGTCTGGAGCCTGACCCCGTCGGCCTGGGCCGCCCAGGGCATCAGCTACCAGGTGGTGCATGGCCAGGGCGTTACCACCATCAGCCACCGGCACGGCTCGCTGGCCGTGTCGGTGAGCTGGTGCGTCGATGCCGACACCGCGGTCAAGCAGGTGCGCATCCGGCTGGTGAACCACGGCAGCGGCAAGGCCCACCTGCGCATCACCGGCCTGGTGGAGTGGATGATGGGCGAGAAGCGCAGCGACCGCGCCAGCCTGCTGTGCCAGCCGGATTTCGAGAGCCCGCCCGGCGCCGGCCTGATCGGGCTGCTCTGCACCCAGACCGAGACCGCGGGTGGTTTTGGCGAGGGCACCGCCTTCTTCTGCGAGTCGCAAGAGGGCGTGCACGACCCCGAAGGCCTGGACTGGACCTGCGACCGCCGCGCCTTCTTTGACCGGCAGGGCCAGCTGGTGCTGCCGAAGCGCCTGGGGCAGCGCAGCGGTCACGGGCTGGACCCGTGTGCCGCGATCTCCCGGCCGGTCACGCTGCGCCCCCGCGCGGCGCTCGACCAGGTCTTCCTGCTCGGCTACGCGCCCAGCCCGGAGGCGGCGCGTGCGCTCATGCGCCAGGCCACCGCCAGCAACGCCCGAGAGCGCGAACGCCGCACCCTGGCGCGCTGGGACACGCTGCTGGGCAGCACCCAGGTGAAGACGCCCGACCCGCTCTTTGACGCGCTGATCAACCGCTGGCTGCTCTACCAGACTGTGTCATCGCGCCTGTGGGCCAAGGCCGGTTTCTACCAGGCCGGCGGCGCCACCGGCTACCGCGACCAGCTGCAGGACGCGATGGCGCTGGTGGGGGCCGACCCCGCGATCCTGCGCGCGCAGATCGTGCTCTGTGCCTCGCGCCAGTTCGAGGCCGGCGACGTGCAGCACTGGTGGCACGCACCGGGCGGCGCTGGCGTGCGCACGCATTTCTCCGACGATCTGCTGTGGCTGCCCTACGCCACCACGCACTACCTGCAGGCCACCGGCGACAAGGCCCTGCTGGAAGAGCCTGTGCACTTTCTCGATGGCCCGCCGGTGCCCGAGGGCGCGGAAGACCGCTACGACACGCCCGGCATCAGCAACGAGGCCGCCAGCGTCTACGAACACGGCGCGCGTGCCATCGACCGCAGCCTGCCGGTGGGCGCCCACGGCCTGCCGCTGATGGGCACCGGCGACTGGAACGACGGCATGAACCGCGTCGGCAGCGAAGGGCGCGGCGAGTCGGTCTGGCTGGCGTGGTTCCTCTGCGTCATCGTGAGCGACTGGCTGCCGCTGGCGCGGGCTCGCGGCGAACGCGACCGGGCGCGCGCCTGGGAAGCCGCGCTGACCGGCTGGCGCGTTGCGCTGGGCAGCGAAGCCTGGGACGGCGCCTGGTTCAAGCGCGCCTTCTTTGACGACGGCAGCGCGCTGGGTTCGGCCACGCAGGCCGAGGCCCGCATCGACCTGATCGCGCAGGCCTGGAGCGTGCTCTCGGACCAGACCTCGCCCGAGCGCCTGCGCCTGGCGATGGACGCGGTGGAGGCCCATCTGGTGGACCCGGTGCATGGCCTGATCCGCCTGCTCGATCCGCCGCTGCAACACGCCAGCCCCAGCGCCGGTTACATCCAGGCCTACCCGCCCGGGGTGCGCGAAAACGGCGGGCAGTACGCCCATGCCGGCGTCTGGGCCCTGATGGCCGCGGCGAAGCTGGCGCTGCGGGAGCCGGGCAACATCGACGCCCGCAACACACCCTACCGCTACTTCACCTACCTGAGCCCGGCGCACCGCGCGGCGCACCCGCAGTGGGGCGCGTCTTATGGTGTGGAGCCCTATGTGATGGCGGCCGATGTCTACAGCGCGCCGCCCTTTGAAGGCCGCGGCGGCTGGAGCTGGTACACAGGCGCCGCGGGCTGGCTGCACCGCGCCGCGCTGGGCTCCATCCTGGGTCTGCAGATGGGCGCCGAAGACCTGTGCTTCACCCCTTGCCTGCCCACGCACTGGCCCCGCGCCGAGTTGACACTGGTGCGCAACGGGCACAGCATGCGTTTCGTGCTGGTGCGTGGCGAACCGCTGGCGGCACTGTCCAGCTGCGCCGACACCCATGCCCAGTTGCTGCACGTGGGTGAGTCCCTGCGCTGGACCGATCTGCCGCAAAACAGCTGTTTTGTCGTGCCGCTGCTGCCCGCCGCCTGACCGGCGAGCCGGGTGATCGGGTCCTGTCCGTGACAGGACCGGCTTTTGTGCGTCAGCGAACGGACACAGCCCCTTTCAGGGTGTACGCTATCGCACACACCCAGTTGCCGGGTTGACGTTCCGCGCAAGCTTTCACAACGGCCCGTACCGCGGCCGAAAGAGCATCCACAAGAGGGATATGAACGATGGATATTGAGCCGGACCAGTCCGCCAACCAATTGCTGGCTTCGTTGCCCGCATCCGAATGGCAACGCATGGGTCCGCTGCTGGAGGCGGTGGAACTGCCGCTGGGGCAGGTGCTCTACGAGTCCGGCAGCAAGATGAGCCACGTCTACTTCCCGATCAACGCCATCGTCTCGCTGCTCTACGTGATGGAAAACGGTGCCTCGGCCGAGATCGCCGTGGTGGGCCGCGAGGGGTTGGTCGGCATTGCGCTCTTCATGGGCGGCGAGACCACACCGAGCCGCGCCGTGGTGCAGAGCGCCGGCAAAGGCTACCGCCTGCGCGCGGCCGACATCAAGACCGAGTTCAACCGCTCCGGGCCGGTGCTGCACCTGCTGCTGCGCTACACCCAGGCGCTCATCACCCAGATGGCGCAGACGGCGGTGTGCAACCGCCACCATTCGCTGGACCAGCAGCTCTGCCGCTGGCTGCTGTTGAGCCTGGACCGCCTGGACGGCAACGAGCTGGTGATGACGCAGGAACTCATCGCCAACATGCTCGGCGTGCGCCGCGAGGGTGTCACCGAGGCCGCGCTCAATCTGCAGAAGATGGGCCTCATCCGCTACGCGCGGGGTCACATCACCGTGATGGACCGCGACGGGCTGGAAGGTCGCGTCTGCGAGTGTTATGCCGTGGTGAAAAAAGAATACGACCGCCTGCTGCCCCTGCGCCTCGCGGACTGAGCAGGGCGCTCGATCTGGGTGCGGTATCGCACAGACGCCGCCGGGTACCTGCCGTTACAAAGCCAGACGGATGGGCGCGTTTTGCGCGGATCCTGCACCAGGGCACCTGCCATGATCGAACTCGCGAACAAAGCCAAGCCTCCGGCGCCGAAGCCCCTCACGCTGGAGCCGCAGCAAGACGCCACGACCAGCGAAGGCGCACCCCCAGAGGGGGCGAAGCGTCCATCGCAACCGCCAGCGCCGGTGCGACCCACCTGGAGCCTGCCGCAGGCCGCCCCGGGCACGCCTGTGACACGGCGCCGCTGAAACGCAGCAGCCGGAGAGCGCACCGATGCAACACAAAGCCCGCTTGCGCACGCGCGATGCACTGGAACAGTTGCGGCTGGATCACGAGGTGATCCGCAAGCTGCTGCGCGAGTACGACAGCGTGCGTCTGGTCGAGGGCTGCGGCCCCGAGCAAAAAGCCGAGATCGTGGACCGGCTGTGCGAGGCGCTGAGCCTGAATGCGCAGATCGAGGAAGAAGTCTTTTACCCGGGGGTGCGCCCGGTGCTGGACTGCGACGCCCGCGCCCAGGCGGTCTTGTGGGACCGCACGGCGCTGCGCGGCCTGATCGCGCGGCTCGACGAAATGGACCCCGCCGATCCCGGCTACGACGCCATGGTCAACGACATCGGCGACTGTGTGCTGCCGCGCATGGACGAGGTGCGGGCGATCCTGTTTGTGGCGGTGCGCGGGGTGGGGGTGGACACCGCCTTGCTGGGCGAACAGATGGCCCGCTGGCGCCGCGCACAGCAACAGGATGTCACCCTGGTGGGCTTGCCGCCACCGCGGAAGTTGCCGGTGTCCGGCTGGCCGGCGGACTGCCATCTGACGCTGGCCTGAACCCCACACAAAAAACCCGCCAGCCGTGTTGCCACGGTGGCGGGCTTTTGTTCGCCTGGAACAGGGCTCAGCGGGTGCCGGTGACTTCCACCTCGACGCGGCGATCGGGCTGCAGGCAGCTGATCAGCGCGCTGCGCGCCTGGCTGTCCGGACAATCACCCGCCGCGGTCACGGGCTGGGTTTCGCTCTTGCCGACGGCGCTGATGCGGGTCGGGTCGATGTTGCCGTTGGTCACGAGGTAGTTCTTGACGGATTCGGCGCGCTCTTCGGACAGCGCCTGGTTGTAGGCCGTGGAACCCAGGCGGTCGGTGTGGCCTTCGACGCGGATCGACTGGTAGTTGGTGCCACTCAGCTGGTTGCTGAACTTGTCGAGTTCGACCCGGCCTTCAGGGCGCACGGTGGACTTGTCAAAGCCGAACAGCGTGTCGGCGGAGAAGCTCACGCGCTGGGGCACGGGCGCCATCACCACCGGTGCGGGCATCGGTGCCACGGCGACGGGCGCCGGCATCGGGGTGGGTGTCACATAGACCGGCGCCGCGGCCACGCGCTCGGGCGCACGGCCGAACGGGAACACCAGGCTGACCGAGGCCACGTCCACGTTGGCACGGCGGCCAACGGCGTCCTTGATGCGGTAGCGCTCCACATCGCCGCGGATCCAGAACGCGGGCGTCATCTCGTATTGCACGCCCAGGCCGACCTTGTAGTTGGAGTCGTTGTGCTTGCTGCTCGACGGGATGCCGGCACCGGCGCCGGTGCCGCTGAAGCGGTCCTTGGACCAGGCGTGCTGCGCGCCCACACGGGCCAGCGCGGAGAAGCGTTCGGTCAGCGGCAGGGTGCCGACCAGATCGAAGTTGAGGCCCTGGACCCGGGTCTCGCCGGACAGCGTGCCCGAGGGCGAGGTGGAGGCGCTGAAGCGGTTCTTGCCCAGATCGAAGAAGCCCGCTTCGAGGGCGATGTTGCGGTTGATCTGGTAGCCACCGAAGATCTTGAAGGCATTGCCTGTGTTGTCGGTGGCGACACCGGTGGTGTTGACGCCGGGCAGCAGCACACCGGTGGTGTGTGCGGGATCCATCTCGGTGCGGGACTGGCCGACCGAGCCGCCACCGTAGAAGTGGCTGGTGCTCTGCGCGTACGCAGAAGACGCCAGGAAGGTGGCCATGCCGGCGACGCCGAGCAGGTGGATAACAGTCAGTTTTTTCATGGGTTCTTTCTTGCGCCAGAGACGCATTGCGCGGATTGCACCCCCTGTTTTTAGGGGTCCGCACGAACAGCGTCGGTACGCTGACGAACATGTGCAGGAGCGCCACACCGCCGGTTCTTTTCCCCTTGTGTGCGCTGCCAGACAGTCAACAGCCCCATGGGCTCGCACACTGTTTTTCAATGCGCCGAGGACACACCGCGCCTTTCATGACACCGCCTCTCCCGGGTGGTGCTGAGCCACCAGGAACACCCCAAGCCCATGGCCCACGCCGACAACCTCCTGCTCCAGCAACTGCCGAAAGCCGACCGACGGCATCTGCTGGATCAGTGCGAACCTTTTGACCTGCAGTTGTCGTCCGAACTCAGCGTGCGCGGCGAGCCCTTGAGCCACGCGCACTTTCCGATCTCGGGCTTCATCTCGCTGGTGATCGATGTGGACGACTACCCGGCGCTCGAAGTGGGCATGGTGGGGCGTGAGTCCATGCTCGGTTCGGAGCTGGTGCTGGGGCTGGCGAAGACGCCCTGGCGGGCCCTGGTGCAGGGGGAGGGCAAGAGCTGGCGCATCGGCGCCGAGGCCTTGCGCGCGGAGATCGCGAGCAGCCTGCCGCTGCAGGAGGTGATGCAGTCCAGCCTGCTGGTGCGGCTGCACCAGCAGACCCTGGCATCGGCCTGCGAGCGTTTTCACGAGATCGGGCCACGCCTGGCGCGCTGGCTGCTGATGAGCCAGGACCGCGCGCAGGCCGACACTTTTCACGTCACGCAGGAGTTCATGGCGCTGATGCTGGGTGTGCGGCGCGTCGGGGTGACGGAGGCGGCCGGGTCGTTCCAGCAGAGTGGCTTCATCGCCTACCACCGCGGCGAGCTGCAGGTGCTCAACCGGGCGGGGCTGGAGGCCGAGGCCTGCAGCTGCTACGCCGCCGACAAACAGTTCCATGTGGAACTGACAGGACGAAAGCCGTGAACCACGGCACCGGGCTGCTGCCCGGGCCGGTGGTCTGCCGCAGGCGGGCAGCGTGTCGAGCGGGTTATTTCAACCAGCTGTCGTCAGCCCGGTCTTCCCAGTCCTTGAGCTGTTTTTCGGCCTCGTCCTTGGCAATGCCGTAACGCTCCTGGATCTTGCCAGCCAGCTGGTCGCGGTGACCGGCCACGACCTGCAGGTCGTCGTCGGTCAGCTTGCCCCATTGCTGCTGGGCCTTGCCGGTGAGTTGTTTCCAGTTGCCTTGAATGGTGTCCCAGTTCATGCGGTGTCCTCCGTTTGTGGGTGAACAGGAACGTCCACCACAACTCTCTTTTTAGGTCGGACAGGGGTCGGCGTCTGTGCGCTGGCGAACGGTTCTGGATACGCCAGCGCAGAGCCTCGCAGACCGGGGCAGGGGCTCACAACACCAGCCGCTGCGCGTAGCCCGTCATTTCCAGATAACCGCGGCCGACGTGGTTGCCATTGCTGTCGAACAGGTCGGACAGGCCTTCCCAGTAGACCGTGCCGGTGCTGGCGCGGCTGTCGAGTTCCTGCGGATCGATGACGGCTTTCACGGTGTAGAGCACCTGGCCCCCAACCCTGGCTGCGCCAGGCCCCCCGAGGGGGTGCAGTCCACCTTGGGGCGGCCCGGCGGTGGCCTGGGCCGGCATGCGGATCATCCATTCGACGGGATAGCGCGCGCGGGTGCGCGGGCTGGTCCAGTAGCGCTGGGCCACCCATTCCACCTCGCCGGGCCGGAAGCGGTAGATGTCGGTGGGGCTTTGCGCGCTGCCCGCTGCGCGGAACGAGCCGCCGGCCCAGACCTTGCTGCCGTCTTTGCGGCGCAGCTGGAAGGCGGTGACGCAGTGGCCGTCGAACAGGTTCATGCCGATCCAGTCCCAGCCCACGGCCTCAGGGTGCAGCAGGGCCTCGCTCCACTCGTGGTCGAGCCAGGCCTTGCCCCGTGTGAATGCGAAAGCCTGGCCCTGGAACGCCAGCGTGCCGCGCACATCCAGCTGGGGATGGCTGACGTAAAAGCTGGACTGCGCCGGGTCGGGCCCCTTGCGCGAAAAGCCCCGCTCGCCCTGCAGCAGGATGGCCTGGGTGGGCGCCGCGTCGATCTCGATGCGCAGGTCTTCGCTGTGCACACGGGTGGTGTAGCCGCCGTCGGGCCGGCGCCGGATGAACCAGTCGCCCAGCGCCACGTGGGTGTCGGCTTCCAGCGCGTACACGCCGCGCCCGGTGGCGGCGGGCGGCTCGCCGTTCCAGCGCGCGATGCGGTCGCTGTGCCAGAGCCGCTGGCCCATCACGTCGGTGATGGCGGCGTGGGCAAACACGAGCTGCCTGGCCGCCAGCCGGCTCTTGAGGGTCTGCGTGCCATCGACGCGGCTGCGGAAGAACGTGACCTGGAAACCGAAGGCGCGGCCCTGCGCATCCTGCGCGTGGCCGGTGAGGTACCACCACTCGGTGCGGGCGTCGTTGTGCGTGCCGTGGTCGCGCGGAAACACCAGCTCGCGCGGCATGAGCGCGCCAGGCGACTCGGTGGCCTGCGCCTGCACGCGGGGCAGGGCGAGGCTGGCGGCGGTGCCGAGCAGCAGCGAGCGGCGTTGCGGGTTGGGTACGGGTTTCACCAGTCTTCCTTTACGGCCTGCACGGCATCGCGGCTGGCGGCGGCGCGCCCGGCCAGCCAGGCGGTGGCGGTGCCGGCGATCACCACGGCCACACACAGCGCCAGCAGCCGCGCCCAGGGCAGCACGAGGTCCATGGTCCAGTGAAAGCTCTGCGGGTTGACCACGTGCACCAGCACCAGGCTCACGCCCAGGCCGAGCGCCAGCCCGGCGAGCGCGCCGAGCACCGTCCAGGCCAGGCCTTCGAGCGCGACCACGCCAAGGATTTGCCGCCGCGTCAGGCCCAGGTGCGCCAGCAGGCCAAATTCCTTGCGCCGCGCCAGCACCTGCGCGCTGAAGCTGGCCGCCACACCGAACAGGCCGATGGCTATGGCCACCGCCTGCAGCCAGTAGGTGACGGCGAAACTGCGGTCAAAAATGCGCAGCGAGGTGGCGCGGATCTGCCCGGCCGAAGCGAACTCGATCAGGCCCGCGGCGCCCTGGCGCCCGGCCAGCGCCCGGATGGATTCGCGCACCGCGTCTTCGTCGGCGCCGGGCGCGAGGTGCAGGGCCAGGTCGTTCACGCGCGCGTCGCCGGAGAGGCGCACGTAGTCGGCGCGGTCCATCACCACGCTGCCGTGCTGGCGCGCGTAATCGCGCCAGACGCCGGCGACGAAGAAGCGCGTGTTGTCGCCCGCCGGAAAGGCCAACGCCAGCGCCGGCAGCCAGCCGCCGGGCACCGCGCCGTGCAGGTCCAGCATGGCTTCGCTCACGTACACCGCCACCACGCGTTCGCCCGCCGCGGCCGGCGGCAGCGGCACCGGCAGGCCCACCAGGGGCAGCTTCTGGCCGGCGGGTGCGTCGCTGCCCAGGGCCAGCGGACGCGCGAGCAGGGTCACGGCGGGCAGGGTGGGCTTGAGCTGCAGCGAGGTGGCGCGCAACGGGTCCACCCGCGCCACGCCCGGCAGGGCGGTCACGGCCATGACGAAGTCGGGCGGCAGGCTGTTGCCGTCGCCCGGGCCGCTGCCGCCGGAGCGCACGTAGAGCTGCGCTGGCAACACGCCGTCGAGCCACTGCGTGACCGAGTCGCGAAAGCTCGCCACCATCACCGTGAGCGCGACCGACAGCGCCAGGCTCGCGACCACGCCGCTGGTGGCCACGGCGGCGGTCTCGCGCAGGCGGCGCGAGCGCTCGACCGCCAGCAACGGCAGGGCGTGGCGCGCCACCAGCGGCGCCAGGAAGTGCAGCAGCGCGCCGACGGCCAGCGGCAGCGCGGCGATGCCGCCGACCAGCAGCAGCCCGACCGAGACATAGGCCGCCAGCGGGATGCCGCCCACCGGCGGCGCCCAGGCCAGCGCGGCGGCCAGCGCCATGAGCGCCAGCGCCCAGCCGTGGTGCCGCGTTGCGCTGCGCCCGCCGCCCAGCCCCTTGAGCGCCAGCGCCGGGGCCAGGGCGGCCGTGGCGCGCGCGGGCCACCAGCCGCCCGCCAGCGCGGCGGCCACGCCCAGCGCGCCGTACAGCCCCGCGGCCGCGGCGCTCCACTGCAGTGGCGGTGCGGCGCCCGAAAAATAGCCGCCGCCCAGATCGCCGCCGAGCACGCGCAGCGCGAGCGCGGCCAGCGCCGTGCCCAGCGCGATGCCGAGTGCGCTGCCGATCAGGCCCAGCAGCGCCGACTCGGCCAGCACCAGTCGCAGCCGCTCCGGTGCCGAGAGGCCGAGCACGCCCAGCAGTGCGAACTGCTGCTGGCGCCGCGCCACCGACAACGAGAGCATGGAGAACACCAGAAAGGCGCCGGTGAACAGGGCCACCAGCGCCAGCACGGTGAGGTTGACGCGGTAGGCGCGCGACAGGTTGCTGGCGCGTTCACCCGCCTGCTCGGGGCGCTGCGCGATCACGCTGGGCGGCAGGTCCAGCGCGGCGAGCACGGCGTCGGGCCGGGCGCCCGGGGTCAGGCGCAGGTCGATGCGGCTGAGCGTGCCCACGCGGTCCGTCAGCGCCTGCGCGGCGGCCACGTCCATCACCAGCAGCGCCGCACCCGGGGCGTTCACCGTGCCGGCCACGCGCACGGTCTGCAGGCGCAGGCCGGTCTGTACCTGCAGCCGGTCAAGGGCCGCGCCGTCCCGGGCCAGCGCTTCGCGGGCGGCGGGGTTGAGGAACACCGCGTCGGGAGCAAAGAGGTCCAGCCGCCGGGCCGCACCGCCGTCGTCCTGGCGCGCCAGCACCGGCATGAGCGCGGGCGAAATCCGGGCCACCACCAGCGCGTCCACACCGACGATCTTCACCGGCAGCTTGCGGTCGCCGGGCAGCAGCACGGCGGTGGGCCACTCCAGCACCGAGCTGGCCAGCGCCACATCGGGGTGCGCCGCCACACGCTCCAGCAGCGCGTCGTCCAGCGCGCCCTGGCGCGCACGCAGCTCCAGGTCGGGCTGGCCATTGACAGCGCTCACCGCGCTGGAGAACTCGGCCAGTGCCGAGGCGTTGATCAGCTGCACCGCAAACGCCAGCGCCACACCCAGCATCACCGCCACCACGGCCGAGGCGGTGCGCCACGGATGGTGGCGCAGTTCTTGCATCGAAAAAGTGGTCAGCAGCGCACGCATGGTTTGAGCTTAAGCCCATCCGTGCGACGGGCAGACCCGCAGGGGCAAGCGCAGACTGCCAAGGTGCGCCAACGCACCGAAGCCTGCGCGCCGTGCGCGTAAGATTCTTTTCCCTGTCAACAGGAGAGTTCACCGTTCAGCCAGCGCACAGCGGCGCTGCCCGTGCTGCACCAGCAGCTCAACCCTTTTTTACGGTGACCCCCATGGTTCGCATCCACCTCGCCATCGACCTCAACTACACGGTCAACCCGCCCTCGGCGGACTTCATTTTCAACATCCAGGCGGCGCTCTCGCCGCAGCAGATCGTGGTCTGGGAAGAGCTGCAGGTCAGCCAGCCGGTGCCGCTGGTCATGCACACCGACGCCGCCACACGCAACCGCACCCTGCGCCTGACCGCCGGCGTGGGCCCGCTGCGGGTGCGCTACCGCGCCACGCTGGACATCCGGCACCACGAAGCGGCGCCCGAAACCGTGTTCGAAACCCCGGTGGCCCAGTTGCCCACCGACGCGCTGCTCTACATCTACCCCAGCCGCTACTGCCAGTCGGACTGCGTGACCGCGCTCGCCAACTCGCTGTTCGGGCAGATGCCGCACGGTTATGGCCGCGTGAAGGCGATCCAGGAGTGGGTGCAGAGCCAGGTCACGTTCCAGTCCAACACCAGCAACTCCATGACCTCGGCGCTGGACACCCTGAACGACCACAAGGGCGTCTGCCGCGATTTCGCCCACCTCATGATCACGATGTGCCGCGCGCTCAACATCCCGGCGCGTTTCACCACCGCGATCGACTTCGGCGCCGACCCGGCTCTGGGACCGACCGACTTCCACGCCTACGTCGAGGTCTACCTCGGCCACCGCTGGTACCTGTTCGATCCGTCCGGCACCGCCATTCCCATGGGCTTCGTGCGCATCGGCACCGGCCGCGATGCCGCCGATGCCTCGTTCGCCACCATCTTTGGCGGCGTGCAGGCGCAGGCGCCGGTCATCGACATTTCGGCCCAGGTGAACCCGCAGAACGGCTGGCAGATGCCGGTGCACCGCACCGAGGCGCTGTCCACCGACAGCGGCTGGCACACCGGCTTCTGACCGTTCCCGGGGGCTGGCGGGCCGGCTAAGCCGATCCGCCCGTCCGCCGGCGCCAGGCCCGGGCCGCGCCTGTGGCCTAATAAGGGGTTTTCAACTTCTCTCTCTGGAACCGACATGGGCAACAAAATCGTCACCGAAGCCGACCGCAAAGCCACCCCCCGCCCCACTCCCGTCCCCGGCATGACGCTGGTCAGCCCGGGCCGTGGTCAGCGCGTGAGCCTGGAGCGTGGCGTGGCCACCCGCTCGAAGAAGAACCCGGGCAAGCGCTCCGGCAAGGGCGGCTGATCGCCTGTCCTGCCGGCCTTCGGGCCGGCGCCTGAAAAAGGTCCGTTGCGGACCTTTTTTGTTTTCCGGAAGTGCTTTCGGGCTCCGTGCTCTCAGCGCCGGAACGTGAGGAAGCGGCCCTTGTAGGCCTCGCCGCCTTCCAGTGTCTTGTCGGCCGTGCGCATGGTCAGGCGGTAGCCCAGCGCCGCCATCTCGCGGCAGAAGGCGCTGCGGTTGCTGCGGTCCGGGTCCACGATGATGATTTCAGCGTGCAGGGTCGCGTGCTGGTCGATGAAGCGCGCGAGCTGGGCGGGCTGCTGGCGTTCGTAGAGCAAGTCGCTGCCGATGATGAGGTCGAAGCGGCCCAGGCCGCTGGCGCCGCTGGCGTCGTCCAGCGCCCAGTTGCCGGGCTTGCAGGGCAGTGGGCCCAGACCGTTGGCGAGCAGGTTTTCCCGCAGGAAGGCCTCGGTCAGCGGATGCCAGTCGGTCACGGTCACATTGCCGGCCCGGCGGTGGATCACCAGGCTGGCCAGCGCCAGGCCGGCGCCGATTTCCAGGATGCGTTTGCCTTCGATGGGGTGGCTGTGCATGGCCAGCGCGAGCACGCGCGCCGAGGGCCAGACCTGGCCAAACAGCGGCCAGCCCGAGGCGCCCATGCCCGCGTCTTCGGCGCTGCCTAACGGGTCAGCGTACTGCTGGTTGTCGAGCAGGGAGCGGACGTCGTAGTCCAGTCCACCGATGTTGACGGTCTGTTGACGGACCTCGTAGCCGGGCATGTGCGGTTCTTTTCATGGTGCGTGTGCGGTGTGAAACGGTTCTGGTCGAACGGGCACAGCGCTTCCATGGGCACCATGGGCAGGGGCATGCGGGCCGAGGAGGCAATCTCGCGGGTGGGCCGCGCAATGGCTGCGGGCCCGGACCACGGTAACACAGGGGGTGGATGCGCCGTGTAATGAAATCTTTCGATGTATATTCCACCGGCATATTGCAGGGAGCGAACACACATGACACGACCACATCGATGGATCACCACCTTGAGCCTGTGCCTGCTGGCGGGGCTGGTGCAGACCGGCTGCTCGACGGCGGCGAAAGCCGTTGACCCGGTGCACATCAGCAGCCAGCAGCGCGACTTCGACAAGCAGACCGGTATCCTGCGCCAGCACATGCAGGCGCTGCAGGCCCGAGGCGATCCGCTGGGGGACTACTACTACGCGCTGGCGAATTCGGACGGCTGGATCCACGACGTCACCGACCCGAAGGCCATCACGGCGCTGTTCGAGAAGGCGGCGGCCAAGGGGTCGATGGACGCGAAGATCCTGCTGGCACTGCAGGTGGCGATGGACGAGCTCATCCCTGGACAACTGGACGACGGCCAGGGGCCGGGGCGGGATCTGGCGCAGTGGGAGCGTGGTTTGGCGCAGTTGCTGCCGCTGTTGCAGCAGCAATGCAGCGCCCGGCGGCTGGTGCTCGATATGGGCAAGCCTCGCGTGCGCTACTACTCGATTGCCTACAAGGTGTGGCCAACGTTCAGAGATGGACGACACACGCAAAACGAGCAGGGTCAATGGGTGCCGTATGTGCCGAAAGATCCCACACGGCAGAAGGTTTGGGAATCCATTCACCGAAGCTGCTCCATTCCGCAAAACGAATGGCTGTACGAATGAGGCGTTCTCATGGACAACAGACCGTCGAACCAAGCCGCGCAACCCGTTAACGCCCTCGACGCTGCCATCGGCATGCGCCTAGCCTATTGGGCCTACGAACACAAAGATATTCAGAAAGCGGAAAAGGTCGCCACCTACCCGGACGCATGGGAGCACGCAAAACCAGGCATTCACCTCCCAGCCGGTTGGGCTGTTGCCCGACAGGATGCCGAAGGCCGTTTGTTACCCGGCAGCCCGGAAGGCTGGAATACCCAGCACAACGCCGATGGCCAGCTGGAAAACCAGTTCAAGGTTTCCATCAATCGCGACACGCATGAAATCAGTTTCGACTTCAAAGGCTCGGATGCCTGGAGCAACTGGAAGTCCGACCTGGGCAACGCGGGCGCCAGCGAGTTCGCCAAGATCGAAGCCAAGGCCCAGGCCGCCTACGAATACCTGCGCCAACACCCAGACTACAAAGACTACCGCTTCGCTGCCACCGGCCACAGCCTGGGTGGCGGGATGGCGCAGAGCTTCGCGCTGCGGAACAACATCGACGCCTGCGTCTACAACAGCCTGCCCATCGCGCGCGAAACCATCCGTGGCGACTACTACAAGGACGTGGGGGGTTATGACGCGGCGCTGGCGCGCTACCAGGCTTCGGGCCGGCAGGTGCACGATGTGCGCACACCCAACGACATCGCCACCTACAACTACGAAGGCGTGTGGCAGGGCCAGTACCTCAGTCGCCGCATGGGGCAGGCGCCCACCGTCCTGCCGGGCCCGTCCATGCCGAACTTCCTCAAGACCGCGCTCGTGCTCAGCGGCAGTGGCACGCTGGTGGCCGGGGCGATCATGGGCCAGGATCACGCCAACCAGGCCCTGTTCAACGCCCAGCAAGGGCTGGCGGTGAATGCCCAGGGCCGCTACCGCATCCCCGAAGGCCATGCCGATTTCGCCCGGGTGCCGCCCGAGGCGCGCCAGCTGTTTGCCCGGCTCGGCAAATCGCCGGTGATCAAGGCCAGTTGCGTGGCGACCCGCGACGACGTCTCGCCGTTCGACCGGTTTCACATCCGGCACGAAGACGGCAGCCAGGAGCACATCGCGGTCAACCCCCGTTCGGGCGAGATCGAAATCGACCACTACGACAAGAATGGCCAGCGCACCTTGATCGAAATGAACGGCCGCCGCGCACAGCCGGCCCGGGTCACCGAATTCGATGCAGAGGGCAAGCCCATCAAGACCGACACCGTGGCCATGCGGGAGGGCGCACCACCCAGCGGGCATGAGCAGACCCGAATGGCCCAAGCCGAACCCCGGAAGCCGGCGCCGGATGCCGCGCCCGTGCTGAGCCCGGCGCAGCAGGCGCAGTACGCGCGGGCCCACCAGCAGGCCGGCGAAGCGCTGCAACGCCTGGGCCTGAACCCGGCCCAGGTGGGGCAGGTCTGCGCCGCGGCCGTGGCGCACTGCGCGCGCGTGGACCAAGGTGAGCCCGAACGCTTCCTGGTGAGCAAGGACGGGCAGCGCCTGGGGGTCGTGCACGAGGGGCGCGTCCTGAGCGAGATGCCCATCGCCCCGGCGCTCGCACGCAGCACCGAAGCGCATCTGGCGCAAGCGGCGCAGCAGCGCGAGACCAACCTGGCGGTGAACGAGCAGGCCCCGGCGCCCATGCGGGTCTGAGGAGCGGGTTTCCGGCCGGCTTGAACGCAGCGGGTTCTGCGGGGACGGGAACTGCGGTGCTCGCACTGGATGACATTGCCTGAATGACTGAATTTTTCTCAATGATCACTGACACAAAAGGAGGGTACATGTTGAAAATCCAGGCCACCCTGTGGGCCGTCGCGCTGGGTTCGGTGCTCAGCGCCTGTGGCAACTTGAAGTCCAGCCCCGACACCCAGGGGCAGCCGGCCGCCGCCGCCGCGGTCGACCCGACCACACAGTGCCTGAGCGCCGCACCCACGCTCACGCGCCATTCACCCGGTGAGTTGTATCTGAGCGCGGCGCAATGTATCGACCAGGACAGGCTGGACGACGCGGCCTTCCTCTTTGGGGTGGCGGGGAGCGAGGGCCGGTTCGATACCCGACGGGTGGCCGACACCACCGCACACCAGGTGGCCAACTTCCTGGGGGTGATCTTCACGAAGCACGTCGGGGAGGCTTCATCTGCCAGGTTGTCTGACCACATGAGGAGCAAGTTCGATGACTTGCAGGCCCGGCAGGCGTTTTGCCGCAGGCTGAAGGGGCTTCCACCGCCCAGCTACTACCCGCAATACATGCTCGGCCACGGGATGCAGGCCTTCACCTCCGCCGACACGAAAGATGCCCTCATTGCCCTGCCAGATGCACACAAGTCCTGGGCGTCTGCGGTCAACGAGTACATGGACTGCGTTGAGTAGGGCAGCGCCTGGGTGTCGTTTACGAGGGGCGTTTCCTGAGCGAGATGCCCTTTGCCCCGGCGCTCGCACGCGATAGGCGTCCGCGCCGCAGACCCCGGCGCCCGTGCGGGTCTGAGGAGCGGGTCCCCGCCACGCACCGCCCCGCTCTACAATCCGCAGCTTCACCGGGGGTGCCGGGCTCGCAGCGACGCGGGCAGCGGCTGAGAAATACCCCTCTCACCTGATCTGGGTTGTGCCAGCGTAGGGAGCGTGAGCAGCCGGCCGCCGATGCATGCGAGCCGCCCCTGTCAGACGCTTCCCGAGGCGGTTTTTTCGACAAGGCGGCTTCACATGCAACGGCGGTTTTTTTCTGCGGCACTGGTTTCGGTTTCCCTCGCGGCCCTGGGCGCAGCGCCCGCGGTCTGGGCGCAGGCGGTGCCGCTGCGCGTGCTGACACACGGTTCGTTCGATCTGCCCAAGGAGCTGCTGGCGCAGTTCGAAAAAGACGCGGGCGTGAAGCTGCAGATCGTCAAGGCCGGTGACGCCGGCGAGATGGTCAACAAGCTGATCCTCACCAAGGCCCGGCCCATCGCCGACGTGGTCTACGGCATCGACAACACCTTGCTGCCGCGCGCCACGGCCGCGAAGGTGCTCGACTCCTACACCGGCCCCGCCGCCCATCGCGTTTCGGCCGCGGCCATGGCCGAGGGCGCCGACAAGACCGGTGTGGTTTCGGGCGTGGTCCCGGTGGACTACGGCTTCGTGAACCTCAACGTCGACAAGGCCTGGTTCGCCAGCAAGGGCCTGGCGCTGCCGACCTCGCTCGAAGACCTGGCCAAACCCGCCTACGCCAAGCTGCTCGTGGTGCAGAACCCGGCCACGTCCAGCCCCGGTCAGGCCTTCGTCTTCGCCACCATCGCCGGCCTGGGCGAAGAGGCGGCGTTCCAGTGGTGGGCGAAGATGCGCGCCAACGGCGTGAAGGTGGTCAAAGGCTGGACCGAGGCCTACTACACCGAGTTCACGCGCAACGGCGGCACGCGGCCCATCGTCGTCAGCTATGCCAGCAGCCCGGCCGCCGAGGTGTTCTACGCCAAGGAAAAACTCAGCGTTTCACCCACCGCCAACCTGTTCCTCAAGGGCGGCGTGTTCCGCCAGGTCGAGGGCGTGGCGCTGGTGAAGGGTGGCAACCCGGCCGCGCGCGATGCCGCCAGCCAGTTCATCGAGTTCCTGCGCTCGGCCCCGGCCCAGCAGGCGCTGCAGACCACGATGTGGATGTTCCCGGCCGAAGCCGGCGCGGCCCGGGCGGACGTGATGAAACAGCACGCCAGTGAGCCGACGGCGTTTGACAACCCCAGCGCCGCAGAGGCCTCCGCCAAAGGCAAGGCCTGGCTGCAGCGCTGGACCAAGGTGGTCCTCAAATAAACCCCATGCCGCGCCCGCCAGCCCGCTGGCTGCTGCCCGCGTTGCCGCTGGCCTTTCTGGCGTTGCTGCTGGTGGCGCCGGTGATGCGGCTGCTGGCCGAGGGGCTGGGGGCGGGGGAATGGTCCGGTGGCGAGCCGCTGCGCTGGCTCGATGTCTGGCAGGACGAGTACCTGCGCTGGCGGGTGTTGTGGTCCCTGGCCCAGGCGGCGATCACCTGCGCGCTGGCCCTGGTGCTCGGTTTGCCGGTGGCCTGGGTGCTGGCGCGGCTGGAGTTTCCGGGCCGGGCGCTCGTGCTGCGCCTGCTGATGTTGCCCTTTGTTGTGCCCACGCTGGTGGCCGCGCTCGGCGTGCTGGCGCTCTGGGGGCCGCGCGGTCTGCTCGGCGCGCCGCTGGCCGGGGCCGGCATCGAGCTGGTGGACACGCCCTGGCTGCTGCTCTACGGCAACCTGTTTTTCAACCTCTGCGTGGTGGTGCGCGCCGGTGTGGACGCGCTGGAGCAGGTGAGTGCGCCGC
Source organism: Hydrogenophaga sp. L310 (assembly GCF_055703065.1). NCBI lineage: Bacteria > Pseudomonadati > Pseudomonadota > Betaproteobacteria > Burkholderiales > Comamonadaceae > Hydrogenophaga > Hydrogenophaga sp. L310. The sequence goes on from NZ_JBVPZA010000002.1 coordinate 390,801, forward strand.
GCGTGGCCGCCGCTCGCACGCTGGGCGCCACGCCCTGGCGCGCCTTCTGGCGCGTGGAGTGGCCGGCGATCGCACCCTGGCTGGCCTCGGCACTGTGCCTGGTGTTCCTGTATTGCTTCGCCGGTTTCGGCCTCGCGCTGATCCTGGGCGGGCAGCGCTACGCCACGGTCGAGGTCGAAATCTACACCCTGGTGGCGCACGAACTGGAACTGGGTCAGGCGGGCGTGCTCGCGGTCTGGATGCTGGGGCTGACCGGCGCCGTGGCGCTGGCCTACGCCTGGCTGGAGAAGCGGCTCGCGGCGCCGGGTCGCGTGTCGCCGGTGCTGCGCCAGCGCCCGCGCAGCGGGGCGCAGTGGGCGGCGGTGGGGGCTGCGCTGGCGGTGCTGTTCGTGGTCTGTGCCGCGCCGCTGCTGGCCATCGTGTGGCGCGCGGCGCAGGCGCTGTGGAGCGGGCAGGGCGCCCATGTGCTGTTCGAAGCCGACACGCGCGCGGCCCTCTGGAACACGCTGCGCTTCACCGCCATGGCGCTGACCCTGGCCACCGCGCTCGGCCTCACACACGCGCTGGCGGTGCGCGCGCTGGACGTGGCGAGCCTGCAGCGCAACGCCAGCGAAGCGCGCGGTGTGCTGGCGCTGGCCTGGCGCGCCGCGGCCTTCCTGCCCTTTGTGGTGTCGCCCGTCACGGTCGCGTTTGGCCTGCTGCTGCTCTACCCGGACTGGACCGCGAGCCTGGCCCTGCTGGTGGCGGCCTACGCGCTGCTGGCCTACCCCTTCGTGGCCAAGTCGCTCACGGCCGCACTCGACAGCCTGCCCGCGAGCTACGCGCAGGCCGCGGCCACGCTGGGCGCGCGGCCGTGGCGCGTGTTGTGGCGGGTCACGCTGCCGCTGGTGGCGCCTGCGTTGCGCCGCGGCATGGCCTTCGCCGCCGCCACCGCGCTGGGCGAGTTCGCCGTCACGCTGTTTCTCTCGCGCCCCGAATGGACCACGCTCACGACGCTGATCTACCAGCACCTCGGCCGCCCCGGCGCGGCCAACCTCGACGCGGCGCTGGTGCTGGCCTGTGTGCTGATGGGACTGGCGCTGGCGGCGTTCACGCTGCTCGAAGGACCGGCGCAGAAGGACAATGACGCCCATGCTTGAACTGCGCGACATCAACAAACAATGGGACCACCGCCCGCTGCTCGACGGTGTGAGCCTGCGCGTGGCCGCGGGCGAAACCGTGGCCCTGCTCGGTGCCTCGGGCAGCGGCAAGAGCACCCTGCTCAAGATCGTCGCCGGGCTGGACGCGCCGGAGGCGGGCAGTGTGTGGTTCGACGGCGTGGACATCACGGCCCTGCCGCCCGAGCAGCGCGGCTTCGCGCTCATGTTCCAGGATTTCGCGCTGTTCCCGCACCTGAACGTGCAGGACAACGTGGCCTTTGGTCTGGTGGAGCAGGGCGTGCGCCGCAGCGAGGCGCGGGAGCGGGCGCACACCATGCTCGCCCGCTTCGGCCTCGCCGGTCAGGCGCTGGGCAAGGTCTGGACGCTCTCGGGCGGCGAACAGCAGCGCGTGGCGCTGGCGCGTGCGCTCATCACGCAGCCGCGCGCGCTGCTGCTCGACGAACCCTTCAGCGCGCTCGACGCCACGCTGCGCGATCAGCTGCGCACCGAGTTCCGCGAACGCATCACCGAGGCCGGCATGAGCGCCATCCTGGTCACCCACGACGAGCTGGAAGCGCGGGCCATGGCGCAACACGCCTGGGGGCTGCAGGGCGGGAAGCTGGTCTCACTCTGGTGAAGGTCTGGCTCCCTCTCCCGCGCGCGTGAGAGGGTTGGGGTGAGGGGGGCTTGTGGCCGCTGGCACAATGAATCCGCAGGCACCTGCGGGTGCATCCCACTCACACATCCAACGGGAGTTTTCATGGGCTGGTTTTCGAAATCCACCGACAGTTTTTTCCTCAGCACCACCACGCCACCCGGCATCGAGCTGAAGCAGTACCTGGGCGTGGTCAACGGCGAGGCCATCATCGGCGCCAACATCTTTCGCGACATGTTCTCTTCGGTCCGTGACGTGGTCGGCGGGCGCGCCGGCGGTTATGAGCGCGCGCTGGCCGGTGCGCGCGACGCGGCGATGGACGAACTGATCGAGGCGGCGAAACAGATGGGCGCCAACGGTGTGATCGGCATCGACTTCGACTACGAAGTCATGGGCGAAACCAACGGCATGATGATGGTCGCCGTCAGCGGCACGGCGGTGAAGCTGGGCTGAAGCCCGGTTTGTTCCCATGGATGCCTACATCCTCATCGGCAACGCCAACACCCGCAAGACCTCGGTGGTGCGCAGCCTTACCGGCTGTTTCAACCGCAGCGTGCGCGACATCCAGCTGCAGGGCAGCCGGCGCCCGCAGCGTTTCTACGCCCGCGTGGGCACCCTGCAGATCACCCGCACCTCGATCGAAGACTTCATCCAGGAAGTGAGCCGCTCCCGCTGCGAAGCGGTGGTGTTCTGCCTCTCGCCCACGGCACACAAGACCGACCTGGAGGAATTTCCCGACGCCCAGACCTACGTGGCTGCCCTGCGCGAGCGGGGCTGGCGCATCAAGGGCGTGGCCGTGCTCGGGCAGGATGGCGGTGGCGTGCGCGCGCCCAACCTGCGGCAATACACCCAGGCGCCCACCGCACCGGTCAATGTGACGGCGCGCGATGTGCGGGCGCAGTTCGGGTGGCTGTGAGGGCTATCATCGCCAGCATGCTGGAACTCTCAAGCGATCAGCTTCGGGACTTTTGCCGCGAACACCACATTCGCCGCCTGTCCCTGTTCGGCTCGCGCTCCAAGGGCAGCCACCGTCCGGACAGTGATGTGGACTTGCTGGTCGAGTTCGAACCCGAGCACATTCCGTCGATGTTTGGCATGGTGCGCATGGCGTCGGAGCTCACACAACTGCTCGGCAAGAAGGTGGACCTGCGCACGCCGGGCGACCTGTCCCGTTACTTTCGGCAGGAAGTTCTGGACACCGCGCAGGTGCAATATGCGGCCTGACGACCGCGTGCGCATCCTGCACATGCGCGATGCCTGCCTGTCCGTCGAGCGGTTTGTGCTGGGACGGTCACGACCAGATCTCGATCAGGACGAAATGCTGAGCTTCGCTCTGGTTCGCGCTTTAGAGATCATCGGTGAAGCATCTGCGCGCGTGTCGGCTGAGGTGCGCCAAAGCGAATCATCCATTCCCTGGCGAGAGGCGGTGGATATCCGCAATCGGCTGATTCATGCCTACTTTGACGTCGACCTCGATATCTTGTGGCGGACCGCGCTGGATGACATACCGGCGCTGCGCCAGTCGCTGGACGCTTTGTTGAGCCCCTGATCAGCTGCCCCTCAGCGCGCGCAAGATCTTCAGCCCACCGCGCCCGTTCACTTCCTGCCCCAGGCGCGCCTGTTCCACCCGGATCGCGGCGCGGCTCTTTTCACCCAGCATGCCGTCCACTTCGCCGATGTCGTGGCCGCGCAGGATCAGCAGGCCTTGCAGTTCGCGGCGCTCGGCGCGTGAGATGCCCGGGTCGTCGGTGGGCCAGGGGGTGGTGAAGGGGCCGGCGCCGCGCAGGCGGTCGCTCAGGTGGGCGATGGCCAGGCCGTAGCTTTCGGCGGCGTTGTAGCTGTAGACCGCATCGAAGTTCCTGAACACGAGGAAGGCCGGGCCTTGTGCGCCCGCGGGCGTCATCAGGCCGGCTGAGCCAAGACCTGCCGGCAGCGGAGAGCCGTCCACGCGGCGCACACCGCGCGCGGCCCACTCGCTGATCGGCCGTTTGCTGCGGCGGCCTTCCTGCGTGGTGTTGAAGCCCTCCGGCAGCTTCACCTCGAAACCCCAGGGCTGGCCGGTCTGCCAGCCGGCCTTGGCCAGGAAGTTCGCGGTGGAGGCGAGCGCGTCGGTGGTGCTGTCCATCAGGTCGCGGCGGCCGTCACCGTCGAAGTCCACGGCCAGGCGTTCAAAGGTGGTGGGCATGAACTGCGTGTGGCCGAAGGCGCCGGCCCAGGAGCCGACCAGCCGCTCGGGCGCGATGTGGCCGCCCTGCAGGATGCGCAGCGTCGAATAGAACTCGCCGCGAAAGAACGCCTGGCGCCGGCCGAAGCACGACAGCGTTCCCAGTGCCTGCACCAGCGGGTATTTGCCGAAATTCTGGCCGAAGTTGCTCTCCACGCCCCACACCGCCACCACGGTGGCCGGATCCACGCCGTAGCGTTGCTGCACGCGCGCGAGCGTCTCGGCGTGCGTCGCCAGCATGGCGCGCCCTTCGGCCACACGTTCCTCGTCGACCAGGCCGCTGAGGTAGTCCCAGATCGGCATGCGGAACTCGGGCTGGTAGTCCAGCTTTTCGATCACGCTCATGTCGGGCTGCAGGTCCTGGGTGAAGCGGCGGTAGGTCGATTCGGAGACCCCGGCGGCGCGGGCAGCGCCCTGCAGGCTGTCGATGCAGCGGGTGAATTCGGGCGGCGCGGTCTGGGCGAACGCGGGCAGGGAGAACGTCAATGTGGCCAGTGCGGCCCGTCGCAGGAGGTGTTTCATTTCTTCATGCCGCCCATGTCGAACCGTGTTCCGGCACCATGGCCTGCCAGCGCAACTCGGTCTCGATGCGGTGGCGCAGCGCGTCGGAGGCGCCCATGTCGCCGTGCGTCACGAACACGCGGCGTGGAGGTGCGGGTATGGCGCGCAGCCAGTCCATGAGCTGGCTGGCGTCGGCGTGGGCCGAAGCCGATTGCATCTGCACCACCTCGGCGCGCACGGGGACGTCCTGGCCGTGGATGCGCAGCTTGGTCGCGCCGTCCGACAGGCTGGCGCCGCGCGTGCCGGGCGCCTGGTAACCGGTGAGCACAACCATGTTGCGGTGGTGGCCGAGGTACTGCACCAGGTGGTGCAGCACGCGCCCGCCCGTGGCCATGCCGGCCGCGGCCAGCACGATCTTGGGGCCGTGTTGCATCGCGATGGCCTTGGACTCATCGGCGCTGCGCGTCATCTTGGCCACGTGCTCCATGTCGCGGCATTGCGCGGCGTTCAGGCGGTGTTCGCCCAGGTGGCGGTCGTAGAGGTCGGTGGTGTGGATGGCCATGGGGCTGTCCAGGTACACCGGCAGGCTGTGCGGCAGAACGCCGTTGGCCTTGAGCAGCACGATGGCGTGCAGGATCTCCTGCGCGCGGCCCACCGCAAACACCGGCACCACGGCCGTGCCGCCGCGCGCGGCCACGCGCGCCAGCGCCGGGCCGAGCTCGGCGAGCACATCTTCCTCCGGGTGCTCGCGATCGCCGTAGGTGGACTCGACCACCACCACGTCCGCCGCGGGCGGCTTGTCGGGCGGGTTCATGAGCGAATCGTCGGGCCGGCCCAGGTCGCCCGAGAACAGGATGCGCTTGCCACACACTTCCAGCAGCAGGCTGGCCGCGCCGAGGATGTGGCCCGCGCTGGTGAAACTCGCCTTCCAGCCGTGCAGCGGTTCAAAGACCTGGTGCATGGGCACGGTGCGGATCAGTTTCAGGCTGTCCAGGGCATCGCTTTCGGTGTAGAGCGGCAGCGCGGGCGCGTGTTTGCTGAAACCTTTGCGGTTGGCGAAATTGGCGTCTTCTTCCTGGATGTGGCCGCTGTCGGGCAGCAGGATCTGCGCGAGGTCGCGCGTGGCGGGTGTGGCCCAGACCTTGCCGCGAAAACCCTCCTTGGCCAGCAGCGGCAGGTACCCGCTGTGGTCCAGGTGCGCGTGCGTCAGGATCACGGCGCCGATGTGGTTGGGCATCACCGGCAGCGGGTCGCGGTTGCGCAGGCGCAGCTGCTTGTAGCCCTGGAACAGGCCGCAGTCCACGAGCACGCTCTGACCGTTGAATTCAACGAGGTATTTGGAGCCGGTGACGGTGCCGGCCGCGCCGAGGAATCGGATGTGTACATTCATGCGAACCATCTTACCCCTCGGGTGCGGGGAACCCCTGCATGCGCAGGGCCTCAACAGGGCTTTGGCATTCCGGGCTGCGCGGCCCAGAATGCGGGAGCACGCGGCGCGATGCCGCTGCATCGGCGCACTTTCAAACACCACACACCGGAGCCCTGTCCATGTCCATTCAGGCGGTTGTATTTGATGCCTACGGCACCCTGTTCGACGTGTATTCGATCAGCGCACTGGCCGAGCACCTGTACCCCGGCCAGGGTGCGGCGATCTCGACGATATGGCGCGACAAGCAGATCGAATACACGCGCCTGATTTCCCTGTCGGACCCCGACGGCGAAAACGGCAGCCGCCACTACCGGCCGTTCTGGGACCTGACCCGCCAGGCCTTGCGCTACGCCCTGCAGCGGCTGGGCCTGCCGCTGTCGGACGCGCACGAAGATGCGCTGATGGCGCAGTACGCACAGCTCACCGCCTTTCCGGAAAACCACGGTGTCCTGCAGACCCTGCGCGGGCGCGGCATGACGACCGCGATCCTCTCCAACGGCAACCCCGAGATGCTGGCCTCGGCCGTGCAGAGCGCGGGCATGACCGATCTGCTGGACCATGTGATCTCGGTTGACGGCGTGCGCCAGTTCAAGACCATGCCGGTGGCGTATGGCGAGGTGGCCCGCCACATCGCGGCGGAGAAGGCGGATGTGCTGTTCGTCTCCAGCAACGCGTGGGACGTGCTCGGCGCCACCTGGTTCGGTTTCACCACGCTCTGGATCAACCGCCAGGGCCTGCCCTTCGAGACCATCGGCCGGCGGCCCGACCACACCGGCGCTGACCTGACGGCGGTGCTGGACGTGCTGGGCCCCGCGCCTTGAGGTTTTGACCCGGCGGCCAACGGTCAGCCCAGGCTGGCGTCCAGCATCAGCATGAAGATGAAGCCCGCCATCAACGTGACCGAGGCCATGCCTTCGAAGCCGTTGCGGTGCGTCTCGGGAATGATCTCGTGGCTCACGACGAAGATCATCGCGCCCGCGGCCACCGCGAGACCGATGGGATAGAAGGCCGGCAGGCTGCCGAGCAGGGCCAGGCCCGTGATCGCGCCGAAGGGCTCGGCCAGGCCCGAGAGCGCGGCCACCGCCCACGACCTGCCCGCGCTCTGGCCCAGCGTGCGCAAGGCCATCGCCAAGATCAGGCCTTCGGGCATGTTCTGCAGGCCGATCGCCAAGGCCACCGAGGCGCCCGCGTTCACCGGGTCGCCGCCGTCCACGCCGAGCGCCGTGCCTGCGTAGGCCGCGCCCACCGCCAGGCCCTCGGGCACGTTGTGGATCAGGATGGCCAGCACCATGAGCCAGGCGCGCTGGGTGGCGCCCGGGTCGCGGCCGTCGGCCGTGGTCCATTGCGCGGCGTGGCCGGTGGCGGCCGGGGGCAACACCGCGTGTTCGTGCGGCAGGGCGCGGTCGATGCCGATCATCAGCAACATGCCCAGCGTGAGGCCGATGGCGGTGAGCCCGGCGGCGCCGGTGCGCGCCGAGCCGGTGGCGGCGAGCAGGGCCTGCCCGGCATCAATCGACGGCAGGAGCAGCGCGAAGATGGCCGCGGCCAGCATCACACCCGCGGCGAACGACATGAGTGCCGACTCCTGCCGTTTGCTCACGCGCTGCACCAGGAACACCGGCAAGGCACCCACCGCGGTGGCCAGCGCAGCGAGCAGCGACGCCTGCACGCCCGCCGTCATGGCGCTGCTGGCGCCGGTGGCGTCCCACCAGACGCGGGTGGGCGCCCAGAAGGTGCTGCCTGCCGCCAGCCCGGCCATCAGCAGCAGGCCGGCAGACAGAGCGAACAGGGCGTTGCGCAGCGCGTGCGGTGGCACCGGCAGCTCCAGATGCTGCATCTGGAACCACACGGGCTGGATCTGGCGGATGAGGGCGGTCATGGCGGGCTCCTGGCGGGGTGTTCGGCGGTGTTTTCAACCGTTCTGGATGGATATTTTGTCAAAAACTATCAAACAGCGCTATTTGATTGCTTTGATGAGACCCATAGCCGCGGCGGAGGTCTGCGCCGGGTCTTTGACGCCAAAACACATATGACTCAGCTGTTTTAGTAATAAGTAACTGAAAACGTATTCGTTCCAGTTTGATTGATTGGCTTCCATGATCCGCTCCGTTGTTCATTCATTTCCGGAGAAAACCCATGAAAACCCGCCGCAGCTTCACCACCACCCTGATCGCCGGCACCCTGGCCGCTACCGCATTGCCGGCCTTCGCGCAGCCCGCCCCGGTCACGTTGCTCAATGTGTCCTACGACCCGACACGTGAGCTGTACGTGGAATACAACGCCGCCTTCGCCAAACACTGGAAGGTCAAGACCGGCCAGGACGTGAGCATCAAACAAAGCCACGGCGGCTCGGGCAAGCAAGCGCGTTCCATCATCGATGGGCTGGACGCCGACGTGGCCACGCTGGCCCTCGCCGGTGACACCGACGCGCTGCACAACAACGGCGGCTGGATTCCGAAAGACTGGCAGAAGCGCCTGCCGCTCAACAGCTCGCCTTACACCTCCACCATCGTGCTGGTGACCCGCGCCGGCAACCCCAAGCACATCAAGGACTGGGACGACCTGATCCGCCCGGACGTGAAGGTCATCACCCCCAACCCCAAAACCTCGGGCGGCGCGCGCTGGAACTACCTGGCGGCCTGGGAATTCGCCAAGCGCAAGTACGGCGGTGATGCCAAGGCCAAGGAGTTTGTGGCCAAGCTCTACGCCAACGTGCCCGTGCTCGACTCGGGCGCGCGCGGCTCGTCCATCACCTTCGCCCAGCGCGCCCAGGGCGATGTGTTCATCAGCTGGGAGAACGAGGCCTACCTGCTGGAGAAGGAGTTCGGCAACAAGGTGGACTTTGTCTACCCCTCGCTCTCCATCCTGGCCGAGCCCGCGGTGACCGTGGTGGACAAAAACGTGGACAAGAAGGGCACGCGCGCCGTGGCGCAGGCCTACCTGGAGTACCTGTACACCGAAGAGGCGCAGGACATCATCGGCAAGAACTTCTACCGCCCGATCTCGGCCAAGGCCCAGGCCAAGTACGCCAGGCAGTTGCCCAAGCTCAACCTGTTCAAGATCGAAGAGGCCTTTGGCGGCTGGGAGCAAGCGGCCAAAGTGCACTTCGCCGACGGCGGCAGCTTCGACCAGATCTACAGTCGCCGCCAATGAACACCACCCGCATCCTCATCGTGCCGGGCTGGCGCAATTCCGAGCCTGGGCATTGGCAAAGCCTGTGGGCCGATCGCCTGCCCAACAGCCATCGGGTGGCGCAGGGCGACTGGCTGTTTCCGCGCCGCAAAGATTGGGTGGAGCGGCTGTCAGACGACATCCTGTCGAGCCGGGGCGAACGGGTCGTGCTGGTCGCCCACAGCCTGGGTTGCATCGCCACCGCCCACCTGCCGCCCGAGGCCACGGCACGTGTGAGCGCAGCGCTGTTGGTGGCGCCGGCCGACCCGGAACGGCGCGCCCAACTCGCCGACTTCGCGCCCGTGCCCTACCAGCGTTTGCCTTACCGCAGCATCCTGGTGGCCAGCAGCAACGACCCGTATTGCCCGGTGCGCCTGGCAGGCGCCTTTGCGCGGGCCTGGGGCAGCGAGTTCGTGCGCCTGGAGCACGCGGGTCACATCAACGTGGAGGCCGGCTTTGGCGAATGGCCGCTGGGGCTGCAGTTGCTGGTGCAGCTGGGTGTTGACATCGACCCCGGCGAGCTGCTGCGGCGAGCCGCCTGATCGTTATACGTTTGAAGCATATGAAAAGAAGAACAAATTCGTTTGAGAACAAAAGATGCCTCCCTACCATGCGATGCATTCCTTCTATCAAACGCTGATCGCCATGAAAAACACCATCAAACTCACCCTCGGCGCCATCGCCTTCGCCACCGCTTCCCTGGCCACCGCGCAGTCCACCTTGCTCAACGTGTCCTACGACGTGTCGCGCGAGTTCTACAAAGACCTGAATGCCGCCTTCGTCGCCAGCCACAAGAAGAGCACCGGCAAGGACATCAAGGTCGACCAGTCGCACGCCGGCTCCAGCGCCCAAGCGCGCGCCGTGGCCGATGGCCTGGAGGCCGAGGTGGTGACCATGAACACCACCACCGATGTGGACTTCCTGGCCGAGAAGGGCGTGGTCGCCAAGGACTGGCGCCAGAAATTTCCGAACCACGCGGCACCCACCACGTCGACCATGCTGTTCCTCGTGCGCAACGGCAACCCCAAGGGCATCAAGGACTGGGACGACCTCATAAAGCCCGGTGTGCAGGTGGTGGTGGTCAACCCCAAGACCGGCGGCAACGGGCGCATGGCCTACCTGGCCGCCTGGGGCCAGGTGCGCGCCAAGGGCGGCAGCGACGCGCAGGCCGCCGAGTTCGTGGGCAAGCTCTACAAGAACGTGCCGGTGCTGGCGCGCGGCGGGCGCGATGCCACCGGCGTCTTCCTGCAGCGCAACATCGGTGACGTGCTGATCACCTTTGAATCCGAGGTGGTGTCGGTGGACAAGGAATTCGGCGCCGGCAAGGTCGATGTGATCCACCCCAGCGCCAGCATCGTGGCGGAGAACCCGGTGGCGATCGTCGAGCGCACGGTGGCCAAGAAGGGCACGGCGGCGGACGCCAAGGCCTACCTCGACTTCCTCTACAGCCCCGAAGGCCAGGAGATCGCGGCGAAGCACAACATCCGCCCGCGCAACGAAGCCGTGCTGAAGAAATATGCGGCCGCCTTCAAGCCGATCAAGCTGTTCACGGTGGAGCAGTACTTCGGATCCCTGGCCGACGCGCAGAAGGTGCACTTCAACGACGGTGGCCAGTTCGACAAGCTGTACACGACGAAGTAGGTAACACCCCTGCGCTGCTGACGCAGCTTCCCCCCTCTCAGGCGCGCCTGCGGCGCTGGGAGGGGGGACGGTGCGAGTGGCCCGGCGAAGCCGGTTCCACCGCACCCCTGGATCGGGCCTTTCGCTCCACAACTTTTGCCGTTCGACATGACCTCTGCCACGCTGTCCGCCGGGACCGTCCCCGTCTCTGCTGCTCGCCGCACGCCAGTGCGAGTGCTGCCCGGCTTCAACCTCACGCTGGGCTTCACGGTGTTTTACCTGTGCCTGATCGTGCTGATCCCGCTGTCGGCGCTGGTGTTCAAGACCTTCACCCTGACCTGGCCGCAGTTCTGGGAGGCGGTCACCGGGCCGCGCGTGCTGGCCTCGTACCGGCTTACCTTCGGCGCCTCGTTCATCGCCGCCATGGTCAACGTGGTGTTTGGCCTGCTGGTGGCCTGGGTGCTGGTGCGTTACAACTTTCCGGGCAAGAAGATCGTGGACGCATTGGTGGACCTGCCGTTCGCGCTGCCCACGGCCGTGGCCGGCATTTCGCTCACCGCGCTGCTGGCCGGCAACGGCTGGATCGGCTCGCTGCTGGAGCCGCACGGCATCCAGCTCGCTTTCAACCCCAATGGCATCGTGATCGCACTCATCTTCATCGGCCTGCCCTTCGTGGTGCGCACGGTGCAGCCGGTGCTGGAAGACGCCGAGAAGGAACTCGAAGAAGCCGCCACCTGTCTGGGCGCCACGCGCTGGCAGACCTTCAGCCGCGTGATCTTCCCGAGCATCGCGCCCGCGCTGCTCACCGGTTTTGCCATGGCCTTTGCCCGCGCCGTGGGTGAATACGGTTCGGTCATCTTCATCGCCGGGAACATGCCCATGATTTCCGAGATCACGCCGCTGATCATCATCAGCAAGCTGGAGCAGTACGACTACGCCGGAGCCACCGCCGTGGCCACGGTGATGCTCGTGATCTCCTTCGCCCTGCTGCTGGTCATCAACGGCCTGCAAGGCTGGCAGCGCAAGCGTTCAGCAGGGAATTCGCAATGAGTGGCCAGAACAACATCCGCACCGCCCAGCGCGGCACCACCGAAGCGCCGTGGGTGCGTTACGCGCTCACCGGCATCGCGCTGGTCTTCATGTTCCTGTTCCTCGTGCTGCCGCTGGCGGCCGTGGCCACCGAGGCCCTGCGCAAGGGCTGGGACGCCTATGCGGAAGCGCTCCGGGAGCCGGACGCCTGGTCCGCCATCCGCCTCACCTTCATCACGGCGCTGGTCGCGGTGCCGCTGAACCTGGTGTTCGGCGTGGCGGCGGCCTGGTGCATCGCCAAGTACGAGTTCAAGGGCAAGTCTTTCCTGACCACGCTGATCGACCTGCCGTTCTCGGTGTCGCCCGTGGTGGCCGGCCTGATCTACGTGTTGGTGTTCGGTGCGCAGGGCTGGTTCGGCCCCTGGCTGGCGGAGCACGACATCAAGATCGTTTTCGCCGTGCCCGGCATCATCCTGGCCACCATCTTCGTCACCTTCCCCTTCATCGCGCGCGAACTCATCCCGCTGATGCAGGCACAGGGCAATGACGAGGAGCAGGCGGCCCAGGTGCTCGGCGCCACCGGCTGGCAGACATTCTGGTACGTGACCCTGCCCAACATCAAGTGGGGCCTGATCTATGGCGTGATCCTGTGCAACGCGCGCGCCATGGGCGAGTTTGGCGCGGTGAGCGTGGTCTCGGGCCACATCCGCGGCCAGACCAACACGATGCCGCTGCACGTGGAGATTCTCTACAACGAATACCAGTCGGTCGCCGCTTTCGCCGTCGCCTCGCTGCTGGCCCTGCTGGCGCTGGTGACGCTGGCCATCAAGTCGGTGGCCGAGTGGCGCATGGAAAGCGAACTCAAGGCCCTGGCCGAGCTGCCGCCCGAGCGGCCCACCCCTGCGCGGGGCGCTACTGCCGGCATCGCCAACTGACCTTCAACGGGAATTCCCATGAGCATTGAAATCCGCAACGTCAACAAGCACTTCGGCACGTTCCAGGCCCTGCGCGATGTCAACCTCGACATCGCCTCGGGCGAACTGCTCGCGCTGCTGGGCCCCTCGGGCTGCGGCAAGACCACGCTGCTGCGCATCATCGCGGGGCTGGAAACGCCCGACAGCGGCAGCATCCACTTCAGCGGCGAAGACACCACCGATGTGCACGTGCGCGAGCGCAACGTGGGCTTCGTGTTCCAGCACTACGCGCTGTTTCGCCACATGAGCGTGTTCGAGAACGTGGCCTTTGGTCTGCGCGTGAAACCGCGCGACCAGCGCCCCAGCGATGCGCAGATCAAGCAGAAGGTGACCGACCTGCTCAAGCTGGTGCAGCTCGACTGGCTGGGTGACCGCTACCCCTCGCAACTCTCTGGCGGCCAGCGCCAGCGCATCGCGCTCGCGCGCGCCCTCGCGGTCGAACCGCAGGTGCTGCTGCTCGACGAACCGTTTGGCGCATTGGACGCCAAGGTGCGCAAGGAGCTGCGCCGCTGGCTGCGCCGGCTGCACGACGAGCTGCACGTGACCAGCATCTTCGTCACCCACGACCAGGAGGAAGCGCTGGAAGTGGCCGACCGCGTGGTGCTGATGAACAAGGGCGTGGTGGAGCAGAGCGGTTCACCGCAGGACGTGTGGGACCACCCGGCCAGCCCCTTTGTCTACGGTTTCCTGGGCGACGTGAACCTGTTCCACGGTCGCGCACACGAAGGCCTGCTGCACCTGGACGGCGTGGCCATTCACACGCCCGAACACGCCGACGCGCAGAACGCGCAGGCCTTTGCCTACGTGCGCCCGCACGATCTGGATGTGCAACGTTACACGCCGGGTGCCAGCGGCATCGTGGCCACGCTCAGCAGGGCCATCGTGGTCGGCCCGATCGCGCGGCTGGAGCTGTTGCCGGTGGAGAACAACCAGCCCGCCGGCCACGACCCGCTGATCGAGGCGCAGATCCCCGCGCAGCAGTTCCGCGAGCTGGGCTTCAAGGAAGGCGAGACGCTGGTGGTGTCGCCGCGCAAGGCGCGGGTGTTCCTGCAGCCGGCCTGATCGCTACCGATCAGCGTTTCTGCGTCAGCAAGGTGCAGCCGCTTGAGGCGGCACTGGCGCGCTCACGCCATGGTCACCGCGACGAAGGCCAGCATGAAGATCAGCAAGGCCGCCATGCCGGGCAGGATGAGCGGCATGTAGTGGATGACTCCCTCAAGGATGTCTTCCGCCTGCTCTTCGGCGTACGCGCGCAACTCCGGGTCTGAATATTCCAGCGGGTGGTTGGACATCGCCTGGTCTGGGGGTGGGTGGATGTGTTGCATGGCAATCTCCTTGAAAAGGTTCACCGGCCATGCGGCTGTCGCTGCCTGTTTGAGCCAACGGCAATGCCGCAATCGCAGCCTGATCCGAGCGCGGGCCCGCGTCAACCGCGTCGGCGTTGTGGCCTTTTTCTTTTCAGATGGCGCAGCGGTCCAGCCAGCCCCAGCCAGATCCAGCCGCTGGCCAGCGCGGGGGCCTTGTGTATCAGACCCGTTGCGCGCTCAGGCAGAATATCCAGCGCGGCTGCGCGTTTGCATCCGCATTGATGCTGGGCCGCACGATGAACATGGATGACGCTATCTCCGAAGAGGAACTGGCCGCCCTCGAAGTGACGCTGCCCACCGCGCTGGAGCTTTGTCGGCTGGGACTGGCCTCGATGATCGACATTCGTCAGACCTTCGAGATCGAGATGAAAGGCGCCATCCCGGACAGCGTGCACATTCCGTTGTTCGAGGTCAAGCGCATGCTCGGCCACACCTTGACCGAGGACGAGCAGGACATTCTGGACGCGGGCAAGCCGAAAGACATGGATGCCATGTCCTTCTTTTCAATGATCAATCAGTTGCACCACGCGCGCGATCACTTGCTGCTGTGTGTCTGCAACAGCGGGCGGAGAAGCCTCGCCGCGGCATCGCTGCTTCGCTCACTGGGCTATCCGAAGGCCTTGTCGGTGGCCGGTGGCTTCCAGGCTTGGAAAAAGCTGAATGATGTGGCGCTGAAAACGGCACCGCCATCCTCTGCAAGCTGAGTGGCGGAGCCGCCGGGATACGCCCCTCAAAATCCCACCGCCTGCCCGTCGCGCCGCGGGTCGCTCGCCGCCACGTAGCCCTCGCTCGCCGGGTCGCCGAGGCGCCAGATGAACTGCCCCGCGCCGAAGTCCTGGTAGGGGTCGTCGATCAGGCGGGTCTGGTGGCCCAGGTCTTTCAGGCCCTGCACCGTGGCCGGGTCCATGGCGGATTCGACGTTGATGTGCAGCCCGGCGTCGAAGCGCCAGCGCGGCGCATCGCACGCTGACTGGAGGCTCTGGCCGTGGTCGAGCAAACGCACGAGGGTCTGCACATGGCCCTGCGGCTGCATGTTGGCGCCCATGACGCCGTAGCTCATCACCGGTTGCCCGTCTTTCGTGAGGAAGGCGGGAATGATGGTGTGGAAGGGACGCTTGCCCGGCGCCACCAGGTTGGCGCTGTTGCGGCCTGGTCCGGTGCCGAGGTTGAAGCCGTGACCGCGGTTCTGCAGGCTGATGCCATACAACGGCTCCACCGCGCCCGAGCCGAAGCCCATGTAGTTGCTCTGGATGAAGCTGACCATCATGCCGCGCTCGTCGGCGGCGGTGAGGTAGACCGTGCCGCCCTGGGCGGGGTTGCCGGCGCCGAAGTCCTGCGCGCGCTGCGGGTCGATCAGCCTGGCGCGTTCGCGCAGGTAGGCGGGGTCGAGCATCTGTTCGCTGCTCACGTCCATCGCGCCGGGTTCGGCCACGTAGCGGTAGACGTCGGCGAAGGCGAGCTTCATGGCCTCGATCTGCAGGTGTTGCGCGGCCACGCTGTCGACCTTCGTCGCCGCGAGGTCGAAGTTCGAGAGGATGCCCAGCGCGATCAGCGCGGCGATGCCCTGGCCATTCGGCGGGATCTCGTGCAGCGTGTGGCCGCGGTAGTCCTGGCCGATGGGCCTGACCCATTCGGGGTGGAAGGCCGCCAGGTCGGCCTCGGTGAGCGCGCCGCCGTGCTGTGCCGCAAAGCGCGCCAGCGCCTGCGCGATGGGGCCGCGGTAGAAGGCCTCGCCTCTGGATTCGGCGATGGCGCGCAGGCCGCGCGCGGCGGCCGGAAACTTGAACAGTTCACCCACCTGCGGCGCGCGGCCCCAGGGCAAAAAGTGCTCGGCAAAGCCGGGCTGGCTTTGCAGCTCGGGCGTGGCCGCGGCCCATTTCTGCCGCACCACCACCGGCACCGCATAGCCTCGCTCGGCCAGTTCGATCGCCGGTTGCATCAGGTCGGCGAACGGCAGTTTTCCGAAGCGTTCGCTCAAGGCCGCCCAGCCGGCCACGGCACCCGGCACGGTGGCCGAATCGATCCCGCGCTTCGGGGGCGTGAGTGCGTCGCTGCCGTGCTTGCGGTGGAAGTAGCCCGGCGTCCAGGCCGTCGGCGCGGTGCCGGAGGCGTTGAGGCCGTGCAGTTGCTGCCCGTCCCAGAGGATGCAGAACGCGTCCGACCCCAGCCCGTTGCTCACCGGCTCGGTGATGGTGAGCGCGGCCGCCGCGGCGATGGCCGCGTCCACCGCGTTGCCGCCTTGCAGCAGCATGCGCAACCCGGCCTGCGCGGCCAACGGGTGCGAGGTGCTGACGA
This sequence comes from Hydrogenophaga sp. L310, assembly GCF_055703065.1. Taxonomy (NCBI): domain Bacteria; kingdom Pseudomonadati; phylum Pseudomonadota; class Betaproteobacteria; order Burkholderiales; family Comamonadaceae; genus Hydrogenophaga; species Hydrogenophaga sp. L310. Next base: position 407,205 of record NZ_JBVPZA010000002.1, read on the forward strand.
TGTTGCGCGCGAACAGCGGCAGGCGGGTGCTGGGGTAGCCGTGGGTGTTCTGCAGGTTCATGGGCTTGGGTCGATGCGGGGCAGCTCCCACGCGCGGGTGCCACCGAAGTGTGGAAGCGGTGCGCCGGCCCAATGGACGCTGGCGCAGGGTTCTTGGCGCGGAGCGTTCAAGCGTTGACCCTGGGGTGTGTTTCAGGCGTAGTCGTATTCGCCGCCTTTTTCCAGCGCGTGCTGGTAAGCGGGGCGGGCATGGATCTTCTTGAGCCAGGCCATGGTGGCCGGCCGCGAGGAGCCCAGGCCGGCCCGTGACACGGCCGCCTCAAGGGGGAAGCTCATCATGATGTCGGCCGCGCTGATGGCTTTGCCCGCAAACCAGGGCCGCGAGGCCAGTTCCTGTTCGATGTAGTCCAGGTGCACGTCCACCATGGGCTGGATGCGCTTGAGCGCGATCTTGCCCATCAGCGGCACCTTGCCCATGGCCAGCATCAGCAGCAGCATGGGCATGACCGAACCTTCGGCGTAGTGCAGGAACTGGCGGTAGCGGCGCAGGCCTTCACCGCTGTCGCCGGGGCCGAGGCGGCCGGTCTTCTCGACCAGGTACTCGCAGATCGCGCCGGTTTCTACCAGCTTGATCCGACCGTCTTCCAGCACCGGCGACTTGCCCAGCGGGTGCACCTGCCTGAGCTCGGGTGGTGCGAGCATGGTGCGAGGGTCGCGCTGGTAGGCGCGGATTTCGTAGGGCAGTTCCAGCTCTTCGAGCATCCAGAGCAGGCGCTGCGAGCGGGAATTGTTCAGGTGGTGGACGATGAGGCTCATGGCGGGGCGTTGACGATGGGGAACACACATTGTGGAGCTATCGCTCAGACCCCGCTGCGCAGCAGCATGGCCGGGTTCAGCCGCATCTGCCGCAGCAGGTAGCGCGCGCCCAGACCGAGGCTGACAACGCTCACGCCCAGCGCCGTGAGCGCGCCGGCCCAGTAGAGGCCGGCCGGGTCCAGGTCCAGGCGCCAGCGCAGCAGGCCGGTGGCGAGCGCGCTGCCGGCGAGCAGGGCAAAGGCGGCGGTGACCCCGGCGAGCACCGCGAATTCCCACACCAGCACGCGCCGCAGGCTGGAGAGCCGCGCGCCCAGCGCGTGCATCACCGTGGCGTCGAACACCTGGCGGCTGCGGCTGGCCGCGACCACGCTGGCGAGCACCAGCAGGCTGGCCGCCAGGCAGACCCCGGCCACCACCGCCAGCCCGGTGCTGGCGCGGCCCATGAGCGCGCGGGTTTCGCGCAGCAGGGATTCGGTGCGCACGCTGACGATGTTGGGCGCCACCGCGGCCAGCCGGTCCTGCGCGGCCAGGGCTTCGCCGGCCGGCAGCCAGGCCGCACCCACGTGGCGCGTGATGAAGGGGTCGAGCACGCCGTCGCTGAAGATGGCTTCGAGCCACAGGCGCGACTGCATGCGCCGCTGGCTGTAGATGGCCACCAGCCGGGCTTCCACCGGTGTGCCCATGATGTCGAAACGCAGCCGGTCGCCGACCTTCAGGCCCAGCTGGTCGGCCTCGCGGTCTTCCATCGCCACCAGCGGTTCGCCGCTGTGGCCCTCGGGCCACCAGGCACCGCGCTGGATCACCACGTCGTCGATGTTGCCGCTGCGGTTGCTGAGTTTCTGTTCGTCGCGCGCTTCGCGCACGCGTTCGCCGTCGCCGCTCTCGCGCAGCGCCTCACCGTTCACCGCCGCCAGCCGGCCCAGCACCAGCGGCGCGGTCAGCACGCGCTGCAGACCGGGCGCGGCCTGCAGCGTCGCGCGCAGGGCGCCGATCTGTTCGGTCTGCACGTCGTAGAACACCAGCGCCGGCGCGTTGGCCGGCACGGTGTCGTTCACGGTGCGCAGCAGCGTCGCCACCACCAGGGTGCAGGCCACCAGCAGGGTGAGCGCCGAGCCGAGCGAGAGCAGGGCGGCGCGCAGCGGCGAGGCCGGTTGCTGCAGGCCGGCCAGCGTGAGCTGCAGTTCCAGCGGCAGCCGGCCCGCCTGCAGCCGCGCGGCCCAGCGCTTGAGCCCGCGCGTGATGGCTTCCAGCAGCACCAGCAGCGCGCCCGTGGCGAGCACGAAGGCGAGCCCGAAGCGCGGATCGGGCAGGCTGAGCACCAGCGCCGCCAACAGCAGCAGCGCCACGCCGGCGGTGAGCCACCAGGTGCGGCGTGGTGTCTGCAGCGCGATGCCGCTGACGCCGCGGAACAGCGCCGCCGGCGTGACCGACAACGCCCGGCCCAGCGCCGGCAGCGCAAAGGCCACCGCCGTCAGCACACCAAAGCCCAGCGCCACCAGCGAGGGCATCCACAGCCCGGCCAGCAGCACCGACATCGGCAGGCGATCGGCCGTGGCGTAGGCGCCGGCCAGCGCCAGCGCGTTGCCCAGCAACACGCCCGCGCCGCTCGCCAGCAGCGCCAGCATCACGATCTGCAGCAGCACCATCGCCGCCAGCCGGCCGTCGCGCAGGCCCAGCGCGCGCAGCGTGGCCAGCGCCGTGAGCTTGCCCTGCAGGTAGGCCTGCACGCTGTTGAACACGCCCAGGCCACCGATGAACAACGCCGAGAACCCGATCAGCAGCAGGCCCGAGCCGATCTGCCCCAGCACCTCGGTCATGCGCGCGCTGCGCTCGTCGAAGGTCTGCACCTCGGCGTCCAGCGCCGGGAAGGCGGCCATGAAACGGTCGCGCCACAACGCCGGGGGTTCGTCGGTGCGCACGCGGTAGTGGTACTCGACGCGGCTGAGCGGCTGCACCAGGCCGGTGGCCCTGAGTGCGCCGTCGGCCACCAGCACCGGGGCGCCGCCCCAGTCAGCGCGCAGGCTGCGGTCGGGCTGGCGCGTGATGAGGGCGCGCACTTCGAGGTTGAGGTCGCCGATGTGAATGCGGTCGCCGGGCGCCAGGCCCAGGCGCTGCGCGAGTGCGCCGTCGATCGCGGCGCCCCAGTCGGGGCCGCGCAGCGCATCCGCCAGCGTGCCGGCGGGTGAGAGCGTCACCGTGCCGTAGAGCGGGTAAGCGCTGTCGGTGCTCTGCAGTTCGATCAGCTGCGAACGGCCGTCGGCCATGCGCAGCATGGTGCGCAGTTCCACCAGCCGCGAGACCGTGGCACCCTGCTGCATCCAGGCCAGCGCGTCGGCGGGCAGCGGTTGCGTGTGTTGCACTTCCACGTCGCCACCGAAGAGCAGGCGCGCGTCGTTGCGCAGCGCGTCGGCCACCTGGCGGTACAGCCCACCGCCCGCGGCCACCAGCGACACACCGAGCACCAGGCAGGCGACAAAGATCCACAGGCTGCGTCCGCTGGCGCGCAGGTCGCGCCAGGCGAGTTCAAGCAGGAAGCGCATGGACATCGCGGGCCTCCCCGGTGGCCGGTGCCGGCGTTTCGTGCAGCTTCCCGTCGTGCAGGCGCAGCACGCGGTCGCAGCGGGCGGCGAACTCCAGGTCGTGCGTGACGAGCACCAGCGTCGTGCCGAGGTCGTGGTTCAGTTCGAACAGCAGCTCGCGCACCGACTCGGCGGTCTGGTCGTCCAGGTTGCCGGTGGGTTCGTCGGCCAGCAGCAGGCTCGGGCGGTGCACCAGTGCGCGCGCAATCGCCACGCGTTGTTGCTCGCCGCCCGAGAGCTGGCTCGGGTAGTGCGTCAGCCGGTCGGCCAGGCCCACGCGGGCGAGCATGGCGCGGGCCGCGTCGCGCGCATCGCGCCGCCCGGCCATCTGCAGCGGCAAGGCCACGTTGTCGAGCGCGCTCAGGCTGGCGAGCAGGTGGAAACTCTGGAACACGATGCCGATGCGGTCGCGCCGCAGATCGGCCAGGCCGTCGGCGTCCAGCGTGGCGAGGTCCACCCCGTCGATCACCACCCGCCCGCCGCTCGGCCGCTCCAGCCCGGAGAAGAGCAACAGCAGCGAGGTCTTGCCAGAACCCGAAGGCCCGGCGATCGCCACCCGCGTGCCGGCCTCGATGCGGAGATTGACCCCGCGCAGCACGTCGACCCGCGTGTGCGCCAGGGGGTAGGACATGCTGAGGTCGTGGGTTTCGATGAGGGGGGGCGGTGTGGGCATGGGCGGTGTGAGCGTGGGGTGCGGGTTAGGTTCCCAGGCTCAGTCTCGCAGCCGCCCGGGTGAGAGCATCGCCGCGGTCAAGCCACAGGCGCTGATGTGCGCCGGCAGTGGCCACCCGCGCGCCAGCGCCGCGCAGGCTTCGCCCATCGCCGCACTGGTCTGGATGCCGTAGCCGCCTTGCGCCGCGCACCAGAAGAAGCCGGGCGCGCTCGCATCGAAGCCACCCACCAGCTCGCCATCGGCCACGAAGGAGCGCAGGCCGGCCCAGGTGTGCGTGGGGCGCGGCGTGAGCGTGGTCCAGGTCTCGATGGCGTGCAGGCCGAGCGCGATGTCCAGCTCTTCGGGCTGCACGTCCTGCGGCACGGTCGGGTCGGCGTTGACGGGCGAGGCGAGAAGGGCGCCCGCGTCGGGCTTCATGTAGAAGCTCTCGTCGGCGGCGAGCAGCAGCGGCCAGTGCGCCGTGTCCACGCCAGCCGGGGGCGCGAAGGTGAAGGCCGTGCGGCGTTTGGGCACCAGGCCGATGGGCGCCACACCGGCCAGACCGGCGATGGCGTCGCACCACGCGCCGGCGGCGTTGATCAGCACCGGCGCTGTGTATTCGGCACCGGCTGCGGTGCGCACGCGCCAGAGATCGCCTGCTCGATCAATGAACACCACTTCCGCATCCGTCACCAACTCGCCACCCGCGCGCCGGAAGCCGCGCAGGTAACCCTGGTGGATGGCGTGCACGTCCATGTCGAAGCTGTCGGGTTCCAGGATGGCGGCGCTGACCTTCTCGGGGCGCAGCGCGGGCACCATCGCCAGCGCTTCGTCGGCGCCCAGCCAGCGGCCCCGGGGGCTGATGGCCTTGAGCACGTCCCAGGCCTCTTGCAGATGGGGCAGCTCGGCCTCGCCGGCCACCGTGAGCAGACCGCGCGGCGTGAGCAGCGGCGCGCTAGCAAAGCCATCGGGCGGGTGCTGGAAGAAAGGTTCGCTCGCCCGCGAGAGCGCGCGCACCTGGGGCGGCCCGTAGCTGGCGATGAACTGTGCCGCCGAACGCCCGGTGCTGTGGTAGCCCGGCTGGCTCTCGCGTTCCAGCATGGCGCAGCGGCCGTGCGGTGCGAGGAAGTGGCCGGTGGAGGCGCCCGCGATGCCGGCGCCGAGGATGATGAAGTCGTGCGTTGGGGTGCTCATGCCCGGCATGTTACGGCGCGCCGGATTGGCCTGGTGCTGGTGTGGACCCACTGCGCAGGCGGTCGGGCGAAGTGCTTGGGGTGTTCGTTGTCATGGGCGGGTGGGTGGTCTGGATGAACCACCGAGAGGACCCTGCCGAGCAGCGCCCGTCGTTGGCTACACTGGCCTCTCCGGCGCCGGGAGAAACCGCTCCAGGTCACCTTGAATCCTGCAACGCCTTCGTCAACCATCACCGGCATGCACGATCCGTTCAACCTCCAGCGTTTCATCGATGCCCAGTCCGGCGTCCATGAAACCGCGCTCGCCGAGCTGAACCAGGGTCGCAAGCAGACCCACTGGATCTGGTTCGTGTTGCCCCAGCTCCGCGGTCTGGGGAACAGCCACCACGCCCAGTTCTACGGCATCAGCGGCAAGGCCGAAGCGGCGGCCTATCTGGCCCATCCGATGCTGGGCCCACGGCTGATCGAATGCATCCGCGCGATCAGCCACCACGTTGGCCAGAGCGCCGAGTCCATCCTCGGCCCCATTGACGCTCTCAAGTTCCGCAGCTGCCTGACGCTGTTCGAGGCGGTCTCACCGGAAACACCCGAGTTCTCCGCCGCATTGCGGCAGTTCTTCAGTGGTACCCGCTGCCCGAAGACGCTGGGGTTGCTGGCTGATGGGTAGAAGGAGTCGGTGAGCAGGTCCGCGGGTTGATCGGATGAAAACAAAAAAGGGGCGACGGTCACCCGTCGCCCCTTTGTTTTTCTGAACCGCTCAGCCGAAATCAGGCGAAGAAGCTCTTCGCCTTTTCAAACCAGCCCTTGTCGTTCGGGCTGTGCTTGTGGCCGCCCTTCTTGAACGACTCGTCGAGTTCCTTGAGCAGCTTGCGCTGGTGCTCGGTCAGCTTGACCGGCGTCTCGACCGCCACGTGGCAGTACAGGTCGCCGGGGTAGCTGCTGCGCACGCCCTTGACGCCCTTGCCGCGCAGGCGGAAGGTCTTGCCGCTCTGTGTACCTTCGGGCAGGTCGATGGTGGCCTTGCCTTGCAGCGTGGGCACGTCGATCTCGCCGCCGAGGGAGGCGGTGGTCATGGGGACGGGCACCTGGCAGTGCAGGTCGTCGCCCTCGCGCTCGAAGATGTCGTGCTTGCGCAGGCGGATCTCGATGTAGAGGTCACCCGACGGGCCGCCGTTCTGGCCCGGCTCGCCGTTGCCGCTGCTGCGGATGCGCTGGCCGTCGTCGATGCCGGCGGGGATCTTGATCTCCAGCGTCTTCTGCTTCTTGATCTTGCCCTGGCCGTGGCAGCTGGTGCAGGGCTCGGGAATGATCTTGCCGCTGCCGTGGCAGTGCGGGCAGGTCTGCTGCACGCTGAAGAAGCCCTGGCGCATCTGCACGACACCCTGGCCGTGGCAGGTGGTGCAGGTCTTGACGCTGGTGCCGGGCTTGGCGCCGGTGCCCTTGCAGCTTTCGCAGTCGTCCCACGAAGGGATCTTGATCTGGGCCTCCTTGCCGGTGGCGGCCTCTTCGAGGCTGATTTCCATGGCGTAGGACAGGTCCGAACCGCGGTAGACCTGGCGGCCGTTGCGCTGGCCGCGGGCACCGCCAAAAATGTCACCAAAGATGTCGCCGAACGCGCCCGAGAAGCCGTCGAAGCCCTCGGCGCCCGGGCCGCCGCGCATGTTGGGGTCCACGCCGGCGTGGCCGTGCTGGTCGTAGGCCGCCTTCTTTTGCGGGTCCGACAGCATTTCGTAGGCCTCTTTGGCCTCCTTGAACCGTTCTTCGGCCGCCTTGGCCGCATCACCCTGGTTGCGGTCCGGGTGGTGCTTCATCGCCAGCTTGCGATACGCCTTCTTGATTTCGTCGTCCGAGGCGTTCTTGGGCACGCCCAGCACTTCGTAAAAATCGCGTTTAGCCATGGTCTATTGCAGATCTGTTTGAACACAAACGCCGCGTCGGGTTGCCCGGACGCGGCGGCGGCTTGAAAGCCATCGAAATGGCGATCAGCCCTTCTTCACTTCTTTCACTTCGGCGTCAACGATGTCGTCGTCGGCCGCGGCCTTGCTGGCGCTCTCCTGGCTGGCGCCTTCGCTGGCGCCCGCTGCGGCGGCCTCGGCCTGCGATGCGGCGTAGACCTTTTCGCCCAGCTTCTGGCTGGCGCTCATGAGCGTTTCGGTCTTGGACTCGATGGCTTCCTTGTCTTCGCCCTTGAGCGCTTCTTCCACGTCCTTGATCGCGGCTTCGATGGCGTCTTTTTCGCCGCTGTCGAGCTTGTCACCGTGTTCGCCCAGCGACTTCTTCACGCTGTGCACCATGGCTTCGCCCTGGTTGCGGGCCTGCACGAGTTCGACCTTTTTCTTGTCGTCGGCGGCGTTGAGCTCGGCGTCTTTCACCATCTGCTGGATCTCGGCTTCGGACAGGCCCGAGTTCGCCTTGATGGTGATCTTGTTTTCCTTGCCGGTGCCCTTGTCCTTGGCGCCCACGTGCAGGATGCCGTTGGCGTCGATGTCAAACGACACTTCGATCTGCGGCATGCCGCGCGGCGAGGCCGGAATGCCTTCGAGGTTGAACTCGCCCAGCGCCTTGTTGCCGGAAGCGATCTCGCGCTCGCCCTGGTACACCTTGATGGTCACGGCCGGCTGGTTGTCTTCGGCGGTGGAGAACACCTGGCTGAACTTGGTCGGGATCGTGGTGTTCTTCTGGATCATCTTGGTCATGACGCCGCCCATGGTCTCGATGCCCAGGGAGAGCGGGGTCACGTCCAGCAGCAGCACGTCCTTGCGGTCACCCGAGAGCACCTGGCCCTGGATGGCAGCACCCACGGCCACGGCTTCGTCGGGGTTCACGTCCTTGCGCGGCTCCTTGCCGAAAAACTCTTTCACCTTTTCCTGCACCTTGGGCATGCGGGTCATGCCGCCGACCAGGATCACGTCGTGGATGTCACCCACGCTGATGCCGGCGTCCTTGATCGCCATGCGGCAAGGGGCGATGGTGCGCTCGACCAGCTCTTCCACCAGGGCTTCGAGCTTGGCGCGCGTGAGCTTGATGTTGAGGTGCTTCGGGCCCGATGCGTCGGCCGTGATGTAGGGCAGGTTCAGGTCGGTCGCGGCCGAGCTGGACAGTTCGATCTTGGCTTTTTCAGCGGCTTCCTTCAGGCGCTGCAGGGCCAGCACGTCTTTGGTCAGGTCAACGCCCTGTTCTTTCTTGAACTCGGTGACGATGTAATCGATGATGCGCTGGTCGAAGTCTTCGCCGCCCAGGAAGGTGTCGCCGTTGGTGGACAGCACTTCGAACTGCTTCTCGCCATCGACGTCGGCGATTTCGATGATGGACACGTCAAACGTGCCGCCACCCAGGTCGTACACAGCGATCTTGCGGTCGCCCTTTTCCTGCTTGTCGAGGCCGAAGGCCAGGGCCGCGGCGGTGGGCTCGTTGATGATGCGCTTGACGTCGAGGCCGGCGATGCGGCCGGCGTCCTTGGTGGCCTGGCGCTGGGCGTCGTTGAAGTAGGCCGGCACCGTGATCACGGCTTCGGTCACGGGCTCACCCAGGTAGTCCTCGGCGGTCTTCTTCATCTTGCGCAGGATGTCGGCGCTGACCTGCTGGGCCGAGATCTGCTTGCCGCGCACTTCCACCCAGGCGTCGCCGTTGTCGGCGGCCACGATGGAGTAGGGCATGAGGTCGATGTCCTTCTGGACTTCTTTCTCGGTGAACTTGCGGCCGATCAGACGCTTGATCGCGTAGAGCGTGTTCTTGGGGTTGGTCACGGCCTGGCGCTTGGCGGACGCGCCGACCAGCACCTCACCGTCTTCCTGGTAGGCCACGATCGACGGCGTGGTGCGCGCACCTTCCGAGTTCTCGATCACCTTGGTGGTGTTGCCTTCCATGATGGACACGCACGAGTTGGTGGTGCCCAGGTCGATGCCGATGATTTTTCCCATTTGTGTGCTCCGGTTCTAAAAAGTGAATGTTGAAAAGGGTGTGGATGCGGTGTGCATCCCTTGTGGAAGATGTGTGGATAACTCAGCCGTTTTTCAAGGGCTGGGCCGCACAAATGCCGTTATTTGGGTGCGGCCACGGTGACCAGGGCCGGGCGCAGCACGCGGTCGGCGATCAGGTAGCCCTTTTGGAGCACGGCGACCACGGTGTTGGCCTCCTGCTCGGCGGGCACCATGCTGATGGCCTGGTGCTGGTGCGGGTCGAACTTGCTGCCGCCGGCGGGCGCGATCTGCACCACCTTGTGCCGCTCCAGCGCGCTCTGGAGCTGTTTGAGCGTGGCTTCTGAGCCTTCGCGCAGCTGTTCGCGGGTGGCTTCCTGGATGGCCAGGCCGGCTTCCAGGCTGTCGGCCACGGCCAGTAGGCTCTCGGCAAAACTTTCCACCGCGAACTTGCGGGCCTTGCTGATGTCGTCCTCGGCCCGGCGGCGCGCGTTTTCGGCCTCGGCCTTGGCGCGCAGGAACTGGTCGGCCAGGTCAGCGTTCTTGGCCTTGAGTTCGGTGACTTCGTTGGTCAGGGCGGCCAGCGCATCGGCTTCGGCCACGGCCGCCGCGGCGAGGGCTTCTTCCGCGTTGAGGGGGGAGGTGTGCTCGGGGGCGGTGGCGGGGTTCGGTGGTTGGATCATGTCGATGAAGAATGGTCGTGAAATCGATGGCAAAGCTGGCCGTGCGCGGTAATTCGGGGCGGTCTGGCCGGATTCAAGGGGGCTGGCGGCAAAAGGGCCCGATGCGGGTGAGAATCGACGTTTTTTCACGGAGACAAGCCCATGAAACTTTTTCGCCACGGCCCGCAGGGCACGGAACATCCCGGTCTGATCGATGCCAGCGGTGCGCTGCGCGACCTCTCGGGCGTGGTGCCGGACATTGGCCCGGCCACCCTGGGGTGTGATTCTATGTCCCGGCTCGCCGCACTGGACCCGGCGTCGCTGCCCCTGCTGCCCGCCGACACCCGCCTGGGTGCCTGCGTGGGCGCCGTGGGCAACGTGGTGTGCATCGGCCTGAACTACGCCGACCACGCCGCCGAATCCGGCCTGAAGGTGCCCGGTCAGCCCATCGTGTTCAACAAGCACAACGGCGCCATCAGCGGCCCGAACGACAGTGTGTGGCTCGCGCCCGGCTCGCAGAAGCTGGACTGGGAGGTGGAGCTGGGCATCGTGATCGGCGAGCGCGCCTTCCATGTGAGCGAAGTGGATGCGCTGAAACATGTGGCCGGGTTCTGCCTGGTGAACGACGTGTCGGAACGGGCCTACCAGACCGAATACGAGGGCCAGTGGACCAAGGGCAAGAGCTACCCGACCCACTGCCCCATCGGTCCCTGGCTGGTGACACCCGACGAACTGGGTGACGAGCAGGATGTGGACCTGTGGCTGGACGTGAACGGCGTGCGCCGCCAGACCGGCAATACGCGCACCATGATCTTCGGCGTGAAGACCATCGTGAGCTACCTGAGCCGCTTCATGGCGCTGATGCCCGGTGACGTGATCCCGACCGGCACGCCGCCCGGGGTGGGCATGGGCCAGAAGCCGCCGGTTTACCTGAAGGCGGGTGACGTGATCACGCTGGGCGGGCGCGGGCTGGGCGAGCAGCGCCAGGTGGTCAGGGACGCCCCCCTGAGCCGCTGACGCGACTTCCCCCCGAGGGGGACCACACCAGTGGCCCGGCCGGTTCCCCGGTGTGTGCTGGAAGGGTGCCCCTTCTCCGGCTGAAGGTTCAGGCTGCGTGTGCCGCCGCACGCGCCTGCTGGTGCGACCACTTGCTGGCGAACTGCTGCACGTCGTTCATGCGGCGGGCGAGATCGGCGCCCTGGCTGGTGAGCCGGTAGCCGTCGCCACCGTGGTCCACCAGATGGGCGGCGCGCAGTTCTTTCAGGCGGGTGTTGAGGGTGTTGGGGGTGACGCCGCCCACGCTGTCCTGCAGAAGGCGGAAGGTCTGGGGGTGGCCATCGCTCAGTGCCCAGATCACACGCATGGCATAGCGGGATTCCAGCAGATCAAAGAGCTGGATCACGGCGGTATGGTGGTCTTTGGCGCCCATGTTGTGTCTCCTGGTGCAGCCCTCTGTGTCGGGGCTTGAGAAACACTATACGGCGCCTGCTAGCAGTTTGCTAGCTGTGTGCACTGCAGCAATGTGGCGCAATGTCCAACGCTCCGGATATACCCGGATTGCGCGTGTGGGGACTACCGCTGATACACCTTGCGCAGCAGGGCGTTGAGTGTGTCCAGCTCGGCGGGGGTCAGGGAATCGGAGACGTCGTGTTCCAGCCGGGTGGCGGTGAGCTGTGCCTGCTTCTGCAGTTGCTTGCCTTCGGCTGAGAGATGCAGCCCCTGCGCGCGGCGGTCGGACGGGTGGGGCTTGCGTTCGATCAGGCCGCGCTTGTCGAGGTTTTTGATCATGCCCACCAGGTTGGGCGGCAGGATGTCGAGTTCCGCACACAGCTGGCGTGAGGTCACGCCCGGGTTGTGGGCGATGAGCGTGAGCACCGAAAAGTCCACCGGGCGCAGGCCAAAGGGCGCCATGCGCCGCAGGAACACGGTGATCACCGCCAGCGCGGCGCGCCGGGCGTTGTAGCCGAGCAGGGTTTCCAGGTAGCTGGTGTCCAGACCCGAGGAGGCCTCGGGCCCACCGGCGGACGGGCTCGCCGGAGCGGTCCCGGCGGTTTTGCGGGGCGCCCGGGGACGGCGCAGGGTGTTGGCAACGGATGGTTCAGGCATGGCACACAAGCATAGCGCGGGTGGCCGGCGCCCCTTTGACGGGGGTCATGTTCCGTCCAGGCTGGCGTCGAGCATCGCCAGGCGCATGTCGAATTCGGGCCAGACCCAGCGCCAGAAGCCAGTCTGCGCGGCTTGCCAGCGCGACGCCTCGGCCCCGGCGGTGACACCGATGCGGGCCCAGGCCCAGGCCATGAGCAGCATGGCGACGGCGCGCAGGAAGTCGTCGGCCAGCCAGTGGGCGAGGTCGGCGGGGGTGTCCTGGGCGGTGGCGCGCGGCAGCAGGCGCTCGCGCAGGAAGGCGCTGAAACGGTCCAGCTGTGCCCGCACACGCTGGCCCTGGTCGTCGTCGCCCAGATCGTCCGACAGCTCGGCCAGCAGTTGCAGCAAGCCCGCGCCGCCGTCGGGCAGGGTCTTGCGCAGCAGCAGGTCGATCGCCTGGATCTCGTTCGTGCCTTCGTAGATCATGGCCACGCGTGCGTCGCGCACCACCTGCTCGATGCCCCATTCGCGCACGTAACCGTGGCCGCCGAACATCTGCAGGCAGGCGCTCGCGCCGTGAAAGGCCTGGTCGGTCCAGGCGGACTTGAGCACCGGCGTGACCAGGCTGCACCAGCGGCTGGCGCTTTCGCGCCGGGCGGCGTCTTCGTGGTGTTTCAGGATGTCCAGCTCCAGCGCGGTGCGGTAGGCGACCACGCGTCCGGCATCGATCCAGGCCCGCTGGGCGTCGAGGATGCGGCGCATGGCCGGGTGCTGCTCGATCAAATCAGCTTCGCCCGCTTTCGCGCTGCCGCCGGGTGCGCGCATCTGGCGGCGTTCCTTCGAATAGGCGTCGGCCTTCTGCCAGGCGGCGTCGAGCAGGCCGATGCCTTGCAGACCCACGTGCAGGCGGGCGGCGTTCATCATCACGAACATCGCGTTCAGACCCTTGCCGGGCTCGCCCACGATCCAGCCCGGGGCTTCGTCGAAGCGCATCACGCAGGTGGGGCTGCCGTGCAGGCCCATCTTTTCTTCGATGCGTTCGCACACGACCGCGCTTCTGGACCCGTCCTCGTAGAACTTCGGCACCAGGAACAGCGACAGGCCTTTCGGGCCGGGTGGGCTGTCGGGCAGGCGCGCGAGCACCAGGTGCACAATGTTGTCGGTGAGGTCGTGCTCGCCGCCGGAGATGAAGATCTTGGTGCCCGAGAGCGCGTAGCGGCCGTCGGGCAGCGGCACGGCCTTCGTGCGCGCCAGGCCGAGATCGGAGCCGGCGTGGGGTTCGGTCAGGCACATGGTGGCCAGCCATTCGCCGGTGGCCACTTTCTCCAGGTACTTCGTCTTGAGTTCGTCCGAGGCGTGGTGCTTGATGCACTCGTAGGCGCCGTGCAGCAGGCCGGGCGCCATGGTCCAGCCGTGGTTGGCCGCGCTGAGCATTTCGTAGAGCATGGCCTCCAGCGCGGCCGGCAGACCCTGGCCGCCGTCTTCCACCGCGCAGGCCAGCGAAGGCCAGCCGGCCTGCCAGAAGGCCTGGTAGGCGTCGCGAAAGCCCGGCGGCATGGTGACCGCGCCGGCCTTCCACCGGGCGCCGATCTCGTCGCCGTCGCGATTCAGCGGGGCCACCACTTCGCCGACGAACTTGCCGGCTTCCTCCACCACCTGCTGCATCAGCGCGGTGTCGGCGTGTTCAGCCAGTGCGGGCAGCGCGGCCAGGGTCTGCGGCGCGCGCAGCACGTCGAGCAGGATGAAGTGGTGGTCGGCCAGGCGGGGCTGGTAGGCGTTCATGGCGGGGCGGTTCCGGTCGGGCGTGAGTGAAAAAGAGCGGGTGGGTCAGGCGGCCTGGCGCGCGGTGCCCAGGTAGGTTTCGATCACGCGCGGGTCGCTGGCCAGTTCACTGGCCGGGCCCTGCGCGCTGAGCTCGCCCATCTCCAGCACGTAGCCGTGGTCGGCCACCTGCAGGGCGGCGCGCGCGTTCTGCTCCACCAGCACGATGGTCACGCCGGTCTGGCGCAGCGTCTCGATGATGGTGAAGATCTCGCGCACGATCAGCGGCGCCAGCCCCAGGCTGGGCTCGTCGAGCATGAGCAGGTCGGGGCGCGACATGAGCGCGCGGCCCACGGCCAGCATCTGGCGTTCGCCGCCCGAGAGCGTGCCGGCCAGCTGGATGCGGCGTTCCTGCAGGCGCGGGAACAGGCTGTACACGTCGTCGAGCCGGTTGCGCCATTGCGCGTTGCCCAGCCGCATCTGGCGAAAGCCGCCGAGCAGCAGGTTGTCTTCCACCGGCATGGTGCCGAAGAGCTCGCGCTTCTCGGGCACCAGCGACATGCCGTTCATCACACGCTCTTCCAGCGTGAGCGCGCCGATGTCCTGGCCGCGGAATTCGATCAGGCCCTTGCCGGGCAGGATGCCCATGAGGGTGTTGAGCAGGGTGGACTTGCCCGCGCCGTTGGGGCCGATCACGGTGATGACGCTGCCCGGCTCGGCCTGGATGTCGATGCCGTGCAGCACCTCGGCGCGGCCGTAGCCGGCGCGCAGGCCCTTGACTTGAAGAATGGGGTTGCTCATTTCAATGCTCCGTGCCGAGATAGGCCGCGCGGACTTTCGGGTCTTGCTGGATCTGCGCGGGCGGACCCTGTGTGAGCAGGGTGCCGAACTCCATCACCACCAGGTGGTCGCAGATCTGCATCACCAGGTCCATGTCGTGCTCCACCAGCAGGATGCTCATGCCTTCGCCCTTCAGCTGGCGCAGCACACCGGCCAGGGCCTGCTTCTCCTGGTGGCGCAGACCGGCCGCGGGCTCGTCGAGCAGGAGCAGGGTCGGGTCGGCGCAGAGGGCGCGCGCGATCTCCATCAGGCGCTGCGGGCCCATGGCGAGGTTGCCGGCCTGCTCGTGCAGGTACTCGCCCATGCCGATGCGTTCGAGCTGGCGCTGCGCTTCCCGGAACAGCTGCTTTTCTTCCGCGCGGTTGGCGCGCAGCATGGCCGGCAGCACGCCTTTGCGCCCGCGGGTGTGCGCGCCCAGCGCCACGTTTTCCAGCACCGTCATGTCGGGGATCATCTTGACGTGCTGGAAGGTGCGTGCCATGCCCAGGCGCGCGATCTCGCGCGAGGGCTTGCCACTGATGTTGCCGCCCTGGAACACCACCTCGCCGCGCGTGGCTGGCAGCACGCCGGTGATGAGGTTGAAGGTGGTGGACTTGCCCGCGCCGTTGGGACCGATCAGGCCCACGATCTGGCCGGCCCGGATCTGGAAGCTGATGTCGTTGACCGCCACCAGACCCCCGAACTGCATGCGCGCCTTCTTCACGTCGAGCACCAGCTCGCCGGCCGTGGGCTTGGCGCGTTCGGGCAGGGCGGCGGCGTCCTGCCAGTCCACCGCGCGCGGCTTCTGCGGCACGCGCTTGCCCACCATGGACCACAGGCCATCGGGCAGGTACTTCAGCACCACCACCAGGGCGATGCCGAACACGATCACCTCGTAGCTGCCGCTGGTGCCGATCAGCTTGGGCAGCAGCACCTGCAACTGGTCTTCGAGCACACGGATCAGGCCGGCGCCGACGATCGCGCCCCACACATGGCCCACGCCACCGACCACCGCCATGAACAGGTACTCGATGCCCATCTTCAGGCCGAAGGCCGAGGGGTTGACCGTGCGCTGGAAGTGCGCGAGCAGCCAGCCCGCCACCGAAGCAAACAGCGCGGCCAGCACGAAGATCGTGACCTTGTAGCGGAAGGTGCTGATGCCCATGGCCTCGGCCATCTGCGAGCCGCCCTTGAGCGAGCGGATGGCGCGGCCCGCGCGCGAGTCCAGCAGGTGGAGCAGGGCCGCGGCGAACGCCAGCAGCAGGGCCCAGGTGAGCACGAAAAAGGCACGGCCCTGGCCAATGTCGAAGCCCGCGATGGACAGGCTCTGGATACCCAGCAACCCGTCGTACTTGCCCAGCGCGTCCAGGTTGCCCATGAGGTAGTAGAGCGAGAGGCCCCAGGCAATGGTGGCCAGGGGCAGGTAGTGGCCCGACATGCGCAGCGTGATCAGCCCCACCAGCAGCGCGCTGGCGGCCGTCAGGCTCATGCCGATGAACAGCGTGAGCCAGGGCGAGATGCCGAGGTTGAGCGTGAGCCAGGCTGTGGTGTAGGCCCCGATGCCGACGAACGCCGCCTGGCCGAACGAGGTGAGCCCACCCACACCGGTGAGCAGCACCAGGCCCATCACCGTCATGCTGTACATGCCGATGTAGTTGAGCTGTGTGATCCAGAAGTCCGGCAGGGGCAGGACCGCGATCAGAGGAACGGCCGCCGCGAGGATCAGCAGGCCCATGTTTTGAATGTTCTTCATGATCTCAGTGGTCTTCGTCCGAGTGGCCGCTGCGCAGGGAGCGCACCAGCAGTACGGGAAGGATCAGCGTGAACACGATCACTTCCTTGAAGGCGCTGGCCCAGAACGATCCGAACGCCTCGATCACGCCCACGAAGAGCGCCGCGACCAGCGCGCCGGGGTAGCTGGAAAGGCCCGCGGCCACCGCGGCCACGAAGCCCTTGAGGCCGATGAGGAAACCCGAGTCGTAGAACACCGTGGTGGTCGGGCCGATCAGCAGGCCCGAGAGCGCGCCGATGAAGGCCGCCATGGTGAAGGTGAGCTGGCCCGAGGCGTGCGAGGAAATGCCCATGAGGCGTGCACCGGTGCGGTTGACCGCGGTGGCGCGCAGCGCCTTGCCGCGCAGCGAGCGTTCGAAGTACAGCCACAGCAACACGATCAGGGCGATCGTGGCCAGCGCGGTGATGATGGCCTGGCCCGACAGCATGACCGGCCCGATGTTCAGGCGCAGGTCCCAGAAGCTGGGGTTGCGAAAGCCCTCGGCGCCAAAGAACAGCAGGCCCAGGCCGGTCATGGCGAAGTGCACGCCCACCGACACGATCAGCAGCACCAGCGGGGTGGCGCTTTCCAGCGACTGGTAGGCCACACGGTAGACCAGCGGGCCATAGACGGTGACGATGGCCACGCTCAGCGCGGCCTGCACGGCCAGCGGAAACTGCTGCGGCGCGGCCCAGATGGCGATGCCCGAGACCACCAGCGGCACGATGAGCATGCGGCCCGCGGCCTTGAACGCCGTGAGCGCGTTGCGGTGGTGCTGCCAGCGGCTGGAAAGCTCCATGAGCGCGGCCACGCCGGCGAGCAGGATCAGCAGCCACACGGTGCCCGGCACCTGGCCGGTCTGGAAGATGGCCAGGGTGAGCGCGCCATAGGCCACGAACTCGCCCTGGGGAATGAAGATGACGCGGGTGACAGTGAACACCAGCACCGTGGCGAGCCCGAGCAGGGCGTACACCGCACCGTTGGTCAAACCGTCCAGCAGAAGAATGCTGGCAATGGAGAAATCCATAAAAGCCCTTAGCGAAAAAAAGAAGCGCTCTTGAGACCAGGGACACCGAGGGTCCGGCTACGCCGGCCCCAGGTGTCGCCCCCCTCCCGCCATCAGGCGAGAGAGGGGGGAGCGCCGAAGGCGCGCGGGGGGTGCCCTCCCATACCTGCAGGCCCGAGATGCCGTCCCTCCTCCAAGCGCCGAAGGCGCGCCAGAGAGGGGGGAAGCCGCGTCAGCGGCGCAGGGGGGTGATCCGAATCATTCGACTTTGAACTTGCCGTTCACCACCTTGAGCATCACGCCGGTTTCGAGCGTGTAACCCCAGTGGTCGGTGGGCGTCCAGTTCATCACGCCGTGCGAAAAGATCGTGCGGCCCATGTTTTCCATGCTGTCGCGGATGGCGGCGCGAAACTCGGGCGTGCCCGGTTTGGCCTTCTTGAGTGCCATCGGGATCACTTTCTCCAGTGTGATCTGTGCGTCGTAGGCGTGGCCTGCGAACTGGTTGCGCAGGCCCGCGCCCACGGCCTTTTCATACTTCTGCACGAAATCCACGGCGACCGCCTTGGACGGGTGGCTGTCGGGCAACTGCTCGGCAATCACGGCCGGGCCGGAGACCACGAAAGCACCTTCCACGGCCTTGCCCCCCACGCGCATCAGGTCTTGCGTGGCCGCGGCGTGGGTCTGATAGATCTTGCCCTTGAAACCACGGTCCACCATGGCCATGTGGGGCATGGCTGCGCCGCTGCCCGAAGCCACGATCAGCACCGCGTCGGGGTTGGCGGCGTTGATCTTGAGGGCTTGCGGGGTCACGCTGGTGTCGGTACGGGCGAAGCGCTCGGTGGCCACCAGCTTGATGCCGGCTTTCTCCAGCAGCGGTGCGGTTTCCTTGAGCCACTGTTCGCCGTAGGCATCGGTGTAGCCCAGGAAGCCCAGGGTCTTCACGCCCTGCTTCTTCATGTGCTCGACCACCGCATGGCCCATCACGGTGTTGGACTGCGGCAGGCGGAACACCCACTTGTCCTTGCCGGGTGGCAGGCCCACGGGCGAGCCGGTCAGCTGCACGGTGCCGGCTTCGGTGGCGATGTCGCTCATGGCCGCGGCCACGGCGGTGATGCACGAACCGATGATCATGTCCACCTTGTCTTCGGTGACGAAGCGGCGCGCGTTGGCCGCGCCCTTGCCCGGGTCGGTGGCGTCGTCCAGGACGATCAGGTTGACCTTTTCACCCGCGATGGTCTTGGGGAACAGCTTGAACTGGTTCTGCATCGGGATGCCCAGGCCGGAGCCCGGTCCGGTGAGCGCCAGGCTCACACCGATGTTGATGTCTGCTTGCGCCGCGCCGGTGGCGAGCAGGGCGACGGCGGTCGCAATCAGGGTCTTGATGTTTGTCATGGCTTGTCTCCAGGGGGTTGAGGAACGGGGGGGCGGGAAAACGGGATACGGTGGGTGCCGGGCTCAGGAGCAGAGCGCCCGGATGTCGGCGGGAACGGGAATGGCCTTGATGCGGCTCGGGTCGTCGGGGTGCCTGATGCAGAAGGCACGGGTTTCGGTACCCTCGCACAATACCTCGTCGCCGCGCATCACGACATGTTTGTGGACCAGCACTTTGTCGCGCCATTCGGTGACGCTGGTGTGGATCTGCAGGCGCTCGCCGTAGGTGGCGGGACGCATGAACCTGGTGTGGATCTCCAGTAGCGGGGTGCCGATGATGCCGGTCGTCTTGACCAGTTCGCGCCACGGCGGCACGCCGCACTTCACGAAAAAGTTCAGCGACGAGGCGTCCATCCACTTCGAGAAGTTGGGAAAGAACACGATGCCGGCGGGATCGCAGTCGCCGAACATCACGTCGACTTCGTACACAACGGTTTTTGACATAGGAGTTTCTGGAAAGTGGGGCTTGAACCGAGGGCGCCGCGGAACCGGCTTTGCCGGGCCGCCAGCGCCGCCCCCTGGGGGGTGACGCCGCGCAGCGGCGGCGCGGGGGGTACTTACCTTGGGGCCATCCTCAGCGCGCCGTCGAGGCGGATCGTTTCGCCGTTCAGGTGGCCGTTCGTCACGATGTGGGTGGCGAGTTGCGCGAACTCTTCGGGCTTGCCCAGGCGCTGCGGGAACGGAATGCTCGCCGCCAGCGATTGCTGCACCGGCTCGGGCAGGGTCTTCATCAGGGGCGTGAGGAACAGGCCGGGGGCGATGGTGCAGACGCGGATGCCGTGCTGCGCCAGATCACGCGCCATGGGCAGCGTCATGCCGGCCACGCCGGCCTTGGAGGCGCTGTAGGCCTGCTGGCCCACCTGGCCGTCGAACGCGGCCACGCTGGCGGTGAACACCATCACGCCGCGTTCGCCGTCTTCCATCGGGTCCAGCTTGGCGCAGGCCGCCGCGAACAGGCGCGCCGCGTTGTAGGTGCCGATCAGGTTGATGTTGATGACCCGTGCGAAGTCTTCCAGCGGGGCGGCGTTGCCGTCCTTGCCCACCACGCGCTTGGCGCTGCCGATGCCGGCGATCTGCATCAGGATGCGCGCCGGGCCATGGGCCGCGGCGGCGGCGTCGATGGCGGCCTGCATGCTCTCCGGGTTGCTCACGTCGCACGGGCAGGCCACGCCGCCGATCTCGGCCGCGACACGTTGGGCGTTCTCCAGGTTGAGGTCGAGCACCGCGACCCTGGCGCCCAGGCGGGCGAGTTCGCGGGCGGTGGCTTCACCGAGGCCGGAGCCTCCGCCGGTGACGAGGGCGGCTTGTCCTTGAATGTTCATTTCAGTTTCCTTCCAGGTTCTCAATGAGGAGGGCAATGCCCTGGCCACCGCCCACACAGGCGCTGGAGATGCCGTACTTCTTGCCGCTGCGCTGCAGTTCGCGCGCCAGCGTGAGCGTCAGGCGCACGCCGGTCGCGGCCAGCGGATGGCCGAGCGCAATGGCGCCGCCGTTGACGTTCAGCTTGGTGAGGTCCAGGCCGAGTTCACGGCCCACAGCCAGCGTCTGCGCACCCTGGGCTTCGTTGATCTCGAAACGGGCGATGTCGTCGAGCTTCAGGCCGGTGCGCTCCAGCAGCAGGCGGATGGCCGGCGCCGGGCCGATGCCCATGATCTCGGGCGGCACGCCCACGGCCGCCGCAGCGACCACGCGCGCCAGCGGCGTCTTGCCCTGGGCCTTGGCGTAGGCACCCGAAGCGACCACACAGGCGGCCGCCGCGTCCACCAGGGCCGCGCTGTTGCCACCGGTCTGCACGCCACCCTCGTACACAGGCTTGAGTTTGGCCAGCACCTCGGGCGGTGAGAGGCGCGGGTGGGTGTCGGTCGCCACTTCGGTGACTTTGCCCTGCAGCCGGATGCCGCGCGGCTTGTAGCCGTCGAGCTCGAACTTCTCGCTGATCACCGCCACGATTTCACCGGCCAGGAAGCCGCTTTCCTGCGCGGCCACCGCCTTGGCGAACGAGGACGAAGCGAAGGCATCGACCTCTTCGCGCGTGATGCCGTATTTCTTCGCCAGGTTCTCGGCGGTCTGGATCATGTTGATGCCGGCCGCCGGGTCTTTCAGCGCTTCCCACATGTAGTCCTTGAAGCCCACCGGTGCACCCAGCTTGAAGCCGGTGCGGTGGTCAAACGCCGCGATGGGGTTGCGCGTCATGCTCTCGGTGCCCACCACCAGCGCGGCCTCGCAGGCACCGCCCTGGATGTGTTCGCCCGCCTGGCGGAACAGCTCGAAGCCGGTGCCGCAGATGCGCTGCGCCATGATCGCCGGCACCTCCACCGGCACGCCGGCGTAGAGGCCGATGTGGCGCGGCAGGAAGAACTGGTCAAAGTCGCCGGGCGCCATGTTGCCGGTGACCACCGAGCCGATGTGATCGCCCGGCACGCCCGCTCGCGCCAGCGCTTCGCGGGCGGCCTTGATGCCCAGGTCGGTGGGCGAGATGTGGCCGAGCGCGCCACAGTAGTCGACCATCGGCGTGCGCACGCCGTCGAGGATGAACACGTCGGCAAACGCGTTGAAGAAGCCTTTTTGTGCCATGGTGGGTGTCTCCTCAGACTTGAGGTTTGATGATGTAGCGCAAGCCGTCAGAGTGCAGTTTGGCCACGGTGTCGGCGCGGTGCGTCAGCACGGCGCGCTGGTTGATCGATCCCTTGTCGGTGACTTCGCCGCGGTCGATGGTGGGCGGGTCGGCCAGCAGGCACATGCGGGCGATGCGGTTGGCGCTGCCGGTGGCGGTCTTGGCCAGTTCGTTCACGATCGACTGGAACTGCGCCAGCACGGCGGGGTGGTCGAGCACGTCGTGCATCGAGGCATCGGCGGGCAGGTCGCTCAGGTTGCGCACGGCCGTGGTGGGGAACACCATGGCACCGACTTCCTTGAGGTTGATGCCGGTGAGCACCACGTCCTGGATGTAGGGTGCGCCAGCGGCGATGATCTTGCCGCGCAGCGGGCCGACGCTCACGAAGGTGCCGGTGGCGAGCTTGAAGTCCTCGGCGATGCGGCCGTCGAACTTCAGGCCCATGTGCACGTCGGTTTCGTCGATCCACTTCACCGCGTCGCCGGTCTTGAAGAAACCTTCTTCGTCGAAGGCCTCGGCCGTCTCCTCGGGCTGGCGCCAGTAGCCTGGCGTGATGTTGGGGCCGCGGTAACGCACCTCGGTCTTGCCCTGCATGTCCACCAGCTTGAGCTCCAGGCCGGGCGTGGGCAAGCCGAGATCGCCAGCCTTCAACTCGGGGCTGGTCACGTACAGGCCAAAGGGGCCGGACTCGGTCATGCCCAGACCCGAGGTCATGACGATGCGCTCACCGATCTCGCGCTCGGCGCTCTCGAAGAGGCTGTCCCAGACCGGCTGGGCCAGCGCGGCACCGGCGTAGAAAAACATGTTCACCCGCGACAGCAGTGTCTTGCGCAGCAGGTCGTCGGTCTTCATCGCGTTGGCGATGGCTTCGAAACCGGTCGGCACGTTGAAGTACACCGTGGGCGCGATCTCGCGCAGGTTGCGCAGCGTCTCGCCCATCAGCGTGGGCGTTGGCTTGCCGTCGTCGATGTACATCGTGCCGCCGTGGTAGATCACCATGCCGAAGTTGTGGTTGCCGCCGAAGGTGTGGTTCCAGGGCAGCCAGTCCACCAGCACCAGCGGGCCTTCGGCGAGCACCGGCATGGACTGCGTCATTTGCTGCTGGTTGGCACACCACAGGCGTTGCGTGTTGATCACGGCCTTGGGCATCTTGGTCGAGCCCGAGGTGAAGAGGAACTTGGCGATGGTGTCCGGTCCGGTGGCGGCCATCGCAGCGTCCACGGCGGGCGTGGGCTCGGTGGCCAGCAGCGCGGCGAACGAGGTGGTGTCGCGGCCCGGCACGGTGCCTTTGGTGGTGACCAGTTCCACGGCGTCACCCAGCGTGGCGAGCATGGCGCGGCTGTAGCGCAGCGCGTCGCTGGCAAACACCAGGCCCGGCGTCAGCGTCTTCACCACGTGGTGCAGCTTGTCGAAGTCCTGGCTGATCAGCGAGTAGGCCGGCGAGGTCGGGCAGTAAGCCACGCCGGCGTACAGGCAGCCCAGCGCCAGCAGCGCGTGTTCCAGATCGTTTTCGCTCAGGATCAGCACCGGTCGCTCGGCGCTCAGGCCGCGGTTCAGCAGGCCCTGGCCGATGCGACGCGCCGCGTCCAGCGCCTGCGCGAACGTGATGTGTTGCCAGTTGCCGGTGCTGCCGTCGGCGTTCTTCACGCGGCGCGCAAACAAGGTCTGGTCCGGGCGTTCTTTCGCCCAGTGCACCAGCCGGTCGGTCAGGCGATCGGGGATGGGCAACAACGCCTGGTCAGCGGCCAGGTAGTGCACACCGGTGTCACCGTCGCGCAGGGTGGCGCGGGTGACGCCGAATTTCAGGGGGCGGTATTTCGCTGCGGTCATGTCTTGTCTCCAGGAAATCTTTGTACGTCTTCGAGGCCTGGCTGTCGCACGAGAGGCTGCGTTGCCGAGGTCGGCGCGGAACCGGCTTTGCCGGGCCTTTGCTGGCGCCCCTTGAGGGGGTGACGCCGCAGGCGGCGCAGGGGTGGGCTGTTCCCCGCGCAGGGGGTTATCCCTTCGTCACCTTCGCTGCTTTCCCTTCGAGGAACGCGCGCACACGTTCTTTGGCTTCGGGCGCGCTCTGGGCGATGGACGCCATCAGCGCCTCGGTGAACAGGCCGTGGTCGGCGGGCTGTTCGGCAATGCGGGGCAGGGCGTGCATGAGCGCGTAGTTGGTCATGGGCGCGTTGGTGGCGATGCGGGTGGCCAGCTCGATGGCTTTGTCCAGCGCGGTGCCGGTGGGCACGAGGTACTGCGCCAGGCCGATGCGCTCGCCGTCGGCGGCGTTGTAGACGCGGCCGGTGAGCATCATGTCGGTCATGCGCGCCGCGCCGATCAGCTTGGGGACACGCACCGCGCCACCACCGCCCACGAAGATGCCGCGCGTGCCTTCGGGCAAGGCGTAGAAGGTGGTTTCGTCGGCCACGCGGATGTGGCAGGCGCTGGCCAGTTCCAGGCCACCGCCGACCACCGCGCCGTGCAGCGCGGCGATCACGGGCACGCTGCCTTTTTCGACGCAGTCGAGCGCGGCGTGCCACATGCGCGAGTGCATCACGCCTTCGCCCGCATCGCGTTCGCTCAGTTCCGACAGGTCCAGGCCGGCGCAGAAGTGTTCACCGTTGCCGTCGATGACCGCGGCACGCACGCTCCTGGGCAGGTTCTGGAACAGATCGCGGATCGCGAGGATCAGACCGTCGTTCAGTGCGTTGCGCTTGGCCGCGCGGTTGAGCGTGACAACGGCGACTTCGGACTGTTCGCCACGCAGGTTCAGGGTCAGATCGGGGTGGGTGATGGCGTTCATGATGAAGGAGGTTTAACCTGCTTGTTGAGTGGTGTGATTATTGTTATAACCAATAACTAAATCAAGAAAAACCCGTCGGTTTCACCCCCGTGTTTACCCTTAGGAAAGAACCACCATGGACCACCACAACCTCATCGCCATCGACATCCACACCCACGCCGAAGTGAGCTGTCGCAACCCTTTTGACAACTACGGCGAGGAGTACGACCGCGCGGCGGACAAGTACTTCGGCAGCAACCGCCGGCCGACCATCGCCGAGACGGTGGCGTATTACCGCGAGAAGAAAATCGGTCTGGTGATGTTCACGGTGGACAGCGAGAGCCAACTGGGCCGCCGCCGCATTCCGAACGAAGAAATCGCCCAGGCCGCTCGCGAGAACAGCGACATGATGGTGGCCTTCGCCAGCATCGATCCACACAAGGGCAAGATGGGCGCACGCGAGGCCGAGCGCCTGATCAAGGAAGAGGGCATCAAGGGCTTCAAGTTCCACCCCACGGTGCAGGGCTACCACCCCTACGACAAGATGGCCTGGCCGATCTACGAGGTGATCAACGCCCACAAGCTGCCCGCCATCTTCCACACCGGCCACAGCGGCATCGGTTCGGGCATGCGCTGCGGCGGCGGCCTGCGGCTGGAGTACAGCAATCCCATGCACCTGGACGACGTGGCGATCGACTTCCCCGACATGCAGATCGTCATGGCGCACCCCAGCTTCCCCTGGCAGGACGAGGCGCTGTCGGTCGCCACGCACAAGCCCAACGTGTGGATCGACCTCTCGGGCTGGAGCCCGAAGTACTTCCCCAAGCAGCTGGTGCAGTACGCCAACACGCTGCTGAAAGACCGCATCCTGTTCGGCAGCGATTACCCGCTGATCACCCCCGAGCGCTGGATGAAGGATTTTGAAGTCGCCGGCTTCAAGCCCGAGGTGATGCCCGGCATCCTGAAAGGCAACGCCGTGCGCCTGCTGGGACTGGCCTGAACCGGCCCCGAACCCCGGTGCGCATCGCCCTGGCTAGGGAAAACACCCATGCAATCCGGTGTGCTTATGGTTATAAACAATAACCAAGCGGGGCGATCGACTGAAACGCACGCCACCGCTCCCTGTTTGGGTCCCACCACCGGAGAAACGCATGACTGCATGGAAATTCAAGATCGCCACGTTGGCGCTGGCCGCCTCGACCAGCCTGTCCGCTTTCGCGCAGGAAGTGACCCTGCGCCTGCACCAGTTCCTGCCGCCGCAGGGCACGGTGCCGGCCAAGGCGCTGGCCCCCTGGGCGAAGAAGATCGAGGCCGACTCGAACGGTCGCATCAAGATCCAGATGTTCAGCTCGATGCAGCTGGGTGGCACCCCACCGCAGCTGTACGACCAGGCGCGCGACGGCGTGGTCGACATCGTCTGGACGCTGCCGGGCTACACGCCGGGCCGCTTCCCCAAATCGGAGGTGTTCGAGCTGCCCTTCATCGCGGGCCTGTCGGCCGAGAAGACCTCTCGTGCGCTGTGGGAGTACGTGCAGAAGAACGCCCTGGATGAGTACAAGGACGTCCACGTGCTGGCTGTGCACACCCACGGCCCCGGCCTGTTTCACACCAAACAGCCGGTGGTTGGCCTGGAAAGCCTGCGCGGCATGAAGATCCGGGGAGGCACCCGTGTGGTCAACGACATGCTGGTCAAGCTGGGCGCCACACCGGTGGGCATGCCGGTGCCGGCCGTGACCGAAGCCTTGTCCAAAGGTGTGCTGGACGGCACCACGATCCCCTGGGAAGTGGCGCCAGCCCTGAAAGTGCATGAACTGGTCAAGCACCACACCACCTTTGCCGGTGACCGGGCTCTGTACGTGACGACCTTTGTGGTCGCCATGAACAAGGGCGCCTACAACAAGCTGCCGGCCGATCTGAAGAAGGTCATCGACGACAACTCGGGTCTCGAATTCAGCGCCATGATCGCCCGCACCCAGGATGTGGGTGACAACGTGGGTCGCGACCTGGCTGTGAAGGCCGGCAACAAGATCACCGAACTCGATGCGGCCGAAGTGCAGCGCTGGAAGCGCACCGCTGGCGTGGTCGAAAGCGATTGGGTCAATGACATGAAGGCCAAAAACATCGACGGCGCCAAGCTGGCTTCCGAAGCGCGTGCACTGATCGCGAAACACGCGAAATAAGCACCGGTTCGGGATGCAGAAAAGGCCGGGCTGTCCAGACCCGGCCTTTTCATGTCATGCCGATCTGACATTGAACCAGTTGGTACATGCCAACCCGGAATAACTGAAAGAAGCGATCCGATCTGGTCAACCACCCCGATCTGGTTCAAAGTTCCAAGGCTTGCCATACGATGGCTGTGCCATGACGCGGCCGCCTGCGCCGCTGATCAGCGGACCGTTTTTTTCATCCTCCGGAGAACCCCATGAGTTTCATGAAACGCCGTACCACCCTGGCCGCGCTCGGCGCTGCCCTGACCACCCTGATGGCTGGCAGCGCGCTGGCCCAGCAGACCGTGACACTGCGCCTGCATCAGTTCCTGCCGCCCCAGGCACCCATCCCTTCGAAAGCACTGGTGCCCTGGGCCAAGAAGGTCGAGGCCGAGTCGGGTGGCCGCATCAAGGTGCAGCTGTTCCATGCCATGGCCATGGGCGGCACGCCGCCGCAGCTGTTTGACCAGGCACGCGACGGCGTGGCCGACATCACCTGGACCGTGCTGGGTTACACCCCGGGCCGTTTCAACAAGTCCGAGGTTTTCGAGCTGCCCTTCATGGGCGGTGTGTCCGAACAGTCCTCGCGCGCCTTCCAGGAATACGTTGAAAAGTTCGCGGCCGACGAATTCCGCAGCGTCAAGCTGCTGGCGGTGCACACCCATGGCCCCGGCCTGTTCCACACCAAGCAGCCGGTGACGGGGCTGGAGAGCCTGCGCGGCATGAAGATCCGTGGTGGCTCGCGCATCATCAACAACATGTTGGGCAAGCTCGGCGCCACGCCGGTGGGCATGCCGGTGCCGGCGGTGACCGAGGCCCTGTCCAAGGGTGTGATCGACGGCACGACCATCCCCTGGGAGGTGACGCCTTCGCTCAAGATCACCGAGCTGGTGAAGAACCACACCACGTTCGCGGGCAAGGAAGGCCTGTTCACCCAGACCTTTGCCTTCACCATGAACCGTGCCGCCTACGACAAGCTGCCGGCCGATCTGAAGCAGGTGATCGACAACAACTCGGGCGTCGAAACCGCGGCCATGTTCGGCCGCGTGATGGACGAGGCCGACAAGGTGGGCCGCGACATCGCCGTCAAGGCCGGCAACAACATCGTGGCACTCGACGCGGCCGAGACCCAGCGCTGGCGCCGCACGGCGGGTGCCGTGGAAGCCGACTGGGTCAAGGAGATGAAGGGCAAGAACATCGACGGCGCCAAGCTGGCGTCGGAGGCCCGTGCGTTGATTGCCAAGCACTCGAAGTAAGTGTCTGGTGTGGCCGCCCTTGGGGGCCCCGTCTTCTGACGGGGTCTGCCGGAGGCATTTTCTGCCGGGGCCGGTGGTCGAAAAAATTTCGATAAGGTTAATCGATTCAACAATAAGAAATTTTCGGCTATAGTCCGCCGCTGCGCGAAGGGCGGCGACGGAAGAAAAACCATGGGAGACAATTGGCGATCGCCAAATCCCGAAACAAGGACCAGAAATGATTGACTGGATTTACCGGCTTGCCCGGTGGACCGCCCTGTTTGGCGGCATCATGCTCGTGGCACTGACCCTCATGGTCGTGGCCAGCGTCGCCGGACGTGCGCTGATCGGCATCGGGCTCGGGCCCGTGCCGGGCGACTTTGAGCTGGTGGAAGTGGGTGTCGGCATCGCCATTTTCTTCTTCATGCCCTGGTGCTACCTGCGCGGTGGCCACGCCACGGTGGACCTGCTCTACATGCACACGCCGAGGTGGGCGCAGAAGGCCGTGGACACCGGCAGCGACGTGCTGATGACCCTGGTCTGGCTGGTGCTGACCTGGAAGCTCTGGGAGGGCATGCTGGAGAAGCGGGAGTACCAGGAGACGACCTTCATCCTGCAGATGCCGGTGTGGTGGGCCTATGCCCTGTGCCTGGTGGGTGCCGTGATCGGCTGCGTCTGTTATGTCACCAAAACCCTGACCCGTTTTGGCCTGGGGTCCGAGCCCAAGGGCTGGACCGTTGAATCCAACGCGGGGCACTGAACATGTCAACTGTCGAACTCGCTCTCTGGTCGTTCCCCATCCTGCTGTTCATGATCTTCATCCGGCTGCCCATCGGGCTGTCCATGCTGGTGTGTGGACTGGGTGGTGCCTGGATGGTCTACGGATCCGTGGATCCCATCCTCAACCAGCTCAAGCAGGTGACTTACAGCACCTTCTCGAACTACAACCTGTCGGTCATTCCGCTGTTCCTGCTCATGGGGCAGTTCGCTGCGCTGGGCGGCCTGTCGCAGGCGCTGTTCAAGGCGGCCGAGGCCTGGATCGGCCACCGCAAGGGCGGCGTGGCCATGGCCGCGGTGGGCGCCTGTGCCGGCTTCGGTGCGATCTGCGGCTCCTCGCTGGCGACCGCCGCGACGATGGGTCAGGTAGCCTTGCCCGAACTCAAACGCGCGGGTTACGCCGGTGGCGTCTCCACCGCCTGCCTGGCCGCGGGCGGCACGCTGGGCATCCTGATCCCGCCGTCGGTGGTGCTGGTGATCTACGCCATCCTGACCGAACAGAACATCGCCAAGCTGTTCCTGGCCGCGTTCGTTCCCGGCATCCTGGCGGCTGTCGGCTACATGATCGTGATCGCGATCTATGCCCGCGTGAAGCCGCATGAGGTGGGCTCCATGGCGCCCATGCCCATGAAGGACCGCTGGATCGCCACCGTCAAGGTCTGGCCGGTGATGGTGATCTTCATCGCCGTGGTCGGCGGCATCTACACCGGCCTGTTCACGCCCACCGAGGGTGCGGCCATTGGTGCGTTCGGCACCGGCCTCTCGGCCTGGTTCAGCGGCGGCCTCAACCGCAAGACCCTGCTGGGTGCGGTGCTGGGCACGGCCATCGCCACCGGCATGATCTTCATGATCGTGCTGGGTGCCGGCCTGTACAACACTTTCCTGGCCCTGTCGCAGTTGCCGCAGGAAGCCGCGAGCATGGTGTCGGGCTGGGGCGTGAGTCCCACCCTGGTGCTGATCGCTATTTTGTTGCTGTATGTGGTGCTGGGCTGCTTCATGGACTCGCTGTCCATGATCCTGCTGACGATCCCCGTGTTCTTCCCCATCGTGACCGCGCTCGACTTCGGCCTGCCGCCCGAGGAGTTCGCCATCTGGTTCGGCATCCTGGTGCTGATCGTGGTGGAGGTGGGGCTGATCACGCCACCGGTGGGCATGAACCTGTTCGTCATCAACTCGATGGCGCGCGACACGCCGATCACGCAAACCTACCGCGCCATCATGCCCTTCGTCACCAGCGACTTCATCCGCACCGCGATCCTGGTGGCCTTCCCTGGCATCACGCTGTTCGTGCTGCGTCTGTGAAGGCCGGTTATTGAAAGCCTGCATAGCTGAAAGGGCCTGCAAGCAATTGCAGGCCCTTTTTCTGGGCGCACCATTGGGGCGGCTTTGGCGAGCGACACCCCGGAACAGGAGACCTGCATGAACCTCAAGACTTTGTTTTCACGGCGCACCGTGGTGGTTTCCGCCATCGCCCTGGGTGCTTTTGGCCTGGCCACACCCGCGATGGCACAGGCCTTTCCCAGCAAGCCGCTGCGCATCGTGGTGCCGTTCGCCGCCGGGGGTGCCGGTGACCTCACGGCCCGCATCGTGGGCGCAGCGTTGAGCCAGTCGCTGGGCCAGCCGGTCACCATTGAAAACCGCCCCGGCGCCGGTGGTGTGGTGGCCGCCAGAACGGTGGCGCGTGCCGAGTCCGACGGCCACACCCTGTTCCTCATGTCCAACGGCACCGCCGTGACCGCCAGCCTGTACAAGAGCCTGCCCTACGACACGCTCAAGGACTTCACACCCGTCTCCACGCTCGGTACTTTTGATCTGGTGGTGCTGGTGCCGGCCGACTCGCCTCACAAGACCCTGGGCGATCTGGTTGCGTTCGCCAAGGCCAACCCCAACCAGCTCAACATCGGCAGCATCAACATCGGCAGCACGCAGAACCTGGCGGCCGAGCTGTTCAAGTCCAGTGCCGACATGGAAGCCCAGATCGTGCCCTTCAACGGCACGCCGAACCTGGTCGGTGCCTTGCGTGGCCAGCAGGTGGATGCCGCCGTCGAGATCCTCGGTCCGGCGCTGACGCAGATCCAGGCCGGTGCCTTCCGCGCGCTCGCGGTCACCGGCCAGAAGCGTTCCACCTTGCTGCCCGAGGTGCCGACCGCCGTCGAGCAGGGCGTGAAGGGTTTTTTGGCCTCGTCCTGGAACGCGTTGGCCGTGCCCTCGAAGACACCGCGTGACGTGGTCGCGCGCCTGAACAAGGACATCAACGCCGCACTCGCGAAACCCGACGTCCGAAAAAAGCTGGCCGACCTGAACATCGACCCCGATGGCAGCACGCCCGAGCAGGCGGCTGAACTGCTGGCCACCGACATCAAACGCTGGGGCGCGGTGATCGAGCGCGCAAACATCCCGAAACAATGAGAGAGGATTGATCATGGACATCCTGCCTGTGGATCCGCTGCGTATTGGTCTGATCGGCTTTGGAGAGGTGGGCCGCATCTTCGGCGCCGGCCTCAACGCTGCCGCAGCCTGGGATCTCAAGTTTGCCGATCCTGCACAGCGCGACGAGGCGCTGGCCCATGCCGTTGCGCAGGACATGGAGGCCTGCGACGGTGTGGCGAGCCTGTGTGCCCGGTCCACACTGTTGATCTCGGCCGTGACCGCGTCGAACACGCTGGCCGTGGCGCAGGCCGCAGCCGCCCACATCCGTCCCGGCAGTTTTTTCCTCGATCTCAACTCCGCCTCGCCCGGCACCAAGCAGCGGGCAGCCGCGCTGATCGAGGCTGCGGGTGGGTTCTACGTCGAAGCCGGCGTCATGACCTCGGTGCCGCCCTATGGCATCCGCGTGCCCATGTTGCTGGGGGGGCCGCACGCGGCGCGCCTGTTGCCGGTGCTGGCCGCGCTGGGCATGGACGCCAAGGTGGCCAGTGAAAAACTGGGCATCGCTTCGGCCACCAAGATGTGCCGCAGCGTGATGATCAAGGGCCTGGAGGCGCTGGTGATCGAGAGCTACACCACGGCGCGGCACCACGGCGTCGAAGACGCCATGATCGCCACGCTGCAGGAGACCTTTCCTTCGATCGACTGGCAGAAGCAGGGCAGCTATTTCTTCAGCCGCGTGGCGCAGCACGGCAAGCGCCGCGCCGAAGAGATGCGAGAGGTGGCGAACACCGTGCGCGAAGCCGGCTTCGAGCCCTTCATGGCCGCGGCCATCGCCGAGAAACACGACTGGATGGCCGCGCAGTCGCGCGCCGGGCATTTCGCCGACCTGGGCCAGAACCCACCGTGGCAGGCCTTTGCCGACCGCCTGCTGGCGGCGCGTCCCGCCGCCAACGACGCATAAGGCCGCTTTCACACATGCTCGACATCCTGGCCATCACCGGCCCGATCTACCTCTGCATCGCGGCCGGTTACGCCAGCGTGCGCTGGAACCTGTTCACCAAGGCCGACATGCGCGTGTTCGGCAAGTTCGTGATCCAGATCGCGCTGCCCGCGCTGCTGTTCAACGCGCTGGCTTCACGCCCGCTCGGCGAGGTGGTGCACCCGGGGTACCTGCTGGCCTTCACCGCCGGGTCGCTGGCGCTGATCGGGGGCGCGCTGTGGTTCTCGCGCAGTGTGCAACGCAAGAGCCTGACCGAGAGCGCCTACGTGGCCATGGGCATGACCTGTTCCAACAGCGGCTATGTGGGCTACCCCGTGATGCTGCTGCTGTTCGGGCCCCTGGGCGGCGTGATCCTGGCGCTCAACCTGATCGTGGAAAACCTCATCAAGCTGCCGCTGCTGTTCACGCTGGCCGACGCGGGCGCGCACGAAGGCGAGCGGCCTTCGCTGCTGCAGGCGCTGAAACAGACGGGCGAGCGCCTGGTGCGCAACCCGATGATCGTGGCCATCTTTGCCGGCTTCGTGGTGGCCCTGCTGGGCTGGCAGCTGCCCGCGGTGATCACGCGCACCGTGACCCTGTTTTCCGCCGCGAGCAGCGGCATGGCGCTGTTCATCATCGGCGGCACGCTGGTGGGCTTGCAGGTCAAGGGCATGCGCCGCCAGGTGTCGCTGATCGCGGTGGGCAAGCTGCTGCTGCACCCGCTGGCGGTGTTCGCCGCCGTCTCGCTGTTGCCGCTGCTGGGGCTGCCATCCGTTGACGGCGATCTGCGCACCGCGGCCGTGCTCTCGGCCGCCATGCCCATGCTGGGCATCTATTCCATCCTCGCTCAGCGCCACGGCTTTGAGGGCTTCACGGCGGCGGCGCTGCTGGCGACCACGGCGGCATCGTTTTTCACCCTCAGCGCGATCCTCTGGTTGATGCGCCACAGCGCTGGCTGGCTAGCTTGATGCGTTGATGGCGTCCAGCGTCTGGCGGATCAGGGCCAGTGTGGTCTGTTGCGTGAGCGTGGCGGGGCGCAACGAGCTGGTGGCCAGGCACAGGCGGGTGCGCAGCGGTGGCTGGATGGAGCGCGTGCGGTAGGCCGACGGCCGGATCGAGCTGGCCACCGCGTTGCGTGAAAGCAGGGCGGCGCCCGCGCCGTCGGCCACGAGGTCCAGGATGGCCGAAACCCCGTCGATTTCCAGCGCCACCCGTGGCCTGCAGCCGATGTTGGCCATCTCGGTTTCCACATGCATGCGCAACGCGTTGGGCCGGCTCGGGATCACCAGCGGCAGTTGTGCCACCTCGGCCAGTGGAACGGGCGGGGGCGGCGGATCTTCGGCCAGTCCGGCCGGGCGCAGCTGCACCAGCAGCAACTCTTCGTCCTGCAGTGGCGAGATGTCGATGTCCGGCGCGGGCTGGGCGTTGTAGAGCACGGCGATGTCCAGCCGGCCGGTGATCAGCCATTCCTGCATGGTGGCCGACAGGCCTTCGCTGACGGACAGGCTGGCCTCCGGCAACTGGGTGCGAAAAGCGCGCGTGAGCGGCACGGTGAGCACGCGCGCCAGGCTGGGCGGCAGACCGATCGCGACCCGCCCGGCGAGCGCACCGCGCACCCGGCCGAGCTCCTCGCGAGCCCGCTCCACCTGGTGCAGGATGCCGCGGCCGTGCTCCAGCAACAGCTTGCCGGCTTCGGTGGGCGTGGCGCCGCGGCCGTTGCGCACCAGCAGGTTCTGGCGCAGCTCCACCTCGAGCAGCCGCACCTGGCGCGACAGCGCGGGCTGGGCCACGTCCAGCGCGAGCGAGGCCTTGGTGAAACTGCCCAGCTCGGCGACGCGCACAAAGTATTCGAGTTGTTTGAGGTCCATGGCCTGCGATTTTGGGGAATAGCTCCATCATAGGTATAGTTTTTTGTTCTAGCTGTTAGCGCGCCGGGGGACTGGTTTGACGGTGTGGTGAAGTTCACAATCCGCCATCGACAGCCCCTGCTCGGCAAGGGCCGCAACCGCACCAGGAGATCTTCCGCATGAGCCAGCAAAAACCCCTCATCATCGACTGCCACGGCCACTACACCACGGCCCCCAAGGCGCTGGAGAACTGGCGCAACGCGCAGATCGCCGGCATCAAGGACCCGGCTTCGATGCCGAAAGTGAGTGACCTGAAGATCAGCGACGACGAACTGATCGAGACCATCGAGGCCAATCAGCTGCGCCTGATGAAAGAGCGGGGCTCCGACCTCACCATCTTCTCGCCACGCGCCAGCTTCATGGCGCACCACATCGGCGATTTCAACATCAGCGCCACCTGGGCCGCGATCTGCAACGAACTCTGCTACCGCGTGAGCCAGTTGTTTCCGGACCACTTCATTCCCGCCGCCATGCTGCCGCAGAGCCCGGGCGTGGACCCTGCGACCTGCATCCCCGAGCTGGAGAAGTGCGTCAAGGAATACGGCAACGTCGGCATCAACCTCAACCCCGATCCGTCGGGCGGCCACTGGACCAGCCCGCCGCTGACCGACAAGGCCTGGTACCCCATCTACGAAAAGATGGTCGAGCACGACATCCCCGCGATGATCCACGTCAGCACCAGCTGCAACGCCTGCTTCCACACCACCGGTGCGCACTACATCAACGCCGACACCACGGCCTTCATGCAGCTGATCCAGGGCGACTTGTTCAAGGACTTCCCCACGCTCAAGTTCGTCATCCCGCACGGCGGCGGCGCGGCGCCTTACCACTGGGGCCGATACCGGGGTCTGGCGCAGGAACTGAAGAAGCCATTGCTCAAGGACCACCTGCTGAACAACGTGTTCTTCGACACCTGCGTCTACCACCAGCCCGGCATCGATCTGCTGACCAAGGTGATCCCGGTGGACAACATCCTGTTTGCCTCGGAAATGATTGGCGCCGTGCGCGGCATCGACCCCGAGACCGGTTATTACTACGACGACACCAAGCGCTACATCGAAGCCTCGACCATTGTCGTGGGCGACGACCGCTACAAGGTCTACGAAGGCAATGCGCGGCGCGTGTTCCCGCGCCTGGACGCGGCTTTGAAACAGAAAGGAATCTGACCATGTATCAACTCGGCGTCGTTTACCGCAACATCACCCGTGCCGACCGCGCTGCGGCCGACGGCCTGGCCGCGCTCGGCTCGGCCACCGTGCACGAAGCCATGGGCCGCGTCGGCCTGCTCAAGCCCTACATGCGCCCGATCCAGACCGGTGTGCAGGTCTCGGGCACGGCGATCACCGTGCTGCTGCAACCCGGTGACAACTGGATGATGCACGTGGCCGCCGAGCAGATCCAGCCCGGCGACATCGTGGTCGCGGCCGTCACGGCCGAGTGCAGCGACGGTTACTTCGGCGACCTGCTGGCCACCAGTTTCCAGGCGCGCGGCGCCCGCGGCCTGATCATCGACGCCGGCGTGCGCGACGTGAAGACGCTCAAGGAAATGAACTTCCCGGTCTGGTCCAAGGCCATCTCTTCCAAGGGCACCATCAAGGCCACGCTGGGCTCGGTGAACATCCCCATCGTGTGCGCCGGCATGCTGGTCACGCCCGGCGATGTGGTCGTGGCCGACGACGACGGCGTGGTCTGCGTGCCGGCGGCGCGTGCGGCGGAAACGCTGGCTGCGGCGATCAAGCGCGAGAGCTTCGAAGGCGAGAAGCGCGACAAGCTGGCCTCGGGTGTGCTGGGGCTGGACATGTACAAGATGCGCGAGCCGCTGGCCGCTGCCGGTCTGAAATATATCGATTGAGGAAGTCCCCATGAGCAAACCGACTTCGGGTGACTTCACCAAAACCGCTGGCTGGATGGACTGGTACACCGGTCCGTCCAGGCCGAAATTCCAGCTGCCAGCCGGCGCGGTGGACGCGCACTGCCACGTGTTCGGCCCGGGCGCCGAGTTCCCCTACGCGCCCGAGCGCAAGTACACACCCTGCGACGCCAGCAAACACGAGCTGTACGCGCTGCGCGACCACCTGGGCTTTGCCCGCAACGTGGTGGTGCAGGCCACCTGCCACGGGGCGGACAACCGCGCCATGGTGGACGCACTGGTGAACAGCGGCGGCAAGGCGCGTGGCGTCGCCACGGTCAAGCGCAGCGTGAGCGATGCCGAGATCCAGGCCATGCACGACGCCGGTGTGCGCGGCGTGCGCTTCAACTTCGTCAAACGCCTGGTGGACTTCACGCCCAAGGACGAGCTGCTGGAGATCGCCGGCCGCATCGCGAAGTGGGGCTGGCATGTGGTGATCTACTTCGAGGCGGTGGACCTGCCCGAGCTGTGGGACTTCTTCACCGCGCTGCCCACCACCGTGGTGGTGGACCACATGGGCCGGCCCGATGTGTCGCTGCCGGTCGATGGCCCGCAGTTCGCGCTGTTCGAGAAGTTCATGCGCGAGCACCCCAACGTGTGGAGCAAGGTGAGCTGCCCGGAGCGCCTGTCCGTCACCGGCCCCAAGGCCCTGAACGGCGAGCAGAATGCTTACCAGGACGTGATCCCTTTTGCCAGGCGCATCGTCGAGCAGTTCCCGGATCGCGTGCTCTGGGGCACCGACTGGCCGCACCCGAACCTGAAGGACCACATGCCCGACGACGGCCTGCTGGTGGACTTCATCCCGCACATCGCGCCGAACGCCGAGCTGCAGAAGAAGCTGCTGGTGGACAACCCGATGCGCCTCTATTGGCCCGAGGAGGTTTGAACATGGCACTCGACAAGCCCTACAAAGACGTGCCCGGCACGATCATCTTCGACGCCGAGCAGTCTCGCAAAGGCTTCTGGCTCAACCAGTTCTGCATGTCGCTCATGAAAGCCGAGAACCGCGAGAAGTTCAAGGCCGACGAGCGCGCCTACCTCGATCAGTGGGCCATGACCGAAGAGCAGAAGCAGGCCGTGCTGGCGCGCGACCTCAACTGGTGCATGCGCACCGGCGGCAACATCTACTTCCTGGCCAAGATCGGCGCCACCGACGGCAAGAGCTTCCAGCAGATGGCGGGTTCCATGACCGGCATGACCGAAGCCGAATACCGCGACATGATGATCAAGGGCGGCCGCAGCGCCGAAGGCAACCGCTACGTCGGCGAAGACGGCGACGCGCAGGCACATCGCCAGCCCCAGGGCGCCGCAGGAAAGAAGGTCTGAACATGGCAAAAATCACCGCATCCGTTTTCACCTCGCACGTGCCCGCCATCGGCGCGGCCCTGGACCTGGGCAAGACCCAGGAGGACTACTGGAAGCCCGTGTTCGCGGGCTACGACTTCTCCAAACAATGGATGAAGGACAACAAGCCCGACGTCATCTTCCTCGTCTTCAACGACCACGCCACGGCGTTCAGCCTGGAGATGATCCCCACGTTTGCCATCGGCACCGCGGCCGAGTTCCAGCCGGCCGACGAAGGCTGGGGCCCGCGCCCGGTGCCCAAGGTCATCGGCCACCCCGACCTGGCCTCGCACATCGCGCAGAGCGTGATCCAGCAGGACTTCGACCTCACCATCGTCAACAAGATGGACGTGGACCACGGCCTCACCGTGCCGCTGTCGCTGATGTGCGGCGAGCTGGACCCGAAGAAGGACGCCTGGCCCTGCCCGGTGATCCCGTTCGCAGTCAACGTGGTGCAGTACCCGGTGCCCTCGGGCAAGCGCTGCTTCATGCTCGGCCAGGCCATCCGCAAGGCGGTGGAAAGTTACGACGAAGATTTGAACGTGCACATCTGGGGCACGGGCGGCATGAGCCACCAGCTGCAGGGCGCACGCGCCGGCCTGATCAACCGCGAGTGGGACAACGCCTGGCTCGACCAGATGATCGCCGACCCGGTGGGCTGCGCCAACACGCCGCACATCGACTACGTGCGCGAAGCCGGCAGCGAAGGCATTGAACTCGTGATGTGGCTGATCGCCCGCGGCGCCATGTCCGACATCGTCGATGGCAAGGTGCAGGGTCCGGCCCCGACCGTGAAACACCGCTTCTACCATGTGCCCGCATCCAACACGGCCGTGGGCCACCTCATCCTGGAGAACAACTGACATGACCATCAAAGTAGCCCTCGCCGGCGCCGGCGCCTTCGGTATCAAACACCTGGACGGCATCCAGAACATCGACGGCGTTGAAGTGGTTTCGCTGATCAGCCGCGACCTCGGAAAAACCCAGGAAGTCGCCGACAAGTACGGTATCGGTCACGTCACCACCGACCTCGCCGACAGCCTGGCGATGAAGGAAGTGGACGCCGTGATCCTCTGCACCCCGACGCAGATGCACGCCGAGCAGACGCTGGCCTGCCTGAAGGCCGGCAAACACGTGCAGGTGGAGATTCCCCTGGCCGACAACCTGAAGGGCGCCGAAGAAGTCGTGGCGCTGCAGAAGCAGACCGGCCTGGTGGCGATGTGCGGCCACACCCGCCGCTTCAACCCCAGCCACCAGTACGTGAACCAGGAAATCACGGCGGGCCGGTTCAACATCCAGCAGATGGATGTGCAGACCTACTTCTTCCGCCGCACCAACACCAACGCGCTGGGCCAGGCGCGCAGCTGGACCGACCACCTGCTGTGGCACCACGCCGCCCACACGGTGGACCTGTTTGCCTACCAGTGCGGCAGCCCCATCGTGCAGGCCAACGCCATTCAGGGCCCGATCCACCCGGTGCTGGGCATCGCCATGGACATGAGCATCCAGCTCAAAGCCGCCAACGGCGCCATCTGCACGCTGAGCCTCTCGTTCAACAACGACGGCCCGCTCGGAACCTTCTTCCGCTACATCGGCGACACCGCGACCTACATCGCGCGCTACGACGACCTGTTCACCGGCAAGGAAGAAAAGATCGACGTGAGCCAGGTGGCGGTGTCCATGAACGGCATCGAGCTGCAGGACCGCGAGTTCTTCGCTGCGATCCAGGAAGGCCGCGAGCCGAACTCCAGCGTGGGCAAGGTGTTCAACTGCTACCAGGTGCTGCACAACCTGGAACAGCAACTCAACGCGAACTGAAGTGCCTTCCTCCCTCTCCCTCTGGGGGAGGGCAGGGGTGAGGGCTCTGTGCGCCCCAAGCACAATGGGGTCAGACCATTCTCCGCACAGCGTTGAACGGTCTGGCCTTTTTTTCTTGATGCGAGGAACCCAGCATGCAACAACGCCAACTCGGCCCCTTCACAGTCTCAGCCATCGGCCTGGGCTGCATGAACATCTGCCACGCCTACGGCGCACCCGTTTCCGAGCAGCAGGCCGAGCGTGTGCTGCTCGGCGCGCTGGACGCGGGCGTGACCCACTTCGACACCGCGGCGCTCTACGGCTTTGGCGCCAGCGAGACGCTGGTGGGCAAGGTGTTGTCAAAGCACCGCGCGAAATTCACGCTTGCCAGCAAATGCGGCATGCAGGGCGTGCCCAATGCCGATGGCGTGAAGGTGCGCGTGATCGACGGACGGCCCGAGACCATCAAGGCCACCTGCGAAGCAGCACTCAAGCGCCTGCAGACCGATGTGATCGATCTCTACTACCTGCACCGCTGGGACAAGCAGGTGCCCATCGAAGAGAGCGTGGGCGCGCTGGGTGACCTGGTGCGCGCCGGAAAGATCCGAAGCATCGGCCTCTCCGAGGTTTCGGCCCCCACCTTGCGCAAGGCCCACGCCGAACACCCCGTCGCCGCGCTGCAGACCGAGTACTCGCTGTGGACGCGAAACCCCGAGATCGCCGTGCTGCAGGCCTGCCGCGAACTGGGCGTCAGTTTCGTGGCCTTCAGCCCGGTGGCGCGCGGCTTCCTGTGCGGCGAGTTGGACGTGAAGGCCTTCGATGCGAAAGACATCCGGCGCACGATGCCGCGCTTCCTGCCCGACAACTACGCTGCCAATGTGGCCCTGCTGCCGGCTTACAACCAGATCGCCGCCGAGGTGGGGTGCACCCCGGCGCAGCTCGCCATCGCCTGGCTGCTGCACCAGGGCGATGACATCCTGCCCATCCCCGGCACCACCAGCGTGGAGCACCTGCAGGACGACCTGGGTGCGGTGAACGTCAAGCTCGACGCTTCCGTGATGGCGCGGCTCGGCGACCACATCAACCAGCACACCGTGAAGGGCGATCGCTACAACGCGCAGGGCAACAGCGAGGTGGACACCGAGGTGTTCTGAGGCGCGGTGGTGCAGCGGGGAAACCCCGGTCGCCACGGTGTAAGCTGGGCACGGACACAACAACCAGAGCAACGGGATAGGGAGCGCCATGCAGCACATCAAGCGGTTTTTCTGGGCCTACCTGCTGGTCCTGGCGGGTCTCTGGTGGTTCACCGATCAGACCGTCTGGGCCGAGCTTCCCCACTTTTTTGCCTGGCGCAGTGTCCTGATGCAGGGCAGCGGCGTGCTGGCCATCGGGGTGATGAGTGCGGCGATGGTGCTGGCCGTGCGGCCCGTGGTGTTCGAGCCCTGGCTGGGTGGTCTGGACAAGATGTACCGGCTGCACAAGTGGCTGGGCATCTCGGGCCTGGTGCTGTCCATCGGCCACTGGCTGTTGTCCGAGGCGGCCAAATGGATGGTCGGCCTGGGCTGGCTGACCCGACCCGAGCGCGGACCCCGCCCGACCCTGGTGGATGAACCGGTCCGGCAGTTTTTCATGAACCAGCGCGGACTGGCCGAGGGCCTGGGTGAGTGGGCGTTTTATGCGGCCGTGGCGCTGATGGCGCTGGCACTGATCAAACGCTTCCCGTACCGGTATTTCTTCCGCACCCACCGCCTGCTCGCCGTGGCCTATCTGGTGCTGGTTTGGCACTCGGTGGTTCTGCTGCAGTTCGACTACTGGAGCGGCGTGCTGGGGCCGGTGATGGCGCTGCTGATGGCTGCGGGCAGCGTTGCTGCCGTGATGGTGCTGTTCGGCCGCGTGGCCGTTCATCGGCAACTGGTGGGTGAGGTGACGGCCGTGCGGCTTCACCCCGCGCTGAATGTCATCGAGGTCAATATCGGGTTCCAGGGCCGCTGGGCAGGCCACGAGGCGGGCCAGTTCGCCTTTGTGACCTTGCACGAAAAGGAGGGCGCGCATCCCTACACCATCACGTCCGCGTGGGCCGACGATGGCCGCCTGACCTTCATCATCAAGGCCCTGGGCGACTACACCAGCACCCTGGCCGAAACGGTCAAGGTCGGGGACGTGGTCAAGGTGGAGGGGCCCTACGGGCGCTTCAATTTCGCGGGCCAGCAGCCGCGCCAGATCTGGGTGGGCGCGGGCATTGGCATCACGCCCTTCATCGGGCGCATGAAGGCCCTGGCCCAGGCGCCCGATGGCAAGACCATCGACCTGTTCCACACCACAGCCGTCTACGATGACCATGCCATCGGTCTGATCGAGGCGGACGCGAAAGCCGCGGGTGTCCGCCTGCACGTGTCGTGGGACGAACGCGACGGCTGGCTGACCGCGGCACGCATCGCGGAGCAGGTTCCCGAATGGCGCGATGCGGACTTCTGGTTCTGCGGACCGGCCGCGTTCGGGCGCACGCTGAAGAAGGATTTCGTGGCCCTGGGGCTGGACGAGACACGCTTCCACCAGGAACTGTTCGAGATGCGGTGACGCAAGCCGGCAGGGATCTCCCCCCAACGCCGATACAAAACGAAAAGAACCGAAACCGCGCTGACACCCCCCAGGCGACGCCCGCCGGCACCATGACGGACATGTTCAACAAGGTTCTGAAAGGACCACCGTCATGAAAACCTGGATCAAACGCACCCTCATCGGTCTGACCACCGCCACCGTGGTGCTGGGCGGCCTCACCGCCTGCGGCAGCCGTGGCGACCACGCCCGTGGCTGGAGCGAAGAGCGCGTCACCGAAATGCGCGGCAAGGCGATCGAACGCATCAGCAGCAAGCTCGAACTCAACGCCGAACAGAAGCAGAAGCTCGGTGTTCTGGCCGATCAGATGATCGCCTCGCGCAAGGCCTTCCGGGGTGAAGGGGCCGATCCACGCGCCGACTTCAAGGCCCTGGTCGCGGGCGAGAAGTTTGACCGTGCCAAGGCGCAGAGCCTGCTCGACCAGAAAACCGCCGCCGTGCAAGGCAACGCGCCCAAGGTGCTGACCGCACTGGCCGACTTCTACGACAGCCTCAACCCCGAGCAGCAACGCCAGGTGCGCGAAAAGCTGGACAAGCGCGGTCACGGCCGGTGGGGCCGGGGCTGATCGGGCGAGCGAAGCACACGTTCTGAATGCACGGACCATGTCGCCCGCCTTCGAACCCATCCACCACCTGGCGCAGCAGAGCCGGGCCCATGCCCCGGCTCTGCTGGCCGGGGCCGACGATCCGCACGCCGAGCTGCTGGCCATGGTCTGGGGCCCGCGTTTCGACCGCCAGCACGCGCTTGATCTCTGGGCCCGGCTCTCGCAGCAACAACCCGCCGAGGCCTTGCCGCTGCTGCCCGCACTGATCTCGGCGGCCGACCGCTTCGACACCCTGGGTGTTCCGGTGCAGCACCGGCTGCGCCGCCTGATCGTGCGACACCGTGCCCTGTCAGAATGAGTTCATGCACCGCATCCTGCTCATCGACGACGACGAACAGCTCGGCCCTCCGCTGGCGACGTACTTCCAGCGTTTCGAGTTGCAACTCACCCACGCTTTTCGACCCAGTGATGGATTGGCCCGTTTGCGCGCGGGGGGCTTCGACGCCGCCATCCTCGACGTGATGTTGCCCGAGATGGACGGCTTCGAACTCTGCCGAACCATCCGCAAGGAGAGCGATATTCCCATCGTCATGCTCACCGCGCGCGGCGAGGTGATGGACCGCGTGGTCGGCCTGGAAATCGGCGCCGACGACTACCTGCCCAAACCCTTCGAGCCGCGTGAACTCGTGGCGCGCCTGCAGACCGTGCTGCGCCGCCGCCGGGCCAGCCTGGCGCCGCGGCACACCGCGCCGAACCCCACCAACGGTGAACTCCGCTTCGAGGGCCTCACGCTCGACCCCGCGCGCCGCAGCGTCGTGCGCGAAGGGCAAGACATCGAACTCACCGGCACCGAATTCGAACTGCTGCTGTTGCTCGCGCGGGAACCGGGCAAGGTGTTCAGCCGCGACGACATCCTCAACCAGCTGCGCGGCCACGAGGCCGAGCTGTACACCCGCGCGGTGGACATCGTGGTCAGCCGCCTGCGCAAGAAGCTGGAGCCGCTGGACTGCATCAAGACGCTGCGCAACGCCGGCTACTCGCTCGCGCTGCGCCGCGTTCAGCCATGAGCGCCGCGCGGCCGCTCCGAAGGCGCTCAGCCCCGCAGTGCGCAGCACGGAGGGTCGTCCAGTGAGCGCCACCACGCCCCCGGCCCATCGCTCATCGTGGAAGCGCGCCAAGCACCGGCTGGCGCACTCCATCAAGCTGCGCATGGTGCTGGTCTTCCTGCTGCTGGCCGCAGCGATGACCTTTGTCTTCATCACCGGTGCGCAGAAGGCTTTTTCCATTGGCTGGCGTGAAGCCGCGCGCCCGCTGCTCATGGACTATGTGGACCACCTGGTGGCCGACATCACCGTGGGTGGCGGTGCA
This sequence comes from Hydrogenophaga sp. L310, assembly GCF_055703065.1. Taxonomy (NCBI): domain Bacteria; kingdom Pseudomonadati; phylum Pseudomonadota; class Betaproteobacteria; order Burkholderiales; family Comamonadaceae; genus Hydrogenophaga; species Hydrogenophaga sp. L310. The sequence goes on from NZ_JBVPZA010000002.1 coordinate 450,331, forward strand.
CCGGACCTGGAGCGCGCCCGCGCCATCACCGGGCGCCTGCCGCTGACCGTGCGCATCACCGGCCCGCAGGTGAACTGGGCCTCGCATCCCGATCAGGGCCCGCCCGACTGGCTGCGCGACAACCCCGACGACCCGGACCGGCGCGACCGCGAAGACGGGGGCGGCGGCAAGGACTGGCAGCGCATCCTGAAACGCAGCACCGCCGACGGCCACAGCATCGAGTTCGGCATCAACGGCGAGGCTTTCGAGCGCCGCCCGCGCATGGTGGGCTACGCGCTCACCTCGCTGCTCGTGCTCACGCTGCTCGCGTTTCTCTACGTGCGCCGCCTGCTGCGCCCGCTGGACGCGATCCAGGCCGGCGCGCGCCGCTTTGGCGCCGGTGATTTCAGCCAGCCCATTCCCGAGCGCTGCCTGCACGGCCCCGACGAACTGGGCGAACTCGCGGTCACCATCAACACCATGGGCCAGGACATCCAGCAGATGCTCGATGCCAAGCGCGCGCTGCTGCTTGCCATCAGCCACGAACTGCGCAGCCCGCTCACCCGCGCGCGGCTCAACACCGAACTGCTGCCCGAAACGGCCGAGGTCAACCCGCAGCGCGAAGCCCTGTTGCGCGACCTGCAGGAAATGGCCCGCCTCATCACCGACCTGCTGGAGAGCGAGCGCCTGGCCACGAAGCACGCCGCGCTGCAGCGCGAACCCGTGGCGCTGGAGGCACTGGCGCGCGAGGTCATCGGCGAGCTGCAGGCCCGCCACCCCGAGGCCGCGCGCACCGCACTGCACGCCGCGCCCGACCTGCCGACCTTGCAGCTCGACCCGGCGCGCATGCGCCTGCTGCTGCGCAACCTGCTCGACAACGCCCTGCGCCACAGCGCGGGGGCGTCGCTGCCGCCCGAACTGCACCTGAGCACCGAAGGGCAGGGCATCCGGATCGAGGTGCGCGACCACGGTCCGGGTGTGCCCGAAGAGCAGATCCCCCACCTGGCCGAACCCTTTTTCCGCCCGGACACCGCACGCACCCGCGCGCAAGGTGGCGTGGGCCTGGGGCTGTATCTGTGCAAGCTGGTGGCGAAGGCGCACGGCGGCACGTTTGAGGTGCGCAATGCGTTGCCCGGGCTGGCGGTCACGGTCACGCTGCCGGGTTGAAAGCCCCTGGGGTTGACGCGGGTCAGCCCCCGCAATCGTGGCCTGTGCCATGCTGCCCTCATGAACACCCCCACGCTCCCCGGCTTCGCCATCGCGCCCACGCGCTTCCTGTTTTTCACCGGCAAGGGGGGCGTGGGCAAGACCTCGCTCTCCACCGCCACCGCCATCGCGCTGGCCGACGCGGGCCAGCGCGTGCTGCTGGTCAGCACCGACGCGGCTTCGAATCTTGACGAGATGCTCGGCGTGCCGCTGTCCAACCAGCCGGTGCCCGTGCCCGGTGTGCCGGGGCTGCAGATGCTCAACATCGACCCCGATACCGCCGCCGAAGCTTACCGGCAGCGCGTGCTCGCGCAGCTCGAAGCCGGCGCCAGCGACGACGAGCGCCAGACCGTGCGCGAGCAGCTCTCGGGCGCCTGCACCACCGAGATCGCCGCCTTCGACGAATTCGCCGCGTTGCTGGCGAGCGAGGGCATCGACGGCGGCTACGACCACGTGGTCTTCGACACCGCGCCCACCGGCCACACCCTGCGCCTCTTGAGCCTGCCCAAGGCATGGACCGGCTTCCTCGCCGGCAACGACCGCGGCGCATCGTGCCTCGGCCCACACTCGGGGCTGAAGATGCAGGAAGCCCGCTTCAACGCCGCGCTGCAGGCGCTGAGCGACCCCGCGCTCACCACCGTGGTGCTCGTCACCCGGCCCGACCCGCGCCCCATGCAGGAAGCCGCGCGCACAGCCGAAGAACTGAGCCAGCTCGGCCTGGCCAACCAGCGCCTCGCCGTCAACGGCGTGTTCCACGCCATCAGCGCCAGCGACCCGATCGCCAACGCCATCGAAGCCCTCGGCCGTCAAGCCCTGCATGACATGCCCGACGCGCTCGCCCGCCTGCCGCGCGACGAGGTGCCGCTGCGCGCCTTCGACACCGTGGGTCTGCCCGCGCTGCGGGCACTGCTGCAAGGCGGTGACGTGACCGCGCCTGCGCCCCAAGCCGCAACACCTGTGCTGCCCGCCGAACCGCTCAGCCGCATGGCCGACGAGCTCGCCGCCGTGGGCCACGGCCTCATCATGGTCATGGGCAAAGGCGGCGTGGGCAAGACCACCATCGCCGCCGCACTCGCCGTCGGCCTGGTGCAGCGCGGCCACAGCGTGCACCTCACCACCACCGACCCGGCGGCCCACGTGGCCGACGCGCTCAACGGCAGCCTGGAAGGTCTCAAGGTCGGCCGCATCGACCCCAAGGCCGAGACCGCCGCCTACATCGCCAAGATCATGGCCACGCGCGGCAAGGATCTGGACGAACCCGGCAAAGCCCTGCTGCTCGAAGACCTGCAATCGCCCTGCACCGAAGAAGTGGCCGTGTTCCACGCCTTCAGCCGCGTGGTCAACGAGGCGCGCAGCGCCTTCGTGGTGCTCGACACCGCGCCCACCGGCCACAGCCTGCTGCTCATGGACGCCACCGGCGCCTACCACCGGCAGATGACGCGGCAGTACGAAGGCAAGGCGGAAGGCAAGGGCCTGCACATCATCACGCCGCTCATGCGCCTGCAAGACGGCAGCATGACGCGCGTGATCATCGTCACCCTGCCCGAAGTCACCCCGGTCAGCCAGGCCGCTGCGCTGCAAGACGACCTGCGCCGCGCGAAGATCGAACCTTGGGCCTGGGTCATCAACAAAAGCATCGCCGCCACCGGCACGACAGACCCGCTGCTGCAGGCGCGGCTGGCGGGCGAAATCCGGCAGACCGAGCGGATTGCGGGCGGGCTGGCGAAGCGGACGTTTGTGTTGCCTTGGTTGCCGGAGTCGCCGGTGGGCGTGGAGGCGCTGGGGGCGCTGGTTGAAGCGCCAAGGCAATCGCCAGCCGCGTAGTGGTCGGGGCGGTGTTGAACCCGTGATGCACTGGACCTCCCAGATTCGAAGCATGTTCTCATGAAAACCCTCCCCCTCCGCCTCACCCCCGGCCAGGACCTGCGCGAAGCGCTCGAAGCCGCCGTGCGCGCACAAGGCTGCAAAGCTGCGTTCGTGCTCTCGGGCATCGGCAGTCTGGTGGATGCGCGCATCCGCTTTGCCGGGGCCGACGAGCCGCTGTGCATCTGCGGGGACTCGGAAATCTTGAGTCTGTCAGGTACGGTGGGGGTGGGGGCTGCGGACGATGCTGGGCGGGGCCATTCACACCTGCACATGGCCGTGGCGGCCGCCACGGGCGAGGTGTTCGGCGGCCATGTGGCGCCGGGTTGCCGGGTGCGCACCACGGCCGAGGTGTTGCTGGCCTTGCTGCCCGAATGGACGTTCACGCGTGAGGCGGATGCCACCACCGGATTCGCCGAACTGGTGGTGAAGACGCGCGAAGGTTGAACCTCGCAGCCGCTCACTTCACCAGCAAATTCGCCAAGTCGAACCCCACATCGCCCGCCTGCTCGCGCGTGGGCGAGACGCCGGCGTCGAGCAGCTTGCGCACCAGCAGATGGTCTTTGCTGGCGTTGACGCTGTCGGCGGCGATGAGCTGCTCGCCCTTGAAGTGGTAGACGGTGAATGCGCCCGCAGCCATGTCGCCGCGCACGGCCCAGCCGTCTGCTCCCATGGACAGGCCGGCCATCTGCAGCTTCTTGTCGTACTGGTCGCTCCAGAACCAGGGCGTAGCGGTGAAGGGGCGCTCTTGCCCGAGCAGCGCGGCGGCGGCGCTCTTGCCTTGTTCGGTGGCGTTTTGCACCGATTCGAGCCGCAGCAGGTTGCCGTCGGCCAGGCGTCGCGCGGTGCAGTCCCCGGCGGCCACGATGGAAGGGTCGCTGGTGCGGCAGCAGGCGTCGACCACGATGCCGCGCTCGCATTCGAGACCGGCGGCCTGGGCGAGCTGGTCGTTGGCGCTGACGCCGATGCCGACCACCACCAGGCCCGCGGGCACGACGCTGCCGTCGGCCAGCTTCACCCCGGTCACCCCGTTCGCGTCGGCTTCGAGCCCGGTGACCTGCGCACCCAGCAGCAGCTGCACGTCGTGGCCGCGGTGCAGCTCGGCGTACCAGTCGCTCAGCACCGGTGCGAGCACGCGGCCGAGCAGGCGCGGCGCGGCTTCGAGCACGGTGACGGCCAGGCCTTTCTTGCGCGCGGTGGCCGCCACTTCGAGGCCGATGAAACCGCCGCCGATGACAACCACCGGGCGCTGCTGTTCGATGCACGCGGCCAGGCGGTCGGCGATGGCGCTGGCGTCGTCGCGCGTGCGCAGGGCCAGCACACCGGGCGCGTCGCTGCCGGGCAGGGGCAGGGCGCGCGGCGCGCTGCCGGTGGCGAGCACGAGGCCGGTGTAGGGCAGGGCGCTGCCGTCGCCGAGGATCACGGTCTGGTCGCTACGGTCGATGGCCTTGACGGTGACGCCGGTGCGCAGCGCGATGTTCTTGCGCGCCAGCATCTCGGGCGCGCGCATCACCAGCTGGGCCGCTTCGATCTCGCCGGCCATCCAGGCCTTGGAGAGCGGCGGGCGGTGGTAAGGGCCGTGGGGTTCGTCGCCCAGCAGGGTGATGGGGCCTTCGAAGCCACCGGTACGCAGGGCTTCGGCCGTCATCACGCCGGCCTGGCCCGCGCCCACGATGACGATGCCGGCGCTGGCTTCGGTGCTCATTCCTGGCATTCCGGGAGGTGCACCACGGCGCCTTCCAGCGCGGGGCTGGCCTTGATCTGGCAGGCCAGGCGGCTGTTGGGGCGGCGTTCGGCCACCACGTTGTCCAGCATGTCCAGCTCGCCCTGCGTGGGCGCGGGCAGCACACCGGCCAGCAGCTCGTCCACATAGCAGTGGCAGGTGGCGCAGGCGCAGGAGCCGCCGCATTCGCCGACGATGCCGTCCACGCCGTTGGCGGTCGCGCCCTGCATCAGGCTCCAGCCGTCGGCGAGGTTGAGGGTGGTGGACTGGCCGCTGGCCTCGATGAAGGTGATGTTTGCCATGGTGTCTCCAGAAAACAGAAAGGCGCTGCCCGGTGACAGGCAGCGCGATGGTAAGTGAGGCGCCTTAAGCGGCTCTGAGTTCGAGCACCAGCGGGCTGCGGAAGGTGCTGGAGGGCATCCACGGCAGCTGGTCGGCCACGCGGCTGTAGTCGGGCACCACCTTGTGGAACTCGTCGAAAGCGATCTTCACCGCCAGGCGCGCGATGGCGGTGCCGAGGCAGGCGTGCACACCGCCGCCAAAGCCCAGGTGGCCACGCGGCTTGCGGCCGATGTCGTAGACGTCGGGGTTGGGGTACTGGCGCTCGTCGCGGTTGCCGCTGCCGTAGGCCAGGCAGACGAAGTCGCCTTCCTTCATGGTCTGGCCGTGGATGTTCACGTCCTTCATCAGGCGGCGGCGGAAGCGCTGGGCCGAGGTGTTGAAGCGCAGGCTTTCTTCGATCGCGTCGGGCAGCAGCTCGGGGTTGGCCACCACGGCTTTGCGCGCGTCATCGAACGTGGCCAGGTTGTAGGCGAACATCATCATGAAACCGCCGAGCGATTCGACGCCGGCCATGATCAGCGTGGTGGTGGTCAGCAGCACCTCGCGGTCGTCCAGCCGGTCGCCGTCGATCTCGGCCAGCGCGAAGTTGCTGATCAGGTCGTTGCGCGGCTCGGCGCGGCGCATCGCGATCACCTTGGCGGCGTACTCCTGCATCCAGTTGTAGGCGGCGATGTGCTCAGGGCCCTTGGCGCGGGTGCGGGCGTCGCTCTGCACCATCAACACAGCGTTGTCGCGCACGATCTGTTCGTCCACGATGGCCTCTTCGCCCATGGGCAGGCCGAGCGCGGCCATCAGCACCTTCACCGTGAACTGCGACGAGACTTCCTTGAAGTCGAACTGCTTCGTGCCCTTGAGCTGGCCAAACACCTGTTTGGCCACATCGCGGATGGGCTCTTCCAGCGCGAGCAGATTGCGCTTCATGAAGGCGTGCTGGATCAGGCCGCGCAGGCGGTCGTGTTTCGGTGGGTCGGAGCTGCCGAGCGTGGCGCCGGCGCGGCCGGGCAGCTCGGTCATGAGGTTGCCGCTGGCGCTGGAGTAGGTCTGCCAGTCCTGGCCGGCGGAGACGATGTCGGCGTAGCGCGAGAGGATCCACATCTGGGCTTCCTCGCTCCAGAAGCAGGGCGCTTCGTCGCGCAGTTGCTTGTAATAAGGGAACGGGTCGGCGTCAACGGCCGGCGAATACGGATCGAAATGGAAGCTCATGGCTGTGTCTCCTGTGGGTGGAATCCGGTACGGACTGTAGGCCTCCTGGCGCCGATTGGCACTGCACTTAGCAGGGATAATTCTTGTACTTTTGAATCAAGGTGTTCCGCCATGCCGCAGACGAACCCATCCCCGCCACGCACCCGGCCCTCCCGCGGCCAGCCCGTGGCCATCCCGCGTTTTGCGCTCTACGGCGAGGCCGCGGCACCCGGCCAGGACATGCTGCACATCGAGTCGGTAGCGTCGCGCAGCCGGCTCTACCACTGGGAGATCGAGCCCCATGTGCACCAGGGCCTGTACCAGATCCTCTGGCTGCAAAGGGGTTCGGCCGAGGTGGTGCTGGACGAATGGCGCGCCTCGGTGGCCGGGCCGGCCGCCATCGTGGTGCCGCCGGGGGTGGTGCACGGCTTCGTTTTTGCGCCCGAAACCGATGGCCGCGTGCTCACGCTCAGCGCGCGGTTTCTGGTGGAGGGTGAGTTCCAGGCCGTGGGGGAGGCGTTCCGAGCGCTCTTCTCGGCGCCGGGGATCTTGCATTTTTCGCCCGACGATGGCGAGGCCCAGCGCCTGAGCGTGCAGCTCGGGGAGCTGGCCGCCGAGTTCAACTTGCCCGGCTCGGCCGATGCGCCGGTGGTGCAGTGGCTGGCGCGGGCCGTGGTCTGGCGCCTGGCCCGCGCGAGCGAGCAGGGCCAGCGCGAGGGAGGCGAGCGCGCCCACCAGCACCAGGCGCTGTTCACCCGCTTCCTGCTGCTGGTGGAGGAACATTTTCTGGAGCACTGGCCGCTGGAGCGCTACGCGTCGCGCCTGGGGTTGTCCACCCAGCGGCTCAACCGTCTGGCGCGCGCGGGCAGCGGGCGCAGTGCGCTGGAGCTGGTGCACGAACGCCTCACGCGCGAGGCCTGCCGACGGTTGGTGTACATCGCCGCGCCGGCGGCCAGCCTGGCGCTGGAACTGGGCTTTGAGGACCCGGCCTACTTTTCCCGTTTTTTCAAACGCCGCACCGGTCTGAGCCCACAGCGCTGGCGCGAGGCACAGCGCCCGCCAGTGACGTGATCAGCGCGCATTGTTTTGTGACCTGGCCGCCGCGCCTGGCGCCAGCGCGTCGAGCCGTTCGCGCAGCCAGCGGTGGGCGGCGTCGTCCTGGTGGCGCCGGTGCCAGATCATGTACATCGGCAGCGTGGGGCAGGGCGTCGGCACGTCTGCCCGGGCGAATTCGCGCATGAAACTGTCGTGCAGCAGGGCCGGCGCCGTGGCCAGCAGCGGGCTGCCGCGCAGGAACGCGGGCAGGCCACCGAAGCCCGGCACCATGACGACAAAACGCCGGTGGATACCCTGCGCGGCAAGCGTGCGGTCCAGGTAGATCGTGCGTTTCGGTTCGTAGACCACGGTGACGTGATCGGCGGCGAGGTATTCGGCCAGCGTGGCCGGCGCCTCGCGCACCGCCGCATCAAAGTAGACGCAGTAGCGGTCTTCAAAGATGCGTTTCTGCACGATGTCGCTGCCTTCGGGTGGGCGCGGACTGATGGCGATGTCGCACACGCCGTCGCGCAGCATCTCCAGGCTGGGGATGTCCGACGGGATGATGCGCAGCACCACGCCGGGCGCCTGTTCGCGCAGCATCTGCGCCAGTGCGGGCAGCAGCACGTCGCGCTGGAAGTCGTTGGCGGCGATGGTGACCGTGCTCTGCCAGCGCGCGGGGTCGAACGCGCCCGTGTGGGCAAAGCCCTGCAACTGGCGCAGCAGTTCACGCGCCTGCACGGCCAGCTCGCCTGCACGCGCGGTGGCCACGATGCCGCGCCCGCTCTTCACGAACAGCGCGTCGCCGGTGATGCTGCGCAGCTTGTCGAGCTGGTGGCTGACGGCCGACTGCGTGACCCCCAGCGATTGCGCTGCGCGGGTGACGCTGCCGGCCTCCACCACCGTCACCAGCAGTTGCAGCAGGCGGGCATCCAGGTCCGACCAATCGAATTTGCTCATTGGTCATATGATCATTCATCGGTTTATCTTTGGCAATGGGTTGGGAATACTGGCGGCTTGACCCAAGTCAATCCACCCCACGCAGGAGACGAATGTGAGCAAAACGATTCCCGGCACCACACCGTTTGACGGCAGCGCGGCACAGAAGGGCTATGCCCTGAACAAGATGTGCTTCTCGTTCAATGACAAGGCCAACCGCGACGCCTTCGTGGCCGATCCCGAGGCTTTCATGCAGCAGTACGGCCTGAACGAGGAGCAGGCCGGGGCCATCCGCTCCAAGCAGGTGCTGGCCCTGATCGCGGCCGGCGGCAACGCCTACTACCTGGCCAAGTTCGCCGGCATCTTCGGCCTGGACATGCAGGACATCGGCGCGCAGCAGACCGGCATGAGCAAGGACGAGTTCAAGGCCAAATTGGTGGCCGCGAACGAGCAGTGCTGAACCCACAGGAGACACAAGACATGGCACAACTCATCGGTGGCCTGGCCACATCGCACATCCCCGCCATCGGCGGCGCCATCCACAAGGGCCTGCAGAACGAGCCCTACTGGAAACCTTTCTTCGACGGTTTCCCGCCGATTCACGACTGGCTGGGCAAGGTCAAGCCGGACGTGGTGGTGGTGTTCTACAACGACCACGGCCTGAACTTTTTCCTCGACAAGATGCCGACCTTCGCGGTGGGCGCTGCTGCCACCTACAGCAACGCCGACGAAGGCTGGGGCATTCCCACGCTGCCGCCGATTCCCGGCTGTCCGGAGCTGTCGTGGCACATCATCAACCAGCTGATCGCGAAAGAGTTCGACATCGTGACCTGCCAGGAGATGCTGGTGGACCACGCCTGCACGCTGCCGCTCAAGCTGTTCTGGCCCGAACATGACGTGGCGCCGGTGCAGATCGTGCCGATCGACATCAACACGGTGCAGTTCCCGTTGCCGACGGCCAAGCGGGTCTACAAGCTGGGCAAGGCGGTGGGTGAGGCGATCCAGAGCTGGGACAGCGACAAGCGCGTGGCGGTGATGGCCACGGGTGGCCTCTCGCACCAGCTGGACGGTGAGCGCGCGGGCTTCATCAACAAGAAGTTCGACCTGCAGTTCCTGGACAGCATGGAAACGAACCCCGAGTGGGCAACGCAGTTCAGCGATCTGGAGTTGGTGGAGAAGGCGGGCACGCAGGGCGTGGAGCTGCTGATGTGGCTGGCGATGCGCGCGGCGCTGACGGCCGGTGGTTCGGGTGTGCGCAAGGTGCACAGCAATTACCACATCCCGATTTCGAACACCGCTACCGGGGTGTTGGCGCTGGAGACGGTTTGAAGTTGTTCTTGTCGTGATTCGAGGGAGGGAGCCTTTGGCTCCCTTTTTTTCGTGCCTGCATGGTTGGTGGGTGCATAGAGCGCCGGGCGCTTGACTCTGCTCATGTCCCCCGGAACGGGCTGCGCCCGTTCCTCCTCCTTTACTTCGCTGCGTCAAGCACCCGACGCTCCATACACTGAGGCTATGTGGGCGCGCCCACCCCTGCGGGCACGCCCATCTGCAGGCGTCTCGCTGAGGTGGGGCGTACTGCGCAGCGAAGTAAAGGAGGAGGGCTCGGCCGCAGGCCGAGGCCGGGGGACATGAGCGGAGCAGTGCGCCCCGCCTCGGCGAGACACACCACACAAGCTGGCACGAAAAAAAGGGAGCCAAAGGCTCCCTCTACAGACAAGTCAGAAAGTCCGACGATTACATCGAATCGATGAAGCTGCGCAGCTTGTCCGAACGGCTCGGGTGCTTGAGCTTGCGCACCGCCTTGGACTCGATCTGACGGATGCGCTCGCGCGTCACGTCGAACTGCTTGCCCACTTCTTCCAGCGTGTGGTCGGTCGACATCTCGATGCCGAAACGCATGCGCAACACCTTGGCTTCGCGCGGTGTCAGGCTGTCGAGGATTTCCTTGACCACGTCGCGCAGACCGGCCTGCATCGCAGCCTCGATCGGCGCGGTGTTCGCCTGGTCTTCGATGAAATCGCCCAGGTGCGAATCGTCGTCGTCGCCGATGGGCGTTTCCATCGAGATCGGCTCTTTCGCGATCTTCATGATCTTGCGGATCTTGTCTTCCGGCATCTCCATCTTCTCGGCCAGGATGGACGCATCGGGTTCAAAACCGTGCTCCTGCAAATGCTGGCGGCTGATGCGGTTCATCTTGTTGATCGTCTCGATCATGTGCACCGGGATGCGGATCGTGCGCGCCTGGTCGGCGATCGAGCGCGTGATCGCCTGGCGGATCCACCACGTGGCATACGTCGAGAACTTGTAGCCGCGGCGGTATTCGAATTTGTCCACGGCCTTCATCAGGCCAATGTTGCCTTCCTGGATCAGGTCCAGGAATTGCAGGCCACGGTTGGTGTACTTCTTCGCGATCGAAATCACCAGGCGCAGGTTGGCCTCGATCATTTCTTTCTTCGCGTCGCGCGAGGTGGACTCGCCCGAATTCATCCGCTTGTGGATGTCTTTCAGGTGCGCCAGCGGCACGACCACGCTGCTCTGGATGTTCATCAGGCCGGTCTGCAGTTCCTGCACCGGCGGGATGTTGCGCTGCATGATCACGCTCCAGGGCTTGCCGGCAGCGGCCTGCTTTTCAACCCACTTCAGGTTCAGCAGGTTGGCCGGGAAGTCGGCGATGAACTTGTCCTGCGGCATGCCGCACTTGTCCACGATGATGCGGCGCAGTTCGCGCTCTTTCTTGCGCACTTCATCGACCTGGTTGCGCATCGTGCTGCACAGCTTTTCGATCGCCTTGGCGGTGAAGCGGATCGACATCAGCGTCTCGGTGATGGCGAGCTGCGTCTTCAGGTAGGTCGGCGTGCCGTAACCTTCCTTGTCGTAGGTCTTGTGCAGTTTCTCGAACTGGCCGCGCAGGGTGTCGAAGCGGGTCAGCGCTTCGCGCTTGAGTTCTTCGAGTTTGCGGGTGAGGGCCTTGGAGCCGCCCTTGCCGTCGTCGTCATCGGCTTCATCGTAGTCGTCGAAGTCCTCTTCGGCCACGTAATCGTCGGCCGCATCGGCGTCGGCGAAACCGTCCACCACGGTGGAGATCACGACCTTGCCTTCGCGGATGTCCTCGGCCATGGCCAGGATGTCGGCGATGGTGGCGGGCGATTCGGAAATCGCGGCCATCATGTCGTTGAGGCCACCCTCGATGCGCTTGGCGATTTCAATTTCGCCTTCGCGCGTCAGCAGCTCGACCGTGCCCATTTCACGCATGTACATGCGCACCGGGTCGGTGGTGCGGCCGAACTCGCTGTCCACCGTGGACAGAGCGGCTTCGGCTTCTTCTTCGGCTTCTTCTTCGGTCGCGGCGGTGGGGCCGGTGTTGTTCAGCAGCAGGGTTTCGGCGTCGGGCGTCTGTTCGTAGACGGCCACACCCATGTCGTTCAGCAGCGAAACCACCACTTCCAGCGTCTCGGCCTCGACCAGCTTGTCGGGCAGGTGGTCGTTGATTTCGCCGTGCGTCAGGTAGCCGCGTGTCTTGCCCAGCTTGATCAGGGTCTTGAGGCGTTCGCGGCGGTTCTTGGCTTCTTCTTCGGACAGGACGGTTTCGTCCAGGCCGAATTCCTTCATCAGCGCGCGCTCCTTGGCCTTGCTGATCTTCATGCGCAGCGGCTTGACCTTCTCGACCGGCTGAGCGGTGGCGTCGACCACTTCGGTCTCGGCTTCGACTTCACCGGTCAGGTCGTCTTCGATGTCGCTCAGGTCGGCGTCATCCAGATCGGCGCCTTCTTTGGCCCCCGCCTTGGGCTTGCGGCCCCGCTTGGCAGCGGGTTTGCCGGCCGGAGCGGCTTTGGCCGGTCGGCCCGCCTTTTTCTTCGACTCGGCGCTCGCGTCGACAACGTCGAGCTCGTCGTCGGCGGTCTTGCGGGCGGGGGGTTTGGCAGCGGGTTTTACAGGCATCTTGGCGGTCACTGAGGGTTTCTTGGGCGCTTCGGGAGCGGCTGGGCCGGCTTTGGCCTTGGTGGCTGTTTTTGTGCTGGACTGGACAGGCGTACTGGACTTCTTCGCAGGCATGAGGACCTCAAAAAAAATGGCAGAGACAGGACCGGCAGAACTCACAAAAATCGCCAAAAGGTCGCCGCAGGCGGCCACTCCGGTGGTTTTTGTCGGGCACTACGCCCACCTTTCGCCGGAAAGGGCGGGCCTGCAAGCTGTGTGGGCGAACATTTGGTGTGCAGCCCTTGCGGGTTTCCGTCAGGACCGTGGGGTCGCTGTGGTGGCCAGGAAAAGGTTCCGAGTCGCCCCTGTGCTGGGGTCAGGCCTGTGCCGGAGGTGCTGCTGTCGCGCTTGCGGTGCAAAACCTTAGATTATACCGGTGGGCCGCTTTTCAAGGCCTTGATGCGCTCGTTGACCCTTTTGTAGTCTTCATACGCCGTGGCATCGCCCTGCTGTACCCGGGCCGCCAGCAGGCCTGCCAAGGCCTCCAGTGCGTCACCGCGCAGGCGGTCCATCACGTCGGCCAACTCGGCCAGCTCCATCGCCGAGTCGGCGCCCATGGTGGCCTGCTCCACCTGGCCGCAGGCAAAAGCTTCGTGTTCACCACCCCGCAGGGCCTCGCGCAGGGCCGCCCAGGGCTGGGGACCGTGTTCGTGCAACTGGGCTTCGAGCCAGGCAAACACCGGGCCGTGCGGCGATGGCAGGTGCGCGAGCATGGCGTGGTCGTCCGCGGACAGCGTGTCCCAGGCCTGGGCATTGGCCAGCAGCAGGCCCACGGCCCGGTCGGCCCGGCTGCCGCCCGCGCGGCGCTGGCCGAGCATGCGCGGCGGCGGGGGCGGGCCTTTGCGCCACTTGCCATAGCCCTTGTTGCCGTAGGTGCCTTTGCCGTAGCCGCTGCTCGCGCCGCCGCCGTAAGTGCCTCCGCCTGATGGGCTGAATGACTGGGTGTAGCCGCCTCCCGTGTGGTCCCCGTGGTCCTGGGTGTGGCTGCCACCGTCATAGGCGTGCGCTGGGGACGCCGAGGACTCGTGGTTCGACGGGCGCTGGGCGCGCGCGCCGCCACCGGTCTGTTGCCAGAGCTGCAGCAGGTCGGCACTGCCGATGCCGATGCTGTTGGCCAGCTCGGTGATCAGCTGGCGCTTGAGTGCGCCGTCGGGCAGGGCGCTCCACAGCGGGCGCGCCTGACTCGCCATGCGGGCGCGGCCTTCGGCGCTGGTCAGGTCGCAGTCGGCGCTCGCGGCGTCGATGAGGAAGCGCGAGAGCGGTACGGCGTCCTTCACGCATTGTGCAAACGCTTCTTCGCCGTTGGCGCGGATGTAGCTGTCCGGGTCGTGTTCGGCCGGCAGAAAGAGGAACTTCACACTGCGCGTGTCGGTGGCCAGGGGCAGGGCGGCATCCAGCGCCTTGCGGGCCGCGCGCCGGCCGGCGCCGTCGCCATCGAAGCTGAATACCACGCTGTCGGTGAAGCGGAAGAGTTTCTGCACGTGGTCCGGCGTGCAGGCCGTGCCGAGCGTGGCGACGGCGTTGGCAAAGCCGAGCTGGGCCAGGGCCACCACGTCCATGTAGCCCTCGGTGACCAGCGCGTAGCCTGCCACGCGGATGGCGGTGCGCGCTTCAAACAGGCCGTAGAGCTCGCGGCCCTTGCTGAACACCGGCGTCTCGGGCGAGTTCAGGTACTTGGGTTCGCCCTTGTCGAGCACGCGCCCGCCAAAACCGATGAATTCGCCCTTGACGTTGCGGATCGGGAACATGATGCGGTCGCGGAAGCGGTCGTAGCGCTTGACTTCGCCGTCCTGGCCTAATTCATCCTCGTGCACGATCACCATGCCGGACTCGACGAGCAGCGCATCCGTGTAGTCCGGGAACACGCTGGCCAGGCTGCGCCAGCCTTCGGGCGCGTAGCCCAGGCCGAAGGTCCTGGCGATCTCGCCCGAGAGACCGCGGCCTTTGAGGTAATCCACGGCGCGCGGCGAGGCCTTGAGCTGCTTCATGTAGGCGTGTGCGGCCTTTTCCAGCACATCGTTGAGCGTCACCTGCTTCTGGCGCTGCAACGCTGCGCGCTCGCGGTCTTGCGGTGAGGCGTCGTCCTCGGGTACCTGCAGACCGGCCTGCTGGGCCAGGTCTTTCACCGCCTCGATGAAGCTCATGCCGGCGTGTTCCATCAGGAAGCCGATGGCGTTGCCGTTGGCGCCGCAGCCGAAGCAGTGGTAGAACTGCTTGGTCGGGCTGACGCTGAACGACGGCGATTTTTCGCCGTGGAACGGACACAGCCCCATCAGGTTGGCTCCGCTTTTTTTCAGCTGGACGTAGCGGCCCACCACGTCGACCACGTCGACACGGTTGAGCAGTTCCTGGATGAAGGTTTGCGGTATGGCCACCTGGCTATTCTCCCCCACGCGACAAGAACGACAGGAGACACCACATGACCAGTATCTACGACCAGGACCTGCCCCGCAACGAGGCCAACTACGCTCCCATCTCGCCGCTGTCGTTCATCGAGCGCACCGCCGAGGTCTACCCGGACCGGCTGGCTATCGTGCACGGTGCGCTGCGCCAGACCTGGGGTCAGACCTATGCCCGCTGCCGCCAGCTGGCCAGCGCCCTGCAGCGCGCCGGCATCGGCAAGAACGACACGGTGGCGGTGATGCTGCCCAACACCCCGCCGATGGTGGAGGCGCACTTTGGCGTGCCCATGGCCGGCGCCGTGCTCAACGCGCTCAACACCCGGCTGGACCCGGAAGCGATTGCCTTCATGCTGGACCACGGCGAGGCCAAGGCGGTGATCGTGGACCCGGAGTTTGCGGGCACCCTGCGCAGGGCGCTGGCTCTGCGGCAGCACAAATCGCCCTTGCTGGTGATCGATGTGGAAGATGCCCTCTTCACCGGCGAGGCGCAGCCTGTGGGCAACACCACCTATGAATCTTTCCTGGACGGTGGCGACCCGGCTTTCGCCTGGAGCCTGCCCGCCGACGAGTGGGACGCCATCGCACTCAACTACACCAGCGGCACCACCGGCAACCCCAAGGGCGTGGTCTACCACCACCGTGGTGCGGCCATGAACGCGATCAGCAATGTGCTGGAGTGGGACATGCCCAAGCACGCCGTCTACCTCTGGACGCTGCCCATGTTCCACTGCAACGGCTGGTGTTTCCCTTGGACGCTGGCGGTGCGCGCGGGTGTCAACGTGTGCCTGCGCCGGGTGGACCCGCAGGCCATCTTCGACGCCATGCGCGAGCACGGCGTGACGCACTATTGCGGCGCACCCATCGTGCACGGCCTGCTGGTCAACGCGCCCGCGGCGATGAAAGCCGGTGTGCCGGCCGGCATCAAGGCCATGGTGGCGGGCGCAGCGCCACCGGCTTCGATGATCGAAGGCATGGAGCAGATGGGTTTTGACCTGACCCATGTGTACGGGCTGACCGAGGTCTACGGCCCGGCCACGGTCTGCGCCAAACACGCCGCCTGGGACGATCTGGACATCGGTGAACGCGCCCGGCTCAACGCGCGCCAGGGCGTGCGCTACCACCTGCAGCGCGACGTGCGCGTGCTGAACCCGGAAACCATGAAACCCGTGCCGCAGGACGGCGAGACCATGGGCGAGATCATGTTCAAGGGCAACATCACCATGAAGGGTTATCTGAAGAACCCGACGACGACGCAGGAGGCCTTTGCCGGCGGCTGGTTTCACAGCGGTGACCTGGCGGTGCAGTACCCCGACGGCTATTTCAAGATCAAGGACCGCAGCAAGGACATCATCATTTCGGGTGGCGAGAACATCTCGTCGATCGAGGTGGAAGATGTGCTCTACCGCCACCCCGACGTGCTGGCTGCCGCGGTCGTTGCGCGGCCCGATCCGAAGTGGGGCGAGACGCCGTGTGCCTTCGTGGAACTCAAGTTCGGTGTGCACACCACGCCCGAAGAGATCGTGACCCACTGCAAGAAACACCTGGCGGGGTTCAAGGTGCCACGGTTCGTGGTGTTCGGTGAACTGCCGAAAACCAGCACGGGAAAAATTCAGAAGTTCGAGCTGCGCAAGCGCGCCGGCTCTGCCGAAGCCATCGACGTCTAGTCGCCTGCGACGATGCCCTCGCGCCGCGGGTCGGCGCCACCCAGCCACACCACCTGACCGTTTTTCATGCCGCGCTGGATCGCCTGCAGCCCGCTGGGCATGGGTGTTTCGCTCACCGTGTGGCCGCGTTGCTGCAGGGACTGCACGGTGGCGGGAGGGAAGCGGCCGGTTTCGAGCATCAAGGGGCCGCCCAGCGTGCCGAAGTTGGGCAGGTCGATCGCGGCCTGCGGGCTCAGGCCCCACTGCAGTGCGCCCAGCAGGGTCTTGGCCGTGAAGTGGATGATGAGCGCGCCACCCGGGCTGCCGGTGCTCATGAGCAACTGACCGCTGTCGCGGTCGAACACCAGCGTGGGCGACATGGACGAACGCGGCCGCTTGCCGGGTTCGACGCGGTTGGCCACCGGCCGGCCCTGCGCGTCGGCGGGCGCGAAGCTGAAATCGGTCAACTCGTTGTTGAGCAGAAAACCCCCAGGGCGCGAGGGGTCGGTGCTCACCATCAGCCTGGCGCCGAAGCCGGCTTCGATGGTGGAGGTCATGGCCAGCGCGTTGCCAAACCGGTCGACGATGCTGATGTGGCTGGTGCCGTACTCGGCTTGTTCCGGCATGGGCGCCCAGGCGCTGGCGCTGCCGTCGGGCTGGCCCGGGGCAGCTTGCGGCGCGCGGGCGGGCGTGATCAGGCGGGCTCGTTCGTCGAGGTAGCTGGCGTCGAGCAGGCTCCCCCAGCGTCCGGCCGGTGGTGCCACGAAATCGGGGTCGGCCAGGTACAACGCGCGGTCGGCGAACGCCAGGCGGGACGCCTCGGCGTAGGTGTGCAGCCAGTCGGGGCCGGGCAGGCCACCCGACAGCGACGCATCGGCTTGCGGCGTGCGCGCGAGCAGGCCGAGGATCTGTCCGATGGCGATGGCCCCCGAACTCGGCGGCGGGAAGCCGCAGATGCGCAGCGCGCGTTGTGCGGCCTTGTGGTCGAAGCACAGGGCTTCCCGCTCCTTGGGCCGGTACGCCTTGAGGTCGTCCAGGCTGAGCCGACCGGGGTTGCCCGGGTGCTGCTGCACCTTTGCGACCAGCGCCCGTGCCACCGGGCCTTCGTGCAGAGCCAACGGGCCGACGGCGGCGATGTCGCGCAGCACCTGAGCCAACTCGGGATTGCGCAGCACATGGCCCACCGGGTGCGGCTGGCCATCGCGCTGGTAGAAGTAGGCCGCGGCCACCGGATCCTGCTTCAGCGCGCTTTCGGCCGCCAGCAGCGTGTGCAGCCGCGGGCTGACCGGGAAACCCTGATCGGCCAGCCGGATGGCGGGATCGAACAACCGGGCCCAGGGCAGCCGGCCGTGTTGCCGGTGGGCCAGCGCCAGCATGGCCACCGTGCCGGGTACGCCCACCGAACGGCCGCCCACCACGGCCTGCAGGAAGGGCAGGGGTTGGCCATCGTCTGCGAGAAACAGCTCTTCCGTTGCTGCGGCCGGCGCGGTCTCGCGCCCGTCAAAGGCCTGGACACGTTGACCATCGTGGTGCAGCAGGAAGGCTCCACCGCCGATGCCGCTGGACTGCGGCTCCACCAGGGTCAACACCATCTGCACGGCGATGGCCGCGTCCACGGCACTGCCACCGGCGCGCAGGATGTGCACGCCGGCTCCGGTGGCCAGGGGGTTGGCGGCCGCCACGGCGTGCTGGTGCAGCGTCCAGCCCGGCTTGGGCGCCGTGCCCGACGCGCCTTCGGGCTGTACCGCCGGGCTGGTGGGCGCAGACACCGCGGCGCTGTCGTGAGCGGTGGGCACGGCGCAGGCCGCCAGCAACAGGCTCAGTGTGATCAGCATCGCCGGCAAAGGGCATGTGACCGTTCGAAGAAGGCCTTT
This sequence comes from Hydrogenophaga sp. L310, assembly GCF_055703065.1. Classification (NCBI taxonomy): domain Bacteria; kingdom Pseudomonadati; phylum Pseudomonadota; class Betaproteobacteria; order Burkholderiales; family Comamonadaceae; genus Hydrogenophaga; species Hydrogenophaga sp. L310. Next base: position 468,497 of record NZ_JBVPZA010000002.1, read on the forward strand.
TGTGCGTTCTTTCATGCTGGGGGGGGTTTAGGGGCCGCGCTGGTGCGCAGCTTGCCGAAGATCAGGCAACAATAAGAATGATCGTGCAATTTTGAGTCCTGAAGTGCCATCCACTCCAGCAGTCTGCCAAGAAATCCCCATGACACATACCCAGGTTGTTCCATCCGCCGCTCCCGAAACGCTGGGCATACCCTCGCGTCAGGCGGCGCACAACCTGGCCCAGTTGATCCTGGCGCAGGAGGAGCAACACCGCCAGCCCATTGTCAGCCTGCGCGACGCCTTGCTGCGGCTGCGCCTCCTCGACGAGCCCCGGCTGAACGAGCTGGCGATGGAAAGTCCGGACCTGCTGCGTTCGCGCTCCTCTGAACTGGTGCAGCGCCTGCTGTTGACCGAGGATGAACTGCACCGGGCGCTGGCTTGTGTGGCCGGCTTGCTGGAGATCGAGGTGCTGGGATTCGACATCGAACGCGATGCGTTCGGCATCCTGCCTTTGCGCGCAGCGCATGCCTTTCATGTGGTGCCGCTGGGCATGGCCAACGAGCAGTTTTATGTGGCTTCCTGCGCGCCGACCAACGAAGTGCTGCAGCATCAGCTTTGCACGCAGACCGGTCACACCGTGCGCCTGGTGTGGGCCAGCAGCGAAGCGATCGAGCGGCGGCTGGCGCTGCAGGACCGCATCGAACGCGCCGGGCATGCCCACAGCGCCCTCGCCGACGACGTTCGGCGCCAGATGTTGCCGCCCCATGAGCTGGCACAGCACAACGACCAGGCGGTGCTGGAGGATCTGGTCATGCAGGCGATGGTGGAGGTGGGCACAGCCGGTGAAGCCGAGCAACTGGTCTCGGCCGCGGATTCGGCCGGCATCGTGCGGCTGGTCAACCAGATGATCACCGAGGCCCAGGGCACGGGCGTGTCCGACATCCACATCGAAAGCAACCCGGGCGAGGCGCTGACGGTCATCCGCTTCCGGCGCGACGGCGATCTGGAGCCTTATTTGCGGCTGCCGGCCAAGCTGCGGGCGCCGCTGGTTTCGCGCATCAAGATCATGGCGCGGCTCGACATCGCCGAACGCCGCCGACCGCAGGACGGCAAAATTGATTTCTCTGAGTTCGGCGGCAAAGCCCTCGAGCTGCGCGTGGCGATCATGCCCACCCACGACGGTCTGGAAGACGTGGTGCTGCGCTTGCTGGAATCGGCCAAGCCGCTGCCTTTGTCCAGGCTGGGCTTGCAGCCCCGTGACCGGGATCTCATTGCCGGTTTTTCAGAGCGCACCTTTGGTCTGGTGCTGGCCGCCGGCCCCACCGGTTCGGGCAAGACCACCACACTGCATTCCATGCTGGCCGAGGTGAACACCGCCGAGCGCAAGATATGGACCGCAGAGGACCCGATCGAGATCACCCAGCCCGGCCTGCGCCAGGTGCAGATGAACAGCAAGATCGGCCTGACTTTCGCCAGCGCCATGCGTGGTTTCCTGCGCGCCGACCCGGACATCATCATGATCGGCGAGATCCGCGATGCCGAGACCGCCAAGATCGCGATCGAGGCCTCCCTGACCGGCCATCTGGTGCTCTCCACCCTGCACACCAACAATGCCAGCGAGAGCGTGGTGCGCCTGCTCGACCTCGGCATGGACCCGATGAACTTCGCCGACTCGTTGCTGGGCATCGTCGCCCAGCGCCTGGTGCGAGCCCTGTGCACCCACTGTGCCCACGACCGTCCGGTCACCGATGAAGAGTGGGACGCGCTGCGGCAGGAATACATGGAGGGCAGCAACCTGAGCCGCCAGGAGGCCCAGGCTCGCCTGCTCAAGGCCGCGGGCGTGGAAGCCTCCTCCGACCTCCACACCCGCATCAACACCCGGCACGCAGTCGGTTGCGATCATTGTGGCGGCAAGGGCTACAAGGGGCGGCTGGGCGTCTACGAGATCCTGCAGAACAGCCGCGCCATCAAGCTGCTGATCCAGAACCGCGCCCGGCCATCGGAGATTTTTGACACCGCCGTGAGCGAAGGCATGCGCAGCCTGCGCCACGATGCGATCGAGAAGGTGGTGCAGGGCCTGATCGACCTGAAGCAGGCCCGCACGGCCTACCGCTGAGCACAAAAAAGCCCGGCGCCCAGGCCGGGCGGGTGCGAGCAGATCGCTTCAGCGCGGCGCCAGGCGGATCGCGCCGTCCAGACGGATCACCTCGCCGTTGAGCATGTCGTTTTCGAAGATGTGTTTCGCCAGCTTGGCGTAGTCCTGCGGCGTACCCAGGCGGCTGGGGAACGGCACACTGGCGGCCAGCGCGTCCTGCACTTCCTGCGGCATGCCGAACAGCATGGGCGTGCCGAAGATGCCGGGGGCGATCGTCATGTTGCGGATGCCGTTGCGCGCGAGGTCGCGCGCAATGGGCAGCGTCATGCCGACCACGCCGCCCTTGGAGGCGGCGTAGGCGGCCTGGCCGATCTGGCCGTCGTAGGCCGCGACTGAGGCGGTCGAGATCATCACGCCGCGTTCGCCCGTGGCTTCGGGTTCGTTCTTGCACATGGCTTCCGAGGCGAGGCGGATCATGTTGAAGCTGCCGACCAGGTTGACCATGATGGTCTTGGTATAGACGGCCAGCGAGTGCGCGCCGTTCTTGCCCACGGTCTTTTCGGCCGGCGCGATGCCGGCGCAGTTGACCAGGCCCATGAGCTTGCCCAGGGACAGGGCCTTGGCCACCACGGCCTGGCCGTCGGCTTCGCTGCTCACGTCGCATTTCACAAACGCGCCGCCGATGTCCTTGGCGACCGCTTCGCCTTTTTCAGCCTGCATGTCGGCGATCACGACGGTGCCGCCGTTGGCCGCCAGCATGCGCGCCGTGCCTTCGCCCAGACCGGATGCGGCGCCGGTGACGATGAATACCTTGCCTTGAATGTCCATGGGTGTGCTCCTCGGGTGGTGAGTTGACGTTGACGTAAACGTCAATTATGGCTCAGCCGGTGGCGCTCGAAATGTCACCGGATTGGCGCCGTGATTTCACGAGCTTGTCACACAAGGGCCGTAGCCTGCCATCACCATTGACCCCCGCACGGAGCCCCCATGTTTGACAGCCACGACGAGCTGCTGACCCGCATTCACTACGATCTCATGGACGGCTACGACGAAGAGCTGGAGATGGAAATTGAGGACCGCCACGTGGACGCGCTCGGCGGTGAGCTGGACCCCGAGACGCTGCTGCAGCAGAAGGAAAGCCGACGCACGTATTTCCGCGAACTGTTTCGTCTGCAGGCCGAGCTGGTGAAGCTGCAGGACTGGGTGCACGCCACCGGGCACAAGGTGGTGATCGTGTTCGAAGGGCGCGATGCGGCCGGCAAGGGCGGCGTGATCAAGCGCATCACGCAGCGCCTGAACCCGCGCGTGTGCCGGGTGGTGGCGCTGCCCGCACCCAGCGACCGCGAGCGCACGCAGTGGTATTTCCAGCGTTACGTGCCGCACCTGCCGGCGGCCGGCGAGATCGTGCTGTTCGACCGCAGCTGGTACAACCGCGCCGGTGTGGAAAAGGTGATGGGCTTTTGCACCGACGAGCAGTACGAAGCTTTCTTCCGCGACGTGCCCGAGTTCGAGAAGATGATCGCGCGCTCCGGCGTCCAGCTGATCAAGTACTGGTTCTCGGTGTCCGATGCCGAACAGGAGTTGCGCTTCCTTGGCCGCATCCACGACCCGCTCAAACAATGGAAGCTCAGCCCGATGGACCTGGAGAGCCGCCGCCGCTGGGAGCTCTACACCAAGGCCAAGGAAGTGATGCTCGAACGCACCCACATCCCCGAATCGCCATGGTGGGTGGTGCCGGCCGATGACAAGAAAAAGGCGCGCCTGAACTGCATCCACCACCTGCTGTCACAGATGCCGTACCACGAGATTCAGCGCCCCGGCATCGAACTGCCCGAACGCATGCGCCACGAAGACTACCGCCGCCACCAGGTGCCCGGCGAGATCTACGTGCCGCAGGTTTATTAACACTCCCGCCGCGCCTGCGGCGCGGGGGGTTACTTGTAGCCCACGCGGTCCAGCATCTGCTGCACCTTGGTCATGTTCTTCGCGACCACGCCCAGCGGAATCTGCTCGGCCTTGAAGTTGTCGCCACCCATGGCCTTGATGGCGGGGTTGTTCACCTTCAGGCCCTTGACGGCCGGGAACTCGTTGTTGCCGTTGGCGAAGTAGTCCTGCGCAAAGGGGCTGGCCAGGAACTCCATGAAGGCCACGGCGTTGTCGCGGTTCTTGGCGTGCTTGGCAACGGCTGCGCCGGCGATGTTGACGTGCGCGCCGCTGGTGCCCTGGTTGGGGAAGACCACGCGCACTTTTTCCATCACCGAACGGTCCTCGGGCTTGCTGGACTTGATCATGCGGGCCACGTAGTAGGTGTTGGTCAGTGCCACACCGCATTCGCCCGAGGCCACGGCCTTGATCTGGTCGGTGTCACCGCCTTTGGGTGCGCGCGCCATGTTGGCGACCACGCCCTTGAGCCATTCTTCGCCCTTGGCATCGCCCAGGCGTTCGACCACGGTGGCGAACAGCGAGAGGTTGTAGGGGTGTGAGCCCGAGCGGGTGCAGACCAGGCCCTTGAGCTTGGGGTCGGCCAGTTGTTCGTAGGTGGCCACGTCGGCGGCCTTGACGCGCAGCGGGTCGTAGATGATCACGCGGGCGCGGGTGGAGAAACCGGTCCAGGTCACGCCATCGGGGCCAGCGTCGGCGCGCAGGTTGGCGGGAATGGCGGCATCCAGTTTGGCCGACTTGATGGGCTGGAACAGGCCCTGGCTGTCAGCGCTGGCCATGCGGGCCGCGTCCACCAGCAGGATCACGTCGGCGGGTGATGCGGCACCTTCGGCGCGCAGACGCGCCACGATGCCAGCGTCGTCCGCGTCGACGCGGTTGATCTTGATGCCGGTGGTCCTGGTGAAGGTGTCGTACATCGCCTCATCGGTCTGATAGTGGCGGGCGGAGTACAGGTTGAGCACTTTGTCCTGGGCCTGGGCGCCCAAGGCTGCGGAGGCCGCGGCAAGGACAATGCTGAGCTTGATGGTGTTGCGCATGTGGGGGACTTTCTCTGGAGCCAATAACCCCGCATTCGTCTGGAGATTACCAGCGCTGCGGGCACGATTCATCCAAGTCAGATGCTAACACAAACACGAATGGTTCTCAATAAAAAACAGTTGATCTGGGTCAACATGCGGTGGTTCGGCGAACCAGCCGGCAGCACTGGACTGGCTGACACCCGAAGGGCTCCATGTGACGCGCAAAAAAAAGCCCCCGCTTTGCAGCGAGGGCTTAAGGGGTCCGATGAAACCGAATTTCGAAAAGGACCCGAGGAGACAACCAGAAAAAACGGATTTGGTGAACCAGCGCCGCCTTCTCAAGTCTGGCGCTAGTCTCCAGTGATTTCGGTGTGAGTGCTTTGACAGAAGTCAAAAGCCCCATCAAAGGCATGAAACCTTTGCAATTCAGCGCTTCTTGGCAGCGGCCTTGGTGGCGCTGACAGCTTGCGTGGTCACGGTGTTGAAGTTGGCTTCGGCCATTTCGGTGGCTTGCTTGACAGCCTTCTGCACCGATTCCATGGCGTTGTTGGCGGCGGACACGGCGCTCTTCATCACGGCCACGGCGGTTTCGGAACCGGCAGGGGCGTTCTTGGAAGCGTTGTCCACGACGGACATGAACTTCTTCTGTGCGTCAGCAGCCTGGGCTTCAGCAGCCTTGCCGAATTCGGCGCCGGTGCCCGAAGCGATGTCGTACAGGTGACGGCTGTAGGCCACGGTCTTCTCGGCCAGGGGTTGCATGAGGCTGGCTTGCAGCGTCAGCAGTTCCTGGGCGTCCTTGACGGACAGCAGCGCTTGCGTGCTGTTGGCAGACTCGCTCAGGGCAGCCTTGGTGGCCTGAACGTTCAGTTCAACCAGCTTTTCCACGCCTTCGAAGGCTTTCTGGGTCAGGCCGAAAAGGGTTTCGATGTTGGCTTTTTGTGCGGCGACGATTTGTTCAGCGGTCAGCATGTGGGGTTCTCCGAAAGAGGAAGTAAATAGGGGGGTAGTGGCCTAGTTGAGAGCTGCTCCCGAACTCCGCGCTGTCTCGACGCTGTTCTTTTCGTTCGCTTTGCTGCACTGCAACATGGCTCGAATTATAGGGAAAACTCGAGCCGTTGCAAGCGGTTTTTGTTGCATTGCAGCAATCTAGAAGGGTCTTACTAAAACACGGACCCACGCGCTGGTTTCAAGCGACGAACACAATGGCCGCACCTCTCCAACGCCGATTCCCCCGTGCACGCTTTCTACGCCGATCACTTCATCCTGCCCCTGCCCAGCGGCCACCGCTTTCCCATGGCCAAGTACGGGCGCCTGCGCGAGCGCCTCACGGCCGAGCTGCCGCAGGTGCGCCTGGGTCAGGCGCTGCCGGCCAGCGATGGTGAACTGGCGTTGGTCCATCTGCCGGCGTTCATCCGGGCCATCCAGAGCGGCACGCTGGACGCCGCGGCGCAACGCGAGATCGGTTTCCCCTGGAGCCCTGCCATGGCCGAACGCGCGCGGCGCTCGGTGGGTGCCACCATCCAGGCCTGCCGCCACGCCATGGCGGGCGAGGGGCTGGCGGCCAATCTCGCGGGGGGCACACACCACGCCTATGCCCACAAGGGCAGCGGCTTCTGCGTCTTCAACGACGCTGCGGTGGCAGCCCGCCTGATGCAGGCCGAACATGCGCGCCGCCACCGCTCCACGGGTCCGCTGCGGGTGGCCATCATCGACCTGGACGTGCACCAGGGCAACGGCACGGCCAGCATCTTCGCTCGCGACGACTCGGTGTTCACGCTCTCGCTGCACGGCGCCCGGAATTTCCCGTTCCGCAAGGAGCCGAGCGATCTCGACGTGGAACTGCCCGACGGCTGCGGCGACACCGAATATCTGGAAGCGCTGGAGCGCGCACTGGAAGAGCTGGAGCAGCGCTTCGATCCCGGGCTGGTGATCTACCTGGCCGGCGCCGATCCGCACGAGGGTGACCGGCTGGGGCGTCTCAAGCTCACATTCGACGGGCTGGAGGCGCGCGACCGCCGCGTGATGGACTGGGCCTGGCAGCGCCGACTGCCGCTGGCCTTCACCATGGCGGGTGGCTATGGCACCGACATGGAAGCCACGGTGCAGATCCAGGTGAACACCTACCGCACCGCGCTCGACTACCACCGCCGCTGGCAAGGGATGGCATCTGCCCGGTCGGCTGACTGTTCTGCGACAGGCCCTGCAACACCCCGCTGGCACAATCCCGCGCCATGAGCACGCCCGTCACCCGTCCCCAGGCCCGCCCGCGCAGCCACTACCGCGTCTTCCGCACCATCGGCACGCGGTGGATGGACAACGACGTCTATGGCCATGTGAACAACGTGGTGTATTACAGCTGGTTCGACACCGCGGTCAACGGCTGGCTGATCGAGCAGGGCGCGCTGGACATCCACGCCGGTGAGGTCATCGGTCTGGTGATCGAGACGCAGTGCAACTACTTCGCGCCGCTGGCTTTTCCGCAGACCGTGCACGCCGGCCTGCGCGTCGCGCACCTGGGCAGTTCCAGCGTGCGTTACGAGGTCGGCCTGTTTGCCGAAGACGGCGAGATGGCCGCGGCCTGTGGGCACTTCGTGCATGTGTACGTGGACCGCGCCACGCGCCGGCCTGTGCCCTTGCCGGCGGCGCTCAAGACGGTGCTTGAGACGATCCTGTGACGGCGGCAGCGCACTGACGGGGTTCTTGCCATAATTGACGTTGACGTTGACGTAAACGTCAATACAACACGGAGACCCCCGCATGAGCTTCAACCCCCCATCGACCGGCGCCCTGACCCCGATCGACGCCCACAGTGTCGACGCCGCCATCACCAGCCGCATGTCGGCCCGGGCCTTCCTGCCCACACCGGTGCCGCGTGAGACCATCGAGCACCTGCTGCAGCTGGCCAGCCGCGCGCCCTCGGGTACCAACACCCAGCCCTGGAAGGTGTACGTGCTGCAGGGCGCGAGCCGCGATGCGCTGGTCGAAAAATGCTGCGCCACACACGACGCCCTGCGCGCCGACCCGTCGCTGGCCGCCGAGTACCGCGAGGAATACGACTACTACCCGGAAAAATGGGTCAGCCCCTACATCGACCGCCGGCGCGAAAACGGCTGGGGGCTCTACGGCCTGCTCGGCATCACCAAGGGCGACAAGGACAAGATGCACGCCCAGCACCAGCGCAACTTCAGGTTTTTTGACGCGCCTGTGGGCCTGATGTTCACGCTCGACCGTGTCATGGGCCGCGGCTCGCTGGTGGACTACGGCATGTTCATGCAGAACCTCATGGTCGCCGCACGCGGCCACGGCCTGCACACCTGCCCGCAGGCGGCCTGGAACGGCTTTGCGAAGATCATCCTGCCGCACATCGGAGCGGGCGAGAACGAGATGCTGGTCTGCGGCATGTCGCTGGGTTATGCCGACCCGACCGACAAGGTCAACACCTTCATCACGCCGCGCGAACCCGTCGAGAGCTTCACAAAATGGCTGGAGTGAGACCACGACCGCTGTTCGCGAATTACTGACGAGCGAGGAAGCGCCACTCAGTGACAGCCGCGGAACCGGCTTTGCCGGGCTGCCAGTTGCGTCCCCTTGAGGGGAAGACGCCGTAGGCGGCGCAGGGGTGGTTGTTTCACTCCGGGTCCGGGACGTAGCCCGGGCGCGCGCCGGGGAAGGCACGGGGGTTGTATTCACGTGGCGGGCGCTGGTACGCCGGGATGATGCCCATGGCCACCAGGTTCGCGCGGCTGTTGTAGCGGATGCGCACGATCTCTTCGGGCCGCGTGCTGCGCCGCTCGAATTCGGTTTCGCCCACCCGGTCGCGTTCGCGGTCCCCATGACCGGTGCCCAGTTGCGGGCCGGCGGCTGAAGGCCCGTCACTGCGGTGGGACTTGCCCTGGAAGGACTCTTCGCCCTGCGGCACCGGCGCGCTGCGTCCGTAGATCTCCGCCTGCGGTTCCGGTGCCCGGTAGCCCGGGCGCTCACGGAACACCGCCACGCCGATCACACCGACATCGTCCGGACGACCGGTGCGTGCAGCGTAGGAGCGTGACAGGCGGGTGAACTCGAAGGCAGCGATCTCGCGGCGGCTCTTGCGCCAGCCGCTCACGTCGTAGCGTTGCCCCGGCGCCAGCACGTAGCCGGCCTGGTCAAAGGCGGCGGTCTCGCCGGTGATGACGTTCACGCCATCCACCGACACCACGCTGAGCAGGCGTCTGCGTGTGCGGTTGTACAGCTCCACGGCGTAGCGCACACCGGGCTCGCCCGCGATCCAGAGTTCGCCTTGGTGACGGTAGAACGGCAGGATTTCACCGTTGTCGCGGTTGATGATGCGCACGTCGGCCAGCTGGCCCAATGCCATGGCGGGCAGCGCCGTCAGCAGGGCCGTACCGGCAATGGCACCGAGGGCCATGCGGCGGGTGAGGGTGGTGTTGTTGGGGTTCATGGAGGCACTCCTGAGGCCTGGGGTGGATGGGAGCTTTCAGTACAAACGGTGCGCGTTAACGCTTGCCATCGCGATTGAAAAGCGGGTGTAAATCCGTGTTGCCAAAGGTGCAACGGACCCACGTCGGTGCGGTGCGCACAAGGACTGGAATAATCGCCACTTCCATTATTCATCCCTTCCAAGGACATTCCATGATCACCACCCCCAGCGGCCTGCAATACGAAGACACCGTGGTCGGCAGTGGCGAAGTCGCCCAGGCCGGTCGCCCGGTGCAGGTGCACTACACCGGCTGGCTCTTCAACGACGGCGTGCAGGGCGCCAAGTTCGACTCCAGCAAGGACCGCGGCCAGCCCTTCGAATTCCCGCTCGGCGCCGGCCACGTCATCAAGGGCTGGGACGAAGGCGTGCAGGGCATGGCCGTGGGCGGCACGCGCCGCCTGGTCATCCCGGCAGCACTGGGCTACGGCGCGCGCGACGCCGGCGGCGTGATTCCGCCGAACGCCACGTTGCTGTTTGAAGTCGACCTCCTCGCTGTATAAGGCTCCCCCCTGCGCCGCTTCGCGGCTTCCCCCCAGGGGGACCACGCCCTTGGACCGGCGGAACCGGATCCTCGGCGTGTGCTGGGCAACGTCCCTTCGCCCCACCTTCTCATCTTTGGGGGTGATGCCTGTTTCGCCTGTTTCCAAGGTACTTCGCCATGAACCAACGCCCTGCCATCCTGATCGCCCGCGCCGTGTTTCCCGAGGTGGTGGCGCGCCTGCGTGAGCACTTCGAAGTTGAAACCAACGACGAAGACGCGCCGTTCACGCCCACGCAACTGATCGAACGGCTGCAGGGCAAGGTGGGTGTGCTCACCACCGGCAGCGAGCGCATTGACGCGGCGCTGCTGGCGGCCTGCCCGCAGCTCAGGGTGGTCTGCAACATCGCGGTGGGTTACAACAACTTCGACGTGCCGGCCCTGACGGCGGCCGGGGTGCTCGCCACCAACACGCCCGACGTGCTGACCGAGACCACGGCCGACTTCGGTTTTGCCCTGCTCATGGCCACGGCGCGGCGCATCACCGAGAGCGAGCATTTCTTGCGCGCCGGCCAGTGGAACCGCTGGGCGCTGGACATGTTCGCTGGCGCCGAGGTGCACGGCAGCACGCTGGGCATCCTGGGCATGGGCCGCATCGGTCAGGCCATTGCACGGCGCGGCGCCAACGGCTTTGGCATGAACGTGATCTACCACAACCGCTCCCGGCTCGACGCCGACAGCGAGGCCGCCTGCCGGGCGCGCTACGTCAGCAAGACCGAACTGCTGCAGCAGGCCGACCACCTGATGCTGGTGTTGCCCTACAGTGCCGAATCGCACCACGCCATCGGCGCGGCTGAACTTGCGCAGATGAAGCCCACGGCCACGCTGGTCAACATCGCGCGCGGCGGCATCGTGGACGACGCGGCGCTGGCCGTGGCGCTGCGCGAGAAGCGCATCGCGGCCGCGGGACTGGACGTGTTCGAAGGTGAACCCAGCGTGCACCCCGGCCTGCTCGACGTGCCCAACGTGGTGCTCACGCCTCACATCGCCAGCGCCACGCTCAAGACGCGCCGCGCCATGGCCGATCTGGCCGCCGACAACCTGATCGCCTACCTGGCCCGCGGCGAAACACTCACCCCGCTCAACGCCGGTTTGCCGAACCCGCGCTGAAAACCGCGAGGGTCTAACGCAGCAGTGGCAGCACCGCAGTCTGCCTGGTCTGCGTGGCGTGGTCGGTGGCGCTCAGACCCTCCTTGTCGCGCAGCGCAGGCTCGGCGCCCGCATCCAGCAACAAGCGGATCAATGCCGCATTGCCGCGCTGCGCCGCGAGCATGAGGGCCGTGCGTCCAGTTGCATCGCGGGTGTTGACATCGGTGCCCGTGGCGAGCAGGCGGCGCACGGCATCAGGATCCCCCTGCGCGGTGGCCGCGTGCAGGGGCGGCAGGGCGGCCGCTGATCGAGCGCGGTCGGCCGCAGGCGCTTCCCGGCGCAGTGTCGCTGCGTTGCGGGCCGGTTCCCGGGCTGCGGGTGCCGCGGCTGGCTCGGTGTTGGACGAGTCCGGGATCGCCTGGGTCAGGGCGTCGGGTGCCGCCCGCTCGGCGGACGGTGCCGCGGCTGGCGCTGACGGTGCACCGGCCATCGAAGCGCCTGCCGAGTCGGCTGCCATGGGTGCTGGCGCCGGGCCGGCAGCGGGCGCCGCCGGTCGCGGCGGTGCCGGTGGCCGGGCCTTGGCGGGTGCCGGCGTGGCTGCTGCCGGGGCTTCCCGGTTGGCGTCGGGAACGGGCGGTGGCGCGGGCACGGTTTTCAGCGATGGGGCTGCGGCCTCCTCGCGGCTGTCCGTCGGGCCTGCAGCCGGTACACCCGCGGGCCGGCTGTCTGTCGCAGCGGCGGGCGCTGGCCGTACGGCAGCCGGCGCTGGAGGTGCGCCGAACGCTGCTTCGCGCTCCTCGGGCGACCCGCGGTCGAACTGCAGCACGAGCAGGCCCACGAGGCCGAGCACGGCCAGGCTGCCGAGGGCGCGCAGGGTCCATGAGGTGTCGTTGCTGGCGGGTGCACGGCCTTTGGCCAATGCCCCGTCTTTCTTTGCGGTGGCCACGCTGCGCGCATGGGCCAGCACGGTCTCGCGCAGCGCGGGGCCCGGGCGAGCGTCGTCGAGGGCATTGGCTTCGTGGTAACGGCGCAGCAGCCGGTCTTCGCCGCCGTCGTCGGGTCCGCTGGGCGGTGGGGAAAAACGGTTCATGCGTGCGCCTCCAGGGTTTCGCGCAGGCGGGCGCGGGCGTAGCGCAGGCGGCTCTTGGCCGTTTCGGGGCTCACGCCGGTGGTCTGTGCGATCTCCGCCAGGCTCAGGCCACCTTCGGCCTGCAGCAGAAAGGCTTCGCGCTGCGCGGCGGGCAGCGCAGCGAGCGCGTCCAGCAGCGCCTGCGCCTGCTCGCGCGAGGTCAGCCGGCGCTCGGGGCCGAAGCCGGATTCGGCCGCCAGCGTGTCGGCCAGGCTGGCACCGTCTTCGGTGGCGGCATCGAGGCTGGCGTGGTGCCTGTGCGTGCGCCAGTGGTCCACCAGCCGGTGGTGGGCGAGCGTGAACAGCCAGGTGCGCCAGCGGGCGCGGACGGTGTAGGCCGGCGCCTGCCGCGCGAGGCTGAACCACACGTCCTGCACCAGATCGTCGGCCAGGGACCGGTCGTTCACGCTGCGCATCACGAAGCGCCACACCGGCAGGGCGTGGCGGTCGTAGAGGGTTTCGAAGGCGCGCGCGTCCCCGGCGGCAAAGGCCATCATGAGTTGCTCGTCAGAGGGCGCATTCACCGCGGACATGCGGTGGATTATGGCGAGCGGGCGGGCAGCGTGCGGCTCACCATGCGCTTCGGTCTCATGAAGGGTCGGGCACGTAGCCGGGGTGTGGTGCACCGGGAAACGGGTTGGGCCGCAGGGGCATGGGCGTGGTCGGCAGGATGCCCATGGCGATCAGGTTTTCGCGGCTGTCGTAGCGGATGCGGATCAGTTCGTCGGGCCGCTCGCTGCGGCGCTCGAAGCTGGTGTGGCCCACCCACGAACCTTCGCGTTCGCCGTGGCCGGTGCCCAGGCGGGGTGTCGGGCTGGCCGGGGCCATGCGGCGCGAAGCCGGTGCCGCTTCACGGGCCATCGCGCTGGCTCTGCTGTGATTGGCGCTGCCCGCTGAAGCTGCAGGGGCTCCGACCGCCTCGGCGCGGCTTTTGAAGTTCGTTGCCGATTCGGCGTCGGACAGGCGTTCGCGTGAGGGGTATGACTGGCTGTAGGGCTCGGGCAGGGGTGGCGGTGCGAGGACTGGCGGAGGCGGCGTCTTTTCGCGGAACACGGCCACGCCGATCACGCCCACCTGCGCCGGGCGGCCGGTGCGCGCGGCGTAGGACGCGGGGGCCGCGGTGAAGTGGAAGGCGGCGACTTCGGCGTCGCTCTTGCGCCAGCCGGTGATCTCGTAGCGCTGCCCGGGGCTCAGCACGTAGCCGGTCTGGCTCCAGGCGGCGGTTTCGCCCGAGACGACATTGACGCCGTCCACCGACACGACACCGAGCACGCGGCCGTGCGTGGTGTTGCGCAGGGCCACGGCGTAGCGCGCGCCGGGCCGCCCGGCCACCCAGTGTTCGCCGCGGTGCTGGTAGACCGGCAGGGTTTCACCGCTGTCGCGGTCGATGACCTGGATGTCGCTCAACCGCCCCAGGGCGTGGGCGGGCAGGGCGCTGAAGAGGGCAAGGGCGGCGAGCGCGGGCAGGGCCAGGCGGCGCAGGGTCGGCAGAAGGGGGTTCATGCAAGCTCCGGAAAAGGTGGATGGAGCTCACTGAAACGCGGCCGGGCGTCCGATGGGGTTATAGCGCCGCGGCTTTTTGTGCAACAGGCTGTAAACCGGTGGGTCGGCAGCCGTCGCAGGCGCTCAGCGCCTGGGCCACGCCGAGGCGGGTCTGCTCGGTCAGGTAGTCGAGAAACACCCGCGTGCGCTGTGGCATGAACTTGCGGCTGGGCAGGGCCGCGTAGAGGGTGAAACGGCCGGTGATCCAGGGGTTGAGCACGCGCACCAGGGCGCCGCTGGCCAGGTGCGGGGCGGCGATCTCCACGGTGGCGCCGGTGATGCCCGCACCGTCGAGGGCCGCGCGCTGCAGGGTGTCGGAGTGGTTGGCCCAGAGCACGGGCGTCACATCCAGCTCGACCTGCTCGTTGTCGTCGTCGGCGCGAAACAGGCGCCAGTAGCGGCTGCGCAGGCCTTCGGGCTTGATGCGCAGGCAGTCGTGCTGCTGCAGGTCGGCCGGTGTCAGGGGCACACCGCGCCGTGCCAGGTAGGCCGGTGAAGCGACCAGGATGGCCTCGGTGCTGATCACCTTGCGCGCGATCACGTCGCCGTCAAAGCTGTCGCTGGCGCCAAGCAGAGTGATATCGAAGTCTTCGATCGGCGGTTCGCGGTGTGACTCGACCTCGATGTCGAGCCGGATGTCCGGGTAAGCCTGGCGGAAGCCCGTGATCAGCGGCGCGAGCACGTGGGTGGCGAGCACCGGTGGCGCCAGGATGCGCAGCACGCCCGAGAGCGCCTGGGTGTGCGAGCTGACCACGGCGTGCGCCTCGTCCAGGTCCTGCAGGATGTGGCGCACCCGCTGCAGATACTGCTCACCGGCTTCGGTGAGCGACTGGCGCCGGGTCGTGCGGTGCAGCAGGCGCGTGCCCAGGTGGTCTTCGAGATCGGCGACCAGGCGGGTCACCACCGCAGGCGACATGTCCAGTGCCCGGGCCGCGGCGGCGAAGCTGCCCTCGTCGATCACGCGCAGGAAAACACGCATCGAAGTCAGTCGGTCCATGAGGTGGGGCTCCAGAGATTCAATGGCTTTATTGTTGCTGAAAACGAAATAGATTGACGTTGATATGGTGATTTTTCTTTGGAAACAGAAACTTTAAAGTTCACCCATCGCAGCGAAACAACCCCTTGAACCGCTACGAAGCCCGACTGGCCTGACCGGTGTTTCTGAACTTTCAACGGCAACGAAACCAACCGAAAAACAGCGAAACCTCGCTGAGAAGACACCCCAGGGCCAGCCCGGCACGATCCATCTGCCATCCAATTTTTCACTCCCCCGAAAGGAAACGCACCATGAAATTCGCAAACCGCTCCACCGTTCTCTCCTCCGTCGCCCTCGCCATCGCTGCACTGAGCGCTGGCCAGGCCCTGGCTGCCGATCCGGCCGAAGCCAAGACCCGCGACCAGGTCCGTGCCGACTTCCTGAACGCCCAGCGCAACGGCGACCTGCTGGCCGACGGCGAGTCGGGTCTGACCCAGCGCCAGGTCAACCCGCAGGCCTATCCCGCGGTCGTCGCGCAGACCAGGACCCGCGCTCAGGTGCAGGCCGAGTTGCTGGCGGCTCAGCGCAGCGGTGATGTCGTGGCGAACAGCGAATCGGGCCAGACGGCGGCCGAAATGGCGCCCCAGAACTACCCGGACCGCGCCGTGGCCGCGGCGAAGACCCGTGATCAGGTCAAGACCGAACTGAGCGAAGCCCAGGCCCGTGGCGACGTGGTCGTCAACTCGGAGTCCGGCCAGACCGCCAAGGACCTGAACCCCGGCCGTTACGCCCACACCGCCGTGGCGCAGGGCAAGACGCGTGAGCAGGTGCGTGCCGAACTGCGCGAAGCGCAGCGCAACGGTGACGTGATGGCCAACTCGGAGAGTGGCCAGACGCTCAAGGAACTGAACCCCGGCCGCTACCCTGCCTCGTCGATGAACTGATCCCCGTCGGACCCCGCGGTGGCGGCCTGGTGACCCTCAAGTCGCCAGGCCGCTTTTTTTGTGTGCGATGGCCATCTGGTACAACCCGGAGCCAACCAACGGCGCAACCCAGGAGACCCATGAGCACGTTCAACAAAGTGGTGTTGTTCACCGGCACCGATGGCCGCGCGCGATTCCGCGAAGAATCCGTGGCCTTGAGCGAGGGCACGCCCGCGGCCCGCCTGTCGCCGCTGATGCCCTCGGACGGTTTTCAACTGCGCGAGAGCCCGGTGGGCTTTCGCAGCCCGTTCCACTGCACCGGCGCACCGCAGTGGCTGTTCGTGCTGCGCGGGCAGATGGAGATCGGTCTGCAGGACGGCAGCTCGCGCACCTTCGGCCCGGGCGATCATTTCTATTCGGCCGACACCCTGCCCGAAGGCGCGACCTTCGACCCCGCGGTGCACGGACACTGGAGCCGCCAGGTGGGCGATCAACCGCTGGTGACGCTGTTCGTGCGCGGTTGATCCGTCGCGCCGCCGGGCCACCCGGGCGACAACCCTGAACGCGGCGGGGTGGCGCTTGCGCAGCCCGCGCTCCTGCCGGAAACTGGCGGGCCGTTCATCGCCATGGTCACGGTCGAATTTGCCCCCACTCTGCGCCGCCATGTGGACTGCGCGCCCCAGCTCGTCGCACCCGGCGCACTGCGCGAAGTGCTGGAAGCCGCGCTGCTCGCCGCGCCCGAGCTGGCGCACTACGTGTTCGACGACCAGCGCGCGGTGCGCAAACACGTGGCGGTGTTCGTCAACCGCCAGATGGTGCAGGACCGCAGCGTTTTGAACCAGCCGCTGGCCGCGGGCGACCGGGTGCTGGTGGTGCAGGCCCTGAGCGGCGGTTGAACCCCTCCAACCATGCCAGGAGATCGAGATGCAGACGCTGTTGCTCGCCACCCGCAAGGGCCTGTTCGTGTTGCACGGTGAGGGCACGGACTGGACCATCGCCGCCCACCACTTTCCTGGCGAGCCGGTCACCACCGTGCTCGCCGATGCGCGCGACGGCGCCTGGACCGCGGCGTTGCGCCTGGGCCATTTCGGCGTCAAGCTGCACCGCAGCGCCGACCGCGGCCAGACCTGGCGGGAGATCGCCGCCCCCGCCTTTCCGCAGAAGCCCACCGAAGGGCCCTGGGCCGATGACACCACCCCCTGGGGTGTGGACCTGATCTGGGCACTCGCGGCCGGCGGACCCGACCAGCCCGGCACACTCTGGGCGGGCTGCATCCCGGCCGGGCTGTTCCGCTCCCATGACGCCGGCGCCAGCTGGTCGCTCAACACCCCGCTGTGGGAGCAGCCGGGGCGTCGCGACTGGATGGGCGGCGGTTACGACCACGCGGGCATCCACTCCGTCCTGGTCGACCCGCGCGATGCGCGCCATGTGACGGTGGCCGTGTCCTGCGGCGGTGTCTGGCAGACACACGATGGCGGGGAGCGCTGGACCCTCACCGCCAGCGGCATGAAGGCCGACTACCTGCCGCCCGACAACGCCGAAGACGGCAACGCGCAGGACCCGCACTGCATGGTGCAGTGCGCGGCCAACCCGGATGTGCTGTGGGTGCAGCACCACTGTGGCATCTACCGTTCGGTCGACGGCGGTCATCAGTGGGGCGGCATCGCGCCGCCCGCGCCCTCGGGCTTTGGCTTCGCGGTGGCCTGCGACCCGAACAACCCGCAGCGTGCCTGGTTCGTGCCGGCGCAGGCCGATGTCTGCCGCATCCCGGTGGACGGGCGATTGGTGGTCACGCGCACGGACGACGGTGGCGCCAGCTTCAGGGTGTTCTCCCATGGCCTGCCCCAGGCCCACGCCTACCACCTGGTCTACCGCCACGGGCTGGACGTGGGCGCCGACGGCCAGACCCTGGCCATGGCCTCGACCACGGGTG
The DNA here is from genome assembly GCF_055703065.1 of Hydrogenophaga sp. L310. Lineage (NCBI taxonomy): Bacteria > Pseudomonadati > Pseudomonadota > Betaproteobacteria > Burkholderiales > Comamonadaceae > Hydrogenophaga > Hydrogenophaga sp. L310. The sequence continues at coordinate 486,141 of NZ_JBVPZA010000002.1, forward strand.
GTCTGTGGGTGAGTGCCGATGCTGGCGAGCATTGGACGGCCGTGTCGAACGACCTGCCGCCGGTGGCGATGCTGCGGTTTGTGTGAGTCTTGGGTTCACTTCGGTCGCAGCACCTCACGGCTGCGGCAGGCGCTGTCCGGCGGGGGCTCATACCGGGCCGGTCGGCACTTCGCACCGACTCCGCTGCGCCCACCAGCCTGGAGCCGGCGCGGCCAACTCGCTGCGTTCGCTACGCTCTCTACGCTCAGACAGTGGCCGCGAGTCAGACAACGATGCGCGCACTTGCGCGCCCGGCCCCAGGCTGCTGGTCACAGCCGCCCCAGAAATCGCCCCCACCGGACAGCGCCTGCCGCAGCAAGAGATGAACTGGTTCTCCACCGGTAGAGCGCCAACGCCTCTGTTTGCCAAGGTGTGTGCGGCTTGCCCGCACACGCTTTGGCCCGCGAGGTGCAACGAAAGAAAAGCAACCAGGTCCTCAGCCCAACTCGGGCAGTTTCAAGCGCAACAACGCGCGCACAAAACCGTGGTCGCTGCGGCTGCGGTCGCGCCCTTCGAACAGGTGGTCGTTGAACACCTCGACGCGTCGCACATCGCCAATCGATGAGCGGCTGGTGGCCACGAACTCCTCGCTCACGAGCACCTGGTCCAGCACCTCGGGGTAGCCCTGGTGGATGTGGGAGAAGGCCACGTCGCGGCGCAGCGCGGCTTCGCCCATCACGTCCCAGGCGCTGAAGAGTGCGTTGTCGCGCGCACCCTTGTCGTAGGCCACCTGCGAAGTGGCGGCGATGAGCTGGGTGGTGACGCTGTGCGGCCCGTCGTTCAGGTCGCCCATCACGATCAGCGGCAGGCGGGTGCGGTGCAGCAGTTCCACCACTTTCAGGCGCAGTGCCAGCGCCTCGCCGGCGCGCATGACCAGCGAGCGCAGAGAGCCTACGGCCTGCACCAAGGGGTCATCCGGGTCTTCCAGCGGGTGGCCTTCGGCGTCCTGCAGGTACTTGGGCCGTTTGGATTTCAGGTGCGCCGTGATCACGCCCACGTCCTGGCCGTGCTTCAAACGAAGGATGGCCAGCAGCGGCGGACGCTCGAAGCGGGTGTGCGGTCCGATGCCCGGCACGTCCACCACCGCAGCGGCGGGAAAATCGGTCAGTGATGTGACCGATTCCACCTTGAGCCGCGTCACGATGCCCACGCGCGGCGTGCCCTGCGCGCCCTGTTGCCCGGGGCCGTTTTCTGCGCCAGGAACGGCCACGAAGCTGTACTGCAAGCCACTGCGCGCCACGGCCGCGCGCAGCGCGAGCTCGTCCCACACTTCCTGCACGGCGAGCACGTCGGCGTTGAGTGCCTTGAAGCGCTCGCCGAGCCAGGCCACCTTGCGGTCGAACTCGTGCTGGCTGTAGGGGTTCTGACCGTCGTAGAAATGCCGCCCGGGTTGCGCCAGGTTGAGCACGTTGGCCGTGGCCACCATGAGGGTGGCAAAACGCGAGGGGACGGGCGGGACAGGGGCTTGCATGGGTGCACTGTAACCAGAGTGCACGCCTGCGTGCTCAGGCGCTGGCGAAGGCCTCGCGCCAGGGCGTGACCCGCCCCGAGTGCGCCGCGTCGTAGCCGGGCAGGGCGTCGACCGTGCGCTTGAAGTCGGGGTTGGCCAGCGTGCGCATCACCGCCTGCATGGCGGGGTGGTCCAGGGTGGCCGCGCGGCAGACCAGCACGTAGCGCTCGTTGACCATGGGGATGAAGTCGAGCTGGAAATAGCGCGCGGGCCGTTCCAGCCCGAAGCCGGCGTCGGCCAGGCCGCTGGCCACATACGCGGCCACCGAGGCGTGCGTGGCTTCGCTCTGCTCGAAGCCCTGGATCGGCCGGTCGGCCAGACCCTTTTCGCGCAGCAGGCCTTCGAGCAGGAAACGGGTGCCCGAGTCCGCCGGCCGGTTGATGAACTTCACGTCGCCGCGGGTCAGGTCCTGCAGGTCGTAGATCTTGCGCGGGTTGCCCGGCGCGACCATCAGACCCTGGCGCCGCGTCGCGATGTCGATCACCCGCAGGTCTTCGCCGTCGAGCCACTGAGCGTAGTGCGCCAGCGCGCGCGGCTGCTGCGAACCGATGGGGATGTGGATGCCGCAGGCGTCGCAGGCGCCGTCGTGCAGGGCCGCGGCGGCGGCGGTGCTGGTGGCGTAGCGGCGCTCGATCGGCACGCCCTCGGCCATCAGCGACTCCATCAGTTTTTCGATGGAGAAACCGTAGCTGGCGTGGATGCGGAAGGCCTGCCCGCCGGTGGGCGACACGCGGTGGATTTCGGTGGCCAGCTCGGATGCGATGGAGTCGAGGATGGGCTGCAGGCGCGCCAGGATGCGGTGATCGGCCCAGACCAGCTTTTCGGCCAGTGGTGACAGGGTGGAGCCCTTGCCGCGTTCCATGTGCAGCAGCGTGGTGTTGAAATGGGCTTCGCCCGCGCGCACCAGGTCCCAGCCGTGGCGGTACGACAGACCCAGCCGCTGGCAGGCCGCGAGCAGGCTGCCTTCCTGGTGCACCGCGCTCAGCAGCTCGATCAGGCGCGGCGACAAGGCCACGCCGTCGGCGCCCTGGATGGTCCAGACGGGTTTGATGGTGATTTTTTTCATCGTGGGCAACTTTATGCGGCGCGGCTCATATGGCTGTGGCGATGCCGCTCATATTGCCAAGTGCCTCCGCGCAAGCGACCATTGTCCATGCGTCCCGGGCACCGGGCGCGAACCACGACCAGCCCATGATTGCCACCAGCCCTTTGTCTACTCCCACAGCTATCCCGGTGGCCACACCCGATGCCCTGCGTGCCCAGCTGCGCCGCCGCGGCCAGCTCAAGGGGCGCCAGCCCGATGACGCTTCGCGCGCCGAGGTGCGCGCCCTGATCGGCACCGGTCCGCACCGGCGCGACCTTCTGATCGAACACCTGCACGCGCTCAACGACGCGCACCGCGGCCTGTGGGAGCGCCACCTGGTGGCGCTGGCGGCCGAAATGCGCCTGTCCATGGCCGAGGTGTTCGAGGTCGCGAGCTTCTACCACCACTTCGAGGTGCTGCGCGAGGGCGACACGCCAGCCGCCATCACCGTGCGTGTGTGCGACGGGCTGAGCTGCGCCATGGCCGGTGCGCAGGCCCTGCTGGCGAAATTGCCCGCGATCCTGGGGCCGGATGTGCGCGTGATCCCCGCGCCCTGCGTGGGCCGCTGCGAGCAGGCACCGGTGGCGGTGGTGGGGCAGTCGCCCGTCTTGCTGGCCGATGTGGCCTCTGTGCAGAACGCGTGTAAGTTGGGGTCGACGACGCACCCCGCTGCGCGCGACGACGGCGCCTTCGACCCGGCGGCGGTGGCACCCTGCGTGATCACGGCCGGTCCTCAGGATGTGGCGCCCGCGTATGTGGGATACGCCGCCTACCGCGCGCAAGGCGGCTACGCGCTGGCGACGGCGGTGCAGGCCGATGCTCGCACCACCGAGACGGTGCTCAAGGCCATGGAAGACTCGGGCCTGCGCGGTCTGGGCGGCGCCGGTTTCCCGGCCGGGCGCAAGTGGCGCATCGTGCGCGAGCAACCCGCACCGCGCCTGATGGCGGTGAACATCGACGAAGGTGAACCCGGCACCTTCAAGGACCGCACCTTCCTGGAGCGCGATCCGCACCGTTTCCTGGAAGGGCTGCTGGTGGCGGCGCAGGTGGTGGGCACAGCGGCCGTTTACATCTACCTGCGCGACGAGTACCACGGCGCGCGCGCCATCCTGGCCGCCGAGCTGGCGCGGCTTCAGGCCGAGCCGCCGTTTCCGCTGCCGCACATCGAGCTTCGGCGCGGCGCGGGCGCCTACATCTGCGGCGAAGAGTCCGCCATGATCGAGAGCATCGAGGGCAAACGCGGCGAACCGCGCCTGCGCCCACCCTACATCGCGCAGGTCGGTCTGTTCGGCCGGCCCACGCTGGAACACAACTTCGAAACGCTGTACTGGGTGCGTGACATCGTGCAGCGCGGCCCGGCCTGGTTCAGCGGTTTTGGGCGCAACGGTCGCACGGGACTGCGCTCGTTCAGCGTGAGCGGGCGCGTGCAGCAACCCGGCGTCAAGCTCGCGCCGGCGGGCATCACGCTGCGCGAACTGGTGGACGAATACTGCGGCGGCATGGCCGAGGGGCACACGCTCTACGCCTACCTGCCCGGCGGCGCGTCGGGCGGTATCCTGCCGGCTTCGCTGGCCGACGAGCCGCTGGACTTTGACACCCTGCAACCCCACGGCAGCTTCATCGGCTCGGCCGCGGTGGTGGTGCTCAGCGAGGCCGACAGCGCGCGCGATGCCGCGCTCAACGCCATGCGCTTCTTTGCGCACGAGAGCTGTGGCCAGTGCACGCCCTGCCGCGTCGGCACCGAGAAGGCCGCGACCTTGATGGCGCAGCCGGGCGACTGGGATGCGCTCACGCTGGAAGACCTGGCCGTGGTGATGACCGATGCGTCGATCTGCGGCCTGGGGCAGGCCGCGCCGAATCCGATACGTTGTGTTCTGAAATACTTCCCGCACGAAGTGCAAGCATCTGGCTCGAGGGCTTCGACATGAGCACACCCACCATTTCCTTCAAGCTCGACGGCGTCGAGCTGCAGGCCCAGGCGGGCGAGACCGTGCTCAAGGCCGCGCAGCGCCACGGCGTGCACATCCCGCACCTGTGTTTTTCCGACGGCCTGCGCGCCGACGGCAACTGCCGCGCCTGCGTGGTCGAGGTGGCGGGCGAACGCACGCTCGCGCCCTCGTGCTGCCGCATGGTCACGCACGGCATGGACGTGAAGGCCAAAAGCGAGCGCGCCCTGAAAAGCCAGAAGCTGGTGCTGGAACTGCTGCTGGCCGACCGGCCCGACGCGGGCCACAAGTGGGTCGACGAGCAAGGCGAGCAGCCCCACGGCGAACTCAGCCACTGGGCGAGTCAGCTGGGCGTGACGGCGCGGCCCGAGCTGAAAGCGCTGCGCGCGCCCGCGCCGGCGCCCGACCTGAGCCACCCGGGCATGGCGGTGAACCTGGACGCCTGCATCCAGTGCACGCGCTGCGTGCGCGCCTGCCGCGAGACGCAGATGAACGACGTGATCGGCGTGGCCTACCGCGGTGGCCATGCGCAGATCGTGTTCGACCTCGGCGACGCCATGGGCGAGAGCAGCTGCGTGGCCTGCGGTGAATGTGTGCAGGCCTGCCCCACCGGCGCGCTCATGCCGAAGACGCTGGTCGGCGACCAGCGCGTGGACAAGTCGGTGGATTCGGTCTGCCCGTATTGCGGCGTCGGCTGCCTGCTGACCTACAAGGTCAAGGGCAACACCATCGTCGCCGTCGAAGGCCGCGACGGCCCGGCGAACCAGGGCCGCCTCTGCGTCAAGGGCCGCTTCGGTTTTGATTACGCGCACCACGCTCAGCGCCTGACGAAGCCACTGATCCGCAAGGCCGGTGTGCCCAAGGACCCGGCTTCCACGGCCCGTCCCGGTGACTGGCGCGACGTGTTCCGCGAAGCCACTTGGGACGAAGCGCTGGAAGCGGCGGCCGGTGGCCTGAAGGCGCTGCGAGATACCCACGGCAAGAAGGCGCTCGCCGGTTTCGGCTCGGCCAAGGGCAGCAACGAAGAGGCTTACCTGTTCCAGAAGCTGGTGCGCACCGGTTTTGGCAGCAACAACGTGGACCACTGCACGCGCCTGTGCCACGCCTCCAGCGTGGCGGCCTTGCTCGAAGGCGTGGGTTCGGGCGCGGTGAGCAACCCCGTGAACGATGTGGAACACGCCGCGTTCGTGATGGTGATCGGCTCCAACCCGACCAGCAACCACCCGGTCGCGGCCACCTGGATGAAGAACGCCGCCGCTCGCGGCACGCAGATCGTGCTGGCCGACCCGCGCCGCACCGACCTGCACCGCCACGCCTGGCGCAGCCTGCAGTTCAAGGCCGATACCGACGTGGCCCTGCTCAACGCCATGCTGCACGTGGTGATCGCAGAAGGCCTGACCGACGCCGACTTCATCGCCCGCCGCGTGGACAACTTCGACGCCATTCGCGCGCAGGTAGAGCACACCACCCCGGAAGCCATGTCGCCGATCTGCGGCATCGCGCCCGAGACCATCCGCGAGGTGGCGCGCGCTTACGCCACGAGCCCGGCGTCGATGATCCTCTGGGGCATGGGCGTGAGCCAGCACACCCACGGCACCGACAACGTGCGCTGCCTGATCGCGCTGGCCAGCATCACCGGCCAGATCGGCCGGCCGGGCACGGGTCTGCACCCGCTGCGTGGGCAGAACAACGTGCAGGGCGCGAGCGACGCGGGCCTGATTCCGATGATGTACCCCAACTACCAGCGCGTGGACACGCCCGGGGTGCATGACTGGTTCGAGGCGTTCTGGAACACGGCGCTGGACAACCAGCCCGGCCTGACCGTGGTCGAAATCCTGCACAAGGCCCAGGCCCCCGCGAGCGATCCGCAGAAGATCTGGGGCATGTACGTGATGGGCGAGAACCCCGCCATGAGCGACCCGGATTTGAACCACGCACGCGAAGGGCTGGCCAGCCTGCAGCACCTGGTGGTGCAGGACCTGTTCATGACCGAGACCGCCTGGCTGGCCGACGTGGTGCTGCCCGCCAGCGCCTGGCCCGAAAAGACCGGCACGGTGACCAACACCGACCGCATGGTGCAGATGGGCCGGCGTGCGCTCGATTTGCCGGGGGAAGCCAAACCTGATCTCTGGATCATTCAGGAAATAGCGAAGCGTCTCGGACTCGCGTGGAACTACGAAGGCGAAGAGTCCGGCGTGGCCGCGGTTTACGAAGAGATGCGCCAGGCCATGCACGGCGTGATCGCGGGTGTGAGCTGGGAGCGCCTGGAGCGCGAAGACAGCGTGACCTACCCCTGCCTGAGCGCGGAAGACCCGGGCCAGCCCATCGTCTTCACCGAACATTTCGCCACGGCCGACGGTCGCGTGCAGTTGGTGCCGGCAGCGTTCAGGCCCGCGGCCGAACTGCCCGATGCCGACTACCCCTTCGTGCTCATCACCGGCCGCCAGCTGGAACACTGGCACACCGGCAGCATGACGCGGCGCAGCCAGGTGCTGGACGCCGTGGAGCCCCATCCCACCGTGAGCCTGAGCGGCACCGAGCTGGCGCGCCTGGGTGTACCGGCCGGTGGCGTGGTGACCGTGCGCTCCCGCCGGGGCACGGTGGCGCTGCACGCACGCTGCGACGACGGCATGCCGCCCGGCACGGTGTTCATTCCCTTCGCCTACGCCGAAGCGGCGGCCAACCTGCTGACCAACCCCGCGCTGGATCCGTTCGGAAAAATTCCGGAGTTCAAGTACTGCGCGGTGGCGGTGAGCGCGGGGGGCGATCTGCACGCGGGTGTGGGCTACGGCGGTGGTGAGGCCACGTCAGTGCTGACCCCTTGAGCACACGGCGCTCCCATAAACAAAACAGCGGACCGAAGTCCGCTGTGATGGGGGCCCTGAACGCGAGGTTCAGGGCGGGGGGCTGGTGTTCGCTATCAGCGGATGCGACCGAAGCTGGTGCGCAGCGGATCGGCCGGGCCACCACCGCGCGGGCCATCGCCACGGCCCGGGCCGCCGCGGCCACCGCGGTTGCCATTGCCACCACCGCCACCGTTGCCACGACCGCGTCCACCGATCGAATCGATGCTGGTGCGCAGCGGATCGGGCTGACCACCCGGCGCCGCGGCGCGTGCGCGCGGCTCGCGGATGCGCAGGCTGCCCAGGTGCGCGTTCGGGCCGGGCTGGCGCTCGCTGCCATCACCACGGTCTTCGCGCGGGCCACGGTCCTCACGGGGTCCACGGTCGGCGCGCTCGGCATTGCGCGGTGCGTTGCCACCGCTGCGCGGCGGGCCGTTGCGGGGACCGTTGGCCGGGCCGTTGCGGCCTGGGCCGGCATTGCGGCGGCCGTCGGCGCGTTGACCGTCGCGGGCACCTTCGCCACGCGGCTGGCCTTCACCTTGTGCGGCAGGGCGCTGGCGCTGGCCACCGCCATTGCCGCGGGCGCCTTGCGGTGCGTCGGTTGCTTTTTTCTCACGCACGCGCTGCAGCATTTCGGTGCGTGCGGCCTTGGCGGCAGCCGCCATCACGTCGCGGCTCGGCGGCTTGCCGGCGCCGCCCCAGATGGTCTGGCGGCCCATGGCGATGGGCTCGGCCTTCTCACCCGGCTCGGGCATGAATTCGGGGAAGATCTGCACCGGAATCTGCTGCTTGGTGAAGCGCTCGATGTCCATCATGAAGCCCTCTTCGTCCAGGCTCACGAGGTTGATGGCTTCACCGCTCTTGCCCGCGCGGCCGGTGCGGCCGATGCGGTGCACGTAGTCTTCGCTGACGTTCGGAATCTCGTAGTTCACCACGTGCGGCAACTCGTCGATGTCGATACCGCGCGCCGCGATGTCGGTCGCCACCAGGGCGCGGATGTCGCCGCTCTTGAAGCCGGCCAGCGCCTGGGTGCGGGCACCCTGGCTCTTGTTGCCGTGCAGCGCCATGGCCTGGATGCCGTTTTTGGTCAGGAACTCGGCCACGTTGTTGGCGCCGAATTTGGTGCGGGTGAACACCAGCACCTGGCTCCAGTTGTGCTCGTTGATGATGTGGACCAGCAGTTGCTTCTTCTTGCCGCGGCCCACCGGATGGATCACCTGGGTGATGCGCTGCACCGTCGTGTTGCGCGGGGTCACCTGGATGCTCAGCGGGTCCTTGAGCAGGTTGTTGGCCAGGTCGCGGATTTCGTCGCTGAAGGTGGCCGAGAACAGCAGGCTCTGCTTTTCTTTCGGCACCAGGGCCAGGATCTTCTTCACGTCGTGGATGAAGCCCATGTCGAGCATGCGGTCGGCTTCGTCGAGCACCAGCATCTGCACACCGGAGAGGTCCAGGAAACCCTGTTGCTGCAGGTCGAGCAGGCGGCCGGGCGTGGCCACGAGGATGTCCACGCCACGCTTCATGGCGTTGATCTGCGGGTTCATGCCGACGCCGCCGAACACGACGGTGGAGGTCAGCGAGGTGTGTTTGCCATAGACGCGCACGGACTCTTCGACCTGGGCGGCCAGCTCACGGGTGGGCGTGAGCACCAGGGCGCGGATGGCCACGCCGCCGAATTTGCTCTTGGCGCGTTCGCCGACGCTCAGGCGGTGCAGCATGGGCAGGGTGAAGGCGGCGGTCTTGCCGGTGCCGGTCTGGGCACCGCCGAGCAGATCGCGCCCGGCCAGCACGGCGGGGATCGCCTCGGCCTGGATGGGGGTGGGGGTTTCGTAACCGTGCTCGCGCACAGCTTGGACAATGGCCGGGGCCAGGTTCAGTTCTTCGAAGTTCATTAGAGGTGAGGCGCCCGTCCAGGGCGCTGGGGGCATCGGCCACTCCGGTTGCCGTCCTCTGAGTGAGAGGGCTGCGACCGGTCAGTCTGGGGCTGATGGATTCACAAGGTGGGTGGCGGCCAGTGGCTGGTGCACACCCCCAGCATTGTGCTGGTGCCGGGCCTACTGAAGTGCCCAACAGCGTGTATTGTCGCATGGAGTCGGCCACGGCGTGCGGCAGGCCGCTCTGGCGTTGACCACACTGGGTCGGCCGATGCCTTGAGCGACGGCCCAAGGCGTGCCCGGGGATGGCGCCGAGGCATGATGCCGCTTGATCGTTTCATGCACCCGGGACAGCAGATTGACCACCACCACCTTCGGCTTCAGCGCGACCCAGGACCGCATCTGGATGCGTGTGCACGAGCAGGACGCCATGGTCTGGCTCACGCGGCGCATGGTCGCCAACATCGTGGGGCCGGTGCTCAAGGCCTTCGAGGCGGCCACGCCGGGCGAGCAGGGTGGGGCGACGGCGGCAACCCGGGCCGCCATCGAGCACGATCTGTCACTGAACGAGGTCGCGCCCGGCCAGCGCCCGGCGCAGATCCGCTCGGGTCGTGTGTTGCCCGGCGAACAGAGCGGTGCCCAGGAGCGCCTCTGCACCCGGATCACCACGCGCACAGACAGCCAGTCGGTCGTGATGACGTTTGACACCGAAACGGGCCCGCTGGTCCTGCGTTTGAGCCGCAAAGGCATGCACCTGTGGTTTCAGGGGCTGGTGATGGTGCTCAGGCAGGCCCGCTGGGATTTGCCCGAACGCCTGCCCGAATGGCTGGGTGCGGGTGTATTGCCCGCATCGCTGCAGGAACGGGTCAACAGGCCCTTGCCCGACGATCTGGATGAAAGTTGACGGGCCGGCGATAATCGAAGACTTTTCTCAGACCGTCTCCAGCGACAGGACAGCAATGGCTCAATACGTCTTTTCCATGAACAAGGTCGGCAAAATCGTGCCGCCCAAGCGCCAGATTCTCAAGGACATCTCGCTGTCCTTCTTCCCCGGCGCGAAGATCGGCGTGCTCGGCACCAACGGCTCGGGCAAATCGACGCTGCTCAAGATCATGGCCGGCATCGACAAGGAAATCGAGGGCGAAGCCATCCCCATGCCGGGCATCCGCATCGGCTACCTGCCCCAGGAACCCAAGCTTGACCCTGAGCAGACCGTGCGCGAAGCGGTCGAGGCCAGCATGAGCGGCGTGCGCGCGGCGCAGAAGCGCCTCGAAGAGGTGTACGCGGCCTACGCCGAAGAAGATGCCGACTTCGACGCCCTGGCGGCCGAACAGGCCCAGCTCGAAGCCATCATTTCCACCGCCGGTACCGACAGCGAACACCAGCTCGAAATCGCCGCCGACGCGCTGCGCCTGCCGCCCTGGGAAGCCAAAATTGGCCTGCTCTCCGGCGGTGAAAAACGCCGCGTGGCCCTGTGCTGCATGCTGCTGTCCAAGCCCGACATGCTGCTGCTCGACGAACCCACCAACCACCTGGACGCCGAGTCGGTCGAGTGGCTGGAGCAGTTCTTGAAGCGCTTCCCGGGCACCGTGGTCGCCATCACCCACGATCGTTACTTTCTGGACAACGCGGCCGAGTGGATTCTCGAACTCGACCGCGGCCATGGCATTCCGTACAAGGGCAACTACTCCACCTGGCTGGAGCAGAAAGAGGCCCGTCTGGAGCAGGAGCAGCGCACCGAAGACGCACGCACCAAGGCCATGAAGAAGGAACTGGAGTGGGTGCGCCAGAACCCCAAGGGCCGCCAGGCCAAGAGCAAGGCGCGCCTGGCGCGTTTTGAAGAGCTCAGCGACGTCGACTACCAGAAGCGCAACGAGACCAACGAGATCTTCATTCCCGTGGCCGAGCGCCTGGGCAACGAAGTGTTCGAGTTCAAGAACGTTTCCAAGAGCTTCGGCGACCGCCTGCTGATCGACAACCTGAGCTTCCAGATCCCCGCCGGTGCCATCGTCGGCATCATCGGCCCCAACGGTGCGGGCAAGTCCACGCTGTTCAAGCTGATCTCGGGCAAAGAGCAGCCCGACAGCGGCGAAGTGAAGATCGGCCAGACCGTCAAGATGGCGGTGGTGGACCAGAGCCGCGACGACCTGTCGAACGAAAAGACCGTGTGGGAAGACATCTCGGGCGGCCTGGACATGATCACCGTGGGCAAGTTCCAGATGCCCAGCCGCGCGTATTGCGGGCGTTTCAACTTCTCCGGCGGCGACCAGCAGAAACGCGTCGGCAGCCTGTCGGGTGGTGAACGCGGTCGTCTGCACCTGGCCAAGACCCTGGCCGAAGGCGGCAACGTGCTGCTGCTGGACGAGCCCTCGAACGACCTGGACGTGGAAACCCTGCGTGCACTCGAAGACGCGCTGCTGGAATTCGCCGGTTGCGCGCTGGTCATCAGCCACGATCGCTGGTTCCTCGACCGCATTGCGACCCACATCCTGGCCGCCGAAGGCGACAGCCAGTGGGTGTTCTTCAACGGCAACTACCAGGAATACGAAGCCGACAAGAAGAAGCGACTGGGCGAAGAGGGTGCCCGGCCACACCGCTTCCGCTACAAAGCCTTGAAGTAAGACGCGCCGCGCCTTGCGGCGGTCACCCCCACTGGGGGCAACGCCTGCGGGCCGGGAAACCCGGACCCGCGGCATTCTGAGTCAACTTCCCTTCTCTCGATTGGCGTTTTCTTTCATGACCGACGAACAAGTTCTGGCCGACACCCGCCACTGGATCGAGAAGGTGGTGATCGGGCTCAACCTGTGCCCGTTTGCGCGTTCGGTCTATGTGAAGAACCAGGTGCGCATCGTGGTGAGCCGTGCGCGGCACCTGGATGCGTTTCTGGACGAGCTGGACCGGGAACTGGATCTGCTGGTGAACACGCCGGCCGAAGAGATCGACACCACCTTGCTGGTGCACCCCACGCTGTTCCCGGACTTTGTTGTCTTCAACGATTTCATGAACGTGGTGGACGATGTGGTGCTCGAGCACGAGCTCGAAGGCATCGTGCAGGTGGCGAGCTTCCACCCCCAGTTCCAGTTCGAGGGCGTCCCGCCCGATGACATCAGCAACGCGACCAACCGCGCACCCTACCCCGTGCTGCACTTGCTGCGCGAAGAAAGCGTGGAACGCGCTGTGGCCACCGAAGGTGGCGACGCGGAGGCGATCGTCGAGCGCAACATCGCCACCCTGCGTGAACTGGGTGCGGCCGGCCTGCAGGCGTTGCTCTCAAAACCCTGAACTGGCCGGCTTTTTTGCTCCTTTCGGACCTGAATGGCGAAGGGTTTGCTCATAATCCAGGCAAGTGAATACCTTCTTGTCCGGCGACCCCTTTTCCACTGCCATGAGCGCTCGAACTGATTCCCCTTTTGATACCTGTCTGGTCGAGGCGCTTGTCCTGACGCGTGGGTGGGTGCCACGCTGGTTGGGCAAACTGCTGGAGACGCTGCACCAGCGTGAGACCTCGGCCTCAAACCTGAATGAAAAACAGGTTTTTTCCCAGGCGCGTACGGTGCTGGCCAGCCATCGAGATCTGCTGGCCGGTCGCTTCATTGCCGAGATATCCCAGGTGGTGCAGGACTCCTCGGCGACCCAAAAGAATGCCGCGACGGCGCGCAGCCTCAAATCGCTGAGCTTTGATGATCTGGAGCTCATGGACCACCAGCAGGTGCAGGAGACCGTGGAGCGCGCGCGCGTGCAGCAGGTCATCAAGATGGCCGCCGAGGAGGAACTGGTCGCCTTCAATGCCCGCCTGTGTCGTGCCCAGGGGCATGAGGTGGTGCGAAACGAAACCAACCCGCTGCGGCCCGAGGCGGTGGTGGGTGCGCTCATGAAAGCACTGTCGGGGCTGCACGTTGACGAGGCGGTTCGCGCGCTTTGGTTGCATGTCGGCGCGGTGTCACTGGGCAACGAGCTGCAGCAGTTTTACCGATCCCTGACGATGTTGCTCGACGGCATGGGGGTGCAGCCCGCAGGCTACGTGGTGGTGCAGGCCGCCAAGGCTCGACCTGCCGCGTCGGTGGCGCCGTCGGCGGCTCGACCGGACAGCGTGTCGGCGACTGCGATGCTCGGCAACGATGCGCTGCTCACGCTGGACCACCTGCACCAGTTGCTGGTGGGCAACCTGGAGCACAGCGATGGAGCAGCATCCGACCAGGGCATGTCGGGGTCGGGCAACGCCATGGTGCGCACGCTCGCGGCCGAGGTGGTCACGCTGATGCTGCGGCGCATTGTTGAAGACCAGCGCTTGCTGCAACCGGTACGCGACATGGTGCAGCGCATCAAGCCCGCCCTGCTGCAGCTGGCCCGCAGCGATCCGCGTTTTTTTGCCGACCGGCACAATCCCGCCCGCCATCTGCTGGATGCCATCACCACGCAGAGTCTGGCTTTCACCAGCGAGCAGGATCCCGGATTTGTCGCCTATGCACAGAGGGTGCATGAAATTGTGATGGCCCTGCAGGCGCCAACCCAGAGCCTGCCGGAGCTGATGCCCGTGCTGCTGCAGCGCTTCACCGAGGCGGACGCCGCCATCGCCAGCACCCAGGCGCCCAAGCGTGGTCTGGCGATGAAGACGCTGCTGCGGGTGGAGCAGCGCCGTTTGCTGGCCGAGCGGGTGGCCACCGAGGTCCAGGCGCGCAACGATTTTGCCCGCGCCCCCGGCGTGGTGCGGCGTTTCCTGACGGGGCCCTGGGCACAGGTGGTGGCGCAGGCGCGCCTGGACACGGTCGCACACGGCGAAGCCTTGCCGGCGGACGCCGCGGCCCACCGCTACATGAGCGTGTTGCCCGATCTGTTGTGGTCCAGCCAGCTCGCGCAGACCAGCCTCAACCGCCCGCGTCTGATCAAGATCATTCCCGGCCTGTTGCGTACCCTGCACGAAGGACTGGACGCGATCGACTATCCGCGCCCGCAGGCCGAGAGTTTTTTCCAGACCCTGATGGGCCTGTATGAGGCGGCCTACAAGACCGAACGCAGCGGGTCAGATTCGCCGCAGGACAACCCGCCAAGCCGGCAGGACCCGGACGAGTATGAGCCGTGGATGCAACCGAACGAAGCGCGCGATACCGGCTTCATGGAGGACCTGGCAATTGAAACCCATCCGGCATTCATGGACACCCAGCCCATGGCCCGGCTGGACGACCTGGATGACGGCGAGACCGCCGATCCGCCCGCCGCAACGTTCACCGTGGGGTGCTGGGTGGACCTGATGCAGCAGGACCAGTGGCTGCGTTGTCAGCTGAGCTGGGCCAGTCCGCACGGCACCATGTTCCTGTTCACCACGGCCGATGGGCGCTCGATATCACTCACCCAGCACGGACTGGAACGGCTGCAGGCGCTGGGCCGTCTGCGGGTGGTGGCCGACCATGGGGTGGTTGACGAAGCGCTGGATGCGGTCGTGCGCCAGGCTTTGCGCAACTCCGGCAGAGGCTAGGTAACGGGCCCCCGCGCTCCGCCGCTGCGCGGGTCGCTGCCCCCCGAGGGGGATGATCCGGCTTGGGGCGGCCCGGCGCCGGATCCATGGCCCCCGCGCTCTGCCGCTGCGCGGGTCGCTGCCCCCCGAGGGGGATGATCCGGCCTGGGGCGGCCCGGCGCCGGATCCATGGCCCCCGCGCTCCGCCGCTGCGCGGGTCGCTGCTCAGGCGCGCTGAAGCAGTTTCTGCCGCACCAGCGCGATGTTGTTGCGCAGGGCGTACAGCTCGTCGGTGTAGGACAGCGGCACCACCACCTGTTCCACCTTCTCCTCCAGCGCGTCGAGCTGTTCGAGCAGTTCCGACAGCGGCAGCGGGCCATCGTTGTCCTGGCTGCGCTGTTCGATGCTGCGCAGCTGGGCGTACCAGCGGAACACGCGCGAGCGGATGCGGAACGCGTAGAGCGGTGGCACGACGCGTGACAGCGGCAGGGCCAGCGCCAGGATCAGGCCCATGGCGAGCCACATGCGTTCGACCAGGTTGGCCAGCCAGAAAGGCAGGTAGCGTTGCAGAAACGGGGGTCCGTTCTTGATGGCGCGTACCGCTTCGGGTGAGAGCGGCACCTCGCTGTGCTCCAGGCTGGGGTATTCGCGCGCCCGGCTGAACCAGCCGCCGCCGCCGTGCAGGTCGGTCGCGGTCTGGGCGAAGAGCTGCAGGATCGCCGGATGGGTCTTGGCGCTGGCCAGCAGGCTGGTGGTGGACGCCACCAGACGCACGTCCTGCGCCGGCACGTTCTTTGACAGGTCCACCACACCCTGCGGCATGACCACCGGCGTGAGGTAGGCAAAGCGGCGTGAATAGGCCTCACTCTGCGCAAAGTCGAGCAGGTGCACACCCGGCGACTGCAGCAGCATCTGCACCATCAGCGACTCGGGGGCCGAGGCGAACACCAGGGCATCGAGATCTCCGTCCAGAAAGGCCACAGTGGCAGGGGTCTGTTCGAGTTCGCTCAGCTGCATTTTCTGGCGGTCGAGGCGGTTGACGTCGAGCAGTGTGGCAAACAACCGGGGCACACCGCTGCCGGGGGTGCCCACGTTGACACGACCACCCTGCAGCTCGCTCAGGTTGGTGATGGTGGGCTTCTGCATCAGGCGCTGCGCAGCGTCTTCGCGGTAGAAGAGCCACAGTGGCTCGACGAAGAGGCTGCCCAGCGAGACGATGGATTCCTCCTCGTCGTAGCCGAAGTCTGCGCTGCCACCCTGCACAAAACCGATATCGGCCTGGCCCGAGCGCAGGAGTTCCAGGTTGGCCGAAGAGCCCTCCGTGGGCAGCAGCTCGACGGTGATGCCATAACGCGCCAAGGCCGTGGCATAACGCTTGCCGAACTCGTCGTAGGCGCTTTGCGCCGGGCCTGTGGCCAGCACCACGCGCTTCGGCGGATTGGGGTCGAGCCACCAGTAAGTGAAGGCCAGCAGCGCCAGCGTGAGCAGCGCGAACGGGCCGATGGAGACCGCCAGATCGCGCAGCGACAGCAGGGTGTAGCGGATGTTTTGGGACATTGCGCTACCTTAGCACGCAGCTGCTGCACGCCGGTGGCGGTCACCGGTGGCCGTGGCCGGACTGGTCGCTCAGACGCAAGATCTGCTCACGGCCGGATCAGGGGTTTCTGTCGGGTTTGCTCGTATTCAAGTTTCAAAAACCAGAGAACGGCTTTGTTGATGGCCTCTCACGGGGTTCGGGCGGTGTCGCGTTGGAGTTCGATCACCGTGTAACTGCCGGACAGCTTGTCGGCACGGAAGCGGATCTTGTCGCCGGGCTTGAGCTGATCGAGCAGGGCGGGGTCCTGCACCTGGAACACCATGGTCATCGGTGGCATGTCGAGGTTGGGAATGTCGCCGTGCTTGAGGGTGACCTTGCCGGCGCGCAGGTCCACCTTGCGCACCTCGGCCTCGACCAGGGGTGGGCTGGCCGCGCTGGACGCGGCCGGAGGTGCGGGGGCCGGCGCGGCGGTCTGGCTGTGTGCGATGGCCGTGCTGCCGATCAGGACGATGGCGGCCAGGCCGGTGACGAGGCCTGGCCGGCGGTGTTTGGCGTGTTGGGGCATGGGGTTCTCCGGTGTGTGGGGTGCATCAGCTGCGGAAGTACGACTGGTAGACGCGGGCGCTGCCGTCGGGCAGCACCAGCACCACGTCGTAGGGGTCCTGACGGCCACCGTATTCGGGGCCGTCCATGCCCGGGCTGCCGACCGGCATGCCCGGCACCGAGATGCCGATGGCCTTGGGTTTCTCGGCCAGCAGGCGGCGGATTTCACGCGCATTCACATGGCCCTCGACCACGTAGCCCGCGATCAGCGCCGTGTGGCACGAGCCGTATTTCTCGGGCAGGCCCAGGCGTTTGCGCACCGCGGTGTTGCCGGTCTCGAAGACCTGCACCTGGAAGCCGTCGCGCTGCAGGTAGCTGATCCAGTCCTTGCAGCAGCCGCAGTTCGGGTCTTTCCAGACCTGCAGCACGGGCAGCGCCTGGGCCGATGGCTGGGCAGCCCAGGCGGGCAGGGTGGCGGCGGCCAGCAGGGCCGGGGCGGTGAGGAGAAGGGAACGTCGTTGCATGGTTTGCTCCAGAAAAAAGGGATGGATCAGGCCTGGGGCTTGACGCGGATGGTGCCGCGCATGCCCGCGTCGAAGTGGCCAGGGAGGAGGCAGGCGAACTCGAAGTCGCCCGCGCGGTTGAAGGTCCAGGTGATGTCGCTGCGTTTCCCGGCCGGCACGTGGGCCATGTAGGGCTCGTCGTGCTCCATGCCGGGGTGCTTCTTCATCATTTCGGCGTGCGCCTGCAGTTCGTCGGGCGTGCCGATCACGATCTCGTGCAGCAACTGGCCGCTGTTGACCGCGCGCAGGCGCAGGGTCTCGCCTTCGCGCACGTCGAGGTGGCTGGGCGTGAAGCGCATGTTGTCGGTCATGCGGATCTGAATGGTGCGGTTCGCTTCCTTCGGATCGGCGGCGATGCCCCAGGGCTTCTGTTCTTTCACGACCGGCGCCGCAGCAGCGCCGCCCGGGTGGTTTTCTCCGTGGGCGCCGGCCGGGCGGTGACCCAGCCAGGCGGCCAGCGGCGCCAGGGCCAGCAGTTGCTGAAAACGGCGACGGGTGGGTGGGGCGTGTGTCATGGGGGTGGAGTCCTTGGCTGTGTACATGGAAGTCAATGCGCGTGGCCGCCGCTGCCCTGGGGCTTGCGGACGGTGGCGCTGGGTGCGGGCGGGTTGGGCGCAACGCTGGCGGCCGGCTTCGCGGGGCTGGCCACGGGCGTGGCGACTTCGCGCGACTGCGTGCCGGGCGGCAGGCTGTACCAGCCCGGGTCGCTGTAGTCGCCGGCCTTCTGGTCGGCGCGCACCTTGAGCGTGGTGAACATGCCGCCCATTTCGATCGGGCCGTAGGGGCCGGTGCCGGTCATCATGGGGAAGGTGTTGTGCGGCAGCTCCATCTGCATCTCGCCCATGTCGGCCATGCCGCGTTCGCCCATGACCATGTAGTCGGGCACCGCTTTCTGCAGCTTGCCGACCAGGCCGCTGTGGTCCACGCCGATCATGGTCGGCACGCCGTGGCCCATGGCGCCCATGGTGTGGTGGCTCTTGTGGCAGTGCATGGCCCAGTCGCCGGGTTCGTCGGCGATGAACTCGATCTGCCGCATCTGCCCCACGGCCACATCGGTAGTCACCTCGGGCCAGCGCGCGGTCTTCGGGACCGGGCCGCCGTCGGTGCCCGTCACCTCGAACTCGATGCCGTGGATGTGGATCGGGTGGTTGGTCATGGTCAGGTTGCCCACGCGCACGCGCACCCGCTCGCCCAGGCGCGCCACCAGCGGACTGATGCCCGGGAAGACGCGGCTGTTGAAGGTCCAGATGTTCTGCTCCAGCATGGTGTTGACTTGCGGCGTCAGGCTGCCGGGCTCGACGTCGTAGGCGCTGAGCAGGAAACAATAGTCGCGCGCCACGTCGTCGATCAGCGGGTGCTTTGCCTTCGGGTGCGTGACCCAGAAGCCCATCATGCCCATGGCCATCTGCACCATCTCGTCGGCGTGCGGGTGGTACATGAAGGTGCCAGGGCGCCGCGCCACGAACTCGTAGACGAAGGTCTTGCCCACCGGGATCTGCGGCTGGTTCAGGCCGCCCACACCGTCCATGCCGTTGGGCAGGCGCTGGCCGTGCCAGTGGATGGTGGTGTGTTCGGGCAGCCGGTTGGTGACGAAGAGGCGGACCTTGTCACCCTCCACGACCTCGATGGTCGGGCCCGGGCTCTGGCCGTTGTAGCCCCACATGTTGACCAGGAAGCCGGGCGCCACTTCGCGCACCACGGGTTCGGCCACCAGGTGGAGCTCTTTCACGCCGTCTTTCATGCGCCAGGGCAGGGTCCAGCCGTTGAGCGTGACCACCGGGTTATACGGCCGACCCGCGCCGGTGACGCCGGGTGGCGTCCAGGGCGCTGCGGTCTCGGGCGAGGTCTGCTGCAAGGCTTCGGGCAGGGCCGCGAGCGCGACGCGGCTCACGCTGGCGGCGGCCACGGCCGTGGCGGCGCCGGCAAAGAAGTGCCTTCGGTTGAGCGGGCTTGTCATGTTCAGTGTCCTCCCGCGGCGGCACGGTTGTTGTTGTCGCTGCCCGATGGCGCACCGGCGGCCACATAGTCGGCACCCGCCAGCAGGGCGTCCCAGTCGGCCTGGGCGAGCCAGAAATCGCGCCGGGCCTGCACCGCGTCGTGCAGCGCTGCCAGACGCTCGCGTGCGCTGGCCAGCAGGTCCCAGCTGCTTTGCAGCATGCCGTTGTAGCGCAGCAGGGTTTCCTGCTGCTGCGCGGTCTGCAGGCGGAGCACCACGTCCTGCGCGTGGTGGGCGCTGGCGTGCTGCGTCTGCAGCTGCGACCAGGCCTCGCGCGCCATCGAGCGGCGTTCGGTGGCGGCCAGCAGCAGAGCGGACTCGGCCTGCACGGCGGCTTCGAGTGTGTGGTCGCGCGCCAGCCGCAGATCGCCCAGTTGGGGCGCGGTCCAGGTCGGTGCGTCCTGCAGGGCCGCGGCGGTGGCTCGGTCCCAGGCGGCCCGGCGTTCGGCGCTCACGGCCTCCAGCGCGCGCTGTGTGCGCAGGCGCTGCTGCGCGAGCGCCGGCAGGCTGCGGATCGCGGCGGATTCGACGTCCGCGGGCAGCAAACCCGTTCCGGGGCTGGGCTGCGCGGGTGGCTCGGGCAGCTCGTCCGGCAGACGCGCCAGCAACTGCGCCACCGCGGTGGCGTCCCAGATGCCGAGCAGCCGGGCCAGCCGCTCGACCGCAGCGGTCTGCGCCTGGGCCGTGCGGCGCCAGTCCTGCCGGGCCTGGGCCTCGACGAGCTGTTCGCGCTGCAGGCGGGCCTGGCTCCAGTTGCCGGCCTGCGCCATGCGGCGGCCCAGTTCGGCGCCGGTGGCGGCGGCCTCCAGCGACTCACCCGTCAGACGCAGGCTCTGGCGCGCCGTGACCGCTTCGGCCCAGGCGCGGTGCAGCTCGCGCACGTGTTCCGCGTAGGCGCGCTGCACGCGGTTGCGCTCCAGCTCGTTCAGGGTGGGGTGGGCAAAGAGGCCGGGCCGCAGGCGCAGCGAATCGCGCAGCGCGGTGGAAAAGTCCAGCGGGCTGGCCGCGGCAGGTGCCGGGGCCGGTGTGGCGCTGGCGTTCCGGGCTTCCCAGCGCAACAGGTCGATGTGGCCCCGCGGGAAAGCGGCCACGCGCTGGTTGACCTGCTGCCAGATGGCCCGCGCGCGCTCGATGTCGGTGGGCCATTCGGGCGCGGGACCGGCGTCGGGCACGGGTGCAGGGGTTGCGGCAACGGGTGCCGAAGGTGTCTGGGGGTCGGCCGCGACGAGGGCGGACGGACGGGACGGCTGCGCCAGGGCGGGCCCTGCCACCGCCAGCGCCAAGGCCAGGGCCGCGAAAGGGGTTCGGGTGGCCGGGGTTGGCCGGGGCGGCAGAGGCTGCCGGAAAACGCGCATGAAGATCTCCTGAAAACCCGGAACTGCGCCAGCCAACACGCCCGGATAGGGCAGCGGCGGACGCACCTGTGGCGTGGTCTTCAGGAAATGGGTGGCTTGACGCCTTGCCGCGGCTCGGAGCTAGCGAAACTCTCGAGGCGGGCGGTGTGCTGGATGTGGGTGAGGGGCTGGGTGCCCAGGCCGGGCAGCGAGGCCGCCAGCGCCGGGCCGTTGCAGACATCGCACAGGCTGTGCTGGTGGGCGCCGTCGTCTGTGGTGCTGGCGTCGACCAACGGCACCAAGGCCTCCTGGCTATCGGCCGCCTGGGCTGGCGCCGCATGGTCCGGGCAACCGGCGTGTGACGCGGTGGCGGCGGGGCCGCCCGGCATGGAAAACGCCATGGCCTCGCCGACCCAGCCGCGCACAGGCAGCAGGGCGATCATGAGGGCGATGAGGAAATGGCGCATGGAGGGTCATGATACGGGCAGGCGGGGGGAAGTTCCCGCCAAGAACCCTGCCGGGCCCCGGCCCGCCCGGTGGCCGGCCGCTCAGTGGGCGTGACCGTGCGCCTGCAGGCCGCCCAGTTCGCCGCGTGCCTGCCGCACCACCGTGACACCCGCCGTGAGGGCGAGCGCGGCCATCACGCCGGCGACGAACAGGTCGGGCCAGGCCGAGCCGGTGCCGAACACACCGAGCGCGGCGAGCATGACCGCCAGGTTGGACAACGCGTCGTTGCGCGAGCACAGCCAGACGCTGCGCATGTTGGCGTCGCCGGTGCGAAAGGCATACAGCAGCACGGCCACGCCGGCGTTGGCCAGCAGCGCGATGAAGCCGACCACGCCCATGGTGAGCGGCTCGGGCACGCTGCCGGCGTGCAGCATCCAGCCCGCGCGGGCCAGCACGAAGACGCCGTAGGCGAACATGGTCACGCCCTTGACGAGTGCGGCGCGGCTGCGCCAGACCAGCGCCATGCTGAGCACGGCCAGCGAGAGCGCGTAGTTGGCGGCGTCGCCCGCGAAGTCCACCGCATCGGCCAGCAGCGAGACCGAGTTGGCCTGCAGCCCGGCAATGAGTTCGACGAAGAACATGGTGGCGTTGACGGCCAGCGCGATCCACAGCGCCTTGCGCCAGCGCGGGTCGATGGTCTGGGCGGAGGGGGTGGCGTCGGTGGAACAACTGGAATGGCAGGAGGTGCAGGCCATGAAAGGGGCTTTCGGTGTGGGAGGGAGAGGCGGCGTGTCATGATTGGAAACCTTGAAGCCACTTGAAGGTCAAGCATGACGGCAGCAGCTTTGTCCACGACGCCACAGCACCGCATCGGCGAGGCCGCCCGGCGGTCTGGCGTGAGCGCGGCCAACATCCGCTACTACGAGCGCGAGGGCCTGCTGCAGCCGCAGGCGCGGGGCGACAATCATTACCGCCTCTACAGCGAATCGGACATCCACCGGCTGCGTTTCGTGCGCCAGTGCCGGGCGATGGACATGTCGCTGGACGAGGTGCGCACCCTGCTCGGGCTCGACCTCAACAACAAGGCCGACTGCGCCACCGCCAGCGCGGCGCTGAACGAACACCTGGGCCATGTGCGGCAGCGCCTGGCCGAACTGCGCGCGCTGGAGAAAGACCTGCTTGCGCTGCGCAAGCGCTGCGACGGCTCGGACGACCACTGCCACATCATCGAAGCCCTGCACCAGCGGGCCGATGCGGCGCTGCCCGAGCCCGCGGTGGCTGGGCCACGGCGCCACGTCTGAACGGCGTGAGCCGCTGGCGGTGAGGTGTGCAATTTGTCACGGTTGAAAAAAATCGGCAGGTGTCAAAAATAGAGGTCCATTGAACTACCTTAGACTCGCGCGCTTTGTTGTGGGTGGTTCAAAAGAATGAAAAGTGAATACGAGGGAGGTCTGCGTCGCAGGGCGCTGGACAGTTTGATCTGCGCCTTGCTGGCGGCCACGCCCAGTGCTTTTGCCCAGCAGGCCTTGCCGGATCCGAGTGTGGAGTTGCGGCGTCAGCAAGACAACGAGGCTGCCCGGCGCGCGCTGGTCATGCCCACCGACCGGCTGGCCCCGAAGGACCTGCGAGCCGAAGAGGGTGAGCGATTGCCGGAAGGCGAGTCGCCCTGCTTCGACATCCAGGCACTGCGCCTGGTTGGCCCCGATGCGGCCGCATTCAACTGGGCGCTGAAAGACCTCGCAGGGCCGCAGGGAGACGACCCACCCCAGGGCCGTTGCCTCGGCGTGCAAGGCATCAACCTGGTGCAGAAGCGCCTGCAAAACGCCATCATGGCGCGGGGCTACGTCACCACGCGGGTGATCGTGGAGAACCAGAACATCGCCAGCGGGGTGCTCAGCTTTCACCCCATCGGCGGGCGGCTCGCCCAGGTCGTGGTGCCTGACGCAGCGCGCGATCACATCCATGCGGCAGCGGCGCTGCCCGCGGGTCCAGGCGATCTGCTCAACCTGCGCGATGTGGAGCAGGCCCTGGAAAACCTGCAACGGGTGCCCACGGTCCAGGCGGATCTGCAGATCGCACCGGGCCAGGAGGCGGGTCTGAGCGACCTGCAACTGAACTGGACGCAGGACCGGCGCTGGCGCCTGGGCGTGTCGCTCGACGATGCCGGCAGCGACAGCACCGGCAAGTTCCAGGGCACCACCACCGCATCGGCCGACAACCTCCTGGGCCTGAGCGACCTGGCCTACATCAGCTACACCCGGGCTTTGGGTGGCGGCGAAGGCCCTTCACCCAAGGGCAGCCAGGCCCTCGCTGCGCACTACTCGGTGCCTTGGGGCTACTGGCTCTACAGCCTCAACCTCAGCCGCCATCACTACCACCAGACCGTGGAGGGCGCCTTCGACAACTACCGCTACTCGGGCGAGAGCGACCACATCGAACTCAATGTCGACCGCGTGCTCTGGCGCAACAACCAGCATGTGACGACCGCCCATGCCAGCCTGCAACGCCGGACATCGAACAACTTCATCGACGATACCGAGGTTCTCGTGCAGCGGCGGGCCGTTGCGTCGCTGGTCTGGGGACTGTCGCACCGGATGTACTGGGGTCCTGCCATCCTCGCGGGTGATTTCACGTTCAAACAAGGCCTCAGCGGGCTGGGCACCCTGCCGGCCCCGGAAGATGCCTTTGACGAGGGCACCAGCCGCTACCGCCTGACGACCGCCAGCCTGAATGCCCAGGTGCCCTGGAAGGCATTGGGAAGCGCCTGGCGCTACAGCGCCACCGTGCGCCTGCAAAAACACCACACCCGGTTGACGCCGCAGGATCGCTTCAGCATCGGCGGGCGCTACACCGTTCGCGGCTTCGACAACGAGGCCTCGCTGGTGGCCGAAAGCGGTGTGGTCTGGCGCAACGAACTGAACTGGTCTCCGGGCTGGGCGCTCGGGCAGTCGCCCTACCTCGGCTGGGACATGGGGCGGGTTTCCGGCCCCTCCACGGTCAATCTGCCGGGCACCACCCTGGTCGGTGCCGTCCTGGGCGTCAGAGGCCTGCTGGGCGGATTCCAGTACGACTGCTTCTGGGGCAAACCCATCAGCAAGCCGGCCGAACTCAAGGCTTCGTCCAGCACCTGGGGCTTCATGCTGCACCGCGGCTTCTGACCCGCCGGCGCCAGCCACCGGCAAGGACCGGCCAACAACGATATCGATGGAGGGAGTGAGCAAATGAACAAACATTGTGGACGCTGGGTATTCAGCAAGATCCGGGGTTGCCTGATGGTGGTGGCCGAAGCGGCCAAAGGGCAGGGCAAGGGCGGTGGCGCACGCGGCGAGCGCAGCCGTGCGCCGGTGGGCGGCGCCTCGGGCACCGTACGCCTGGTCAACACCCTGGCCTTGTCGGCCATGCTCACCCAGAGCCTGCTGCAACCCCTGCAGGCGGTGGCGCAGATCCGCGCCGACAACACCGCCCCCGGCGCGCAGCGCCCCACCGTGCTGAGCACCGGCAACGGCTTGCCCCAGGTCAACATCACCACGCCCAGCGCCGCCGGTGTCTCGCGCAGCCGGCTCTCGCAGATGGACGTGGACAGCCGCGGCGCCGTGGTCAACAACAGCCGCACCCACACACCCACACAGATCGGTGGCTGGGTCCAGGGCAACCCCTGGCTGGCCACCGGCGAGGCGCGCGTGATCCTGCTGGAAGTCAACAGCCAGAACCCCAGCCGCATCAACGGCTTCATCGAGATCGCCGGCCAGCGTTCGGAGATCATCGTCGCCAACCCCGCCGGCCTGAACGTCAACGGCAGCGGCTTCATCAACGCCAGCCGCGCCACGCTCACCACCGGCGAAGTCAACCTCCATGACGCGGGGGTCAGCGGCTACACCGTGCGGGGCGGCACGATCACCATCGGCAGCCAGGGCTTTGATGCCAGCCTGACCGACTACACCGGCATCCTGGCGCGCGCCGTCGCCGTCAACGGCCCGGTGCGCGCCAACCAGCTCAACATCGTCACCGGCGCCAACCAGATCGAGGCCGACGGCCCGGGCGCTGCGCCCACCGCCGGCAGCGGCCCGGCGCCCAGCTTCGCGCTGGACGTCTCGCAACTCGGCGGCATGTACGCCGGCAAGATCACGCTGCTGGCTACCGAAGCGGGTGTGGGCGTGCGCAACGCAGGCGGCGTGCAGGCCGGCAGTGGCGGACTGAGCCTCTCCGCCAACGGCGACCTCGTCAACCAGGGCAGCCTCGCTTCGCAAGGCAGCGCCAGCCTGAACAGCAGAGGGCGCTTTGACAACAGCGGCAGCCTGAGCGCCGCTGCAGCGCTGAACGTGCAAAGCACGGGCACGGTCACCAACAGCGGCCAGATCCGCAGTGGCGGGGCGCTGACGCTGCAGACTGCTGCCGACCTGGCCAACAGCGGCCAGATCGGCGCGGGGACCGAAGCGACCCTCGTCGCCGGTGGCCGGCTGGACAACACGGGCGGCATGAGCGCGGGCACCCACCTCAGCCTGCAAGGCGCCCAATTGTCCAACGCCGGCAGCCTGAACGCCGGCCAGTTGCTGACCCTGAACTCGGCCGGACGCTTCGACAACGAGGGCGAGATCGTGGTGCAGGGCTCGGTTCAGCTGGTGGCTCCGCAAGGCATGGCCAACACCGGCAGCATCCAGAGCCAGAAAGACATCACCCTGAGCACGGGCGCCGAAGTGGTCAACAGCGGCAGCGTGGTGGCCGACGGCGCACTCGCCGTTCAGGCCGGCACCACCGTCACGAACTCCGGCAGCCTCATGGGCGACCAGGGCGTGAGCATCCAGACCCCGCAAGTCATCGAGAACCGGGGCCACATCCTCAGCGGCGCGCAGACCACGCTGAGCGCCACCGAGTCCATTCACAACCACGGCCTGATCGTCGGCGACGGCAGCATGCAGCTGGAAAGCGGCCAGCGCATCCACAACCACAGCGGTGCCCAGATCTACGCGGGCGGCGCCCTGCAGGCCCAGACCGGCCAGGCCATGCTCAACGAAGGCCGTATCGGCGCCCATGGCGACATCCGGCTCGAAACCCGGGCGGCCGATGGCCGCATTGACAGCACCGCCGGCTCGGTGCTCAGCGCCGGCATGGACCCCGCTGGCGCCGTGCCGCTGGGCCAAGGCAGCCTGAGCCTGCACGGCGGCAGCGCGGGCGCCATCGACCTCAAGGGCCTGACGCTGGCTGGCCAGAGCATCCAGGCCCAGGCCGGCAGCCTCAACCTGGACGGCAAGGACCTGTTGACACAGCGCATGGACCTGCAGGCCAGCCAGGGCGACCTGTTGGCGCAAGGCAGTTCGCTGCAGGCCGTGCAGCAGCTGCGGCTGGACGCAGCCGGTGAGCTGCGCACCGACAACGCCACCCTGGGCGCCACCCAGCTCGACGTCACGGCCAGCGAATGGAACCTGCGGGGCAGTCAGCTGCAGCAGGTCGGTACCGCCGACCAGGACGCGCGCATCCAGGTGGGCCAGCGCATCGACGCCAGCGGCGCCACCCTGGCCGTCAACGCCGGCTCGCTCACGCTGTCCAGCCAGGAACTGCAGCTGGACCACACCACGCTGACCCACAGCGGCACCGGCGCGCTCGTGCTGCAAAGCCAGGGCCCGCAGACCGTGGTGGCCGACGACGCATTGCTGAGCACCGGCGGCTCGCTGCAGCTCGACGCCGCCGCGTTGCAAGCCAGCCGCAGCCTGATCAGCGCGCAGACCGACGCCCAGCTGAACGTGCAGGGCGCCATGACCGCCACCGAAGCCACCCTCGTGGCCAACGGTGCGCTCGACCTGCGCGCGGGCAGCCTCAGCGCGGACAGGGCTGACCTCGTCGGCGTCGACGGCGGCGCCACCCTCAATATCGCCGGTGTCGCCAGCCTGCGCGAAGGCAGTGTGCAGTCGCGCGCGAACATCGGCATCAGCGCCCAGTCGCTCGACAGCACCCAGGGCCTGATCAGCGGGCAGGACATCAGCATCGACACCCAAGGTGGTGCGCTGGGCAACGCCGACGGGGCTATCCTCTCCGCGCGCCACCTGAACATCGCCAGCGGCGCCATCGACAACCAGCGCGGTGTGCTGCAAGGCGGCGGCAACGCCAGCATCGCCGCCAGCGGCGCGGTCAACAACCAGGGCGGCCAGATCCTCGCCGGCGGCACCCTCACCCTCACCAGCAGCGACACCGTCGACAACCGCAGCGCCAGCGGCGTGCGCGCCACCATCGCGGCGAACACCGGCCTGAGCATCACCAGTCAGGGGCTGATCAACCAGGGCAGCGACATCAAGAGCGCGGCAGCCCTTCAGATCGATGCCGGCACTGGCGCCGTCGACAACAGCCAGGGCGGTCTCATCGCCGCCAGCGGCGCGCTCGACCTTCGCGGCGGCGCCGTGAACAACAGCCAGACAGCGGGCGCCAGCCAGGGCATCCAGGCCCAGAGCGCGACCCTGGACGTGCACAGCCTGGACAACCGCAACGGCGCACTGCTCGCGCAGAACCAACTGGCCGTCAGCGCCAGCGGCACGCTGGACAACACCGGCGGCCTGCTGTCGAGCACCGGCACGCTCTCCATCACCGACCCACAAGCCGCGGCCAACCCGGCCGCCAAGACCCTGACCATCACCAACGGCGCCGGCGGCGTCATTGCTGCCAACGGCGCTACCGCCATCGACGCCCGCAGCCTGGACAACAGCGGTGTCATCGCCAACGCGGGCGACGGCAGCGACGGCAGCGGAGAGCTGCGCATCGCGCTGTCGGGTGCGCTGGTCAACCGCGCGGGCGGCTCCGTGCAGGCCGCCGACAGCCTGAGCGCGACCGCGGGCAGCGCCAGCAACGCCGGCACGCTCGAAGCCGCGAACGAACTGCACCTGGCTGCCGGCAGCATCCACAACCAGGCGACAGGCGCCGTGCGCGCCGGCCTGATCGACCTGCAGGCCGGCAGCCTCAGCAACCAGGGCCTGGTCAACGGCAGTTTCACCCTCATCCAGGCCGGCGCGGTCACCAACTCCAGCGGTGGCCGCATCTACGGCGACCAGATCTCGATCGCCGCCAACCAGTTGAACAACCAGGGCGGCGCGGGAACCAACCCCGTCATCGCCAGCCGTGGCGACCTCGATCTGGGCGTGGGCACGTTCAACAACAGCGAAGGCGCCCTGCTGTTGAGCCTTGGCGACACCCGCGTGGGCGGCAGCCTGGACGCCAACGCCCGGGCCACCGGCAGCGCCGGCGCCTTCATCAACAGCAGCGCAGAAGTCGAGGTCTTCGGCAACCTCACGGTCAACGCCGCCAGCGTGCAGAACGTCGATGCACACGGCAACAGCTACGAGAGAAGCACCACCGAACACATCAAGGAATACCTGCTGCTCGACGAGGATCACGCTCAGTACATGCAACCCCTGAGCGAGGCCACCGGCGGTATGGACTGGCGCCTGGAGTACGACGAGCAGTACATGGCCCACTACCTCTTCGACGACGGCAGCCCCCATGTCGGGGGCAACCTGTGGCGCATCGACGAATACGACCGCACCATCACCGAAAGCGGCAGCTCCGGCCGCGACCCCGCGCGCATCAGCGTGGGCGGCCACATGACGGTCAACGCCGGCAGCACCGTCAACGACAAGAGCAGCATCCTCATCGGCGGCAACTTCCTGCTCTCGGGCGGCAGCCTGCAGAACATCGACGGCTACCGCTCGCGCACCGTCACCGAAGACAACGGCACATCCATGTTCTCTTACACGGAGCGGGGTTGGTACAGCGGCCAGCGGCACTGGCGCCGTTATCTTAGCGATGCAGGCGAACGCGAGTCCACCCCTGTGAACGAGTACGAAGCCATCTCCGCCGAACTGGCCTACCACACCAACCCCAACCACGGCAGCGCGCGCCCGCAGGCCGCACAGGCCGTCTCCGTGGCCAGCCTCGCCAGCGCGCCCACGGCCACCACGGCCGCAGGCCTGAGCGGCACGCCAGGCGGCGTGCTCGGCCGCCCCGGCCCGGGCGTGGTCGTGCGCACCCTGCCTGCGGGCCTGGGCAGCGGCGGCCACGTCACGGGCTCCGGTGCCACCGCCGCCTCGTCCGTCAACGCCCCACCCATCGACCTGCCGTCCAACGCCCTGTTCCAGGTTCGCATCGGTGCGCCGGCGGGCTACCTGGTCGAGACCGACCCCGAGTTCACCCTGCAGCGCCGCTGGCTGGGCAGCGACTACATGCTCACCCAGCTGGGCCACGACCCCGCCACCCAGACCCAGCGCCTGGGCGACGGCTTCTACGAACAGAAGCTCGTGCGCGAGCAGGTCGCCCAGCTCACCGGGCGGCGCTACCTCGGAACCTTCACCAACGACGAAGCGCAGTACCGCGCCCTGCTCGAAGCGGGCGTGGCCTTTGCGAAGTCCTACCAGCTCAAGCCCGGCATCGCGCTCACCGGCGCGCAGATGGCCCTCCTGACCAGCGACATCGTCTGGCTGGTCGAGCGCACCGTGCAACTGCCCGATGGCCGCAGCCAGCGCGTGCTCGTGCCCCAGCTCTACGCCCTGGTCGACCGCAAAACCGGCACCCTGCAACCCGGCCTGATCTCGGCCAAGGGCGCGACCATCAACCTCTCCGGCGGCCTGTTCAACTCGGGCACGCTGGCCGCACGAGACAACCTCGCCATCAACGCCGGCAGCATCACCAACGTGCTCGGCCAGATGCAGGGCAACAACGTCGACCTGCGCGCCCGCGGCGGCATCACCAGCATCCTGGGCGACATCGCCGCGCGCCAGAACCTCAACATGAAGGCCGGGGGCGACATGGTCTTCGTCGGCGGCGGCATCAAAGCCGGGGGCAACGCCCGGCTCAGCGCCGGCGGCGACTTGCAACTGCTGGCCTACGACACCGGCAAACAGGTGCGCGCCCAGTCCCCGCGCGATGAGAACGGCAACCCGGTGGGCAAAGGCCCGGTCTGGTCCTTTGAGAACAGCACCTACAACCAGACCGGTGTGGACATCCAGGTCGGCGGCAGCCTCAGTGCCAGCGCGGGCAAGAACCTCGTGGCCCAGGGCGTGAACGCCAACGTCGGCGGCAGTACCAGCCTCAGGGCGGGCGGCGACATGCAGCTCACCACCGCGCTCAGGGGCCACGTCAACAGCTTCGACTTCTACAACAAGTACAAAAGCGCCGGCGACCTGCTCAAGATCAGCCAGCGCATCAACAGCCGCGACATCGATCTCAAGAACAGCGGCAACAACTGGAGCAGCGGGGGCGCGGTGAACCTGCAGGCCGGAGGCAACATCGCCCTGGTGGGCGCGCAGATCAACAGCCAGGGCTACAGCGCCAGCGCCGGCGGCAGCTACCAGGAGCGCGCCGCCTACGACGTGAAAGAAAACGTCCACATCGAGACGACCAAGCGCAGCGGGCTGGGCGTGCACATCGCAGGTGTGCAGGGGCACGCCACCCAGGGCGGCGTCTTTGGTTACCACAAGGCGACCAAGGACACCAAGCACACCGAGACCCACGTCGACAGCACCCGCACGGCCATCGTCACGAACATCAACGCCGGCTCGGGCGCGGTCACGCGCGACGTTGGCGGCGACGCCTTCATCGAGGGATCGATCATCCGGGGTGGTGAGGGCAAGGTCGACCCGGTGAGGGCCGGGGGCAAGGTCACGGCCGTGGCCGCCGTGGACACGCGCCACATCGAAGACAGCGTCTCCACCAGCAGCCTGGTGTGGCAGAGCACGAAAAGCAAGGGCAGCATCGAGCAGACGCTGCACATGCCCGAGATCCACGGCCTGCCCGCCAACATGAGCGCCTACCAGGGGGCGGGTGGGGTGAGTGTTCAGTTGCCGGCCGGATCTGGCGTGCGCACGGCCATCGAAATGCTGTTCAAGGAGCCGGGCAAGGGCTACCTCAAGGAATTGGGCAACCGCAGCGACATCGACTGGCAGCGCGTGGAGGAACTGAACAAGAGCCTGGACTTCAGCAAATCGAACATGACCCAGGAGGCCGCGATCGTCGTGGCCATCGTGGTCACGATCCTGACCTATGGGGCGGCCAGCGAAGCAGGACTGGGTATCGTGGCAGCCTCGGGTACCGCCTCCCTGGCCTCCACCGCCGCGGTCAGCCTGATCAACAACCAGGGCGACCTCGGCGCCACTTTGAAGGAACTGGGCTCCAAAGAAAACCTGCAGGGCCTGCTGCTGACCATGGCCACCGCCGGGCTGACCCATGGCGTGCTCAGCGCCATCCCGGTCGACGGCGGCACGCTGGCCGGCGTCACCGCGGCCAGCAGCATCGAACTGGTCTTCGCCAAACAGGTCGTCCAGGGCATCACCAGCGCGATCCTGGAGAGCGCCGTGATGGGCACCAGCCTGGAAGACGCGCTCAAGAACAATCTGCAGGGCGCGTTGATCAACACCGTGGCGGCCAAAGGGGCCAACGCCATCGGCGACGGCGTGAAAGCGGGCGATCTGGACAACACCAGCAAAGCCATTGCGCACGCGCTCTTGGGCTGCGCGGTGGGCACGGCCAACGCGGGCAGCAGCAGTGGCTGTGCACCCGGGGCCACGGGCGCGGTGATCGGGGAGATCGTGGCGGGGCTGTACGCCGATGCCAGCGGCTACGACCAGCTCAAGATCGACGCCAACAAACCCGACGCCAGCGCAGAACTCAAGCAGCAACTGGCCGTGGTGACCCACACCATGACGGAGCTGGCCAAGTTGACAGGGGCTGGCGGAGCCCTCTTGATCGGCGGCGACGCCTCAACCATGCAGATCGCCATGGGCACGGCGCAGAACGCGGCGGTGAACAACCGGCAGTTGCATGCGGATGAGCGGGCGTGGGCGGAGAGCAACGCGAGCAAGTTCCGCGACTACTACCAAGCAGAGACGGACCAGACCATCACGATTGAGCAGGCCCAGCAGATGCTGCTAAGCGCTGAGTACGCCGTGACCGACGATGCGGCGCGCAACACCGGTCGCTCCGACACCTTGGCCGCTCGTTTCGTGTCGGAGAACGCCCCGAGCAATTTGCTCAACACCACGGCGTCCGAGCGGGCCAACCCATTGCTGGGAGGAAATCCGGACGGAAGCTGGACGCCCGAGCAGCAAGCACGCTTTGGCGCGCCCGATGTGTCGGCCTGGAGCAGCAAGCAAGTCCAAAAGGCCGAACAGGTGCTGCGTCAACAAGGAACTTGCGGCACTGACGTCGGTTGCGGTGCGAGCAAAGTAGCGGCCGTGGGCAATGCCTTTACCGCGCTGGAACAGCAAAAGGCCCTCTACCAGGACAACCCTGCCAGAGTGCAGCAAATTGAAGGAGAGCAGCTTGGCCTGGTCAGCCAACTGAGCCAGCACGATCTGGAGCAGGTGCAGTTGGCCGCAGCGGACATGGAGTTCATGCTGAACATGAGCGCCATTGGAGCGCTCCCGGCGGCACTCAAGGGTACGGCCAGTCTGTTCCAGAGCATGGGCGTGGGTTCTGGCAAGGTGGTGTTGCCTCTGTCGACATCGACCAAGGTGGCTGAGAATGTGTCTCTTGGGGCGAATGGGGGAGCGGTGCCAAGCGGCTTTGCGAATGCGAACGAGTTTGCGAATTTTGGTGGCAATGTCCGTGGAGGACTCAAAAGTGCAGGGTATCCAGATGTCGAGCCAATTCTCCAAGGCAGTGCTGTTACAGGTAAAAGTTTTGGAACCGGTGCACCGTTTGATGTTGGACGAGTAAGTGATTTTGATGTGGCTCTTGCAAGCCCATCCTTACTGCAACGAGCCCAGGATCTGGGTATTGGAGTGCGTTCTGGAGGTACCCGGACCGGACCTCTCTCTGCGCGTGACTTGGAAGCGCTTGGCCTTACAAAATTTGCTTCTGAGATTAGCACTCAAGCTGGTCGCGAAGTCAATTTCATGATCTATCAATCACCTGCGGTGGCCGTGCAAAGAGCGCCCAGTATCAGCCTACCCGGCGGAAAGTAGTAAAGCTATGGCGACATACATTCTTTATGGAAGCAAAGTATCTCCTGTCGAAGCAAAGGGAATCTTGGAGGAATTACTCACGTTGCAATTTGAGGCAAGAGAAAGTGACTACCAAAATGGAGAGTACTTTAGGGCCGGCAGTAAGGCCGGAGAACACTTTGAATTGAAGAAAAACGCGGACCCATTTGACGGTGATCCAGTGGAAATGAAGTTCCCAGAGTTTCCAACACTGCTGTACATCAATGCCACTTCGAGATCGGAAGAGTTGAGAAAAATTGTGGAGCACGCACGTGGTGGCTTTGCTCTTTTGCGACACGAGGACTTTTAGGGCGGAATCAATAATCAAGTGCAACACCTCTCCCTGATCGCCGCGCGTGAGAACCAACCTACCAAGCTGCCGACTTGAGTCAATACCGTCAGCGGGTGGATGACAACTTCGTGAACTTCCCGCATATGCCTGAGCTTTGGGGTGAGCCGATTTACAAGCCCTGGTGATGCAGGCGTCATTCAGCCAGTTTCTCCAAAGGCACCACGGTGGTCCGAAGAGAATGAACGCCTTCTTTTTTCGACGGTTACTGGGCAGGCCAATGAACGCATTTCGTTCCTCCAATGGGTTTGGGGTGTTGAAAAATCAGCCATATATGCGTTTCAAGGTGCGGAAGGAGCGATGCCTGAGCTAATGACGGTCAAAGATTAAACCATTTCTCGGCGGATTCAAGTCTGAAGTGCAACAAACGCCGCCAAGCGGCAACGTAATTCCAACAAATTTATCAACTCAAGGAGGAACTCCATGAAAACCAAGAAGCACCCCGCATCGTTCATTCTGTTTGGTGCAGCCGCACTGACCCTGAGCGCAGCCTTGACCGCCTGCGGTGGCGGCAGTGACAGCGGCGATTCTGCCGACGGAACCATCTCCAAGACCTGTGCCCGAGATGGCAATGACGTTTCGGTCACCCAAGACGGCTGTCTCACGGAGTTTGGCAAGAATACCCAAACCGTCGCCTGCTCAGGCAGCAATACCCTGCATGTCTTGACCGGCACCGGATGGACCCATGACGCGCTGGTTCAAAGCGGTAGCAAGACCACCTCTGGGAATGCGAAATTCGGCTTCAATGAAGTCGTGTTGCGCTGCATCTGATCGTTTGAACCATTTTGTTTGAATTTCACCCATTAATACTTAAAGATGAAAACATTTTCCTTGAGATTGACCTCTGTCTGCGTCGCAAGTCTGGTTCTGCTGATCGGCTGTGGAGGTGGAAGCTCTGGCTCCGAAGACGAATCCGTGTTGGGTAAATATGTCGGCACTTGGATCGACAAATGCACCGTGATCAGTCCTGGGGGCGGTAGTGACGGTCCGATTTCCGAACATCAGATATTTACCATTACCCAGCTGGATGACACGCGCTTGTCTGCCGCATTTCAAGGCCCCCGCTATTCCAGCGTAGATTGCAGCGGAACAGGCATTCCATCGGGAGAATCGACATCCATACTCACCTACGTTGGCTCGAAGTCTGTTCCCCAAGGCACAGCCGACATGTTTCAGGTTGCGAAATCCGGGAGCGCGCCTCGCAACAATATTTCGATGATCAAGGATGGCCAGTTCTATCCGGTTGGAGACCCCGACCAAATGGCTGCAGATGGCTTCCCAAGCAACTTGGTTTTGGAGTACGTGTTTCGCAAGCGCTGACCGCTTTTAGTGGTAACGGCCGCACCCAGCTGTATGGGCCGGTCAACGACATGAGAGCGATCTTTTCAGCAGGATCTGAAAATCCCAAATTTGATATAAAGCCTTTGGCATCATATTTCATATGACCTGTTAATGGCATCAACGGAGATTGAGCACTCTCCTCCTCGCAGAATCTACATATGAACAATAAGATAATTCGAAAATTCCGTACTAAATTGCCCCTCATTGCGGCAACACTTTTGTTGCTGACAGGTTGTGCAACACAGTCGCTTCAAACGCATCGCGGTTCACATGGACCCCCGGAGAATGAGCGCACAGCACTTGCAGGGTTCCAATTCCCATTCAGAGCAGGGCCCGATCAGATCGTCGTCTTTGTCGTCCACATGCAAGAGGACAGAGATAAGCCGTATCGGAAAATAGTGGGTTATGGATTCGATAACAACAGGGTCACTATGCTTCCTTCGGAGGAGTATTCAGTTCATGTTTTCACAGCCACCCCGAAAGCATTAAAACTTGACGGAATTTGCAACGATTCAGAAAAATTTGAAACCCGTAAACCTTCAAACGGAGTAATTTCGTTGGATCATCCCTATGCATTGAGGCGTCAGGCCGAGGTAGACGTTTCTGGCTCATTCCAACTCGGCCAGACATATGTGGTTAAGTTGTCTCCATTTTGTTTCAAGAACATCTATGCGGGGGGACTATTGCTGTCGAAGGGCTCCGCAGTTCTGATGAATGAAGAGCAAGGAAAATACTTGATATTCAAGTCCAAAAAAAGCGGTATCTTTTTAAAAGCTGATTCACCAACTAGAGTAGATTGACATGAAATCCATTGCTACCCTTTCCATCCTTGCGATCATCTTTTGCGGTGGATGTGCCACCCCCCGTCCAGAGTATTCCCATCCCTCCGGTAAGTCTTCGGCACTCTTTAGACTTCAAACAACCACTGTCAAGGGCTGGGGGATTCACAAGGGCACTGTCTATTTCGGCTTCGAAACCAATCCTTCGACGATCGCCACCCCGTCAGCAACCAGCACGGTGGGGTATTACAACATTCGGGGAGATGATTTTGGACAGGACTATGTCGTTCCGGTTGGTGAAAATTTGCTTTTTACCCTGGATCTCAGCAAGGCGGGAATAACCAAGTTCTACACATGCAGCGCGCCATTTAAATTTTCGCCCGTGCAAGGAAAGCAGTACCTGATTCAGGTCGAACTTGACAACGAGGACGACAATTACAGTTGTGAGGCGCAGCTGTTCGAAAGAGCCGGGGGTACTAATATGCTGATCGGAACCGTGAAAGAATATGCCACCGCACAAGGAAGAATGGGTGCCTACAGGGTTGACAACTCGCCACCTAAAGTGCCTCAGTTTTGATCTATTGACAGGTACGGCCCGGTGAAGTCTTGACTTCCGTTCGTTCTGAGCCCGTCGAAGCCCTTCGACAGGCTCAGAACGAACGGTTTCTACTTCATCGGGCCGGATGATCAATAGCATCACCATCGTGCTGCGTCAGATGCAGGGGCAGAACATCGATCTGCCGGGCGGCATCACCAGCATCCTGGGCCAGATCGCCGCGCGCCAGAACCTCACCATGAAAGCCAGGGGCGACATGGTCTTTGTCGGCGGCGGCATCTAAGCCGGGGGCAACGCCCGGCTCTCCGCTGGCGGCGACCTGCAACTGCTGGCCTACGACACCGGCAAACAGGTGCGTGCCCAATCCCCGCGCGATGAGATCGGCAACCCGGTGGCGAACGGGAAGGGAATGGGTCCGGTCTGGTCTTACGAGAACAGCGCCTACAACCAGACCGGTGTGGACATCCCGGTCGGCGGCAGCCTCAGCGACAGTGCGGGCGGCAACGACGAAGAACGCGCAACGAAGCAATAGCCGACGAGGCCGCACTGCCCCGCCGTTTGTAGTCCAAGGTTCCGGGGCAGCGCGCGTCAGTGCCCCAGGATCTTGGACAGGAAGTCCTTGCTGCGGTCGGTCTGCGGGTTGTTGAAGAACTCTTCCGGGGTGTTCTGCTCGACCACCTGGCCCTGGTCCATGAAGATCACGCGGTCGGCCACGGCCTTGGCAAAACCCATCTCGTGCGTCACGCACAACATGGTCATGCCCTGGTCGGCCAGGCCGATCATCACGTCCAGCACTTCCTTGATCATTTCCGGGTCGAGCGCCGAGGTCGGCTCGTCAAACAGCATGATCTTGGGCGTGAGGCACAGCGCGCGCGCAATGGCCACGCGCTGCTGCTGGCCGCCGGAGAGCTGCAGCGGGTATTTGTTGGCGTGTTCGGCGATGCGCACGCGCTCCAGCTGCACCATGGCCTTTTCGATCGCCACGTTGCGCGGCAGCTTGGCCACCCAGGTGGGTGACAGGATCAGGTTTTCCAGCACGGTGAGGTGCGGGAACAGGTTGAACTGCTGGAACACCATGCCGACTTCGCGGCGCACCTTGTCGATGCCCTTGAGTTCGTCACCGATCACGGTGCCGTCCACCGTGAGCTTGCCCTGCTGGTATTCCTCCAGCGCGTTGATGCAGCGGATCAGCGTCGATTTGCCGGAGCCCGAGGGGCCGCAGATCACGACTTTTTCGCCCTTGGCGAAACTGAGGTTGACGTCGCGCAGCACGTGGTAGCCATTGCTGGCGTACCACTTGTTGACGTTGTCGAACTGGATGATGGGGGCTTCTTGTGGGGACATGAGAGGCTTTCTGATTTTGGGTTGTTCTGTGCTCAGCGGACTTTGCTGACAGCGGTGCGTTTTTCGACCCACAGGCTGTAGCGCGACATGGCAAAACAGAACACGAAATAGATCAGCGTGATGAAGAAATAGGCTTCGAGCTTGAACGGGCGCCAGTCGGCGTCGGCGTTGAGCGCCAGGGCCAGCGCGCCGGTCAGTTCGTAGAGCGAGACGATGGTGACCAGCGAGGTGTCCTTGAACATGCCGATGAAGGTGTTCATGAGCGAAGGCACCACCATGGACAGTGCCTGCGGCAGCACGATCTTGCGCTGCGTCTGCCAGTAGCTCAGGCCCAGCGTGGCCGCGGCCTCGGTCTGGCCCTTGGGCAGGGCCTGCAGGCCACCGCGCACCACCTCGGCCATGTAGGCGGCCGAGAACAGCGTGATGCCCACCACGACACGGATCAACACGTCGATGCTCACGCCATCGGGCATGAACAGGGGCAGCATGAACGAGGCCATGAACAGCACCGTGATCAGCGGCACGCCGCGGATCAGCTCCACGTAGAGCGTGCACAGCGTCTTGATGGCCGGCATGTTGGAGCGCCGCCCCAGCGCCACGAAGATCGAGAGCGGGAAGGCCATCGTCATCGACACCACGGTCAGCATCACGGTCAGCGGCAGGCCGCCCCACTGGTCGGTGTCCACCGGCGTCAGGCCGAGCACGCCACCTTTCATGAGGATGAAATAGACCACCAGCATCGCCGCCCAGATCAGGGGCAAGGCCTTGTTCCAGAAACGGGGCATGCAGCTGATGCCGACCACGGCGAGCATCAGCGCGGTGGCGATCACCGGGCGCCAGTGTTCGGTGTCGGGGTAGCGGCCCATGACGATCAGGCGGCCTTTTTCGGTCACCACGCCCCAGCAGGCGCCGATGCCGCGCACGCTGTTGCAGGCTTCGAGGTTGGCGCCGAAGACGGCGTTGGTCACGGTCCAGCCCATGGCGCCGTACAGCGCCCACAAGCCAATGCCCAGGACCACCAGGGTCTTGATGCTGTTGCTCAGACTGGAAAACAGGTTGGTCTTGAGCCAGGCGACGACGCCCGTGCTCAGGCCCGGCATCGGGCGTGCGTCGACGGGTTGATAGGTTTGCTGCATATCAGTTCTCCAACAAGCCGGAGTGCGATCCGAATCGCGTGAAACGGTCCAGCCGGGAGGCACCGCCGGGCCGGCTTTGCCGGACGGCTGGTGTCGCCCCCTTGAGGGGGTAGCGCGAAGCGCTGCGGGGGTGTTTCATCATTACCTTTCCTGGATGGCTGCGCTGGCGTTGAACCAGTTCATCAGCGCCGAGGTGATGAGGGACAGCGTGAGGTAGACCAGCATCACGATCGAGAGGGCTTCGATGGCGCGACCGGTCTGGTTCAGCGTGGTGTTGGCGATGGAGACCAGATCGGGGTAGCCGATGGCCACGGCCAGCGACGAGTTCTTGGTCAGGTTCAGGTACTGGCTGGTCAGCGGCGGGATGATCACGCGCAGCGCCTGCGGCAGAACGACCAGGCGCATGGCCTGGCGCTTGCCCAGGCCGAGCGAGGCCGCGGCTTCGTGCTGCCCCAGCGAGACCGAAGCGATGCCCGAGCGCACGATCTCGGCGATGAACGACGCGGTGTAGAGCACCAGACCCAGCAGCAGGGCGAGGAACTCGGGGCTGAATGCGGCGCCTTCCTCGATCTGGAAATTGCCCTTCTCCGGCAGGCTCCAGCCGGTGGGAGCACCCCCGGCCAGCCAGCCCAGCACCGCCAGGCCGACGATCAGTGCCAGCGACACCAGCACCACCGGTTTCTGCTGACCCGTCAGGTCAAAGTGTTTGCTGGCCTTGCGGGCATACAGCCAGGAGCCCACCGCGCCCAGCAGCAGTCCGATGAGCGCGAGCGTCTGCCCCAGTTTCCAGATCGGCCAGGGGAAGGAGAAACCGCCCTTGCTCAGGTAGAAGTGGCCGACTTGCCAGGCTTCTTCGAAGCTGGGCAGGATTTCGGTGAAGACGATGTACCAGATCAGCAACTGCAGGTAGATCGGCACGTTGCGGAAGAACTCGACATAGCCGTAGCAGATCTTGCGCAGCAGCAGGTTGGGCGAAAAACGCCCCACGCCGATCAGCGTGCCGAGGATCGTGGCCAGCACGATGCCGATCAGGGCAACCTTGAGCGTGTTGAGCATGCCGATGGAGAAGGCCGTCCAGTACGTGCTCATCACGTCGTACGGGATCATGGTTTCGCTGACGTCGAAACCGAAGGGCTGGCCCATGAAGTCGTAACCGCTCTGGATGCCGCGCTCGCGCATGTTGCGCAGCGTGTTGCGCACGAGCAGCCAGATGAGGGTGGCCACCGAGGCGATGGCCACCACCTGGTAGATGACGCTGCGGCCTTCGCGGCTGTTCCACGAAATCGAGCGTCTTTTTTTGGCGGGTAGCGGCCGAGCTTCAATCATGGACTGGTTGGACATGGAGTCGTTTCCCAGGAAGGAAAGGGCTAAAAAAATGGCACAAGTGCCCTACGAAACGGAGTTCATAGAACACTTGTGCCTGCGACGGCCAAGTGCCGGTGGAGCTGGATCAGCGCAGCGGGGCTGCGTACATGAAGCCGCCTGCGCTCCAGAGGTTGTTCTTGCCGCGCGGCAGGTTGATGGCGGTCTTGGGGCCGACGTTGCGCTCGAAGCTCTCACCGTAGTTGCCCACGGCCTTGATCGAGCGGGCCAGCCATTCCTTGTCCAGGCCGAGGTGCTTGCCGAGGTCTTCGGTGGAACCCAGCATGCGGCCCACTTGCGGATCGGTGCTCTTCTTCATCTCGTCCACATTGGCCTGGGTGATGCCGTACTCCTCGGCTTCGATCAGGCCGTTGAGCACCCATTTGGTGACAGCGAAGAAGTCGTCATCGCCGCGGCGGATCATCGGGCCCAGCGGCTCTTTGGAGATCAGGTCGGGCAGGATCACGTGGTCGGCCGGCACCTTGGCTTCTTTGGCCCGGATCGAGGCCAGGCCCGAGGCGTCGGTGGTGTAGGCCTGGCAGCGGCCGGCGAAGTAGGCGCCGGTGGAGGCTTCCAGCTTCTCGAACACCACGGCCTTGAGGTTGAGCTTGTTGGCGCGCGAGAAGTCGGTCAGGTTCTTCTCGGTCGTGGTGCCGGACTGCACGCAGACCGTGGCGCCCTTGAGCTGCTTGGCGCTGGTGATCTTGCCTTTGTTGACCAGGAAGCCCTGGCCGTCGTAGTAGTTCACGCCGACGAAGTGCAGGCCCAGCGATGCATCTCGCGAGAGGGTGTTGGTGGTGTTGCGTGAGAGGATGTCCACCTCGCCGGACTGCAGCGCGGTGAAACGTTGCTGGGCCGTGAGCGGCACCCACTTGACTTTGGCGGGATCACCCAGCAGGGCGGCGGCCACGGCCTTGCAGTAGTCCACGTCCAGACCCGTCCAGTTGCCGTTGCTGTCGGCGGCGGAGAAGCCCGCCAGGCCGACGTTGACACCGCAGACCAGCTGGCCGCGCGCCTTGATGGCGTCCACCGTCTTGCCAGCGTGAGCGGGCAGGCTCATCAGGGCAGCCGCTGCGCCCATTCCCACCACGGTCAATTTCAGGGCATTCAATTTCATCGGTAACTCCGTTCTGGTCTAAATGTTGATGACTCGGGCAATGTGCACCACAAGGAGGCATACCTGGCCCGCAGAAGGACTGTATTACCGCTGCAGGAGCCATGGCATCGGGGTTTACGTGGGAAAACTATGCGTAAAAGGTATCACGGTATCACCTCCGTCCCACGCCAAAACCCGTGCTTTGGTACCAGCACGTTCCGTGCCACCCACATCGTGTCCCGGCGGTCCCAGGCGCGACATGGCTGCTTGTCTTTTTGCAGCGCGGCCCCGTATGCTCGCACTGGAAAAAAAAGCACCAGGAGACAAACCGATGAGCCCTGCAGACGCCACGCCGATGGTCGAGCAAGTTCAGCCGCGCCCCCACCACCGCTTCTGGCCGAAGCGCCTGCCGCACCGCATCAGTCCGCCCGTGACCTCGCTCTGGCACAACCTGGTGGTGAGCGCACAGCGTTACCCGGACAAGCCGGCGCTGGTGTTCTTCGATCAGCAGCTCAGCTACCGCGAACTGCTGGCGCAGGCCGAGCGGCTGGCGGGCCACCTGCATGCGCAGGGCGTGCGCGCCGGTGACCGCGTCGTGCTGCTGATGCAGAACTGTCCGCAGTGGATCGTGGCGCACTACGCCATCCTGCGGGCCAACGCGGTGGTGGTGCCGGTGAACCCGATGAACCGGGCCGAGGAGCTCAAGCACTACATCACCGATCCCGACGTGAAGGTCGCGGTCTGCGCGGCCGACCTCGCGGGCGACCTGCTCAAGGCGAACGCCGGTCTGCCCGAAGCGCAGCGCCTGTCGCACCTGTTGGTGGCGCACTACCACGACGCCATCGGCCCGCAGGCCGACATCCCGCCCGCGTGGGCCGACTGGCTGGCGAAGCGCCACCCGCTGCCGGCTTTGCCGGGCGGCAGCGTGGCCGACTGGGCCGATGCCCTGGCCAGCACACACACCGCGCCAGCACACGACCGCCAGCCAACAGACCTGTGCGTGCTGCCCTACACCAGCGGCACCACCGGCCTGCCCAAGGGCTGCATGCACACCCACGCCAGCATCATGCACAACGCCGTGGCCTGCAGCCTGTGGACCGGCGGCACACCGGAAAACGTGTCGCTGGTGGTGGTGCCCATGTTCCACATCACCGGCATGGTGGTGGGCATGCACTCAGGGCTGTACACCGGGGCCACGCTGGTCATCATGCCGCGCTGGGACCGCGAACTTGCCGGGCGCCAGATCTCGGCCTGGCGCGTCACGCACTGGAGCAACATTCCCACCATGGTGATCGACCTGCTGGCCAGCCCGCGCTTCGACCAGTACGACCTTTCCAGCCTGGTCTTCATCGGCGGCGGCGGCGCGGCGATGCCGCAGGCCGTGGCACAGCGCCTGTTTGACCAGTTCGGCCTGCGCTACGCCGAGGGCTATGGCCTGACCGAAACCGCCGCGCCGTCGCACAACAACCCGCCCGATGCGCCCAAGCAGCAGTGCCTGGGCATCCCGTTCCTGAGCACCGATGCGCGCGTGGTGGACCCGGAGACGCTGCAGGAAATGCCGGTGGGCGAGGCGGGTGAAATCATCATCCGCGGGCCGTCGGTGTTCGCGGGCTACTGGAAGCGTCCCGACGCCACCGAGGCGGCCTTCATCGATTTCAATGGCGACAAATACTTCCGATCCGGCGACCTCGGCAAGGTGGACGAAGACGGTTATTTCTTCATCACCGACCGCTTGAAGCGCATGATCAACGCCAGCGGCTTCAAGGTCTGGCCGGCCGAGGTCGAGGCGCTGATGTTCCGCCACCCGGCGATCGCCGAAGCCTGCGTGATCGCTACGCGCGACGACTACCGCGGCGAAAGCGTGAAGGCCGTGGTGGTGCTGCGCGACAGCGCGCGCGGCCAGACCAGCGAACAGGACATCCTGGAATGGTGCCGCGAGAACATGGCGGTCTACAAATGCCCGCGTGTGGTGCAGTTTGTCGAGGCCCTGCCCAAGAGTGGCAGCGGCAAGGTGATGTGGCGATTGCTGCAGGAGCAGGAACCCGCGGCCTGAAGGGCTTGTGGCACCTGGGGGCACGCGCCTCCCGGCACAATCGTCTGAATGACCAACACCCTCTCCCCGCTGCGCCGGCTCTGGCAGCCGCGAATGCCCCTTTTCTGGCTGGTGATCGTGCTCAATCTGATGTCTTCTGCCATGACATCGGCTTTGATGGTGATCCAGCCCACCGGCGCGATGCGGGGTCTGCTGACCCTGTTCGCCTTGCTCAATACCCTGGCCGGCTGGTGGCTGCTGGCCCGCCTCTGGCGCGAAACCGCGCCCGCTTCACAAGGAGACTCCCATGTTCAAAGCCCTGCTGATCAACAAGACCGATGACGCCGGCTACCGCTGCGCGC
Source organism: Hydrogenophaga sp. L310 (assembly GCF_055703065.1). NCBI lineage: Bacteria > Pseudomonadati > Pseudomonadota > Betaproteobacteria > Burkholderiales > Comamonadaceae > Hydrogenophaga > Hydrogenophaga sp. L310. Next base: position 529,620 of record NZ_JBVPZA010000002.1, read on the forward strand.
TCACCGAACTCGACGAGGCGCAACTGCCCGCCAGCGGCGACGTGACAGTGCGGGTGGACTGGTCCACCCTCAATTACAAGGACGGCCTGGCCATCACGGGCAAGTCGCCCGTGGTACGCAGCTTTCCCCTGGTGCCGGGCATCGATTTCGCGGGCACCGTGACGGCCAGCGAACACCCGCGCTGGAAGGCGGGCGACCGCGTCATCCTCAACGGCTTCGGCGTCGGTGAGTCGCACTGGGGCGGCCTGGCGCAGATGGCACGGGTCAAGGGCGACTGGCTCGTGGCCCTGCCCGAAGGTCTGGATGCGCGCGACGCCATGGCCATCGGCACCGCGGGCTACACCGCCATGTTGTGCGTGATGGCGCTGCAGCGGCACTGGGCCGAGGCGGGCGTGAAACCCGGCAGCGGCGAGGTGCTCGTGACCGGCGCCAACGGCGGTGTGGGCAGCATCGCCATCGCGCTGCTCGCGGGCCTGGGCCACACGGTGGTGGCGTCCACCGGCCGGCTGGGCGAGGCGGATTTTCTCAAGTCCCTCGGTGCGGCCGAGGTCATCGACCGCAGCACGCTGGGCGCCGCGGGCAAGCCGCTGCAGAAGGAACGCTGGATCGGCGTGGTCGATTCGGTGGGCAGCCACACGCTGGCGAACGCCTGTGCCAGCACGCGCTACGGCGGCGCGGTGGCGGCCTGCGGTCTGGCGCAGGGCATGGACCTGCCGGCGTCGGTGGCGCCGTTCATCCTGCGCGGCGTGACGCTCTACGGCATCGACAGCGTGATGGCGCCGCTGGCCCGGCGCGAGGCCGCGTGGGCACAACTGGCCACTGGCCTGGACCGCAGCAAGCTCGCGTCGATCACGCGCGAAATCGGTCTGGAGGCAGCGATTGGCGCGGCCAGCGAGATCCTGGCGGGCCAGGTGCGCGGGCGCCTGGTGGTGAACGTCAACGCCTGAGAGGCTGAGATCAGGCGCTGCCTTCGGTCTGCATCGGCACGATGTTGCGGTAGGCGTGCCATGTGGCGTGCCCGATCACCGGGCCGATGACCAGCAGGCCGAGGAACACCGGCAACATGGCCAGGCCGATCAGCAGCGTGATGATTGCGCCCCAGATCAGCATCACGCCCGGATTCTGCAGGCAGGCGCGGATGCTGGTGAGGCCGGCCGAGACGGCGTCGGTCTTGCGGTCCATGATCATCGGGATCGAGATCACGCTGGTGATGAAGATCAGGCCGGCGAAGAACCCGCCGACGATGGTGTAGGTGATCAGGAAGCCGATGTTCTCGGGGTTGACCAGCTGCGGCAGCAACTTCTCGGTCGAGGGCATGGTGTTGAAGGTGACGGCAAACACCACCAGCGAAGCCCGGCCCCAGAGCAGTTCCAGGATCAGCAGCACGCCGGCAAAGATGCCCATCGTGCCCTTGGTGGGCTGCCAGGCCTGCAGGGACGCACGCAGCGAAGGCCGGTGGTCGTGGGTCTGCATGGCCTTGCTGGCGTCGTAAAGACCCAGGCAGAGAAACGGCCCCATCAGCAGGAAGCCCGCACTCAGCGCCAGCACATAGGCGGGGGCATTCTGGAACACCGCCAGCAGCGCGTGGCCCATGGAGAAGAAACACAGACCGTAGAACAGGCCGATGCGCGGGCAGCGCTGGAAGTCCTGCCAGCCCAGCTGGAGCCAGCGAATCGGGTCGGACGGGCGCAGGGTGGCGAGCTGGAGCGAGAACACCGAAGGCCCGCGCTCAGCGTCTCTGGGGCGCTGATCACCGTCCGGGGTTTCGCGCGTCAGGTTCTCGCCCTCGACAGCGCTTGCTTGAATGGCTTCGGCCATGATTGTCTCCTTTAGGGAAACAATATAAACAAGGCCGAATATTGTGCTTACATGGTTTACCCCATCCCCGTTGGGGTTGTTCGGGGCCTTGTCTCCTTTGCCTCGCCCGGGTCGCTCCAGAGGGGCCTGCTACAGGTGCGCATGGACCGTCGGGTTGCCCCCGCTTGCGCGCCTGGACGCACCACCGCCAGCAGGTTCGCGGCGCATGTGCAGCGCCAGGGCCGCGTCCAGTGACTGGGTGTGTTTGGCAAACCAGACCGCCAGCTCACCGGCCATTTCACGGACCGCATCCATCTGACCGGCGCGCGCCAGCGCCAAGCCTTCCCGCAGCACATGGAGCACCACCCGGTGCTGGATGATGTGGTTCTCGGCGGCGGAAAACCGGGTTTTTCGCATCCACTCGTCTTCCCGGGCGAAATGTTCCGCGGTGTGATCCACGACAGCGGCCCAGGCCAGTGGCAGGGTGGCGTCGGGTGCGTTTTGTGCCAGCGCCAGCAGGTCCACAAATTCGCGGTGTACGGCATCCATGGGCTCGTAGTCCAGCTGCAGGGCATCGGACCATTCAACAGTGTTCATAACAACCTCCTTGGCTTCGTGCTCAGCTTGACAGCCCGCCCACGGCCACGTTTTGATCCAGCGCAGAAACTCCTCAGGGTGCCACTGCGGGTGAACCCGGATGCGGCCGCGGGCACAGCCGGCAGTTACACTGCCCCGCCATGACCACCAGTGCTTTCTTGCCACCTTGTGTGCCCCTTGACGGGGTGGATGCCGCCCTGCGTTTGCACGGTTTTGCGTTGATTTCTGCCGCGGATGTGCGGCATTGGCTGCCGGCCGACGTGGCCGAACTCGATGCGCTGCACGCCGGCTGGGATCACCTGCCGCCCGATGCCTACCTGAAAGACGGTGGGCGCTACCGAAGCCGCCGCCACAGCTGCTTCGTGGTCGATGGCCAGGCGGTGCATCAGGCGCCGCACCGCGCCCACTGGCAGCCGCTGGAATACAACGCCCTGCACGGCGGCATGCAGCGCTGGTTCGAGCCCATGCAGCCCGAGCAGGTCGCGCTGCCGGTGTGGAACCGCCTGCTGGCGCGGGTGGGCGAGGCAGTCTCGGCCTTGCGCGGCAGCCAGCCCTGGTTTGTCGAGGCGCACCCCTTCCGCATCGACACCACCGACGGCATCGGCCGCCCCACGCCCGAAGGCGCACACCGCGACGGCGTCGATCTGGTGGCGGTTTTCATGCTCGGGCGCCACCGCATCAAGGGCGGCGAGAGTCGCGTGTTCGAGGCCGACGGCCCCAGCGGCCAGCGCTTCACACTGACCGAGCCCTGGTCGCTGCTGCTGCTGGACGATGCGCGTGTGATCCATGAAACCACGCCGATCCAGCCGCTGGTGGGTGGCGAGCTGGGCTGGCGAGACACGCTGGTGCTGACCTACCGTTCGGGCGGCTTTCAGGGCGATTGATACCGCGCTGCGTCAGGCCCCCACACGCTGCTTGCGCCGCCACGCCGCGGGCGGCTGTCCCACGCTGCGTTTGAACGCGCGGGAGAACGACGCTTCCGAGTCGTAACCCACCTCCTGCGCGATCGTTGCGACCTTGCTGTCGCTGTTGCGCAGCAGGCCGGCGCCCAGCTGCATGCGCCAGCTGGTGAGGTATTGCATCGGTGGCTGGCCGGCGAGTTCGACGAATCGTTCGTGCAGGGCCGAACGCGACAGCCCGGCCTCGCGCCCCAGTTCGTCGATCGTCCAGGGATGGGCCGGCTTCTCGTGCATGAGGTGGATCGCACGCCCCACATGGCGATCACGCAGCGCGGCGAACCAGCCCGAGGCGTCGCTGGGCAAGGACTCCAGGTGGCGCCGGGCCGCGTCGACAAAGACCATTTCGCCGACCCGTTCGAGCACGGCGGCGCTGCCGGCGCGGCTCTCGCGCGACTCCGACACCGCCTGGTCCAGCAACTGCGCCACCCACGACCCCAGGCCGCCGGACGCCAGATGCAGCAGGCGGGGCAGGGACGAGATCAGGGGGTTGAAGGGCAGCAGGTCGCAGGCGATGAAGCCGCAGACGACCACCGATGTCGCCTCCTCGGCAGGAATCGCGGCGCCCGGGCGCAACACGCCGCGGTGGTAGGCCACCGCGATGGGTTTGGGGTCGTTGCGGGTGGTGAAGCGCCAGTCGCTGTGGTCTTCCTGCGCATGCATGCCGGGTGCGCTGGAAATGACGTGTCCGTCGCCGCGCGGAAACATCACGATGTCGCCCTGTGCCAGCCGCACCGGCGGCTCGCCGTCGGTGGCGGCCCAGCCGTTGCCCCGGGCGAGCAGGTGGTAGGCCAGCACGTGCTCGGCACCCGGAATCAGGGCGCGCGCCAGATCGGGTGAGGCGGGGGTTTCCGCTGCCCACTCGTCGCCAAAGCTCACGTAATAAAAGACCGAACCGCGCAGGCGCACGCTGCGCAGCACGTCGGACAAGGGGTCGTGGTTCATGGCGGGAACCTCCACGTCTGGCGTCGCGATCAAGCGCGGCGGATTCCCGGCCAGGGCCGCGGGAGGCCAGACGCAATCACGGACGAACAGACAAGTCTGAAGGACGTCCGGGAAAGCGTCAATGCCCCACTGCCCGAAGAATGGGCCCGTCGCCGCAAGCCCGCGCCGACCCCCACCAACTTCCTCAGGAGACCACCCCATGAACACCGTTCTTGAAAAACCCGCCCCCGACTACGCCGCCATCAAGCAGCGCCAGCAAGCCACCTGGGCCAGTGGCGACTACGCTGTCATCGGCACCACCTTGCAGATCGTCGGCGAAACGCTCGCCGAAGCGGTCGACGTGCGCGCTGGCGAGCGCGTGCTCGACGTGGCCGCCGGCAACGGCAACGCCTCGCTGGCCGCCGCGCGGCGCCACGCCAGCGTCACCTCGACCGACTACGTGCAGGCGCTGCTGGCCAAAGGCCACGACCGTGCGCGCGCCGAGGGCCTGGCGATCCAGTTTCAGCACGCCGACGCCGAGGCCCTGCCGTTCGCCGACGCCAGCTTCGATGCCGTGCTCTCCACCTTTGGCGTGATGTTCACGCCCGAGCACCAGCGCTCCGCCAGCGAGATGCTGCGCGTGTTGCGCAGCGGTGGCCGCATCGGCCTGGCGAACTGGACCCCGGGCGGGTTCATCGGCCGCCTGTTCAGGCTCATCGGCGCCCACGTGCCGCCACCGGCCGGGGTGGCTTCGCCGCTGCTCTGGGGCACCGAATCGCACATCGTCGAGCTGTTCGGCTCACACGCGGCGCAGATCCGTTGCGAGCACCGCCACTTCAACTTCCGCTACCACTCGGCGGCGCACTGGGTGCAGGTGTTCCGCGAACTCTACGGCCCCACGCACAAGGCCTTTGCCGCGCTCGATGCCCAGGGTGCGCAGTCGCTCGAACGCGCGATCACCGCGTTGCTGGACGAGCTGAACGTGGCGGGTCCGCAGTCGCTGGTCGTGCCCAGCGAATACCTCGAAGTCGTCATCACCAAACAATGAACCTGGCCATTGGAGATCCGCATGAACACCCCCCTTTCACGCCACGCGCTGCTGGCTTCATTGGTCGCGACGGCAGCGCTGCAGGCGAACGCCGACACCGTCACCGACTGGAACCTGCGGGCCAACGCGCTGGTGGCCGGGTCGCCGCTCGGCACGCCGCCGGCGATCCGCGTCATGGCTATCGTGCAGACCGCGGTGCACCAGGCGCTCGATGGTCTGCCGCCGCGGCTGGCCACCGCGAAGCCGGCCATTGACGCCGCGGTGGCGGTGGCGAACCAGGCCACCTTGACGCAGTTGCTGCCGGACCAGCGGACGAAGATCGATGCCGCCGTCCAGGCGGCGCTGGCGGGCATTGCCGACGGTCCCGCCAAGGCTGTCGGCATGGCCACCGGCGAACGTGCCGCAGCGGTCGTGCTGGCCGCTCGCGCCGGCGACGGCGCGGGCGGCGCCGAAAGCTACCGGCCGCACGCCACCGCGGGCGTCTATGTGCCGACCGCCTTGCCGGCCGTACCGCAATGGGCGCAGCGCAAGCCCTGGCTGATGGCGGGCGCGGCGCAGTTCCGTCCCGGTCCGCCGCCGTCCCTGGGCAGCGAGCAGTGGGCACGCGACTACAACGAGGTGAAGTCGCTGGGCGAGCGCTCGGGTGGTCGGCGCAGCGCCGAGCAGACCGAGGCCGCACGCTTCTGGACCTATTCGATGCCGGCGATCTACCACGGCGTCGTGCGCTCGGCCGCCGAACAACCCGGACGCGATCCGGCCCGCAATGCCCGTCTGTTTGCCGCCGTGGCGCAGGCCATGGACGACGCCATCATCGGTGTCATCGACGCCAAGTACCACCACCACTTCTGGCGCCCCGTCACCGCGATCCGCAATGGCGACCTCGACGGCCACGCGGCAACCGAACGCGCGGCCGGCTGGGCGCCGCTTGTCGATACACCGATGCACCCCGAGTACCCGAGCGCGCACAGCAGCCTGGCCAGCGCGGTGGGCGCGGTGATCGACGCCGAGTTTGGTTCCCGCGCCTTGCCGGTGCTGGGCACCACCAGCCCGAGCGCCAAGGGTGCGGTGCGGCAATGGAAGAGCACCGAGGACTTCGTTCGCGAGGTCTCCGAGGCCCGCATCCACGGCGGCCTGCACTACCGCTTCTCCACCGATGCCGGCGAGGCCCTGGGCCGCCAGGTCGGCCAGCTGGCGGTCGAGCAGCTGCTGCGGGAGGCACCGTGATGAACCGGCTGCCCGTACACCACTTTTTGCACGAAAGGAGCTGACATGCACCACCACACCATCGAGACCGACTACCTCGTCGTGGGCGCGGGCGCCATGGCGATGGCCTTTGTCGACACCCTGATCGATCAATCCGACGCCACCGTGCTGATGGTGGACCCGCACCCGCTGCCCGGCGGCCACTGGAACGATGCCTACCCGTTCGTTCGGCTGCACCAGCCGTCGGTCTGGTACGGCGTTGCTTCGACCCGGCTGGACGAGGCGGAGCCGGACCCGTCCGGCTTTGATCGCGGGGCCACCGGCGCCGAGGTGCTGGCCTATTTCGAACGCCTGATGCGCGAGCGCCTCCTGCCCACCGGTCGGGTGCGCTGGTTCCCGAGCCATCAATACCGCCAGGGTGACGATGGCTCGCACCGCATCGTTTGCCTGGCCACCGGGGCGGAGCAGGTGGTGAAGGTGCGCCGCAAGCGGGTCGACGCCACCCACGCCCGCACCGAGGTGCCGTCGGTGCGCCGGCCCGCCTACGGGCTGGCCGACGGCGTGGACTGCATCGCGCCCGGCCAGTTGCCGCAGCTTCAGCGGACCTGTGCGCACTACACGGTGGTCGGATCGGGCAAGACCGGCATGGACGCCTGTCTCTGGCTGCTGGACAGCGGGGTACCGGCGTCGCGCATCCGCTGGATCATGCCCCGCGACGCCTGGGTGCAGGACCGCGCCAACTTGCTGCCGGGGCCGGAGCACTTCGAGCTGAGCATGCGCCGCACCATCGACCAGTTCGAGGCGATCGCCGAAGCCGCCTCGCTGCCCGACCTGTGGGTGCGCCTGGAGCAGCGTGGGGTGCTGATGCGCCTGGATCCGGCGGTGGAGCCGACGACCTTCCGTTGCGCCATCGCCTCGCGCGAAGAGATGACCCAGTTGCGGCGCATCCACGACGTGGTGCGGCTCGGCCGGCTGCGCTCGGTCGAGCGCTCGCATCTGGTGCTGGAGCAGGGTGTGATCGGCGCCCACGCGGACACGCTCTACATCGATTGCAGCGCCGCGGCCCTGCACCCAGCCCCATCGGTGCCGGTGTTCGATGGCGACCGGATCAACCTGCTGATGGTCAGCTGGTGCCGGCCGCTGTTCAGCGCGGCCCTGATCGCCCAGGTTGAAAACACGGTGAGCGATGAAGCCGAGCAGAACGCCTTGTGCGAACCGGTGCCGGTGCCCGAGCGGCCGTCCGACTGGCTGGTCCAGTGGGCCGTGACCCTGAAAAACGCCCAGCGCTGGCGGCAACAGCCGCAGGTTGACGCCTGGCTGAAAAACAGCCGACTCAACACCGTCGGCGTGCTGCTGGACGGTGCCGGTCCCGTCGACCCCGCCCAGCTGGACCTGTTGCGGTTGAGCGGGGCCAAGGCCCAGGCGGCGGTGCCAAACCTGCGCAGGCTGATGGCCAGTTTGCAGTCGCCTGGTGCGGACACGGAGGCCAGAGGCGGGCGGTCAGCGCGCCCGGACCCCGTCGTCCCGTGACCCCGCAGGCAGTCCGGCGGGCCGGCTGCGCCGGCTCCGCGGCTCAGCGCACGGAGCGGTCGGCCCAGTGGTTGCCCTGGCGTGCGGTGGGCGTCACACCACCGGCGCGCTGTTCGGCGTAGGCACGGATGTGGGCCGGCAGGCGGGCAAGCAGCCAGCGCAAGGCCAGGGGCACGATGACCAGGTCGTCCAGCACGCCGATCACGGGCAGCATGTCGGGAATGAAGTCGATCGGCGAGACGAGGTAGAGCACCAGCGCCGCCGCGCCGGCCTTGAGCCAGCCCGGCGATTCGGGATGGCCCAGCGCATACCAGAGCCGTTTCGCGTCACCGCGCACAGCGAGCCAGATCACCGAGAGTCGTTTCCACATCGCAGCACCTCTTCAAGGACAGAACGGGTTGGAGGCGGGGGGTAAGCCAAAGTTCGCTGAGTGCAGGCACGCGGACAAGACGAACGGACGGTCGCGTGTTTTCCAGCACACGCCGTGGAACCGGCTTCGCCGGGCCACAGGGCGTGGTCCCCCCTCCGGGGGGAAGCCGCGCAGCGGCGCAGGGGGGCCTCACCGTCGTATTGCGTTGGGGAAATACAGGGCCGTCAGGCTGCGGCTGTGCACCGGCGAAAAGTCGTCGGCCACGGCGCTGGCGCCGCTGCCGTAGCGCCGCCACTCGCGCACCCAGTACAGGTGGTCGCAGACCTCCAGCAGGCCGATGGTCTCGCGGTCGCCGATCAGGATGCCGTGCGCGCGCAGGGCCAGCCGCTCCTTGGCCTCGCGCAGCTGCTGCAGCGTGGCGGGCGTGACGCCGAACTCGCCGTCGCTCACCACCAGCAGGTCGGCCTCGTGCCAGCCGGTGGTCTGCACCAGGGCGATGGCTCGCTCGATCGGCGTCTGCACGTCGGTGCCGCCGTCGAAGCTCTGGCCCATCAGGTCGAGCAGGTGCTCCAGCCCGGTGGCGTCGAGCGTCAGGTCGCGCTCCAGCAACTCGCTCGGGCCGCCGAAGGCCAGCAGCCGGCAGGGGCGCTGGCCGGCGTGGGCGCTGCGCAGCGCCTGCAGCACGCAGGCCTTGGCCACGCTTTCCGGCGCGCCGCGCATGGAGCCCGAGGTGTCGAGGCAGATGATCAGCGGGCCGTGCCCGGCGTGGGTGGGCGCCTGCCGGTGTGGCCGGTGTTCGGGCAACGGCAGCGGCCGACGCGAAGTTTCGCGGGCGCGGTCGTCGTAGGTCAGCAGCTGGGCTTCGGCGAAGCGCGCGCGCCAGAGCCGGTGCAGCACCGGGTGGGTCAGGTTCAGGCTCTCGCTGCCGGCCATGCGCGCGAGGTTGCGCGAGCGGCGCACCCCGTCCACCGCGGTGGGCTCGGGGCGTCGTTCTTCTTCGTCGGCCTGGCGCTGCGCGGCCTGCGCATCGGGCGCCGGATCGGGCCGGGCGGTGCGCGCCGGCGGGCGTTGCCGGTGTGTGTCGCGGCGGCCCACGCCGTCGATGAAACTGGCCAGCGCCGGCAGGCGCTGCAGCAGCTGGCCGATGCGCCGCGCTTCCTGCCACTCGCGCCGGTTGAGCTGGCCGGCGAGGTCGTCCCAGCGCAGGTGCGCCAGATCGCCCAGCGACTGCAGCAGCGCCAGCACCTCGTCCCAGCCCTGACGCTGCACGTCCCAGCTGTCGCGGAAGCTGGCCTGCATGCGCGCCACCGCCTGCGCGCGCGGTTCATCGGCCGGGCGGTCGATCAGGCTGTCCAGGTGCCACAGCAGGCTCTGCAGCACCTGCCGCGTGAGCGGTGCGCTCTGGCGCGTGAGGGTGAGCAGGTCCAGCTCGGCCAGCAGCGGGCGCAGCGCCTGCGTGGCGGCGGCGTCGCCGAAATCGTGCGCCGGGTCGGGCAGGACGCCGTCCATGAGCGCACGCACCCAGTGGGCCAGTTCGGGCAGGCGGCGCGTGGCCGGGCCGCTGCTGCACACCACGGCCCAGCGCCAGAGTTCGCGCGGCAGGGCGTTCAGGTGGTGGTAGGGCCGGTCGGGAAAGTTCTGCCCTTCGACAGGCTCAGGGAGAACGGTGGCTGGGGGCACGGTGTCGACCGGCCCGCCCGCCCGGGCTGAGCCTGTCGACGCCTTCACGGGGATTCCCAGTGCACCGGTGCCGGTGCGTTGGCGGTGGCCTCGGCGTCCACCGGCAGGTCTGCAAAACCGTTGCGCGTGGACTGGTGTTGCGCGCACAGGCCCGCCAGCTGACCACAACGCTCGGCGTGCGCGGCTTCGATCTGCAGCAGCCAGCTCGGGGGCAGCCAGTCGTGCGACCGGGCTTCGGCCAGCACCGCGTGCGCCACCGCCAGCCATTCATCATGCAGCGCCAGCAGCCGTTCCAGCAGTTCGTCGCATTGCGCCACGCGGGCGGCGATGTGCACGGGGCTGTAGTGGCGCTGGGCGCGCGCGCTGGTGAAACGCACCATCTCGCTTTCTTCGCCCGGGCGGGTGATGGCACGCGCCAGCGCCAGCTTGCCCGCGCTGTCGTCCTGCGCGTCGGGTGGGGCGCGGCGCTCGGTGTCGAGTTGCGACTCGAAGGCCTGCACCGCGCGCTCCAGCCCGTCGATGGGCAGCGGCGCGGTCTGGGCGACCCGGTGCAGGAACAGCGTGGTCCAGGCCGGCACCTGCGCCGGGTCGGCGGCCAGCGCATAGGGCAGCAGCCAGAGGTCCCAGGGGCTGACCTCGCCGGCCCCGCGGCTGGCGGCCTGCAGCTGCAGCAGGGCCACGAGCTGGCGCCAGCGGCGGTCCGACACGGTCTGTGCGGTCTGGCTCGCGTGCTGCCGGGCCTGCAGCAGCAGCGCCAGCGCGGCTTCACCCAGGGCGACTTGCGGCGCGCGCTCGCGCAGGGCCTGCACCACGGCCGGGTCGATCAACGCCTCGGCCGGGGTGTCGCCTGCGGCTGTCGCGTCTGCCAGCAGCAGGGCGGTGAAATGCGCGTCGTCCACCGGCTGCACCGGCACGCGCAGCAGGAAGCGGTCGTAGAACGCGAGCAGGCTGTCGTCCTGCGGCTGTTCGTTGCTGGCGCCCACCAGGCACACCAGCGGCACCGGCAGGCGCTGGCTGCCGTTGTCGAACTGGCGCTCGTGCAGCAGGCCGAGCAGGGTGTTGAGGATGGCGGAGTTGGCCTTGAACACCTCGTCGAGAAACGCCACTTCGGCGCTCGGCAGGTAGCCCTCGGTCAGGCGCTCGTAGCGGTCGTCTTCCAGCGCGCGCAGCGAGAGCGGACCAAACAGCTCTTCGGGCACGGTGAAGCGGGTGAGCAGGCGCTCGAAATAGTGCGCGCCGGGCAGCAGGCGCTGCAGACGGCGCGCGAGTTCGCTCTTGGCCGTGCCGGGCGGGCCGAGCAGCAGCACGTGCTCGCCCGCGAGCGCCGCCAACAGCAGCGCGCGGGCCGCCACGTCGCGCTGCAGCAGGCCCTTCTCAAGTTCCGCGATGGCCGCTGACCATCGCATGGATCACACCCTCTCGAAGATGGCGGCGATGCCCTGGCCGCCGCCGATGCACATGGTCACCAGCGCGTAGCGACCGTTGATGCGCTGAAGTTCGTACAAGGCCTTCACGGTGATCAGCGCGCCGGTGGCACCGATGGGGTGGCCGAGCGAAATGCCCGAACCATTGGGGTTGACCTTGGCCGGGTCGAGGCCGAGTTCCTTGCTCACGGCGCAGGCCTGGGCGGCAAAAGCCTCGTTGGCTTCGATCACGTCCATGTCGTTGACGGTGAGGCCGGCTTTCTGCAGCGCCAGGCGCGAGGCCGACACCGGGCCGATGCCCATGATCTTGGGGTCCACGCCGGTGTGGGCGTAGGCCACCAGGCGCGCCAGCGGCTTGGCGCCACGGGCTTTGGCCGCACCGGCTTCCATCAGCACCACGGCCGCGGCGGCGTCGTTGATGCCCGAGGCGTTGCCGGCGGTCACGGTGCCGTTTTCCTTCACGAACACGGGCTTGAGCTTGGCCATGTCTTCGAGCTTGCAGTTGGGGCGGAAATGCTCGTCGGTGGCGTAGGCCACTTCGCCTTTCTTGCTCTTGAGCATGACCGGAACGATCTGGTCCTTGAAGTAGCCGGCCTCGGTGGCGCGTTGTGCGCGGTTGTGGCTCTCGACGGCGAGGGCGTCCTGCATCTCGCGCGTGATGCCGAACTGGGCAGCCACGTTTTCGGCGGTCACGCCCATGTGGATGGTGTGGAAGGGGTCGTGCAGCGCGCCGACGACCATGTCGACCATCTTGGTGTCGCCCATGCGTGCGCCCCAGCGGGCCGAGAGGCTGGCGTAGGGGCCACGGCTCATGTTCTCGGCGCCGCCACCGATGGCGATGTCGCAGTCGCCGAGCATGATCGCCTGGCTGGCCGAAATGATGGCCTGCAGGCCGGAGCCGCACAGGCGGTTGACGTTGAACGCGGGCGTGCCTTCGGCGCAGCCGCCGTTGACCGCGGCGACGCGGGAGAGGTACATGTCCTTGGGTTCGGTGTTGACCACGTGGCCGAAAACCACATGGCCGACGTCCTGGCCGTCCACGCCGGCACGCGCCAGCGTTTCCTTGACGACCAGTGCCGCCAGCTCGGTGGGCGGCGTGTCCTTGAGGCTGCCGCCATAGGTACCAATGGCGGTGCGGGCAGCGCTGACAACAACAACTTCTCGGCTCATGTTCATCTCCTGTGTGTGGTGGGGTGTGATGGATGGTGACCTGCCCCGGGAGGGTGGTGATCACCGGATCAACACCACATGGTATGCGCGGCAGGCTTACACCGGGCTTGTCGGCTGTCAACTCGGGCGCACCAGTCCGTCGCGAGCGTTCAGAACACCTGGCGCGCCAGCACGGGCAGCCGGTCGCCGGCAGCGGGCCGGGTGACGAAGACTTCGCCCATGGACAGAAACGCTCCCGTGAGTGCCGAGATGTTGACCTGGTGCGTCACCAGCATGAGGTTCTTCGGTGCCGCCAGCCCGCGCACCGCATGCAACACCTCACGGGTCTGCGCCGGACCGGTGGCGTCGTTGAAAAAGGAATTGATCGGCGCCCAGACCATGTGGCGGCCGAAGGCGAGTTCGGCGGTTTCGGTGCAGCGGCACCAGGCGCTGGAGCGCACTTCGTCGATTGGCACGCTTTCGCGGGTGAACGCCGCGCCGACCCGGCGCGCCTGCTCGCGGCCGGCTTCGCTCAGCTTGCGCTGGGTGCTGCACTGGTCGAGCCGGAAGCCCGGTGGGTCGCCGATGCCGGGTTCGGTCAACGCATGGCGCATCAGCACGACGCAGCCGCCGCGGCGCAGCAGGGCCCAGAAGTCGCCACTGCCCTGCGCCATGGCCAGCATCGGAACGCCGGATACGGCACCCAGTGTGAACAGCGAGCGGTTGAACTGGCGGCGAGAAAGCTGGGTCATGGTGGTCTCCCGGCAGGGCGGCCGCTGGCGGATTCAGTCCCGCACGTCGGCCACCGGTTGGTCTCCAAAGTCGGGCCGCTGGAGCCAGGCCAGGACCTGGCGGGCGGCGTCCTGAGGACTTGAGAGCTGGCCCTGGCGCTGGAGTTCCACGAAGCGCTGCCGGTCGGGGAAGGCGGCCGGGTCACCCGCGCGCAGCTGCACCTGCATGTCGGTGTCGATCACGCCGGGCGCGAGCGAGACCAGCCTGGCGCCGTGTTCGCGCTGCGCTTCGTCGAGCGCGCTGCAGCGGGTGAAGTGGTCCAGCCCGGCCTTGGCGGCGCAATACGGCGCCTGCGCGGCCATGGGGCGACGGCCCAGGCCAGACGAGATGTTGAGCACCTTGCGCGGACCGCGCCAGCCGCCATCGACCCAGGCGCCGGTGGCGCGCAGGAACGCCGCGGTGAGCTGCATGGGGGCTTCGAGCCCGACGCGCAGCGCATTGGCCAGCTGATCGGGCGGGCAGGCGTCCAGCGGTCCGATGGCCGGAATCACGCCGGCGTTGTTGATCAGCGTGGCGCTGGCCAGGCTGGGGGCGTCGAGTTGCGCCAGCCAGTGTTGCAGGCGCTCGGCCGCGGCCACGGTGTCGGCCAGGTCGATGCGCCATTGCAGCAGCGTGGCGCCGCGCTGGCTCGCGAGTTCGGTGAGTTCGGCGCTGGACTGGCGCGACAGGCACAGCAGCACCCGACCCGGTGCGATGAGTTGTCGGGCCATGGCCAGGCCCATGCCGCGTGAGGCGCCGGTGAGGATGAAGAGGTCGTGCATGGCAAAGGGCCTCAGAAAGGACAGGATGATTCGAAACGCATCTGTGCGCCGGTGACCGGGTGCGGGATGCTCAGGGCCTGTGCGTGCAGCAGCATGCGGTCCACCGCCCCGGTGGGCGCCGCGTAGAGCGGATCGCCGACGATGGGGTGGTCAATGGCCTGCAGGTGCACGCGCAGCTGGTGCGAGCGGCCGGTGACGGGTTCGAGGTCGAGCCGGGTGGTGCCCGGCAGGGGTGCCGGCTCGGTGGCGAGGCGCCAGTGTGTCACGCTGGGTTTGCCGTGTGGATGGTTCACGGCGCTGCGCGGGCGGTTGAGCCAGTCCAGCAGCAGCGGCAGGTCGATCGTGTTCCAGCCGTTGTCCGGCTGGGGGTTGGCCAGCAGGCCGTTGACCACCGCCACGTAGCGCTTGTGCACACGGCGTTGCTCGAACGCCAGGCCGAGGGCGCGCTGGGCTTCGATGCCCCGGCCCATGACCACAAGGCCGGAGGTGGCCATGTCCAGCCTGTGCACCACCAGCGCGTCGGGGTAGGCGGCCTGGGCGCGCGCGCTCAGGCAGTCCTGCTTGTCTTCACCGCGACCGGGCACCGCCAGCAGCCCGGCGGGTTTGTCCAGCACCAGCAGGGCTGCGTCGGCGTACAGCACACGCAACCCGGCCGGGACCGCCGCCAGCGTGGCTTGCGGGCCGGGTGGCTGCGCGGTGGCGGTGTCGCTCACGGTGCGGGGCCAAGCGCCTGGCGCAGTTCGTCGGCGTCGATGCTGCGCGCGGCGCCGAAACCGGCCACCTGGCGCGCGCCGCCCGGCACCAGGCGCAGGAAACGGAAATCGCCCAGCGCCGTCATGGGTTCGGCCTCGGGAAAGCGCGCCAGGTAGGCCTCGCGCGCGGCCCCGTGCGCCGCGCTGCCGGGCTCGCAGGGCAGGGCGTTCACGTCCAGCGTCACGCGGGGCAGCGCATGCACCGGCTCGCCCGCGACTTCGGCCTGGCAGACCATGAGCGAGGCACGCGGCTGGCGCTGCAGGTTTCGCGTGTGCGCGGCCAGGCCGCTGACGTGGATCACCAGTTCGCCGACCAGCGGCAACACGGCAAAAGGCACCATGGAGACGAAAGGCGCGCCGGTTTCGTCGAGCGTGCCGAGCGCGGCGATGCGCTGCGAGGCGAGCAGTTCGCGCAGCGCGGCGGTGAGGCGGGGTTCGTGGGCCATGCCTGGTTCAGCGCACTTCGATGTCGGCGCGCCGGTTGCGCGGTTCGTCCACTTCGTCGTCGGTGGGCACCAGGGGTTCGCGTTCACCGCGGCCCACGGCCTCGATCCGTTCGGCGTTGAAGCCCCGCTCGATCAGCAGCGCGCGCACCGCCTGGGCACGTTCCAGCGAGAGCGCGTCGTTGGCTTCGAGCGTGCCCTGGCGGTCGGTGTGGCCGGTCACGATGATTTCGCCACCCGCACGGGACTGCGCGTTGCGGATCACGGCCTCCAGTCGGCTGAGAGAGTCCGCTGTCAGCGTCGAGCTGCCGGGATCGAACTCGAGTGTGAAGCGTTCGGGTGCCAGGGGCTGCAGCGCCAGCAGCCGGGGGTGCCGTTTGCGCACCGCTTCGGCGGTGGTCACGTCCAGGCTCAGATCGCCGCTGCGACCGACCTCGGCCACCTGATAGGGCTGATCGATGCGCTGTGTACCTTGGCTGGTGGTCACTTCAACGGCGCTGGCTTTGCCGCTGGACTGGGGCAGCAGGGTGACGCGGGTGGCGGGCGCGCAAGCCGTCAGCAAGACGATCCCGGTCAGGGCAAGGCCAGCAAGGCGTTGTCGGATGGGCGTCGGTTGGGTCATTGCGCCGTCTGTGCTTCCACGATGAAGTCGGTGCCACGCACGCCGACCACCGAGGTCGGCGTGTTGATCTTGAACAGCTCCGGGTTGATCCGGGCCAGCAGTCCGGTGACCACGCGCACGGAACCCTGGAGCAGGTCGAGCACGAAGTTGCCCTGCTGGGTGGTCGAATCGAACTGGAACCGGCTCAGGTCCATCGTGGTGTCGGGTCCCATGGTCAGGACCGTGCCGTCCTTGAGGATGATGGTGGCCGCGCCGTTCTTTCCGGTGCTCAGGCGTTGATTGACGTTCACGCCTTCTCCCGGCGTGGGCGTGCGTTGTTCGCCCGCGCGGCCCATGCGCGTGTCGCCTTCGATCTGCTTGAACGTGCCGATGCGGGCCGTGTCTGCGGCGGCGGGCGCCGAGGGCTGCAAGGGCTGCGTGGGCACTGCGGGCGCGACCGCCTGTGCGAAACAGAGCGACGTCGCGGCCAGCAGGCTGGTCACCAGTGGCAGGGCGAGAAAGGGCGACATGAACAACTCCGGATGGCGAAAAATACCCGATGAACGATGGTAATGGACGCGCGTCTGCGGCCGCAAGTCGGTCCCGATAGAATCAAATGCTGCTCGCACAGATGGCCCACAGATGGCCTTGTCGCACCGATTCAACCGGTCCGCTGCCCACCCCGCACCCATGACCCTTTTGCTCGCGCCCATGGAAGGCCTGCTCGACGCGACGCTGCGCGATGTGCTGACGCGCACGGGCGGCATCGACCGCTGTGTGAGCGAATTCATCCGCGTGACCGACACGCTGCTGCCCGAGCGCGCCTTCGTGCGCGTGGTGCCCGAGCTGCTCCATGGCGGGCGCACGCGATCGGGGGTGCCGGTGCGGCCGCAGCTGCTGGGTTCCGATCCGGCCTGCCTGGCCGAGAACGCCGCCCGGCTTGCCGGGCTGAGCCCGTTCGGGGTGGACCTGAATTTCGGCTGCCCGGCCAAGACGGTGAACCAGAGCCGCGGCGGCGCGGTGTTGCTGGACGAACCCGAACTGATCGGCCGCATCGTGTCCGCGGTGCGGCGCGCGGTGCCCGCCCATGTGCCGGTGTCGGCCAAGATGCGCCTGGGTTTCAACGACGATCACCGTGCCGAAGACTGCGCGCTGGCGATCGCCGAAGCCGGAGCGAACGAGCTGGTGATCCATGCCCGCACCAAGGCCCATGGCTACCGGCCACCCGCCTATTGGGAACGCATCGCGCAGGTGCGCGCATCGTTGCCAGTGGGGCCGATGCAGGTGATCGCCAACGGCGAGATCTGGACGGTCGAGCAGGCACTTCGCTGCCGCGAAGTGAGCGGCTGTGATGCGCTCATGATCGGTCGTGGCATGGTGAGCGACCCCGGTCTCGCGCTGGCCATCAAGGGGCAGGGTGGCGTGCCCTGGGGCGAGGTGGCGCCGCTGCTGGCGGTGTTCTGGCAGCAGGTGAGCGGCCGTGTCGAGCGCCGCCACCGCGCCGGGCGCCTGAAGCAGTGGCTCAACCACCTGCGCAAGCGCTATCCCGAGGCCCAGACCGCGTTCGACGAGCTGCGCTGCTGCAACGATCCGCCGCAGATCGATGCCTGGTTGCAGGCCAACACGGCGCTGCCGCCAGCGGTGGTCACGCCGGTCGCGCCCGCTGCGCGCCGCTTCTTACCCGAATACGCCATGGCCGTGCCGCCAGCGGAATTGGCCCAGCCGTGTTAAGTTCCGGCCCCGGACCCGAAAACCACCCCCTGTATGATTTCACTGGAACAACGGCTGCAAGACTTGGGCGCCGAGCGCCTGCGTGGCATGCGCCGCGGTCTTGAAAAAGAGAGCCTGCGCGCCCAGCCCGACGGCAAGCTGGCCCTCACGCCACACCCGGTGGCGCTGGGCAGCGCGCTCACGCACCCGCACATCACCACCGACTACAGCGAGTCGCAGCTGGAGCTGATCACGGGGGTGCACGACAGCGTAGAAAGCTGCCTGACCGAGCTGACCGAGGTGCACCAGTACACCGTGCGCAGCCTCAAGGCGGCCGGGGACGAAATGCTCTGGGCTTCCAGCATGCCCTGTGGCTTGCCGACCGACGAGACCATTCCGCTGGGGCGTTATGGGTCGTCCAACGTCGGGCGCGCCAAGAGCGTGTACCGCATGGGCCTGGGCCACCGCTACGGCCGGCGCATGCAGACGATCAGCGGCATCCACTACAACTGGTCGCTGCCGGGCGTCGACAACGACGGCTATTTCGCGCTCATCCGCAACTTCCGCCGGCACGCCTTTTTGCTGCTCGCGCTGTTCGGCGCCTCGCCCGCCCTGTGTTCCAGCTTTGTGGAAGGCCGCCAGCACGAACTGCTGCCGCTGGGCAGCAGCGGCAGCCTGCACATGCCCTACGGCACCTCGCTGCGCATGGGTCGTCTGGGCTACCAGAGCGAGGCGCAGGCCACGCTCGATGTGAGTTACAACGGGCTCGAAGGGTATGCCGCCTCGCTGCACGACGCACTCACGCGCCCCTGGCCGGCCTACGAGGCGGTGGGCATCCGCAACCCGGGTGGCGACTACAACCAGCTTGCCACCACGCTGCTGCAGATCGAAAACGAGTTCTACGGCACGATCCGGCCCAAGCGCGTGATCTACCCCGGCGAACGCCCGCTGCACGCGCTGCGCGAACGCGGCGTGGAATACGTCGAGGTGCGGCTGATGGACCTCGACCCGTTCGAGCCCATCGGCATCGGCGCGCCCACGTTGCGCTTTCTCGACGTGTTCCTGATGCACTGCCTGCTCAGCGACAGCCCGCCCGACACACCGGACGAAATCCACGAGCTCAAATACAACCAGCACCTCACCGCCGCGCGCGGACGCGAGCCTGGCCTCTGTCTGTGGCGCAAGGGGGAAAGCGTGGGCCTGCAACAGTGGGGCATCGAGCTGATCGATCAGCTGGTGCCCATTGCTGCGACCCTGGACGCGACCCACGGTGGCAGTGACCACCGCGATGCCGTGGCGCAGGCCCGAGCCTCGCTGCTCGCACCCGAGACGCTGCCATCGGCCCGCGTGCTCGCCGCCATCCGGCAGGAACACAGCGATTCTTTCGTCGGTTTTGTGCGCGAGCAGTCGCAGCAGACCCATGCCCACCTGCTGGGACTGCCCTGGAGCGCCAAACAGCAGGCACGGTTTGAAGCCATGGCCACCCTGTCGTTCGAAGCCCAGCGCGCCATCGAAGCCGCGGACACCATGCCGTTCGAGGTGTACCGGCAGGAATACACATCTCCCGCGCGCCTGGGGCGGCATCCCGACTGGTCCGCGATCGCACCCGCCTGAGCCGACGCACACGCGCTGGGCGGGCGTTGTTGCGCCTGCCCCTGGAAATCCACAACCGGGTCAGGCGTATTCTGCGAACGCCACGTGGGCGATAAGCTCCGGGCTTTCCCTGCCAGGAGGCAGCCATGGCACGTCTGACCACCGCGGACTTTGATCAGGAACTGCTGATCCTGTTTGATGCGTATGTGCACGGTGATATCGATCGCCGCGGCTTTCTGGACCGTGCCGCGAAGTTCGCCGTCGGCGGCGTGACGGCAGCGGGCCTGCTGGCCGCGCTCAGCCCCGACTTCGCCGTCGCGCAGGTGGTGCCACAGGGCGATCCGCGCATCAGCACGCAGGTGGTGGACGTTGCCTCACCCTCGGGCTCCGGCACGGTGAAGGCCTATGTGGCCCAACCCGCCGGCGTCAGGCGCCGGGACCGCTCAGCTCCAGATCCTCCAGCGGGAAAGCAGCGCAGGGCAACACGCAGCCGGACGCCTTTTCTTCCGGCAGCAGGCCCGGCCATTCGATCGCGTAGCGCACACGGCCCCGCACCAGCCGGCCGATGCAGGCGCGGCAGCTGCCGTTGCGGCACGAGGCGGGCCACACCACGCCCGCGCGCAGCAGGGTCTGCAGCAGCGTCGCGTCAACCGGTGCGGAGAAGATCTCGCCGGTGTCGGACAGGTGCAAGCGGAAGGCCGTCGGTGCAGGTGGAGCGCTCATGTGCACAAATCTAACCGCAATGCCGCGCCAACGGATGGTGCAGGGCTTGTGCAGGCACTGCCTTCTGAACAGGCAATCTGAAGAACACCATTGTGAAACAAGCACTTAGCTTGACCGTACAAGGCTTGTCCTGACTTATGCACAAGCTTGTCCAAGATTTTGATGGACAAGTGGATAACCACCGTTGTCCGGGTGCCTGTTTGCTGGGCAGATTGAAGAAGCGCCTAGGGCCACAAGCACTTGCGCACCCCGTACACGGTTGACCCTGGGTTATGCACAAACTTATCCAGTGTTTCGCTGGACAACATCGCCGGGTGGGGAAGACCAGCGCAAACCTCAGGCTTCGCCGCCGAAACGTTTGATCAGGTTGTCGATGTACTTCTCGACCAGTTTTTCAAACTCGCCTTCGACGATGGGCGCCACCACCATCTTCATCAGGCCCGGCAGCGGCACCTCGATCTCGCCCTGGATGGCCAGCGTCACGCCGGTGGACTTCTTGTTGTCCACGATCTTCCAGTTGCCACCGACCAGCGCATTGCCCACGCCCTTGACTGGTGTCCACTTCACCGTGCCCTTCGCCTTGTCACTGACGTATTTGCTGGCGTAGATGGTCTGGATGTTGACCTGCGCCGTGCCCACCTTTTCCATCTCCCATTGGTAGACACCGTCACCGAGGTCGGTGAGCTGTTCGACTTTGGGAAAATGGCTGACCGAGGTCGGCACGTCCGAGAGCAGGTCGAACACCTCGGCGGCCTTGGCCTTGACGTCGAATTCGTAACCCAGATCGATCTTGACGGTGATGCTCATGTGTCTCCTCTTGGGGTGTGGGGAATGAAAAATCATTGTGGCACGGCACCCCGCCGGACCGATAGGGAAGACACCCCAGCGCACAATCCCGGTCTGACTGAAAGAACAAACAATGAGCATCCAGTGGTTCCCCGGGCACATGCACCTCACGCGCAAGGCGATCGGCGAGCGTGTGAAAGAAATCGACGTCGTGATCGAGATGCTGGACGCGCGCCTGCCCGGCAGCAGCGCCAACCCGCTCATGGCCGAGCTCACCAGCGGCCGGCCCACGCTCAAGGTGCTGAACAAGCAGGACATGGCCGACCCCGCGCGCACCGCGCTCTGGCTCGCGCACTACAACGCGCAGCCCGACACGCAGGCCATTGCGCTGGACGCGAGCAACACCGCTCCGGCGCGCGCCATCATCGATGCCTGCTACGCACTCGCGCCCCGGCGCGGTGGCATGGTCAAACCCATGCGCGTGCTGATCTGCGGCATCCCCAACGTGGGCAAGTCCACGCTGATCAACACGCTCAAGGGCAAGCGCGCCGCCAAGACCGGTGACGAGGCGGGCGTCACGCGCACCGAATCGCGCATTGCGCTGGCCGACGACTTCTACCTCTACGACACGCCCGGCATGCTCTGGCCGCGCATCGTGGTGCCCGAGAGCGGCTTCAACCTCGCCGCCAGTGGCGCGGTGGGCAAGAACGCCTACGACGAACAGGAGGTGGCCTACGAGCTGATGGCCCTGCTCAAGGCCGATTACCCGGCGCTGCTCGAAGCCCGCTACAAGCTCGGCCGAGCGCCCGAAGCCTACGCCCAGGCGCACGAAGAAGAACTGATCGAAGCCATCGGCCGCCAGCGCGGCGCGCTCGCGGGCGGTGGCAAGGTCAACATGCAGAAGGCGGCCGAACTGGTGATCGCGGACTTCCGCGGTCAGCACATCGGCCGCATCACGCTGGAAACGCCTGAACAGTTCGGGCGCTGGATGAAGGCCGGCCTGAAATCCGACGCTGATCGCGCCGAGCGCAAGAAGGCACTGCGCGAGCAGGGCCTCATCAGCCCGGAGCGCAAAGCCAAAGCACCCAAGACAGCCAAGCCCGCCAAACCGCGTTGATTCCGCTGAGCCCATCCCCAGGAGACCCCGCATGTCCACCGTTGCGCCCCTCGACAACCCCGAAGCCGATCCGCGCGTGAAAGCCGTGTTCGACGACATCCGCACCACGCGCCAGACGGATTTCATCAACAACATGTGGCGCTACCTGGCGTTTGATCCGGCGCTGCTGGAGCAGACCTGGGCCGAGGTCAAGCGAATCATGGCCACGCCGTCAACGCTCGATCCGCTGACCAAGGAGCTGGTCTACATCACGGCGTCCATCATCAACGGCTGCAGCTACTGCGTGCACTCGCACACGGCGGCCGCCACCGCCAAGGGCATGACGCGCGAGCAGCACGCCGAGCTGCTGTCCATCGTCGCCCTGGCGGCCAAGACCAACCAGCTCGCCACCGCGCTGCAGGTGCCGGTGGACCCGGTGTTCGAGAGAGGCTGAAGCCGACCCGGACCGCTGATCAGTCGGTGTCCATCAGTTCGGCGATTTCCTCTGGCGGCGCCACCGTGACGGCCACGTCCAGCTTGTGCCGTGCACCGCCCTGGAGCACGCCGCGCATGGGCGAAACATCGGAGAAGTCGCGGCCGGTGGCCAGGGTCACGTAGTCCTCGCCCGGGCTGCCCCAGCCGCAGCGGTTGTTGGTGGGGTCGAAGTCGAACCAGGCGCCCTCGGGTGCGGTGTTTTCGGTTGCGCCTGCTGGCGGGGCTTCCGGGTCCGCATCCGGGTGGGCTTCGTTGGGCAGCGGCACGTAGATCGACGCCCAGGCGTGGGAGGCGTCGACGCCGATCAGACGCGGCTTGCCGGCGGGTGGCCGGGTGAGCAGGTAGCCGCTCACATAACGCGCGGGCAGGCCCAGGCTGCGCAGGCAACCGATCATGATGTGGGCAAAGTCCTGGCACACGCCTTTGCCCTGTTCCAGTGCCTGCAGCGCGGGGGTGTTGACCTCGGTGCTGTCCGTTTCGTAGGTCAGTTCGGTGTGGATGCGCTCCATCAGCGCGCGGGTGGCTTCCAGCACGGGCAGACCTGCGGTGAAAGCGGGGCGCGCAAAGGCGGCGAAGGCATCGTCACGCGGTACGTAGGGGGACGCAAACAGGAATTCGCTGGCCGGGTCGTAAGGCGCGTGGGCGCGGTAGCGGAAATGCCGGCGCACGTCTTCCCAGCGCAGTTGCCGCCAGGCAGCGTTGTCGGGCAGTGGTTGCGGGGCCTCGGTCTGCACCAGACTGTCGGCTTCCACGGTGAGGGTCTCGTGGGGCGCCTGCAGGGAGAAGAAGGTGCGCAGGTTGCCGAACACGTCGACGGTCTGGCTGCGCGCGGCCGGTTCGGGGGTGATGCGCAGGGTGTGCTCGATCAGTTGCTGGGTGGGCGTGGCTCTGGGCGAAAGGTGCACCATGTGCTGCGCCATGTCGATGCTGCCCCGGTAGCGGTAGCGGGTGCGGTGGAGGATTCTCAGGAGCATGCTCAGACCCCCAAAGTTTGGTTCTTGCGGTCGGCGTGGCTGAAATGCAGGCGCGTGATTTCTTCGGAAAGCTCAACCGCGGCGGCTTCACAGTCGCCGAGCAGGGTCTCCAGATCGTCCCAGTGGCGCTCACCCTCGGGGTTGCGCTGCCAGTTGCTCAGGTCGGCGAGCACCCAGGTGTCGGGGTCGGGCAGGCCCATGGCCAGTTCGGCGTCTTGTGGTGTGGCGCTTTGCGAGAGCTTGGCCAGGCGCGAGCGCAGGGTCTGCACGACCCAGGCGAGCGAGCGCGGGTTGTCGCGGTCCATCACCACGAGGTCGATCAGCGCGACCATGTCGCGGCGCTGCTGGTACTGGGCGTGGAAGGTGATGGTGCTGTCGAAAAGCGCCACCACGGCCTCGAAGCCCGCCTGGTCGTGCAGGCAGCCGTGTTCCAGGCTGAGCGCGAGCGCCCGCGACAGGGTGATCAGACGTTCGATGTGGCGGCCGATCGACAGCAGGCGCCAGCCGTTGTCGCGCACCATGCGGTCGGTCTGCGCTCCGGTGATGGCGGCCAGCAGTTCGCTGGCGTTCTGCAGCGCGGCCAGGGCCTCGGTGGTGGCGTATTCGGCGTCGGCCGCCATGCTGGCGCAGTCGCGGGCAAAGCCGGCTTCGGTGCGTTCGATCAGGTTCCAGTGTTCCTGCGACAGGCGCTCGCGCACTTGCGCAGCCGAGGCCTTGAGCGCGCGCAGGTTGAAGCCCACGCTGTACGACTGTTCGGCCAGCGGTGTGCCGGGCACGGGCGAGAGGCTGGCCATGAGGCTGCGGGCAAACACGCGCGTCGACTGCTCGGCGGCGGGCACGCCGGGCAGCACCAGCGAGTTTTCGTGGGCAGTGGCCGAGAGCCAGGCCATGAGCGGGCGCGAGCTGGGTTCTTCGCCACCCACGTGGTTGAGCACGATCTGCGCGAGCCGGATGCTGTTCTCGGCGCGTTCGGTGTAGCGGCCGAGCCAGAACAGGTTTTCGGCTGCGCGGCTGGTGACCGGGCGGGTCTGGTGCGCCAGCGCCATGGTGCTGGGGGCAGACTGCAGCAGGCTGGTGTGGTCGACCTCGCCCTTGGTGAGCACCCAGCAGTCGGCGCTGCTGCCGCCACGCTGCATGGCGGCGATGAGCTGACCGCGCGGCGCGAGGCGCACCAGGCCACCGGGCAGCATGCGCCAGGACTGCGGACCATCGGCGAGCGCAAACACCCGCAGCATGGCCGATCGCGGGAGCAGGCGCTCGCCGGTCCAGGTGGGGGTCTGCGACAGCGGCAGCCAGGCCTGCACGGTGTAGTCGTCGGGGTGGCGCACCATGCGGCCGGCCCATTCGTCGAGCTGGCGCTTGTTGAGGCTCTGGCCCATGGCGGTATCGAGGCCCGAACTGGGGTAGGTGGGCTTGATCACGCTGCCCTTGAGCAGCGGCAGCACTTCGCGCAGCGCCGCGTCTTCGCCGCACCACCAAGTGGCCAGTGAAGGCAGGGCCAGCTCTTCACCCAGCAGATGGCGGCTGATGGCGGGCAGGAAGCCCAGCAGCGCGCTCGATTCGAGCGGGGCCGAGCCGGGCGCGTTGGCCAGCAGCAGGTTGCCCGCACGCAGCACCTGCAGCAGGCCGGGCACACCCAGGCGCGAATCGGAGCGCAGCTCCAGCGGGTCGAGCCACTCGTCGTCGAGCCGCTTGATCAGCGCGTGCACCGGCTCCAGTCCGCTGAGCGTCTTCAGGTACAGGCGCTGGTCGCGCACGGTGAGGTCACTGCCCTCCACCAGCGTGAGGCCGAGGTAACGCGCCAGGTAGGCGTGTTCGAAATAGGTTTCGTTGTACGGGCCGGGCGTGAGCAGGGCGATGCGGGCGTTTTCGCCCTCGGGCGCCATGGACTTGATGCCGTCCATGAGCGCGCGGTAGGCGGCGGCCAGGCGCTGCACCTTCAGGCCGGCAAAGGCCTTGGGGAACTGGCGCGCGATGGCGATGCGGTTTTCCAGCAAATAGCCCAGGCCCGAAGGCGCCTGCGTGCGCTGGCCCACCACCCACCACCGGCCGTCGGGGCCGTGGGCCAGGTCGAAGGCGACGATGTGCAGCCAGGTGCCGCCCGCGGGCTGCACCCCCTGCATGGCGCGCAGGTAGCCGGGGTGGCCCTGCACCAGCGCGGCCGGCAGCAGGGCGCGCTTGAGCAGCTCGCGTTCGCCGTACAGGTCGGCCATCATGGCGTTGAGCAGGCGGGTGCGCTGCAGCACGCCGGTCTCGATGCAGGCCCAGTCCTCGGGGCCGATCAACATGGGGAACAGGTCGAGCGCCCAGGGGCGTTCCTGGCCCGACGCGTCGGCGTAGACGTTGTAGGTGACGCCGTTGTCGCGGATCTGGCGCTGCAGGTTGTCGTTGCGGCGGTTCAGGTCGGCCAGGCCATCGGTCCCGACGTGGTCAAAGAAACTCGACCAGGTGGGGTTGAGCGCTTCGGCGCTTTCTGCGCCGGGGGCGGGCGCGCCACGCAACTCGTCCCGGTGTCCGGTGTCGGCGGGCACCGAAAGCGACAAAGCCCAGTCACCGGGGGAATCCGGGCTGAGCTCGTCGAAGAGGGAATCGGAGGCATCTGTATTCACGGGGTCCGAGTATGCCTTCGCTTCTCTCGCAGGGCCTTGGGGCGAAACCCGATCCGGAGGAGGCCTCGTGTCGTCCTTCACGTCAATGGCGCAAATCCAGCGTGAACGGGAACTCGCGGCTCGGCGTGGCGGGTGCCACGTCCATCTTGCCGGCCGTGTGGCCCATCTGGAAAAAGCGCGACATGCGGCGGCTTTCGGCCTCGTAGGCGTTGATCGGGAAGGTGTCGTAACTGCGGCCACCGGGGTGGGCCACGTGGTACTGGCAGCCACCCAGCGAGCGCTGCATCCAGGTGTCCACGATGTCGAAGGTGAGCGGCGCGTGCGCGGGAATCGACGGGTGCAGCGCCGACGGCGGGCTCCAGGCCTTGTAGCGCACGCCCGCGACGAATTCGCCCACGGTGCCGGTGCTCTGCACCGGAATGGCGCGGCCGTTGCAGGTGATGACATAGCGGCTGTCGTTGTAGCCACTCACGCGCACCTCGATGCGCTCCAGCGACGAATCGACGTAACGCACGGTGCCGCCGGGCGCGCCTTCTTCGCCCATCACGTGCCAGGGCTCCAGCGCGCTGCGCAGCGTGAGCTCGATGCCGCGCGCCGAGACCTCGCCCACGAGCGGGAAGCGGAACTCGAAGTGCGGCTCGAACCAGGCCATGTCCAGCGGGTAGCCGAAGTCGGTCAGGTCGGCCAGCACGTCTTCGAAGTCCATGCGGATGAAGGTCGGCAGCACGAACCGGTCGTGCAGCTCGGTGCCCCAGCGCGTGAGCTTGTGCGTAAAAGGCTGTTGCCAGAAACGCGAGACCAGCGCACGCAGCAGCAGCTGCTGGGCGATGCTCATGCGGGCGTGCGGCGGCATCTCGAACGCGCGCAGCTCCAGCAGGCCCAGGCGGCCGGTGGGCGAGTCGGGTGAGAACAGTTTGTCGATGCAGAACTCGCTGCGGTGCGTGTTGCCGGTGACGTCGATCAGGATGTTGCGCAGCGTGCGGTCGACCAGCCAGGGCGGCATGAAACTGTCGCCCCCACGCTCCCCCGCTGCGCGAGGTCCGCTGCCCCCCGAGGGGGCTGCCCCGCCTTGGGGCGGCCCGGCGGCGGGTCCTTGCCCGTAGCGGCTGCTTTGTTTGGCGATTTCTTGCAGTGCGATCTCCAGCTCGTACAGCTGGTCGTTGCGCGCCTCGTCCACGCGCGGCGCCTGGCTGGTCGGGCCGATGAACATGCCGCTGAACAGGTAGGAGAGCGACGGGTGGTTGTGCCAGTAGGCGACCAGGCTGCCCAGCAGTTCGGGGCGGCGCAGGAAAGGCGAGTCGGCCGGCGTGGCGCCGCCGAGCACAAAGTGGTTGCCACCGCCGGTGCCGGTGTGGCGGCCATCGGTCATGAACTTCTCGGCGCACAGGCGCGTCTGGTGCGCGGCCTCGTACAGGAACTCGGTGCGTTCGACCAGTTCGTCCCAGCTGCTGCTGGGGTGGATGTTGACTTCGATGACGCCCGGGTCGGGCGTGACCTGCAGCATCTTCAGGCGCGGGTCGCGCGGCGGCGGGTAGCCTTCGAGCACGATGGTCATGCCCAGCTTCTCGGCCGTGTCTTCCACCGCGGAGAGCAGATCCAGGTAGTCTTCGAGGCGCTGCATGGGCGGCATGAACACGTAGAGGTGCTGCGTCTTGCCGCCACCGGCTTTTTCGGCCTTGGGGCCGTTGGCGCGGTGCGGGTCGCGCGACTCGACCACCAGCGCGGTGCGCGTGAGCCAGGCGGCCGATTCGTGGCGCTGCGGGAACCTGGACGACAGCGCCTGCGCGGGCGCGGCGCCCGGGCCGGGCTGGCCAGGACGCAGGCCGTCGATGGCCGGGCCGGGGGCATCAAAGTCCATGCCCTGCATGGACACCATGCCACCTTCGGCAAAACCACCGCCCACCTGGTGCGGCGACACCTGGTGTTTCACGGTGGCGCCGCGCGGCAGCGGGTCGCGCGCGGTGTGCGGGTCCTGCTCGATGTGGTAGGGGTAGTCGGCCGCCGACACCCAGGGCAGGGAGTCCAGCGGCAGGCGGTAGCCCATGGGCGAATCGCCGGGCACGAGGTACATGCGCTCGTCGCGGAAGAACCACGGGCCGGTGGACCAGACGGTGCCGGAAACGCGGTGGTAGCTGCTCTTGCCGTTGCTGGAAGGCTGTCCGGTGTCGTTGGCCTGCAGCGGCAGCACGTAGCCCACGGTGGCGTCCAGCCCCTGCGTGAAGACGCGGCGCAGGCGCGCGCGCTCCAGCTCGTCGTCGAGCTTGGCGTCGAACGGATCCACGTTCACCGGCAGGCGGCGTTCGCGCCAGAGGAAATACCAGGTGTCCTCGTAGCCGGGCGTGATGAATTGTGTGGACACGCCCAG
The DNA here is from genome assembly GCF_055703065.1 of Hydrogenophaga sp. L310. NCBI lineage: Bacteria > Pseudomonadati > Pseudomonadota > Betaproteobacteria > Burkholderiales > Comamonadaceae > Hydrogenophaga > Hydrogenophaga sp. L310. The sequence goes on from NZ_JBVPZA010000002.1 coordinate 557,998, forward strand.
CTTGCGCGCGAGGGCCTGCGTGAAGCGGCGCGCGTCTTCGCTGTCGTATGCCGCCACATCGCGTTCGTCGGCCAGCAGGGCCGGGTTGTTCCAGCAGGGCTGGCCGTCGGCGCGCCAGAAGATCGAGAGCGCCCAGCGCGGCAGCTGCTCGCCGGGATACCACTTGCCCTGGCCCATGTGCACGAAGCCGCCGTGGCCGTATTGCTCGCGCAGGCGGCCCAGCAGCTCGGTGGCATAGCCACGTTTGGTGGGGCCGAGCGCGTCGGTGTTCCACTCGGCGGCGTCGCGGTCGGTCACGGCCACGTAGGTGGGTTCGCCGCCCATGGTGAGGCGCACGTCGTGTTTCACCAGGTCGGCATCGACCTTCTGGCCCAGCGTGACCATGCTGGCCCACTGCTCCTCGGTGTAGGGCTTGGTCACGCGCGGCGATTCGTAGACACGTGTCACGCCCATGTGGTGCTCGAAGGTGACTTCGCACTTGTCCATGGCGCCTTCCACCGGCGCCGCGCTGGACGGCTGCGGCGTGCAGGCCAGCGGGATGTGGCCTTCACCGGCCAGCAGGCCGGAGGTGGGATCGAGCCCGATCCAGCCGGCGCCGGGCAGGAAGACCTCGCACCAGGCGTGCAGGTCGGTGAAGTCTTTTTCGGGGCCGCTCGGGCCGTCGATGCTTTTCACATCGGGCGCGAGCTGGATCAGGTAGCCCGAGACGAAGCGCGCGGCCAGGCCCAGGTGGCGCAGCATCTGCACCAGCAGCCAGCCGGTGTCGCGGCAGGAACCGCTCTTGAGCTTGAGCGTTTCTTCGGGTGTCTGTACGCCCGGCTCCATGCGGATGGTGTACGAGATGTCGCGCTGCAGCATCTGGTTCACGTCGACCAGGAAGTCGATGGTGCGGCGCTTCTTCAGGTCCACCTGGGCGAGGTAGGCCTTGAGGTCTTCGGTGAGTGGCGCGGTGGCCAGGTAGGGCGCGAGTTCCTGCAGCTGCGAGGCGTCGTAGCTGAACGGGAATTCTTCGGCGCGCGGCTCCAGGAAAAAGTCAAAGGGGTTGTGCACCGCCATCTCGACCACCAGGTCGATCGTGACCTTGAACTCGGTGGTGGGCTCGGGGAACACCAGGCGCGCCTGGTAGTTGGCGAACGGGTCCTGCTGCCAGTTGATGAAGTGGCCCGCCGGTTCGATCTTCTGCGAGTACGACAGCACCTTGGTGCGGCTGTGCGGTGCGGGGCGCAGGCGCACCACCTGGGGACCGAGTTTGACCAGGCGGTCGTACCGATAATGGGTGATGTGGCTCAGGGCAACATGAATGGCCATGCTGGTGTCTTTCAACAGGGGGAAGAAAACGATGGGTCCGCGGACGAGAAAAGGGTCGTCGCGGCTTGCTGCCATGCTAGCAAGTCTTGCGCCACGGCTGTGTGACAAAGCTGCCCTGTGCGGGCCCAGGGTACCGGGCTGAGCATGGCGGGCCTGGCGTTGGCCTGGCTGCCCGGGTGGGTGTTCGGGGTTGCCTGGCAGTTGCAGCAGGTCGCGCTCTGGCCTTGGCAGGGGTACGGGGGGCTGCTGTTCGCCAGTGGGCTGCTGATGGCCTGGCTGCTGTGGCGGGGCTCACCGGGTGGGCGTCGGTCGGCGTGGGTCCTGGTGCTGGCGATGGCGGCCGGTGCGTGGGCGGGAGCGGGCCTGACCGGCCTGCGCGCAGCCCACTTTGCATCGCAGGCGCTCGACCCGGCCCTGCAGGGCCTTGACATCGAAGTCACCGGGCGCATCGCCTCGATGCCACAGCGACTGGCCGACGGTGCTCGTTTCGAGCTGGCGGTGGAGTCCGCCGCCCGCGACGGCCGGCCGGTGCGCTTGCCCCCGTTGCTGCAACTGGGCTGGTTCAGTCGGGCGGGGTCCAAAGGCGATGGGGCTGCCCCCGGCCCCGACTGGCGCGCGGGGGACCGCTGGCGTTTCAGCGTGCGTTTGCGCAGTCCGCACGGCAACGCCAACCCGCATGGTTTTGACCGCGAGCGCTGGCTATGGGAAAACGGCATCGGCGCCACCGGCTACGTGCGCAACGGACCGCGCGACCCGGTCCCGCAGTATCTGGGGGGCAGCAGCTGGTACCCGCTGGAGGCGGTGCGTCAGACGGTCGGCGAGCGCATCACCGGCCAGGTGGCCGACCCCCGCAGCGCTGGTGTGCTAGCGGCCCTCGTGGTGGGCGATCAGAGCGCCATCGAGCGCGCCGACTGGGACCTCTTTCGCACCACCGGCGTGGCCCACCTCATGAGCATCTCGGGTCTGCACGTCACCATGTTCGCCTGGCTTGCGATCTGGCTGGTGGGTGGCCTCTGGCGCCGTCTGGCGTTTGTCTGGCCGCGAGCCCTGCTGGCGGTGCCGGTGCCGTGGGCCGCCGGATTCGGTGGCGTGGCGCTGGCGGCGGCGTACGCCCTGTTTTCGGGCTGGGGCGTGCCCTCGCAGCGCACCGTGCTGATGCTGGCCGTTGTGGTGGGCTTGCGCCTGCTGGCCCGTCAATGGCCGTGGCCCGTGGTCTGGCTGGTTGCCATGGCCGCGGTGTTGCTGCTCGATCCCTGGGCGCTGCTGCAGCCCGGTTTCTGGCTCAGTTTCGTGGCCGTGGCGATCCTGTTTGCGACCGACCCGGGGCGGCGAGTGCGCTTTGAAGCAGCGCCGTTGACCGGGCACGAGGCACCCACCCGCACCCGGCGGTTCAATGCTGCGGCGCTGGGCATGCTGCGCGAACAATCGGTGGTGACGGTGGCCCTGGCGCCACTCTCGCTGTTGCTGTTTGGCCAGTTTTCGCTCGTCAGCCTGGTGGCCAACCTGCTGGCGATCCCGTGGGTGACGCTGGTCATCACGCCGCTGGCGATGCTGGGGGTGGCGGTACCGGCCTTCTGGGATCTGGCCGCCCTGGCGGTGCAGGGACTGGGCGGCTGGCTGGCCTGGCTCGCGCAATGGCCTTCTGCCGCTGTGTTCCGGCCCATACCGCCCTTGCCGCTGGCGCTCGCCGGGGTGCTGGGCGGCGCCTTGCTGGTGATGCGCTGGCCCTGGGCCACCCGGCTGGCCGGACTGGTGCTGTTGTGGCCGGTGCTGAGTTGGCAGCCGCCGCGTCCGGCGCCGGGGGAGTTTGATGTGATGGCGCTGGACGTGGGGCAGGGCAGCGCGGTGCTGGTGCGCACGGCAGGGCACAGCCTGCTGTACGACACCGGGCCGCGTTATTCGCCCACCAGCGACGCCGGGCAGCGTGTCGTGGTGCCGCTGCTGCGCGCCCTGGGCGAGCGACCCGACACGGTGGTGGTGAGCCACCGCGACAGCGATCACGCCGGTGGTTCCGCAGCGGTGCAGACCGAATGGCCCGAGGCCCGCTGGTTGTCGTCCTTCGATGCCGACCCGGGCCGGCGCTGCACCGCCGGCCAGCGCTGGAGCTGGGACGGGGTGGACTTCGAGATCCTGCACCCGTCCCCCGAAGACTTCGGACCCGACGGCGCCGGGCGCCTGTCGAGCAACGCGATGTCCTGTGTGCTGCGGGTGGGTCATGCACGGCAGAGCGTCTGGCTGAGTGGCGATCTCGACGCCGATCGGGAGACCCGGCTGGCGCTGGCGCGTCCGGACCTGAGGGCGAACCTGCTGCTGGCGCCGCACCACGGCAGCCTCACGTCCAGCAGCCCCGTGCTGCTCAACACGCTGGCGCCGCAATGGGTGCTGGTGCAGGCGGGTTACCGCAACCGATTCAAACATCCCGCGCCCGCCGTGCTGGAGCGCTACCGCCAGCGGGACATGCGCTGGATGACGACACCCGAATGTGGTGCCGCCACCTGGCGCAGCGACGCGCCCGACACCGTCCATTGCCAGCGCGAATCGGCGCGCCGGTACTGGCACCACCGTGGCGACGCCAGCCCGGCGGCCGAATCGGCGCTGGAGCCGGTGCCCGAAGGCGATCACGCTTCCGTACCCACGCACTGAAAGATGCACCTGTTTGGGGCTGCAAGTGGTGTTTCTGGCCCAGTCCTTGCTAAGCTGTCATCAGGAGAAAAAAGCCCATGAGCCGACCCATGTTTGACGAAATGAATGCCACGCCCACCGAGGTGCGGGCGCACTATGAAAGCTACGCTCGCTGGCTGGCGCAGCAACCCCCGGAGGTGATGGCCGCTCGCCGGGAAGAGGCGGAGATGATCTTTCGCCGTGTCGGCATCACCTTCGCGGTGTACGGCGCCAAGGACGAAGACGGCTCCGGTACCGAACGCCTGATCCCCTTCGACCTGATCCCGCGCATCATTCCTGCCCATGAGTGGCGCAGCATGGAAGAAGGCCTGGTGCAGCGTGTGAGTGCGCTCAACCGCTTCATCCACGACGTCTACCACGATCAGGAAATCATCAAGGCCGGCATCGTACCGGCCGACCAGATCTTCCAGAACGCGCAGTTCCGCCCGGAGATGATGGGCGTGGACGTGCCCGGCGGCGTGTACTCGCACATTTCCGGCGTGGACATCGTGCGTGCGCCCAACGCTCAAGGTGAGGGCGAGTACTACGTGCTCGAGGACAACCTGCGTGTGCCCAGCGGCGTGAGCTACATGCTCGAAGACCGCAAGATGATGATGCGGCTCTTCCCCGACCTGTTCGGCCAGAACCGTGTGGCGCCGGTCGCGCACTACCCCGACCTCCTGCTCGAAACGCTGCGTGCGGTGAGCCCGGCCACCACGGCCGAACCCACCGTGGTGGTGCTGACGCCCGGCATGTACAACAGCGCCTATTTCGAACACGCCTTCCTCGCCCAGCAGATGGGCGTGGAGCTGGTCGAGGGGCAAGACCTGTTCGTCAAGGACAACTTCGTCTACATGCGCACCACCAAGGGGCCGCGCCGCGTGGACGTGATCTACCGCCGCGTGGACGACGATTTTCTCGATCCGCTGGTGTTCCGCCCCTCGTCCACGCTCGGCTGCGCCGGCCTGCTGGGCGTGTACCGCAGCGGCAACGTGACCATCTGCAATGCCGTGGGCACCGGCATCGCTGATGACAAGTCCATCTACCCCTACGTGCCCAAGATGATCGAGTTCTACCTCGGCCAGAAGCCGATCCTGAACAACGTACCGACCTTCATGGGGCGCAACCCGGATGACCTGAAATACATGCTTGACAACATGGCCGAGCTGGTGGTCAAAGAGGTGCACGGTGCCGGCGGCTACGGCATGCTGGTGGGGCCGGCGTCCACCAAAGCCGAGATCGAAGAATTTCGCGCCGTGGTGAGGGCCCATCCCGGGGGCTACATCGCACAACCCACGCTGAGCCTGTCGACCTGCCCGACCTACGTGGAAAGTGGCGTGGCGCCGCGCCACATCGACCTGCGGCCCTTCGTGCTGAGTGGCAAGGAGGTGCAGATGGTGCCCGGCGGCCTGACCCGCGTGGCGTTGAAAGAAGGCTCGCTGGTCGTCAACTCGTCACAGGGTGGCGGTACAAAAGACACCTGGATACTTGAGGACTGACACATGCTTTCACGCACCGCCGATCATCTGTTCTGGATGTCCCGCTACACCGAGCGCGCCGAAAACACCGCGCGCATGCTCGATATCAACTACCAGACCTCGTTGCTGCCGCAATCCGCTGCCGTGGCGCAGGTGGGCTGGGAAGGCCTGCTGGTCATCAGCGAGCTGATGCCCACCTACACCGCCAAGTACGGCAAGGACATCACGCCGCGCAACGTCATGGACTTCATGGTGCGCGACGAGTCCAATCCGTCGAGCATCGGTTCCTGCCTGCGCGCAGCCCGGGAAAACGCCCGGGCCGTGCGCGGCGCGCTGACCACCGAGCTTTGGGAGACCCAGAACGCCACCTGGCTCAAGCTGGCCGGTTACCTCAAGACCAAGGATTTCGAGCGCGATCCAGGCGCCTTCTTCGAATGGGTCAAGCACCGCTCGCACCTCTCGCGCGGCGTGGCCGTGGGCACCATGCTGCAGGACGAGGCGTTCCACTTCTACCGCATGGGTTCGTTCCTGGAGCGGGCCGACAACACGGCGCGCCTGCTGGACGTGAAGTTCCACGCGGTGCAGAGCGACTTCTTCGGTGCCGCCAGCGAGGAGGATCAGGAGTACGACTTCTACCACTGGAGCGCGATCCTGCGCTCGGTCTCCGGCTTCGAGGTCTACCGCAAGGTCTACCGCGACGTGATCACGCCCGAACGCGTGGCCGAGCTGCTGATCCTGCGCCCCGACATGCCGCGCAGCCTGGCCGCCAGCATGAACGAGGTGGTGAACAACCTGGCCGTGGTGGCCAACGATGCCTCGGGTGAAACGCTGCGCCGCGCCGGCAAGCTCAAGGCCGACCTGCAGTACGCCCGGATCGACGAGATCCTCTCCAACGGGCTGCACGCCTTCCTGACGCAGTTCCTCGACCGCGTGAACGAGCTCGGCGGCCGCATCAGCCAGGACTTCCTCGTTCCAACGGTGCATTGACGTGGACAGGTACCATGCGGGTCCCCGGTTGTATCGGGTGCCCGCATGAAACTCGTCATCCACCACAACACCCGCTACCGCTACAGCCTGCCGCTGCTCTACACGGTGCAGACGCTGCACCTGTGGCCGGTCAGCAGTGCCTGCCAGACCGTGGAGTACTGGGAGATCCGCACGCCCGGCACCCTGCACGGCCAGCCCGACACCGAAGGCAACCGTGTGCACAGCTTCAGCCTGGTGGCCCGGCCCGAGCAGAACCTGCGCGACAACAGCATCTCGGCCATGGGCACGGTGGTGACGCATGGTGTGGCCGAGTTCACCGATCCGCCGGCGCTGCCGCACCCGTCCTTCTACCTGCGCTCCACACCCCTGGCCGAGCCGCACCCGCGCATGGCCATGTGGGCGCTGCAAACGGTGCCTGCGCTGATGGCCGCGCGCGTGCGCGGCGATCTGCCCGGCGTGGCCGATCTCGTGGCACTGGCCAGCGCCGTGGCTGACAAGGTGCAGTACCGCAAGGGCCGCACCGACGTGGAGACCACCGCGCTCGAGGCGTTTGACTGGGAACTCGGTGTGTGCCAGGACCAGGCACACGTGATGGTGGCGGTGTGCCGCAGCATCGGCTTGCCGGCGCGCTACGTGAGTGGCTATTTCTACGCCGCCAACGAACCCGACCTCGCCAGCCACGCCTGGGCCGACGTGTGCCTCGATCCAGCGACCCGCCGCTGGATCAGCCTGGACGTGACCCACCGCTGCCCGACGGATCAACGCCATATCCGCCTGGCCGCGGCCACCGACTACACCGCCTGCCTGCCCGTCAAGGGCCTGCGCCGCGGGGGGGGTGACGAAACCATGACGGTGGACATCCGCATCGGGCCCTGGGCCGACACGGACGACCCGGGCCGGACTCAGGGCTGATCGGTCGACGGGTTCAGCCGGGTGACACGGGCCTTCAGGCGGCGCGAACGGCTCCAGCGCACGCGCAGGATCCAGATCGCGCTGATGATGAAATACACCGCCAGACCGCTCAGGGTGGCCACGATGGCCAGACCCACCACCAGCGGTTTGCCCACCGTGGACAGGCGCCGCATGGCGCCGTCCAGACGGTCCTTCCACCCTTCGGCCTGCTGTGTCTTCATGGCCCGCTCCAGCAAGGCGCTGGCCTGGACCTCGGTCAATTGCGGCTCACCGAGCACGGCCTTGCCCACACGGTAGGACCCGTAGTACACCGGGCCAAACGTCACCGGGTTGGTCACCAGGGTGCTGGCCACCGCCATCGGCAGATTGGCCCGCAGGATGATGGCGGCTGCAGCCGACAGGGGCATTTGCGCCACGGGTACCAGGAGCCCGAAGAAGATGCCGAGTGCCAGCCCCATGGCAATGCCCTTGCGGCTGAAGTGCCAGAGGCGGGGGTGGTGCAGGGTCGGCCCCATCCAGCGCAACCAGCGGTTGTTGCGGATGCTGTCGGGGGAGGGCAGCCAGGCCTTGAGGCGTTTTTTCATGGGGCAGTACGGGGGGCGAGCCGGCGGGGACAGATCATCTGGTCAGAGCCGGCAATTTCAATATTGTTTCATGCGCCAGCCGTTGGAACGTGCTGCTGCCGGGCCACCCCATCAGCGCCAGGGCAACCCGGCCTCCACCGTCTCACCGAGCTCGATCACCGCCAGGGCGTAGTAGCTGCTCCAGTTGTAGCGGGTGACGGCGTAGAAATTGTCGGTGCCAGCCACGTAGCTGGGCGGATTGGCCCCGTTCTGCAGCTCGACCAGGGCGAGTTTGCCGGTGTGTTCGAGCGCCTCACCTTCGAGCACGGCGCCCTTGGCCGTGAAGCTCGGCACGCTGAAGCTGGGCAGGATGTCGGGCGCGAGCAGGGTGTCCAGATCGGTCGCTTCGCCCGCGAGCCTGACGGGGTAGTGGGTGGGCACGCCGGGCAGCCAGCCGAAGGACTTGAAGTAGTTGGCCACGGACCCGATCACGTCGATCGTGCTGTTGAACAGGTCGATCCGGTCGTCTCGGTCGTAGTCGATGGCGTATTTGGCCCAGCTGCTGGGCATGAACTGGGGCCAGCCCATGGCCCCGGCGTAGCTGCCGCGCGTGGTCTGCGGGTTCATGCCGGTGCGGTGCGCCAGGCTGAGGAATTGCTCCAGCTCGGCGCGGAAAAACTCGGTGCGGGCCTGGGCGCGGGGGTGGCTGGACGGAAAGTCGAAAGCCAGCGTGGTCAGGCTGTCGATCACGCGGAAGGTGCCGGTGTGGCGGCCGTAGAGCGTTTCCACGCCGATCACGCCGACGATCAGGCTGGCCGGCACGCCGAATTCGGCCTCGGCCCGCTCCAGCGCCGCGCGGTTGTCTTGCCAGAACCGCCGGCCGGCTTCGATGCGGGTCGGTTCGATGAAACGGGCACGGTAGGCGGCCCAGTTTTTTGGGGTGCCGCTGGGCGCGGGGGTCATCAGACGCACCACCTGGGGCAGGTGCTGGGCCTGACCGATCTGCTGCCGGACCCAGTCGGGGTCGAGGTCGCGCCGCTGCGCCAGGTCGGTGGCAAAAACCATCGCGGCTTCGTGGTCCGCGTAATAAACGCTGGGCGCGACCACCGGGGCCGAGGATGCCGGGCGCCGTTTGGCGGTGCTGGAAGCCGACGCCCCTGCCGGCAGCAGGAGCAGGCTCAGCGCGAGCCCGGTCAGGGCACCGTTGCCGAAACCACCAGACACCGAAAACACAGACTTGAAGATCAACAGGAGTCCTTATTGGGCCAGGCAAGCTGGCGAAATTCGCGTTGCAGTGTAGCCAGCGTTGCGGCGGGCTGGCTGCTGTAGCGCTGGGCTTCCAGTCGCAACAGCCACTGGCACACACCGCGGGCAAATTCCGCATCGCCAAAATGACGCTCCACCAGCCGGGCGAGTTCACGCGGTGGTGTGTGGTCGCCGCTGTCCAGCCCCAGGCGGCGCAGGCGCTGGCGGCTGCGCTGCAGCAGGCGCAGCCAGGGGTCGTGTTGCTGGCGCTCCCAGAGCGTCCAGCCCGCGCCGGCCAGGCTCACCAGCACCACCACGCCGATCAGCACGTAGGCCAGATCGGACCAGCTCGGGTTGTTGAAGCCCAGGTTTTTCAGCAGGTCGAGCTGCTTGCCCTGGGTGTAGTTCAGCACCCACTGGTTCCAGCGGTTGTTCACCGCTTCCCAGAAGGCGCGCATCTGGGCCGTGAGCGTGGGGCTGAGGTTGCGGATGGCCCCTGCGATGGCACCTTCGGGCGCACGCAGGCGCTCCAACGAGCCGATGCGGCCCGGCGATACGGCCGAGGTCGGGTCCACCCGCACCCAGCCCTGGCCCTGCAGCCAGACCTCGGCCCAGGCGTGGGCGTCGCGCTGGCGCACCGTCCAGTAGCCGTCCACGGCATTGAGTTCACCACCCTGGTAGCCGGTGACGATGCGCGCGGGAATGTCCATCGCGCGCATCAGGATCACGAAGCTGCTGGCGATGTGCTCGCAAAAGCCTTCGCGTCTGTCGAACCAGAATTCGTCGGCGGTGTGCTGGCCGTAGACGCCGGGATCGAGGGTGTAGGTGTAGCCGCCGGTGCGCAGGCGCTCCATCACGGCGTCGATCAGCGCGGCGCTGGACTGCGGCCCGGTGCCGTGCTCGCGGCGCAGCGCCTGTGCCAGTGCCAGCGTGCGCGGGTTGTACCGGCCCGGCAGTTCGATGTGGTCTTGCAGAGCCACCACCGGGGTGAGCGGGCCGTGGCGGAAGTTCACGTAGCTCTCGGCCCGGTAGCGCAGCAGCGTGTCCACGGGCCGCAGGGTGAGCCACTGCAGGTCGCTGTTCATGCGCGCGCGCGTGCCCGGCACCTCGGGGATCTGCGTGGCGGCTTCCAGCACGAACAGCCAGGGGCGGCGGTTCGGTTCCATGGTGACTTCGTAGCGCACCGGCGCGCCTGAAACGCTGAGGTCGCTCGGCAGCGCCATCGAGGCCGGAAATCCCGAACGCAGCGCGCGCCATTCGATACCGTCGAAGTCGCTGAGCACCGGGCCGCGGAAATACATCTGGCCCTGGGGCGGTGGTGCGTCGTCGAACCGGACACGCAGCGCGATGCCCTCGTCCAGCACCAGTTCGGTGAACTGGCCCACCCGCATGCTGCTGGAGAGGCCGCTGCGGCCGGTCTCGTCCTGGCCGGGCATGCCCCACAGCGGCGACAGCCGGGGGAACAGCAGGAACAGCACCAGCATGATGGGCGCGCCCATGGCCGCCATGCCCGCGGCGATGCGGGCCGCCTGGGCCAGGGGCGGGCGGCCCACCGGCATGTGGGCGTTGACCAGCGCGGTCAGCAGACCCAGCAGCGCGATCAGGATGCCGGCGGCGGTGAGCAGCGACTGCGAATAGAAAAAATGCGTGAGCAGGGTGAAGAAAGCCAGAAAGAACACCACGAAGGCGTCGCGCCGTGCTCGCAGCTCCAGCGTCTTGAGCGCCAGCAGCACCACGATGAGCGTCACGCCCGCATCGCGCCCCAAAAGGGTGCGGTGTGTTGCCCAGGTTGCACCCAAAGTCAGGGCCAGCAGGCCCACGCGCCAGATCCAGCCGGGCAGGGGCAGGCCGCGCAGGGCCAACGTGGTGCGCCAGGCCAGCACGCCGGCCGTGAGGGCCGTGCACCACCAGGGGATGTGGCCCACCTGCATGGCCACCACCCAGGCGATGACGGCGAGCAGGAACAGCGTGTCCCGCGTGTCCCGGGGCAGAGACGATGCCCCCATGCTCCACCGCTGTGCGGGTCGCTGCCCCCCGAGCGGGCGGGTTTCGCCTTGGGGCGGCCCGGCGGCGAAACCCTTTGCTTCGTCGTTGCGAGTCGTCTTCAGCACAGCGCCAGGGCCTCCAGGCAACGGGCTTTGTGAACCGGGCCCTGGTCCGGCGCCATCTCGCGCCCGGGCAGGCGCAGGCCGTAGTCCAGCTCCAGGTGATCGGCCATCAGCACCCAGGCCGTCAGGCGCGAGAGGCGCGCTTCCAGGTCGACGGCGCCGGTGTGCGCGACATCCAGCCAGAGCTGCTGGCGCTGGGTGGACAGGGCGTCGCGGCTCACTAGATCGTCGCGCCCTGCCGCGAAGGCCTGGGCGGCCTTCTTCCAGACCACGGTTTTCTGCGGGTCACCGCGCCGGTAGGCGCGCACGCCGTCGAACTCACCGGTGCTTTGCACGCGCGCGCTGCCCGAGCTGCCGGCCTGCGGTTCGCCGGGAGGCAGCGGCGGCGGGTGGATCTCGGTGGCCGGGTACACCAGCACCTGCGTGGCCGGGCGCCAGACGGTCCAGACGCGGAAGGTGCCGAGCGGGAAAAGGGTGAGCGCGGTGAGCGGAGGCAGCTCGTGCAGGCCGCGGCGGGATGTCGCCCACGCCACCTGCAGCACCGCGCTGCCCCGGGCGGGCACGTCGGTCCAGGCCAGGTGGGTGTCTCCCGGTCGGCTGTCGGCGATCACCCCCAGGCCGATGCCGTAGCGCGTCCGCGGGCGTTCGCTGACGAGGCGGATGTCCAGCGCCACCGCCTGGCCGGCGTGCACTGGTGCGGGTGCAGCCAGGTGCAGCGTGAGTCCGCGCAGGTTGCTGTGGCACACGTGCATGCCCACCACGGCGCTGCCGGCGAGCAGGAAGGTGAGCAGGTAACCCAGATTGAGCTGGTAGTTGATGCTGCCGACCAGCAGCACCAGCAGCGTGATCCCCAGCATCCAGCCCGCGCGCGTGGGCAGGATGTAGACGTTGCGCTGGGTCAGCGTGAGCGTGTCGGTGCGTGACGCGCGGCTGTGAAACCAGCGCTGGAAGCGGCTGCCCAAGTGGCGCAGCGGGTGGCGCCACGCGGGTGCGGTCCCCGACGGGGGCATGGGTGGCGATGTGGTGTTCACTGGCCGATGCCGTGCAGTCAGGGCAAAGGGGTGGCTTCCACCATGGCGCGGACTTGTTCGACCGCGCCTCGGCCAGCGTCGCTCACCGGTATGAGCCGGTGCGCCACGGTCTGCGGCAGGATGGCGGCGATGTCGTCGGGCGCCACATAGTCGCGGCCGTTCAGGAAAGCCTGGGCCTTGGCCGAACGCACGACCGCCAGAGCCGCGCGGGGGGACAGGCCCTGCGCAAACCAGCGGCCCGAGCGCGTGGCGGCGACCAGGTCCTGCAGGTATTCCAGTACCGGTTCGGCGGTGTGCACGCTGGCCACCGCCTGCTGCAGCCGCGCCAGATCGGCTGGCGTCAGCACCGGCTGCAGTTTCTCCAGCATGCCGCGCCGGTCCTGGCCGCGCAGCAGCTCGCGTTCGGCGGCCCGGTCCGGGTAGCCCAGCGAGAGCCGCATGTGGAAACGGTCGAGCTGCGACTCGGGCAGGGCGTAGGTGCCGAGCTGGTCGTGCGGGTTCTGGGTGGCGATCACGAAGAAAGGTTGGGGCAGGGGACGCGTGGCGCCTTCCACCGTGACCTGCTTCTCTTCCATGGCTTCGAGCAGGGCGCTCTGGGTCTTGGGGCTGGCGCGGTTGATCTCGTCGGCCAGCAGCACCTGCGCGAACACCGGACCCGGGTGGAACACGAAGCCCTCGCGGCCGCGTTCATAGATCGACACGCCCACCAGGTCGCTCGGCATCAGGTCGGCGGTGAACTGCACGCGCGAAAACTGCAGGCCGAAGGAGCGCGAGAGCGCCTGCGCCAGCGTGGTTTTGCCGACGCCGGGCACGTCTTCGATGAGCAGGTGGCCACCGGCCAGAAGGCAGGCCACGCAGTCGGAAATTTGGGGAGCTTTGCCCACGATCACCGTGTTAAGCTGATTCAGAAGTTGGTGGATTTTTTCGTCGGCGTGCATGCCGTGAACCTTAACGTAAAAATGTGATGAGCCAGGCAACAGGTTATTTCACCCACAAGGATTGCTGGAGACACGAAATGGGCGCGGGACACCCCGAGTGCCCGGCGCGGCTCGACGCCATCGAAGACCGTCTGCTCATCACCGGGCTCGACGCCGCGCTCGATCGACGCGAGGCCACCGCCGCGTCGCTGGCCGATCTGGAACTCGCGCATGGTCGCATGCACCTCGCGGCCCTCCGGGGCCTGTCGGACGGCCTTCGTGACGAAATTGCCGCGGGCGGTCCCTCGCATGCGCAGGTCGATCCCGATACGTCCATCAACATCCACTCGTGGGACGCGATCCTGATGGCCGCAGGCGCTGCCATCGACGCCACCGACGCGGTGATGGCCGGCGAACTGGCCAATGCCTTTTGTGCCGTGCGCCCGCCAGGCCACCACGCCACGCGCAACCAGGCCATGGGCTTCTGCTTCGTCAACAACGTGGCCGTGGCCGCCAAATACGCGCTGGAGCGCCACGGCCTGAAACGCGTGGCCATCATCGATTTCGACGTGCACCATGGCAACGGCACCGAAGACATCGTGGCCGGTGATCAGCGCATCCTCATGTGCAGCTTCTACCAGCACCCGTTCTATCCGGTCTGGGAGCATTCGACGGCCGCCAATCTGGTGAACCTGCCGGTGCCGGCCTACACCAAGGGCATGGACGTGCGCGAGCTGGTCGACATGATGTGGCTGCCCCGGCTGGATGCCCACAAGCCGCAGATGATCTTCATCAGCGCCGGCTTCGACGCCCACCGCGAGGACGACATGGGCCAGATGGGTCTGGTGGAAAACGACTACGCCTGGATCACCCAGCGCATCAAGGAAGTGGCGCAGCGCCACAGCAAAGGCCGCATCGTGAGCTGCCTCGAAGGCGGGTACGACCTGAGCGCGCTGGCGCGCAGCGTGGAAGCGCATCTGAGGGTGCTGGCCGATGTCTGAAACCATGTCCCCCGAGCTGCTGTTGACGCACCGTGATGCGCGCGGCGTGTACACGCTCACATTGAACGCACCACGCAGCTTCAACGTGTTGAGCGAAGCCATGATGGGCGCGATGCAGTCCGCACTGGACGCGGTGGCGGCCGACCCAGGTGCGCGCGCCGTGGTGATCGCTGCCAACGGCCGCGCCTTCTGCGCCGGGCACGACCTGAAGGAAATGAAGGCCAGGCCCGAGCTGGCGTATTACCAGGCGCTGTTCGCCACCTGCTCGAAGCTGATGATGGGCATCCGCAAGCTGGAGGTGCCGGTGATCGCGCGGGTGCAGGGCCTGGCCACGGCGGCGGGCTGCCAGATGGTGGCGCAATGCGACCTGGCGGTGGCCGTGCAGGAAGCCACGTTTGGCGTCAACGGCATCGACGTCGGCCTGTTCTGCGCCACGCCCAGCGTGGCGCTCTCGCGCAACATGCTGCCCAAGCAGGCCATGGAAATGCTGCTCACCGGCGACTTCATTTCGGCCGACGAAGCGAAGGCGCGTGGCCTGGTGAACCGGGTGGTGGCGGCCGACGCGCTCGACGCCGGCGTGGCCACGCTGGTCGACCGCATCGTGGCGAAACCGCGCGAGGCCATTGCCATGGGCAAGGCGCTGTTCTACCGCCAGCTGGAAACCGGCATGGAGTCGGCCTACCAGCTCGCGGGTCAGACCATGGCCTGCAACATGGCGCACGACGTGGCGCAAGAGGGTGTGCAGGCCTTCATCGAGAAGCGCGCGCCGAACTGGTAGGCCAACGTTGCTCGCTCGCTGTGCGCAGCCGCACAACCCCCCGTAAGCAACACCCGCGGCCCGTCCTGAACCTGTCGACGGGCGGTTCCACGGTGTTCTGGGAAAAGACTTTTCTTTTTCAGTGACAACGCATGACATCGACTGTTCCGCTCTCCCCCACGCCACCCCCCATTGATGACATGCAGGCCTGGCTCGCCGGCTTCACCCAGTTCACGGTGTGGTTCGAGTTTGCCGCGCTGGTGATCTGTGTGCTCCTGGCCTGGGCCTTCACGGCGGTGTTGCGCCGGGCGCTGGGCATGCGCGAGGAGCGCTCGTCGGTGATGTTTGGTCGCAGCCTGATCGATGGCGTGATGTTCCCGTTGCTGTTGTTGACGCTGGGTTACATCGCGCGTTCGCTCTTGCTGGTCTACATGCCTCTGGCGGTGTTCAAGGTGGCCATTCCGGTGCTGGTTTCGCTGGTGGTCATCCGTGTGGGCGTGAAAGTGTTGCAGGTGGCTTTTGCCAGCGCGCCCTGGGTGCGCGTGCTGGAGCGCACGATTTCATGGGTGGCCTGGCTGGCCATGGTGCTGTGGGTCAGCGGACTGTTGCCACTGGTGCTCCACGAACTGGATCAGATCACCTGGACGCTCGGCTCCAGTCCCATGAGTCTGCGCACCATGATCGAAGGCGCGCTCACGGCCGGCGCGGTGCTGATCGTTGCGCTCTGGGTGTCGTCCGCCATCGAGTCGCGGCTGCTCAGATCCGCCGTGGGCGACCAGTTGTCATTGCGAAAGGCACTGAGCAATGCGACGCGTGCGCTGCTCATGTTCGTCGGTCTGATGCTGGCGCTCAGTGCAGTGGGTATCGATCTGACGGCGCTGTCGGTGCTCGGCGGCGCGGTCGGCGTGGGCATCGGTTTCGGCCTGCAGAAGCTGGCCGCCAACTACGTCAGCGGCTTCGTCATCCTGGCCGAGCGCAGCATGCGCATCGGGGACAACGTGCGGGTGGACAACTTCGAAGGGCGCATCACCGACATCACGGCGCGCTACACCCTGATCCGCTCGCCCGCCGGGCGCGAGTCCATCGTGCCCAACGAAATCCTGATCACCAGCCGGGTGGAGAACCTCTCCCTGGCCGATCCACGGGTGTGGCTGTCGACTGTCGTGTCGGTCGCCTACGACAGCGACGTGGATCTGGTGCGGCGCCTGCTGGTGGAGGCCGCACTGGCGCAGGAGCGCGTGCTCAAGGAGCCTGCACCCCATGCCGCACTCTCGGCGTTTGGCGCCGATGGCCTGGAGTTCACACTGGGCTACTGGATCGCCGACCCGGAAAACGGTCAGCTCGGACTGCGCTCCGACATCAATCTGGCGATCCTGCGCGCCTTGCGCGAGCACGGGATCGAGATCCCCTACCCGCAACGCGTGGTGCACATGAAAGCCGGGCAGTGACGGCGTGCGGCGTCAACGCGTCATCAGCCCGGGCAGCCACAGTGCAATGACCGGGAACGCGATCAGGATGCCCAGCCGCACAATGTCGGCCATCACGAAGGGCCAGACGCCGCGGTAAATCGTGCCCAGGTTCACCTTGGGCAGCAGCGAGCTGATCACGAACAGGTTGAGGCCCACCGGTGGCGAGATCATGCCGATCTCGACAATGGTCACGATCAGGATGCCGAACCAGATCGGGTCGAAGCCCAGTCCGGTGATCACCGGGAAAAACACGGGAATGGTCAGCAGCACGATGGCCAGCTCTTCCATCACCATGCCCAGCATCAGGTAGATGCCCATCATCATCACCACCACCATGATCGGATGGGGGCTGAACTGCAGCACGAAGTCGCGCAGGTCGCCCGGCATGCTGGTGAAGTTGATGAAGTTGGTGAAGATCATCGCGCCGATCAGGATCATGAACAGCATGGCGGTGGTGCGGGTGCTCTCCACCAGGATCTCCAGCAGCACGCGCGGGCGCAGCGTGCCGCGCAGCAAAGCGAACATGAAGGCGCCTGCCGCCCCCACGCCGGCGCCTTCGGTGGCGGTGAACACGCCGCCGTAGATGCCGCCAATGACCAGCGCAAACAGGATGGCCACGCCCCAGATGCCGCGGATGGCGGCGAAGCGCTGGGCCCACGTGAAGCGTTCGGCCGGTGGGCCAGCGGACGGATCGCGCCAGGTCACGAACACCACCGCCATGCACAGGCAGGTGATGGCCACGATGCCGGGCAGGATGCCGGCGACGAACAGCTTGCCGATGTCGGTCTCGGTGATGATCCCGTAGATCACGAGGATGGTGGACGGCGGGATCAGGATGCCCAGCGTGCCGCCGGAGGCGATGGCGCCGGTTGCCAGCGTGTCCTTGTAACCGTGGGCTTTCATCTCCGGGTAGGCCACGCGGGTCATGGTGGCGGCGGTGGCGATGGACGAGCCGCAGATGGAACCGAAACCGCCCGAGGCGATGATGCTGGCCATGGCGAGGCCGCCGCGCTTGTGGCCCACAAAGGCGTTGGCGGCGGTGAACAGCTCCTTGGCCATGCCGGCGCGGGCGACGAAGTTGCCCATCAGCACGAACAGCGGGATCACCGACAGCACATAGTGGAAGCCGGTTTCGAAAATCACCTGGCTGGTGCTGGCGTAGGCCGGCTGCCAGCCGCGCATCAGGCCCAGACCCACCAGGCCGGCGATGGACATGGCCACGGCCAGCGGTACGCGCAGGAAGGCGAGGCCGAAGACGGCCAGAAAACCCAGCAGCGCTTCAATCATGTGGACGCTCCCTGGGTTTCGACCAGCACGTGGCCGCTGGTGGGGGCACGCACGAACACCAGCAGCAGATGGGCCAGCCCGGTGAGCATGAGCAGGCCTGCCATCAGCCAGGCCACCGGGGCGATGGACATCGCGAGGTGCACCGTGGTGTCGCCGTATTCGGCAAAGCGCTCGGCCCGCATCACCATGAGGCGGCCGAGAAAGGCAAAGGTGCCGGCGCAGATCAGGTGGATCACGCGGGCCTGAATCGAGCGCAGCCAGTCGGGAATCAGCGCGTCCAGCGTGTCAAAAACCACGTGCTCGCCGCGCCACGACACCAGGGGCAGCGCCGCGAAGATCACCACCACCATGAGCATCTCGGTGAGCTCCAGCCCGCCGGGTATCGAGTTGTTGAAAAACTTGCGACCGATCACGTCAAACACGGTGAGCCACATGAGCGAAAACAACGCCATGGCGGCCATGACGCCGGTGGACCAGTACAGCAGCCGGTCAAGTGTTTTGTGCATGTTGTGCTTTCTGCATGTGAAGTGGGCCGATGGGCAGCAGGGTTGCTGTTCCATCGGCCCACGGGGGCTGGCCGGCCATTGTCGGCCGGTTGACCGGGATTTACTTCACCTTGGCGATTTCAGCACGGAACTCGGCCAGAACCGCCTTCGGATCCTTCAGACCCTTGACCTGTGCGCTCGCGGCCCATTTGGTTTCCAGGTAGTCCTGTTTTTCCATCACGGCCTTGACGAAGGCCTGGTCGGCCTTGATGCGGTTCACGCCCTGGGCCTTCTGGGCGCCGTCGCGGCTGGCGGCGTCCACCTTGTCCCAGCCCTCGCCGAACATGCGCGCGGCCACTTCGCCCGAAAGCTTGTCGACCACGGCCTTGTCCTGCGGCGACAGCGCCTTGTATTTGCCCTCGTTCATCATGAACACGAAGCTGGTGTTGTACAGGCCGCCGGGGAAGGTGGTGGCGTGCTTGACCATGCTGAGCTTGAACGAGGCGATGGACTCGTCGGGGAAGAAGGTGCCGTCCATCACGCCCGTGGACATCAACTCGAACGACTCGGGCGCGGCCTTCAGCGTGGTGTTCCAGCCCATGGCTTTGGAGAGTTCGTTGATGTTGCCGCCACCGATGCGGAACTTGAGCGATGCGGCGTCCGCGGCCGAGGTCACCGGCTTCTTGCTGTTGAAAATGATGCCAGGGCCATGGGTGAACACCGCCAGCGCCTTGACACCGCGGTGCTCGCCCAGGGGCGCGAAGTACTTGCTGTAGATGCGCTGGTAGGCCACCGAGGTGACGGAAGCGCTGTCGCCCAGGAAAGGAAACTCTGCGACCTGGGTCATGACGAAGCGACCCGGCGTGTAGCCGTCCACCGTGTAGGAAATGTCGGCCAGGCCATCGCGCACCGCGTCAAAGGTGCCCGGCGCAGCCGCCACGCCCTTGGGCAGGATGTTGCACTTCATGCGGCCGGCACTTTCTTTTTCCAGCAGGTCGCACCAGTTCTTCTGAACCGTCGACGCTGTGTGGGTGGGTGGCAGCCAGCTGGAGACGGTGAACACCGTCTGGGCGGACACCAGGCCGCTGGACAGCACCGTGGTGGACAGGGCGGCGGCAAAAACGTGGCGAAGTTTCATGAAGCGTATCCTCGGGACGGTGGTTGAATATGGTTTCTAAACATAAGTAAATCAGTCAGAATTCACTATAGGCGAATACCCGGCTTTTTCTTCTCCAGACTTACCCGAATTAGCCGACCATTTGGTTGGTTAATCGCCCGGGCGGCGGTGCCGGGCAGTTTGTGGAGGATAGGAGTAGGCGCATCCGGAAGCCTCGCCTATAATCTACAAAAAGCACGACCGTTCGTTTTTTTGGTTGCTGTGTTCTTTTGTGCATCCAGGCGGTCTGTCTATGGGAGCGGGCATACAATCCGCAGATTGACGTATACGTCAATTCGAATCCCGTTTTTCCTTTCGTTCTCACAACCCTCAGGAGCAACCGAATATGAAGGTCATCGTCCCCGTCAAACGCGTGGTGGACTACAACGTCAAGGTGCGCGTCAAGGCCGACCAGTCCGGCATGGACCTGGCCAACGTCAAGATGAGCATGAACCCGTTTGACGAGATCGCGGTCGAGGAAGCCGTGCGCCTGAAAGAAAAGGGCGTGGTCACCGAAGTCATCGCCGTCTCCTGCGGCGTGACCCAATGCCAGGAAACCCTGCGCACCGCCATGGCCATCGGCGCCGACCGCGCCATCCTGGTGGAAACCGCCGAAGAGCTGCAGCCCCTGGCCGTGGCCAAGCTGCTCAAGGCCCTGATGGACAAGGAACAGCCCGGCCTCGTGATCCTGGGCAAACAGGCCATCGACGACGACTGCAACCAGACCGGCCAGATGCTCGCCGCTCTCGCTGATTTGCCACAAGGCACCTTCGCCAGCAAGGTCGAAGTGGTGGACGGCAAGGTGAACGTCACCCGCGAAGTCGATGGTGGCCTCGAAGTCCTGAGCCTGAGCCTGCCGGCCATCGTCACCACCGACCTGCGCCTGAACGAGCCGCGTTACGTGACGCTGCCCAACATCATGAAGGCCAAGAAGAAGCAGATGGACATCGTCAAACCCGAAGACCTCGGTGTGGACGTGAGACCGCGCCTCAAGACCCTGAAGGTCAGCGAGCCGCCCAAGCGCGGTGCCGGCATCAAGGTGCCGGACGTCGCAACGCTCGTCGAAAAACTCAAGAACGAAGCCAAGGTCATCTGAAGACCGCTGACATCAACGATCCAGAGGAACACAGAACATGACCGCACTCGTCATTGCCGAACACGACAACGCCAGCCTCAAGGGCGCCACGCTCAACACCGTCACCGCCGCCGCCCAGTGCGGGGGTGAGGTGCACGTGCTCATCGCCGGCCACAACGCCGCTGGCGCAGCCGCAGCCGCGGCCCAGATCGCCGGCGTCGCCAAAGTCATCCACGCCGACGCCGAGTACCTCGCGCACGGCCTGGCCGAGAACATGGCCGCGCAGGTGCTGGCCATCGCATCGAACTACAGCCACATCCTGTTCCCGGCCACGGCCAGCGGCAAGAACATCGCCCCGCGCGTGGCCGCCCAGCTCGACGTGGGCCAGATCAGCGACATCACCAAGGTGATCGCCGCCGACACGTTTGAACGTCCGATCTACGCCGGCAACGCCATTGCCACCGTGCAGAGCACCGAGGCCACCCAGGTCATCACCGTGCGCACCACCGGTTTCGACCCGGCCGCCGCCACCGGTGGCAGCGCAGCCGTGGAAACCCAGGCAGCCCAGGCCGACAGCGGCAAGAGCACCTTCATGGGCAGCGAGATCGCCAAGAGCGACCGCCCCGAACTGACCGCCGCCAAGATCATCGTCAGCGGTGGCCGGGCGCTGGGCAGCGCCGAGAAGTTCAACGAGGTCATGACCCCGCTGGCCGACAAGCTCGGCGCCGCGCTGGGCGCCAGCCGCGCCGCGGTGGACGCGGGTTACGCCCCGAACGACTGGCAGGTCGGCCAGACCGGCAAGATCGTCGCACCGCAGCTGTACGTGGCCTGCGGCATCTCGGGTGCGATCCAGCACCTGGCCGGCATGAAGGACAGCAAGGTGATCGTGGCGATCAACAAGGACCCCGAGGCCCCGATCTTCTCGGTGGCCGACTACGGGCTGGAGGCCGATCTGTTCACCGCTGTGCCTGAGCTGATCAAGGCGCTGTAAGACACACACGTCTGCCGAGGGCATCGTTCGCGATGCCCTTTTTGTATCCAAATTCGAAGACAGGAGACCTTCATGAGCTATACCGCACCCCTCAAGGACATGCTGTTCAACATCGAACACCTGGCGCGCATCGACCAGGTGTCCGCGTTGCCCGGTTTTGAAGATGCTGGCCTGGACACCGCGCAGGCCGTGCTGGAGGAGTGCGCCAAGCTCAACGAAGGTGTGATCGCTCCGCTGAACTGGGAGGGCGACAAGTACCCGTCTTCCTTCCACGACGGCAAGGTCACCACGACGCCCGGTTTCAAGGAAGCCTTCAAACAGTACGCCGAAGGCGGCTGGCAGGGCCTGCAGCACCCGGTGGACTTCGGCGGTCAGGGCCTGCCCAAGACCATCGGTGCGGCCTGCGGGGAAATCCTCAACAGCGCCAACATGAGCTTCGCGCTCTGCCCGCTGCTGACCGACGGTGCCATCGAAGCGCTGATCACCGCCGGCAGCGACGAGCTCAAAGCCGTTTACCTGGAGAAGCTGGTGAGCGGCGAATGGACCGGCACCATGAACCTGACCGAGCCGCAGGCCGGCAGCGATCTGGCGGCGGTGCGCAGCCGTGCCGAGCCCCAGCCCGACGGCAGCTACAAGGTGTTCGGCACCAAGATCTTCATCACCTACGGTGAACACGACATGGCACAGAACATCGTGCACCTCGTGCTCGCGCGCGTGACCGGCGCGCCCGAAGGCGTGAAGGGCATCAGCCTGTTCGTGGTGCCGAAGTTCATGGTCAACGCCGATGGCTCGCTCGGCGCACGCAACGACGTGCATTGCGTGAGCATCGAACACAAGATGGGCATCAAGGCATCGCCCACCGCCGTGCTGCAGTACGGCGACCACGGCGGCGCCGTCGGCTACCTCGTGGGTCAGGAAAACCGTGGCCTCGAATACATGTTCATCATGATGAACGCCGCGCGCTACGCCGTGGGCGTGCAGGGCATCGCGATCGCCGAGCGCGCCTACCAGAAGGCCGTGGGCTACGCGAAGGACCGCGTGCAGAGCCGCCCGGTCGACGGTTCGCTCAGCGCCGCCGCGCCCATCATCCACCACCCCGATGTGAAGCGCATGCTCATGACCATGCGCGCCAGCACCGAAGGCTGCCGCGCCATGGCTGCAGTGGCCGCCGCCGCCTACGACGCGGCCCACCACCACCCCGACGCCGATGCGCGCAAGGACAACGCGGCGTTCTACGAATACCTGGTGCCACTGGTCAAGGGCTACAGCACCGAGATGAGCCTGGAAGTGACCTCGCTGGGCGTGCAGGTGCACGGCGGCATGGGCTTCATCGAAGAAACCGGCGCGGCGCAGTACTACCGCGACGCCAAGATCCTCACCATCTACGAAGGCACGACCGCGATCCAGGCCAACGACCTCGTGGGCCGCAAGACGTCGCGCGACGGTGGCACCAATGCAAAGGCCATCGCGGCGCAGATTGAAAAGACCGAAGCCGAGCTGGTGCAGCGTGGCAGCGTGAATGCGCTGGCCGTGGCCAAGCGCCTCACCGCCGCGCGCGAGGCCTTTGTGGACGTGGTCGAGTTCATCGCCGCCAACACCCGGAGCAACCCCAACGCCGCCTTCGCCGGCAGCGTGCCCTACCTCATGCTCGCGGGCAACGTGGTAGCGGGCTGGCAGCTGGCGCGCGCGCTGCTGGTGGCCGAAGACCAGCTGGCCGCCGGCACCGACGCGGCCTTCATGCAGGCCAAGATCACCACCGCGCGCTTCTACGCCGACCACATCCTGAGCCGCGTGCCTGGCGTGCGCGACAGCATCTGCGAAGGTGCCGACGCGGTCACGGCCATGGCCGTCGAGGCTTTCTGAAACCGCTGCACCCTGTTGCTGCGGCGACAGGGTGTCCACGCTGGCTGACCCAGAATCCAGCCAGCTTCTCGAACACATTCGGAGACAACATGACCATCCGCCAACGCTACCTGCCCCCGGTGCTGAAGAACATCCGGTTCCCGGTGATCGGCTCGCCGCTGTTCATCATCAGCAACCCCCAGCTCGTCATTGCCCAGTGCAAGGCCGGCGTGGTCGGCGCCATGCCCGCGCTCAACGCGCGCCCGGCCGCGCAGCTGGAAGACTGGCTGGCCGAGATCACCGAGGCGCTGGCTGCGCACGACGCTGCGAACCCGGACAACAAGGCCGCACCGTTTGCCATCAACCAGATCGTGCACAAGAGCAACGACCGGCTGGAGCACGACATGGGCCTGTGCGCCAAGTACAAGGTGCCGATCGTCATCACCAGCCTCGGCGCGCGCGAAGACGTGAACCAGGCCGTGCACAGCTGGGGCGGCGTGGTGCTGCACGACGTGATCAACAACGTGTTCGCACACAAGGCGATCGAGAAGGGCGCCGACGGCCTGATCCCTGTGGCTGCCGGTGCCGGTGGCCACGCCAGCGTGAAGAGCCCGTTTGCCATGGTGCAGGAGATCCGCGAGTGGTTCGACGGCCCGGTGGCGCTCTCGGGTTCCATCGCTTCGGGCGGCGCGATCCTGGCCGCGCAGGCCATGGGCGCCGACTTCGCCTACATCGGTTCGGCCTTCATCGCCACCGAAGAAGCGCGCGCGGTGGACGGCTACAAGCAGATGATCACCGAGAGCAATTCGGACGACATCGTCTACAGCAACTTCTACACCGGCATCCATGGCAACTACCTGAAGGGCAGCATCCAGAACGCCGGCATGGATCCGGACCACCTGCCCGAGAGCGACCCGAGCAAGATGAACTTTTCCACCGGCGAAGGCGCCAACGCCGCCAAGGCCTGGAAGGACATCTGGGGTTGCGGCCAGGGCATCGGCGCGATCCGTGAGGTGCTGCCGGCGGCCGATCTGGTGGCCCGCTTCAAGCGCGAATACGCCGAGGCCAAGGCCCGCATCTGCATGGGTTGAGCCCCTGCACCCACAAAAAAGGCCGACTGCAGAGTCGGCCTTTTGCATGGAGCGATCACGTGACCGGATCAGGGTCTGATCGCGTTCTGGATCAGCTCCAGCAAGGACGATGGGCGGAACGATTCGAGCAAACCCGGTGGCTGTGCGTATTGCACACCCGTGTCGTCGGCGATGCGTTCGGCCCAGCCGCCGTTGGTCCATTCGCTGTAGAGCCAGTCGCCGTTGGCGTACGCCAGCCCGGCGGGGGTCTCGCCCGGCGCAGTCTCCGGCACACCCTTGAGCGCGGCGCCCATGTAGTCCATCCAGATCGGCAGGGCGGCCCGGCCGCCCGATTCGCGGCCACCCAGGCTGCGCGGTTTGTCGTAGCCCATCCAGACGGCCGTGGCCAGCGTGGGGTGGTAGCCGGTGAACCAGGCGTCCACCGCGTCGTCGGTGGTGCCGGTCTTGCCGTAGACGTCGTTGCGTTTCAGCTGCGCCTGGGCACGGGCGGCGGTGCCGGTGCGCGTCACGTCGTTCAGCAGGCTGCTCATCACGAAGGCGTTGCGCCCGGGGATCGCGCGGCTTTCGTCCGTCAGTGGTGCCGGGGGCGGCGCTTCAAACAGCACCTTGCCGTGCGCGTCGGTGATCTTCTCCACCACCACCGGTTCCACGCGCCAGCCGCCGTTGGCCAGTGTGGCGTAGGCCCGTGCCATCTGCAGCGGCGTCACGAGGCCGGTGCCCAGTGCCAGTGTCAGGTTGTCGGGCTGGCGGTTGGCGTCGAGGCCGAAGCGGGTGGTCCAGTCGCGTGCACGTTGGGTGCCCACATGCTGCAACACGCGCACGCTCACCAGGTTGCTCGATTTCGCCAGGCCTTCGCGCAGCGTGATCGGGCCGCTGTAGTCGCCGCTGCTGTTGTCCGGGCTCCAGCCGTTGGCTGCGGTGAAGGGCAGGTCGTCCACGATGGTGGCGGGCATCACGCGCTCTTCGAGCGCGGCCGACACCAGCAGCGGCTTGATCGCCGATCCCGGCTGGCGCCAGCCCTGGGTGACGTGGTTGAAGGGTTGGCGCGTGAAGTCGAAACCACCGACCAGCGCGCGCACGCGGCCGGTGCGGGTGTCCAGTGCCACCAGCGCCGCCTCGGCTTCGGGCCATTGTGAGATCGCCCAGTTCTTGCCGTTCTTGACCACCCGCACCACCGAGCCCCGCTGCAGCTTCAGCGGGGCCTTGGCCGCGGGCTGGAGCGCGCGCTGCACCCAGCGCAGGCCTTCGCCCTGGAGGGTGATGCGCTCGCCCGTGGCCAGCTGGGCACGCACCTCTTTCGCGCTGGCCGTCACAACGATGGCCACGCGCAGCGTTTCGTCGTCGTGGTGGTCCTTCAGTGCTTCAGCCGCGGCACGTTCCAGCTCGGCGCCGTTGCCGGACGGCAGGGTTTCCTGGCCTTCCGGTCCGCGCCAGCTGCCGCGCCGGTCGAACGCCAGCACGCCGCGCTGCACCGCGTCGTGTGCCGCGCGCTGGTCGGCCGCACGCAGCGAGGTC
The DNA here is from genome assembly GCF_055703065.1 of Hydrogenophaga sp. L310. Taxonomy (NCBI): domain Bacteria; kingdom Pseudomonadati; phylum Pseudomonadota; class Betaproteobacteria; order Burkholderiales; family Comamonadaceae; genus Hydrogenophaga; species Hydrogenophaga sp. L310. The sequence goes on from NZ_JBVPZA010000002.1 coordinate 583,877, forward strand.
GTGACCCGCAGACCGGTGGAATAGGCCTCGGTGCCAAAGCGCTCCACCACCACGCGGCGCGCCATTTCGGCCACGTGGGCGGCGTGCACGCTGCGTTGCCCGGGCGACCGCAAGCTCAGTTTTTCGGCGCGCGCGGCGGCCAGTTGCTGCTCGGTGATGGCGCCCACCGCGAGCATGCGCTGCAGCACCACGCGCTGGCGCTGCACGGCGCGCTCGAAATTGGCCACCGGGTTCGCGTAATAAGGGTTCTGGGGCAGGCCCGCGAGCATCGCGGTTTCGGCCAGCGAGAGCTGGTCCATGGACTTGCCGAAGTAGGTCTGCGCGGCGGCCGCGAAACCATAGGCGCGCTGGCCCAGGAAGATTTCGTTGAGGTAGATCTCCAGGATGCGGTCTTTCGAGAGCGCGTCTTCCACCTTGAAGGCGAGCACGATTTCCTTGGCCTTGCGCTCGACCGAAAACTCGCGCGTCAGCAGCATGGTGCGCACGAGCTGCTGCGTGATGGTGCTGGCGCCCTGCCGGCGACCCCCGGTCAGCGCCGCCACCACCGCCCGCGCCATGCCCTTCGGGTCAACGCCCGAGTGTTCGCGAAAACGCGCGTCCTCCACCGCCAGCACGGCGTCCTGCAGCCGCTTTGGGGTGCGCGAGAGCGGCACGTATTCGCGCCGTTCGGCACCGAACTGTGCCAGCTCCACGCCGTCGGCGGTGAACACCTGCAGCGGCAGTTTGGGCTGGTAATTGACGATCCGGTCGATCGGCGGCAGATCGAAAGTGGACGCTTGAACCACGGACGCGGTCAGCAGCAGCGGGGCAGGGATGATGAGCGCCAGGCTGAGAAACAGGCGGCGCGAATGACGCAATGACATGGGTAGGGATTATCCGGTGCCCGGGTATGCCGCAGATGAACGGGGCGTAACCGAATGTGCCATCATGGTTCTCGACACACTGGTTTCTCGCTTGACGGCCCACAATTGCTGCGACGCAGCAGATAGAGCCCCCCATGACAGAAAAACCCTTCAGGGAGAACGACCCCACGGTCTCCAGCGGCCAAGCCTCCGAGCCCGGGCGCCGCGGGCGCTTTCGCCTGTGGTGGCTGGGTGTCGCCGCGTTGCTCTTGCTGGGCACTGCAGCCGCGGTCCTGCTGCGCTACGAGGCACGCACGTCCCGCCTGCAGACCTGGGCGCTGGGCCGCTATGCCGCACCGCTCGGTTTTGAGGTGGCTCCCGGGCCCAGCGAGCACATCCGTTTCCCGAAGCACGGCCCGTTTGATGAACGCCTGGGTTACACCCATATCCCCGCCTTCGTTGCCAGCCTGCAATCCCGCGGCTACGAGGTCACGGCGCAGGCCCGGCACAGCGAGGCCCTGCTCGTGCATCTGGACCGCGGCCTGTCCGCCCCTTACGCCGAAAAGGCCCAGGCCGGCCTGACCGTGTTCGATTGCCGCCGCGCGCCGATCCACAGCTTCAGCTACCCCCACCGCCAGTTCGACCGCCTGGGGAGCGTGCCCCCGGTGGTCGCTCAGGCGCTGCTGTTCATCGAAAACCGCGACCTGCTCGACCCCGACCGGCCGCACCTGAACCCGGCCGTTGACTGGGTGCGCTTCACCCGCGCCGTGCTCGGGCAGATCGGCAGCCGGATCAATGACGGGTTCGACACCCCCGGTGGCAGCACCCTGGCCACCCAGATTGAAAAATTCCGCCATTCACCCGGGGGCATCACCCACAACGAGCGCGAGAAGTTGCGCCAGATGGTGTCGGCCGCCGTGCGCGCCTACCAGCAGGGCGAGGACACGCTGCCGGTGCGCCGCCAGATCCTGCTCGACTACCTCAACACCGTTCCGCTGTCGGCCGCGCCGCGGCACGGCGAGGTGCACGGGCTGGCCGATGGTTTGTGGGTGTGGTTCGGGACCGAGCTCGACCGCGCCCGCTTCCTGCTCACGCCGGGGGAGAGCCTGAACGAGAACCAGACCGAGCGCGGCCAGGTCCTGCGCCAGGTGGTGGCCCTCATGGTGGCGCACCGCCGCCCCTCGTGGTACCTCGCCCAGGGTCGCAAAGACCTCGACGAAACCACCGACGCCTACCTGCGCCTGCTGGCCACGGAGGGCATCATTGACACCGGCTGGCGCGATGCCGCCCTGCGGCAGCGGCTGGCGTTCCGGGACATGGTCCGCTACCCGCCGCTGGAGCCGACCAGCCATGGCAAAGGCAGCACCGCCGCGCGCAGCCGCCTGGCCGGGTGGCTGGGCACCTCGCTCTACAGCCTCGACCGGCTCGATGCCAGCGTCGACACCACGCTGCACGGTGAGCTGCAGGACACCGTCAGCGACTACCTCGGTCGCCTCGCCGATCCGGCCATTGCCCGCTCGCAGCGCCTCATCGGCGAGCGCCTGCTGCAGCCCGCCTCGCTTGGCAAGGTGAGTTACAGCTTCACCCTGCTGGAGCGCACGCCCCTGGGCAACCTGGTGCGCGTGCAGACCGACACCACCACGCAGCCGCTGGACATCAACGAAGGCAGCAAGCTCGAACTCGGTTCCACCGCCAAGCTGCGCGTCCTGGCGACCTATCTGGAGCTGGTCGCCGAGCTGCATGCGCGACTTGCCCCGCTGGAGCCGAAAGCCCTGCGCGCCACCGCCTTCGACCGGCAGGACACGCTCACGCGCTGGGCCGTACAGCACCTTGCCAGCGCCAAAGACCGCAGCCTCGACACCATGCTGCTCGCCGCCCTGGAGCGCCGGTTTTCGGCCGATCCCGGCGAGCGCTTCTTCACCGGCGGCGGTGTGCACAGCTTCAACAACTTCAACGACAGCGACAACGGCCGCTCGCCCACCGTGCGCGAAGCCATGCAGGCTTCCATCAACCTGCCGTTCGTGCGCGTGCTGCGCGAAGTCGTGCGCCACACCATGTACCAGGTGCCCGGCAGCACCGCGCGCCTGCTTGAAGACGACAGCGACCCTCGCCGCGAGGCCTACCTTGCCCGCTTCGCCGACCGCGAGGGCCAGGCTTTCCTGCGACGCTTCTGGCGCAAGACCGATCGGCGCAGCACCGACGAGTTGCGTTCGGTGCTGCTTGAAGGCCTGCGCCCCACACCCGAGCGCCTCACCGCCGTGTTTCGCTACCTCGAACCAGCGGCAACGCCCGAAGCGCTGGGCCGGTTTCTGCGCGAGCGCATCGGCGAGAAAGCGCCCGACACGGCCCGCGTGCAGAGCCTCTACAGCCGCTACGCGCCAGACGCCCTCGACCTGCCCGACCGCGGCTATGTGGCCGGCGTACACCCGCTCGAACTCTGGCTTGTCGCCTTTCGCCTGCAGCACCCGAAGGCAACCCTGGGCGAGGCCATCAGCGCCAGCCAGAGCGAGCGGCAGGCGGTCTACGGCTGGCTCTTCCGCACGCGCGTCAAGAGCGCGCAAGACATCCGCATCTACACCCTGCTGGAAGTCGAAGCCTTCCTGGACATCCACCAGCGCTGGGCCCGGCTGGGCTACCCGTTTGGCCACCTCGTGCCCTCGCTGGCCACCGCACTGGGCAGCTCCGGCGACCGGCCCGCGGCGCTCGCCGAGCTGATGGGCATCATCCTCAACGACGGTGTGCGACTGCCCACCCGCCTCCTCACGGGCGTGCAGTTCGCCAGCGACACACCCTGGGCCACCGCGCTGGGGAACACGCCCGTGAAGGGCGAGCGGGTCATGGCGCCCGAGGTGGCGCGGGCGCTGCAACAAGCCTTGTCCGAAGTGGTGGAGCGCGGCACCGCGCGCCGCCTGGCCGGCAGTTTCCGCACCCCGGGTGGCGAAGACCTGTCGCCCGGTGGCAAGACCGGCACCGGCGACAACCGCGTGGTCGTGCGCGGACGCGCCACGCTGGCGCTCAACCGCACCGCCACCTTTGTCTTTCACCTCGGTCCGCGCTATTTCGGCAGCCTTACCGCCTATGTGGTCGGTCCCGATGCCGCGCGCTACCGTTTCACGTCGGGCCTGCCGGTGCAGATCCTGGGATCGATGGGGCCGACCCTGATGCCTTATCTGGGGGCCGCGCCCGGCAGCGGCTGCCCGACCGCACCGCCCTGACCCGGGGTGCCGGCCAGCGCCGGGTTCACCGGCTGCTCACGCGGCAGGTGCCACACCGCTTTGCGGGGTTCGTCGGCCAGCTGGTCCAGCGCGCGGTGCAGGCGTTGCAGTGCGCGCCGGGACTCCACGCGTTCCTCTTCTTCGGCGGCGATCTCGCGGTCGGCCGGCAGCAGGGTGGAGACCAGGCGAAACCGCAGCGTGGCGTCGTCGGGCAGGATGGACGCCGGCTCCAGCCCCTTGGCCACAATGTGCTGCGCCAGCAGCTTGAGGTGTTCCGGTCGCTGGGGTCCTTCCACCAGGATCGCAAAACGCGTGTCGGTCACGCGACACACCGTGTCCACATCGCGCACCACGCGCGTGAGCCGCGCCGCTGCCAGCACCAGCGCGCGGTCACCCGTGTCCTGCCCCAGGCGCAGGCGAAGGTCGGCGTGGTTGGACAGCTCCACCAGCAGCAGAGCGCAGTGGTGGCCGTAGCGCCGCGCGCGGCGGATCGCATCGCGCAGCCGCAGGTCCAGCACCGGCACGTTGGTCAGACCGGTCAGCGGATCGGTGGAATCGAGCGCCCGCAGGCGCGCCCGGTTTTCGCTGAAGTGCTTGGCACGGCGGTGCAGGATGTAGAGCAGCAGCGGGATCTCGATTGCCGAGCCGATCAGCACCGCGTACTGCGCGCCCCAACTGTCGGACAATACGCCGGCCGCGCGCAGCGCCGGAAACGGGTAACCCAGGTGCACCGGCAGAAAACCCAGCACCATCCAGCCCGCATAACGCTCCCCCTGGCGCCAGGCCCACAGGCACAGGCCGATGCTCAACAGCACCGAGAGCAGGCCGTACAGGTTGAGCACCGCCAGCGCCGCAGCGCTCTGCAGCGTGAGGTAGGCCACCGGATACAGCAGGCCGAACACCGACCACGCCAGCGCAAAACGGTCGAGCCCGCGGTGGTGGCGCGAAATGGCGCACACCTCGCGCACGAACCAGATGCCCGAGCCCGTGAGCCAGAGCATGAAAACCGCGGGTGCCGCGCTGTTCCACCACGCCCAGTCGGGCCAGAAAAACAGGCCCCCGATGCCGGTGAACGCCACCTGGAAACCCAGCATGCAGCTCACGTACACCACATAGGCCACAAAGGCGCGGTCGCCGTACAGGCGCGCATGCACCCAGCCAAGGAACAGCACCAGCAGGCCGAAGCCGAGGTAGACACCCACCAGCAGGTGTGTCCACGAGCGCTTCTGCTGCAGATCTGCTGCACTCAGCAGGGTGGTGCGCGGGCTCAGCGGCGCGGGTTTGTTGTCCAGCCGCAGCCACACGCTGAGCGGTGCCGAGGTGTCGTCCAGTGCGAACACCGGCGAGCGGTCGGGATTGGACCACTGCGACACCGCCAGGTGGTCGCCCGCGCGCTGCTCTCGCCAGCCACCACCGGGGCGGGGCTGGAAAAAGCTTGCGTGGTCGGTGAAGGCGGAGCTGTCGAGCATGAGGAACCAGCGCTGGGCCGGGTCCATGGCGGGCAGATCCAGCCGCATCCAGAGTGCGCCATCGCCCAGCTTGAAGGTTCGGTGACCCTCCATGGGCTGAAACTGGGTGGCCGGCGCCTGCGCCACCTTGTCAATGCCGGCCTCGCCGGTCGGGTCCACCCAGTAGTGGGCCCGCAGCGTCACGTCCTGCTCGCCGCTCGAGGCCTGCGCCCCGCCGTGCCACGCCACGAAAGCCAGTGCCAGCAGCAGGACGGTGCAGGCGAGCAGGCGGTGGAGGGCGTAAGCGGGTGGCATTGGCGCTATGTTAGCGGGCGGCTGGCGCGGGCCCGGATGACCGCCTCAGCGAGCCCAGGTGTTGCAGCACCCTGCACAGGGGATACTGGTGGCAGACGCGCTGGCCGCGAGCACGCAACATGCTGCGTCGGGCACGGTGCACTCAGCCAGCGGAATCGCTCAGCCCGAGTAGCCCGCCAGGCGCGGCAGGAACAGCACCAGGTCGGGCCAGAGCGTGATCAGCACCAGTGCGCCCAGCATGACCCCGAGGAAAGGCATCACCTCGCGCACCAGTTCCACGAGCGACACGTCGGCGATCCGGGTCATCATGAACAGCAGCAGGCCGTAGGGCGGGGTCACGAGCCCGATCATGATGTTGAGCACCGCCACCACGCCAAAGTGAACCGGGTCGATGCCGAGCGCCGTCGCCGTGGGCAGCAGCACCGGCAGGATCACCAGGATGATGGTGGAGCCTTCCAGAAAACAGCCCAGCACCAGCAGCATGAGGTTGACCAGCAACAGGAAACCCTGTGGCGACAGGTCCAGGGTCTTGAGGATCTCGCTGAGCGATGCGGGAATGTTCTCCGCCGTGATGACGAAGTTGAAGACCAGGGCGCCAGCGATCAGCATGCCGATGGAGATGCTGGTGCGCGCGCTGGTGAGCAGGGCGTCGTACATGTCGCGCCAGCCGATGCTGCGGTAGAGCAGCACCGAGATCAGCAGGGCATAGGCCGCCGCCAGGCCCGCGGCCTCGGTCGGCGTGGTGATGCCGCTGTAGAGGCAGCCCAGCAGGATGACCGGCAGCATCAGGGCCGGAAACGCCGCGCGCGTGATGGCCGGCATCTCCCGCAGGGCCACCCTGGCCTCGACCGGATAGTTCCGGCGCTTGGCGAGGAAGTAGATCAGGCCCATCTGCACGGCGCCCAGCAGCAGGCCGGGCAACACGCCGGCGATGAACAGGTAGCCGATGGAGGCGCCCGAGACCAGGGCATACAGCACCAGCGGGATCGAGGGCGGAAGAATGGGACCGATGACGGCCGAGACGGCGGTCAGCGCGGCGGCAAAGCCGCGCGTGTACTGGCCGTTGCGCGTCATCATGGCCAGCATCATCTTGCCCGAGCCGGCCGCGTCCGCCAGGGCGGAGCCCGACATGCTGGCAAACACAATGCTCTGCAGCACGTTGACCTGCGCCAGTCCGCCGGGGAAGCGCCCGACGATGGCGTTGCAGAAGCGCAGCAGGCGGTCCAGGATGCTGCCGGTGCTCATGATGGTGGCCGCCAGGATGAACAGCGGGATCGCCAGCAGCAGGAAGCTGGAGTAGGTGCCGTTGAGCAACTGCTCGGCCGCGGTGCCCATGTCCATGCCCTTGAGGTACAGGTACAGCACCGAGCCACCGATCATGGCCTGGCCGATCGGCACGCCGAGCAGGCTGAGCACGACGATGGCGCCGAGGGCCAGCGAGAAGGGACTGGTGAAGTTCATGGGGCGGGCTGGGCTTCGACGTTGGCGGGATCTTTGCCGCGCAGGAGCTGGCCGAGGGTCCAGAGGTGGCGGGCGATCACGGCCACCGAAAACAGGATGTAGATCGAGAACAGCACATCGAACCGGATGTTCATGTACGAGCTTTTCTCGACCTTCATGAAGCTCACGTAGTCCCAGGCCGCGGGCAGCGACATGCCGAACAGCACCACCATGCTGGCCGAGCCCACAATGCCCATGGCGATGCGCGCACGCCGCCCGGCGTGCACCGACACGAAGTCGATGCGGATCTCCTCGTGGTCCTTGAGCACGAAGGCAGCGCCCCAGAGCACCAGCCAGAGCCAGGCCGCCACGGAGAGTTCGGCAGTCCAGCCCACGGGCCAGTTGAAGACGTAGCGCAGGACGATCTGGAGGATGAAGGCGACGAAGATGATGGCCAGCAGGCCGGCGGCCACCGCCTCGGCCACGCGGTGCAGGGAAGACAGGCGGGTTCTGGGCATCTCACTTCATGGCGTTGATCTTGTCGAGCATGCCGGTCGGCCAGTTCCTGGCTTCGTCCGATGCCAGATAAACCTTTTGTGCATGTTCGCGGAAGGCGGCCACGTTGGGCGTGTACACGTCCAGTCCCTTGCTCTTGAAGCCGTTGGCGAGCTCCGCCTCGCGCTTCAGGTGTTCCGCGGTGCTCCAGGCGATGGCCTTGCTGGCGGCGGCCTGGAAGGCCTGCTGCCTGGCCGGCGTCATGCTGTCCCAGGTTTTCATGTTGACGGCGAGCAGGTCGTAGCCCACCAGGTGCGAGGTCAGCACGATCTGCGACATCACCTCGTCGAACTTCATGTTCTGCACGTTGGGCAGCGGGTTGTCCTGCCCGTCGATGGCGCCGGTCTGCAGGCCGGTGTAGGTTTCGGCGTAGGCCATGGGTGTGGGGTTGGCACCGATGGAACGGCCCAGCAGCTGCCAGCTGTCGCCCGGCGGCATGCGCAGTTTCACGCCCGCCAGATCGGCGGGCACGTTGATCTTTTTCTTGCTCTTGAGGCCGACCTGGCGGGTGCCGAAGAAGGTCGGGCCCAGGATCTTGATCTTGAGCTGGTCCTCGACCATCTTCTTCATCTGCGCGCCCATGTCGCTGGCGAAGAAGTTGTTGAGGTGGTTGGCGTCGCGGAACAGGTAGGCCGAGGTGAGCAGCGACCAGGCCGGGATCTGCTTGGAGATGTCCTGCGGTCCGATGTTGCCCATTTCGAGGTTGTTGCGCTGCAGGGCCACCAGCTCGGTGCCCTGCTTGAACAGGGTGGAGTTGAGGAACACCTCGACCTTGAAGTCGGCCTCGATGTCCTTGGCGAACATCTTCATCATGTCGGCGCGGATGTCCTTGTCGGAGAACACGGCGGCGAAGCGCAGGGTGGGCTGGGCCTGTGCCCAGGCCGGCATCATGGCGGCAGCGGCGAGCGAGGCGCCGGCACAGAGCGCGGCGCGGCGGTTGGTGGGGATGTTCATGGTGATGTCTCCTGTTGTGGGGTGAGGTGAAAGCGCCGGGGAATGGGTTGATCGGTCAGGCGGGTGCATGCGCCGCCGTGGCCAGTTGCTGCGCCACCGCGCGGATCGCCAGCTCGTAGCCGAAGGGGCCGAAGCCGCAGATCACGCCGGTGGCTGCGAGCGAAACCAGCGAGTGCTGGTAGAGCGCATCGCGGCGGTGGATGTTGGTGACATGGACTTCCGCGATCGGCCGCTCCAGGGTCTTGAGCGCGTCGAGCAGGGGAATCGAGCGGAACGACAGGCCCGCCGGGTTGATGACGACCGCGGCACCGCGCTCGCGCGCCTCCTGCACCCAGTCCACCAGCACGCCTTCGTGGTTGGACTGGCGAAACTCGCACGCCAGGCCCAGTTCACCGGCCACGCGCCGGCACATCTGCTCGACCTGCGCCAGCGTGGTGCTGCCGTACAGGTGGGGCTCGCGCACCCCGAGCAGGTTCAGGTTCGGTCCGTTGAGGATGTAGACGGTGTCGCTCATGGCCGGTGCTCCAGCCATCGGCCTATCCCTTTCAGGCTGCTGCGCATACATTTCCTTCCTCAGGTGTTCCGGCGGGTCCATGGAACGGACCCTCCCATGTGCCGATTCTTGGGTCGCCATGAGAAAGTCTTTCCAGATTGGAAATTAATTTCTTGATATGAAAAATCATCGAACATGAGCCTTGCACTGGACCGCGGACTTTCGCTGCTGGAACACCTGGCCGCTCACCCCGGTGGCTTGCCCCTGGCGCTGATGGCCTCGGAGCTGGACATTCCGCTGAGCGCCTGCCACCGCCTGCTGGGCGACCTGCAGCGGCGCGGCTACGTGCGCCAGGCACGCAAGCAGGGGGACTACGTGCTCACCACCAAGGTGGTGTCGATGGGGCTGGGGTACCTCAGCAACGCGGGCATCGTGGACATCGCCGAGCCGCTGCTGGAACGTCTGGCCCAAAAGTCCGGCGAACTGGTGCGGCTGTCCATCGTCGACGAAGACCGGCTGACCTGGATCGCCAAGGCCCAGGGCATGCGCCAGGGCCTGCGTTACGACCCCGACATGGGCATGGACGCGCGCCTGTCCTGCACCGCTTCGGGCCATGCCTGGCTGCTGACCATGAGTGATGAAAAGGCGATGGAACGGGTCGCCCGGCAGGGCTTCGGCTCCCCGGCGGACTATGGCCCCAAGGCCCCGACCACCGTCAAGGCCTTGCTGGGATACCTGCACGCGGCGCGGGTGCGCGGCTACGCGATGATCGACGAGGTGTTCGCGCCCGGCATGAGCGCCATGGCCGCGCCCGTGCTGCGGCGCAAGGACGCCATCGGTGTCATCAGCATCGCCGGGCCCCGCATCCGCCTGACATCGGCGCGCATGCACGAACTCGCGCCGGCCCTGCTGGCCGCGGCCGCCGAACTGGGCCCGATCAGCAACGCGTCGAGCCTGTTTGGCCGGCCGCCGCTGGGCAAGGGCTGAGCGCCCGAGCGTCCTTCGCCCGGGTGCGCCCATCGCGCCAACGCCCGCCCGCACGCCACAATCCGAGGTTCACGGTGCGCGATCATGCGTTCGGTGGCCGCGTTGGGCCGGCGGGGCTCAGCTGCTGTCGCGCACCATCAGCTCGAAGCCGAGATCGATGGCGTTGCGGGCCGGCGTTTCGCCCCGCATGAGGCCCAGCAGCATCTGCGCGCTGGCCTCACCGATGGCCCGGCGCGGGGTGCGCACCGTGGTCAGCGCCGGCACCATCTGGTCGCTGCCCGAGAGGTCGTTGAAGCCGGCCACGGCGATGCGCCCGGGCACGGCTATTTTCAGGCGCAGCGCGGCCAGCAGCCCACCTTGCGCGAGGTCGTCGTTGCAGAAGAACACGGCGTCCACCTCGGGGCGGGTGCGCAGCAGGTCTTCGAGCAGTTCGCCACCGAGCCGCATCGAGGAGGGCTGCGGGCTCAGCAGCTCCAGCCGCGCGTCGTAGACGCCGTGCTGGCGCAGGCAGCGGCGGTAGCCTTCGGCCCGTTGCATGGTGCGCGGATCCAGCTGCGCAGCCACGAAGGCGATGCGACGGTGTCCGCGCTGCAGCAGGTGTTCGGTGATGGCGCTGCCGGCGTCGATCTGCGAGAAGCCCACGCAGTGCACGCCGGGTGCGCTGGTCAGTTCCATCAGGTGCACGCAGGGCACGCCGCTGGCCGCGATCAGGGCGCGCGCGGCTTCGGTGCGGTCAAAGCCGGTGAGCAGCAGGCCGGCCGGCCGGTGAGCCAGGTAGCTGCGCAGCAACTGCTCTTCTTCCTCGGGCTCGTAGTGCGTCACGCCGATCAGCGTCTGGTAACCGTGCGGGAGCAGGGTGCGGTGCACCGCTTCGAGCACATCGACAAACAGCGCGTTCGACAGCAGCGGCACCAGCACCGGCACCTGCGTGCTGCGCTGCGAAGCCAGCGCCCGGGCGGCCGGGTCGGGCACATAGCCCAGCTGGTCGGCCGCCTGCTTCACGCGCTCCACCAGATCGGCGGCCACGCCCCGTTCGCCGCGCAGGGCGCGCGAGGCGGTGATGGGGCTGACGCCGGCCGCCTGGGCGACGGTGCTGAGGGTGACTCGGCCGCTGTGGCGGCGCTTGCGTTCGATGGGTTTCAAGGGTTTTCCCTGTATCTGCATGGGTTTTGTTGCCGTTAGGATAGCGCTGTCCATAGCCTGTCGACACCCGAATTTACCCTGATTCTCCCGCTGCCCTTGCGCTGCAACAAGGCATTTTCAAACGGGTACCGATTCGAAGTCGAAGGTCTTTTTTTGTTTTGTTTGGGATAGCGCTATCCATATGCCTGAAACACCTGAAAATGCCTCGCTGGTCGTGATGGGCGTTGCCGGTTGCGGCAAGTCCAGCCTCGGCCAGCGTTGTGCCCTGGCGCTAGGGATCCCCCTGCTGGAAGGCGACGATTTCCACTCCGATGCCAACGTGGGCAAGATGCGCAGCGGCACGCCCCTGAGCGACGACGACCGCGCCGCCTGGCTTGACACGCTGGCGGCCCAGCTGCAGGCCCATCCGCAAGGCGTGGTGCTGACCTGTTCGGCGCTCAAGCAGCGTTACCGCGACCGCCTGCGCGCCGCAGCACCGGGCCTGCGGTTCGTGTTTCTCGACCTGACGCAGGCCCAGGCCCGCGAGCGTGTGGCGGCCCGTTCGGCGCACCTGTTTCCGGTGAGCCTGGTGGCGAGCCAGTTCGCCACGCTCGAAGACCCGAGCGCCGAGCCCGGCGTGTTGCGGCTCGATGCCACCCGCGCGCTTGACGCGCTGACGAGCGACGTGGTGCGCTGGGTGCGCGGCACGGCACCCGTTTCATCTGCGGAGGCCTGAATCATGAAAACCATGGGACAAGCGCTCAAACACCTGGTCGAAGGCCTGATGGCCCTGTGCCTGTTTGGCATGGTGGTCGCCGTGTTCGGCAACGTGCTGCTGCGTTACTTCTGGGGCACCGGCTGGGTGGTGTCGGAAGAACTCTCGCGCCTGCTGTTCGTGTGGCTGGTGTGCCTGTCGGCCACGCTCGCGTTCGGTGAAGGCAAACACCTGGGCTTCGACCTCGTGACCGCGCGCCTGACCGGCGTCAAGGCGCTGGTGTTCCGCTGGCTCACGCGGGCGTTGATCGCCATCGCGCTGTATTACCTGATCACCGGCTCCTGGGCGCAGGTGCTGGTGGGCATGGACAGCCGCAGCCCGGTGATGAACTACCCGCTGGCCGTGGCGGCGGCGGGCACGCTGGTCATGGGCGGCTGCATGGCGGTGCTGCTGTTGCTGCAGAGCTGGAACGAGCTGCGTGGCCACACGCCGCCAGACGCCGGGCACACCGACGAAGGGGCGCAGGCATGACCGTCGCCATCTTCCTGCTGGTGCTCTTCGCCACCATGACGGTGGGTGTGCCCATTGCCTTCGCGCTTATGCTGACCGCGCTGGCGCTCATGGTGCACCTGGACTTCTTCGACGCGCAGCTGCTGGCGCAGAACGTGCAGGCCGGGTTTGACAGCTTCCCGCTGCTGGCCGTGCCTTTCTTCATCCTGGCGGGTGAGCTGATGAACGCCGGAGGCCTGAGCCGCCGCATCATCGACCTGGCGCGCTCGCTGGTGGGGCACATCCCCGGCGGCCTGGGCTACGTGGCCATTGCAGCGTCGCTGATGCTGGCGTCCATGAGCGGCTCGGCGATCGCCGACACCGCCGCCCTGGCCACGCTGCTGCTGCCGATGATGCGCAAGCAGAACTACCCCGACGGGTCGAGCGCCGGCCTGATCGCCTCGGGCGGCATCATCGCGCCCATCGTGCCGCCGTCCATGCCGATGGTGATCTACGGCGTGACGACCAACACCTCTATCAGCAAGCTGTTCCTGGCCGGCATCGTGCCCGGCATCCTGATGGCCGTGGCGCTGGTGATGGTGTGGCGCGGCATTGCGCGCAAGAAGCAGCTGCCGGTGGCCCAGAAGAGCAGTTGGACCGAGCGCCGCGGCGTGCTGGGCGAGAGCGCCTGGGCGCTGATGATGCCGGTGATCATCATCGGCGGACTGCGCTTCGGCCTGTTCACGCCCACCGAGGCGGCCGTCGTCGCCGCGGTGTACGCGCTGCTGGTGGCCACCTTCATCTACCGCGAGCTGAACCTGCAGCGCCTGTACCGCGTGATGGTGGACGCCGCGCGCACCACCGGCGTGGTGATGTTCCTCTGCGGCGCGGCCACGGCAGCGTCCTACATGATCACCCTGGCCGACCTGCCCAGCCAGCTCGCCGAGAGCATGGGCCCGCTGCTGCAGAGCCCCATGCTGTTCATGGCCGTGGTCTGCCTGTTCCTGCTGGCCGTGGGCATGGTGATGGACCTCACGCCCACCATCCTGATCCTGGCGCCGGTGCTGGCGCCGCTCGCCGCCAAGGCCGGCATCGACCCGGTCTATTTCGGCTTCGTCTTCATCTTCGTTGGCTGCCTGGGCCTGCTCACGCCGCCGGTGGGCACGGTGCTCAACGTGGTGGCCGGCGTGGGCCGGCTGCGCATGGAGCCCGTGATCAAGGGCGTGATGCCGTTCCTGGCGGTGTATTTCGCCATGCTGGCCCTGCTGATCATCTTCCCGTCCATCGTGCTGGGCCCGCTCAAGCTGATGTTCTGAGCCGCGCCCGTTCCCGTTTGTTTTCCGTTCACCCCCGAGGCCTTGTGCCCATCCACCCAGAAGGAGATCCCTCATGAAATTCAGACAACTCGCGCTCACGGCTGCCCTCACGCTGGCCACGCTCGGTGCCGGCATCGCGCAGGCGCAAGACATCAAGCCGCGCCTGATCCGCTTCGGCTACGGCCTCAACGAAGTGTCCAACCAGGGCCGCGCCGCCAAGGTGTTCACCGACGAAGTGGCCAAGGCCACGGGCAACAAGATGAAGGTGCGCGCCATCGGCGCCGCCGCGCTGGGCTCGGACGTGCAGATGCAGCAGGCCCTGATCGGCGGCGCGCAGGAAATGATGGTTGGCTCCACCGCCACGCTGGTCGGCATCACCAAGGAGATGGCGATCTGGGACACCCCCTTCCTGTTCAACAACGCCAAAGAGGCCGATGCCGTGCTCGACGGCCCGGTCGGCCAGAAGGTGATGGACAAGCTGCAGGAAAAAGGCCTGGTGGGCCTGGTGTACTGGGAAAACGGTTTCCGCAACCTCACCAACAACAAGCGCGCCGTCACCAAGCTCGAAGACATGGACGGCATCAAGCTGCGCGTGATGCAGAACACCGTGTTCATCGACAGCTTCAAGACGCTGGGCGCCAACGCCGTGCCGTTGCCGTTCTCGGAGCTGTTCACCGCGCTGGAAACCAAGACGGTCGACGGTCAGGAGAACCCCTACAACACCATCCTGTCGAGCAAGTTCTACGAGGTGCAGAAGTACCTGACCGTGACCAACCACGTCTACAGCCCGTGGATCGTGCTGGTGAGCAAGAAGTGGTGGGACGGCCTGTCGAAAGACGAGCAGAAGGTCCTGCTCGACGCCGCGAAGAAGAGCCGCGACTTCGAACGCCAGGACACGCGCGCCGAAGCCGACAAGGCCCTGGCCGACCTGCGCGGCAAGGGCATGCAGGTCAACGAGCTCTCGCCAGCCGAAGCCGGCCGCATGCGTGACAAGCTGGGCGCCATCAACGCCAGCATTTCGGCGAACGTGGGCGAAGGCCTGTGGAAAGAGGTGCAGGGCGCTGTGGCCCAGGCGCGCGCCAGCAAATAAGCCCTCGCCCACCACCCCGGGAAAGCCGGCCTTGCCCAAGGCCGGCTTTTTTGTTGTGATGGGGCGCCTTTTCGCCCACCCGAGGATCCGCCATGAACTTCCTGCACGCGCTCACCGGCTCCTTTGCCCAGCCCGCCGCCGAGAACCCGACCGTGGCCATGATCGAAGCCGCCTACCGGCACCACGGCCTCGAATGGCGCTACGTCAACTGCGAGGTGGCGCCCGAGCACTTGGCCGCGGCCGTGCGCGGCGCGCGCGCCATGGGCTGGGCCGGGTTCAACTGCTCGCTGCCGCACAAGCTGACGGTGATCGAGCACCTGGACGGGCTGGCGCCATCGGCCGAGATCATCGGCGCGGTCAACACCGTGGTGATGCGCGACGGCCTGTGGATCGGCGAGAACACCGATGGCCAGGGTTTCGTGGAGGCGCTGCGCCCGGTGTGTGAGCTCGAAGGCCAGCGCGTGACGCTGTTCGGCGCCGGCGGTGCGGCGCGCGCCGTGGCCGTGGAGCTGGCGCTGGCCGGCGCTGCGCACATCACCGTGATCAACCGCTCGCGTCCACGCGGGCAGGAACTGGCCGATCTCATCGCCTCCAAAACAGGCGCCTCCGCCGAATACACCCACTGGAGCCCGGCCATGCCCATCCCGCCGGGTACCGGCATCGTGGTCAACGCCACGGCCATCGGCCTGTACCCGGCGGTGGACGACCAGCTCGACGTGGACTGGTCCACGCTGCGCCCCGGCATGGTGGTGGCCGACGCCATCCCCAACCCGCCCCGCACCCACCTGATCCGAACCGCCGAGGCGGCGGGCTGCACCGTGCTCGACGGCCTGGGCATGCTGGTGAACCAGGGCGCGATTGCGATCCGGCTCTGGACCGGGGTGGATGTGGACCGCGGCGTGATGCGGCGCGAGCTGGAACGGGTGCTCAGCGCCTGAGCGTCCTCTGCCGATGGGTCGGTAACCGGCCGGAAACGGCGGCGCCCGCTCTCCGGTAGAGTACGCCCCTTGAACGGTCCTCTTTATGGGGGAGGCTTTGGCCGCTCCCGACTGTCCTGACCGACCCGGCCCCAGCCGTGGTGTTCCCCCTTCACACACCCACAGAATCGACATGAACGGTCCTATCGCCCTGAATCAACTCCCCCAGAAAAACATCTTTCGCGCCGGCGACGTGTTCGTGCTGTTCGGTGAGCTTTTCGGCCGCGGCTACGCCAACGGCCTCGTCAACGAAGCCCGTAAGGCGGGCATGAGCATCATCGGTATCACCGTGGGCCGCCGCGAGGCCGACGGCACGCTGCGCCCGCTCAACGACGAAGAGCTCGCCGCCGCCGAAGACAACCTGGGCGGCAAGATCATCAACGTGCCCCTGATGGCCGGGTTTGACATGGACGCGCCCGCCGGCACGCCCACGCCCACCGAAATGCTGGGCAAGCTCACCCTCAAGTCCTGGACCGAAGACCAGCTCGACTGGGACCACATCGCCCAATGCCGCGAGATCGGTGTCGAGCGCTTCAAGACCTCGCTGGCCCAGGTCATGGCCACGCTCGACGGCATGATCCCCGACGGCCGCAACGTCTTCTTCGCCCACACCATGGCCGGCGGCATCCCCAAGGCCAAGGTCTTCCTCGCCATCGCCAACCGCGTCTACAAGGGCCGGGGCGAGCGCCACCAGTCTTCGCAGGTGCTGCTCGACAGCGACCTGGGCAAGCTCATCCTGCAGAACTTCGACGAAGTCTCGGCCAACACCTTGGGCCACCTCATCGAAGCCAGCGCTGCCATCCGCGAGCGCGCCGAGCGCACCGGTGGCCAGGTGCGTTACAGCGCCTACGGCTACCACGGCACTGGCATCCTCATCGGCGATCAGTACCAGTGGCAGACCTACAGCAACTACACCCAGGGCTACGCCAAGATGCGCCTGGAGCGCATCGCCCAGGCCGCGTGGGAGCAGGGCGTTCGCGCCACCGTCTTCAACTGCCCCGAGATCCGCACCAACTCGTCGGACATCTTTGCCGGCGTGGAGCTGCCCCTGTTCTCGCTGTTGCGCGCCCTGCGCAAGGAAAACGGCGGTGCCTGGGCCGAAGCCCAGTGGGCCGCCTGCGCCGGTTTGTTGAACGACGGCGAGGCCGGCCTGGCCGTGGTGATGCAGCGCATCGCCGACTTCTACGCCAGCGATGTGATGAAGGGCTACGGTGACTTCGCCGCCTGGCCCATGCCCAACAGCCAGGGCCTGGCCGACCTGATGATCGGCGCCTCTGACGACATGGTCGCGCTGCACAAGGAGCGCAGCGCGCTCATCACCGACCTGCTCAGCGCGCTCGTGATCGAAGCCTCGGGCGCCCTGATGTTCCGCGAGTGTTCGGAACCCGGCGGCCCGGTGCTCTGGCTCAACCACGACATCATCGCCCGCCAGCTCAATCAGACACACGGCTGACCTTCCCTTTCAGGCCTCTGCAATAGGGTCTTGCAGAGAGTTGCTTCGGCGCAACTTTCGAGGCATCTGTTCCTTTCCAATGTGACAATCGGCGCCTTCTGGCGTGGGAATCAGTTCCGATTTCCCGCCAGCGGTATCCATTCGTATCAACCGAACAAACAGGGCGAAGAGCGGTATCCATGAGCACCCGTATCAAGCGTTGGAAACGGCTCCTCAAATGCACATTGGCTGCCTACGCCCCGAATTGGGTGGTGGATCGGTTGCCCTATCGGATTCAGGTGCACAGCCAGGCAAACTGGAACCAGGGATACACCGAAGGGCATTGGGCGTATCTCAACCGCTCCAGTGAACTGGCCCGTTACGGCACCATCGCGAGTTTTTGCCATTTTTTTTCACTCGGTGGCCCTGTGCTGGACCACGGCTGCGGTGAAGGCATCCTGAAACAACATCTCAACGCGGCCCGTTACTCCCAATACCTTGGCGTGGACCTGTCGCATGATGCGATTGCTTTGGCGATGAGCAAAGCAGACGAAAAGAGCCAATTCGAGCAAGGCAATGTCGAGACCTTTCAGCCCAAAGGGGGCTACGACGTCATCCTTTTCAACGAAGTTCTCTACTACTTGAAGGATCCGCTGGCGACGGTGATGCGATACGAACCCTACCTCAATGGGGAGGGCGTGATTGTGGTCTCCATGTTCGACATGATGAAGTCGCGCAAGATCTGGCGCCAGCTCGACAGCCGCTACACCCTGGCAGAGGCCTCCCGTGCGGTCAATCATGGCGGACACTCCTGGTCCATACGGGTCTACCGGCGCTCTGGCGCTGTTGCATAGCCCGGTGCTGCGCTGAGCGGCGGGTAACATGCCCGCATGACCCGACTGCAAACCGAATACCAGCGCCTCTACCTGCCACCCGGAGCCAGCGCAGACAGCGCCGAAACCCCGGGCCTGATCGGCGCCGACGGACGCGTCAGGGCCCTGGTGCTCGCGCTCAGCCGACCAGCCGACTGGGACGCGCTCTCGCCGCTGTGGCGCGGCGTGCAGTCCGACCTGGAGCTGCCGGCCCCGGCCATCGCCGTCAACGGGGTCGACGCGTTTGAACTCTGGTTCTCGCTGGCCGAACCGGTGCCGGTGGCCGAGGCGGCCGCTTTTCTGCAGGGCCTGCGCCTGCGCTACCTGGCCGACGTTAAGCCCGCGCGCCTGCGGCTCTGGCCTGACGCGGTGGTTCCATCGGCGTCGCCAGATCCATCGCGCATTCCCGCACTGCACCCCGCCACCGGTCGCTGGTCCGCCTTTGTGGCGCCCGACCTGCCCGCTGTCTTTGGCGACGATCCCTCGCTCGATTTCCAGCCAGTGGACGACGCGCAGGCCGAGCAGCTCAGCCGCCTCGCGAGCATCCCGCCGGATGCGTGGCAGGCGGCGCTGGCGCAACTGCAGGCCGTGGCGCCCGCTGCGTTGCCGGTGCAGCCGCCGGCCGCCAGCCCGTCCCACACCGCCCTGAACGGTCCTTACCAGGACCCCCGCCGCTTCCTGCTCGACGTGATGAACGACCCCACGGTGGCGCTGGCCCTGCGCATCGACGCGGCCAAGGCCCTGCTGGCCCCTGGCGGTGCTCCCGTTTGACCCCAGACCGGTCCCCCATGCCCGACCTCCCGGTCATCGACCCGGGCTCGGCGATCCAGTTCGTGGTCAATGCGGCGGCGGGCAGCAGCGACGCAGACGCCTTGCGTGACACCATCGAGGCTGGGCTGCATGCAGGCGGGCGCCGTGGTGATCTGCACTTTTGCCAGGCGGGCCAGCTGGCCAGCCTGGTGCGACAGGCCGCCGACAAGGCGCACGCCACGCACACCGCCGTGGTGGCCGTCGGCGGCGACGGCACCATCAACACCGTGGCGCAGGCCGCCCACGCGGTGGGCTGCGCGATCGGCGTGGTGCCGCAAGGCACCTTCAACTACTTTGCGCGCACGCACGGCATTCCCGCCGATCCGGCGCAGGCCGTGGCGGTGTTGCTGTCTGCCCAGCCCTTGCCGGTGCGGGTGGCGGCCATCAACGATCGCGTGTTTCTGGTCAACGCGAGCCTGGGCCTGTACCCCGATCTGCTGGAAGACCGGGAGGCCTTCAAGGCCCGTTTCGGCCGCAGCCGCTGGGTCGCGCTGTGGGCGGGGGCCGTCACGCTGCTGCGCGCGCAGCGGCAACTGCGCCTGCACATCGAGCTGGGCGACCGGGTCCGCGACCTGCGCACGCTGACCCTGTTCGTCGGCAACAACCGGCTGCAGCTGGAGCAGCTCGGTGTGGCGGCGCCAGTGCGGGGTGACAGCGACACCCCCGAAGCACGACTCGACGAGCGCATCACCGCCGTGGTGCTCAAACCCATCGGCACACTGGCGATGCTGCGCCTCATGCTGCACGGCGCCATGGGCACGCTCGGCGAGGCACACAGCGTGGAGCGCTTCGAATTCCGCCACCTGGTGGTTCGCCCGGGTTTCACGGGCCGCCGCCGGGGTGTGAAAGTGGCCTTTGATGGCGAGGTCACGCGCATGCGGGCACCGCTGGATTTCCGGGTGCTGGATCAACCGCTGTACCTCATGAAACCGAGGCCGATCGACACGGCGACCCCCGCGGGCCAGGACGCGGACCGTGAGGCGGACCGGTGAGCGTCGTCCTCCACATTTCAGACACGCACTTCGGCACCGAAGTCCCGGCTGTGGTCGAGGCATTGGTGAAGCTGGCAGAGCAACAGCGGCCCGATCTGGTGGTGCTGTCGGGCGACATCACGCAGCGCGCGCGGCCGGCGCAGTTCAGCGCCGCCCGTGCCTTCGTGGACCGGCTGGGCGCGCCGGTTCTGGCCATTCCCGGCAACCACGACATTCCGCTGTTCGATCTCTGGGCACGCTTGAGTGCGCCCTATGCCCGTTATGCCGCGGCCTTCGGCGCCGAACTCGAACCGGTGCACCGCTCGGCCGGGCTGCTGGTGGTGGGGGTCAACACCACCCGCGCCTGGCGCCACAAACACGGTGAAGTGTCGGGCCCGCAGATTCAGCGCGTGGCCCGCGAGCTGGCGGGTGCGAGCGCTGCGCAGTTGCGCGTGGTGGTGGTGCACCAGCCAGTGGTGGTGGTGCGCGCCGAAGACGCCGTGCACCGGTTGCGCGGACACACCGAGGCGCTGCAGCGCTGGGCCAGTGCCGGCGCCGACCTGGTGCTGGGTGGTCACATCCATCTGCCCTATGTGGCGCCGCTTCAGGGCCTGGCGCGGCCCCTGTGGGCCGTGCAGGCGGGCACGGCGGTCTCGTCGCGGGTGCGCCCGGCGGTGCCCCAGTCGGTGAACCTGCTGCGCTGGGATGCTGGCACCAGGCCCGGGTGCTGCCTCATCGAGCGCTGGGACCACTCGGCCCCTGCAGGGCGGTTTGTCCGGTCCACCGTCACCGAAGTCCGTCCAGCCCGGGCGTGAACCCGAGGCGGAGCGGTGGCGGTGGCGACAGCCCGGCGTCGGGCGGCACCATCCGCCCCGGTCCAGCAATTTCTGCTCAGCCAACCGTGCCTGCCAAGCGAAAAAAAGCTGGCAAACCCCTCTGGATATCCCGCGTCCGGGCGGCAACCCACGCTGCGCAAAAGTAGGGGCATGCTGGCTTCCCGCCGCACCTCGCCTTACAATGCAAGGATGGCTATCTCCCTGACCATCACTGCCCACCCGGCAGCTTGCTTGCCCCTCGTGGCAGGTGACGCCGTGGCCGGTCGCAAGCTGATGGGTTCGGCGGGACTGCGCCAGCCGGCCGCACATTCCTGAGCCCGGCGATACCCCTTCCTTCTTTCTGCGCATCCATCTATCGCCGGGCCCCAAGCCCAGCGCGATAGCGGGCGTCGCCTTTTGCGGCACGTCTGCACCAGTTGGAGTGCCACATGCACAAGACCCTTGGTGGTGAGCGGCTGCTCACCGAGATCGATTTCGCCCGCCTGAACAACCTGAGCGGCACACAATTCCCGCCCGAGCTGGTCGACACGCTCGATTCGCTGGACCTTGTTCCCTCGCGCGAGATCCCGCCCGACGTGGTCACGATGTATTCGCAGGTCATCGTGGAAGACCTCGCCTCGGGAAAACGACAGAGGCTCACCCTTTGTTACCCCGCTGACGCCGAGCCGCACCTGGGCTTCATCTCCGTGCTTTCGCCGGTGGGTGCCAGCCTGCTCGGGCAGCGCGTGGGCGCCACCGCCCGCTGGCGAACACCCAATGGAGACGAATGCGCGGCCGAGATCGCCGCGCTGCTGTTCCAGCCCGAAGCCAGCGGCGACTACACCACCTAGCCGCTTCGTCACATCCGATCACGCCCCGCATGCCTTGTGCTGCGGGGCGGGCTTTCGTTCGTCCAGGAATTGCCATGAAATTCGACTCCATCCTCGCCGTCTCCGACTTCACGGCGCAGTCAACGCACGTGTTGGAACGCGCGGCCCTGCTTGCCCGGCAACACCAGATCACGCTGCGGCTGATCCACCTCGCCGAGGGTTCGCACACCTTCCTTGCCGACCCCCTCGCGCGCCTGGGACTGCGGGCGCGCCAGCTGGCCAGGCGCCACGAGATCGCGGTGCATGCGATGGAGCAGTCGGCTTCGCTGGAGGCGGTGCTGGCCGAGGCCCGTGCCTCCACCCTGCTGGTGATGGGGCCGCTGTCGCAGCGCAGCTGGAAGCGGTTTCACCGTGGCACGACGCTTGACCAGGCGGTGCACGGCAGCGTCAGTCCGCTGCTGGTGGTCAAGCAGGCACCGGTCAGGCCGTATGAGCGGGTGCTGGTGGCCATCGACCTGTCGCCACGATCGAAGCCGTTGATCGACTTCGCGGGCCGGTTTTCAACGCCCACGGTGCTGAAACTGTTTCACGCCGTCGACACGATCGAAGACACCAGGCTGCGTTCGGTCAATGTCTCGCCTGAAGCGATTCAGGCCCACCGGTTCGGCTCACGCCGGCAGGCCAGGGACCGCCTGGCACAGCTCATCGGCGCGCTGGACACGCCCCCACCTGGATCACAGGGCCACCCGCTGGCTTACGACGTCGGCAATGGCGACCCGGCCTACTCGGCGGCACTGCACCAGCAGGCCACACAAGCCGAGCTGGTCGTGGTGGGCCAGCGACGCCGTTCGCCCTGGGCGCAGTTTTTCACCGGCAGCGTGGCCCAGCGCCTGGCCCGGTGGTCTGCCGGCGATGTGCTGATCGCTCCACTCGATCCACCGCGCGGTGCCACGAACACAGAAAACGAGCATTGAGAACGCCATGGACCTCACCAAACATTTCATCAAGACCAAACAGCCCTGTGCCGATGGCTTCCGCTGGTTCTTGCGCCACTGCCAGGATGGCAGCAACTACCAGGACCTGCTGGACGCCCTGGTCGACGCGGGCCGCGTCAACGACGCTTGCTGGCTGCTCGAACAGTTCGGCCCCACCAACGAGACCCTGACCGTCGATCATGTTTCCGCCGCCGCCATCGTGTTCGCGGGTTCACTGCGCGTGCGCGGCAACATCGACGTCGACTCGGTCGTCCGGGTCGGACAGCGCATCCATTCAGGCGGCAGCATCCTCGTGGGCGAGGCATTGGTCTCGGGCGACGACATTCGCTGCGACGGGAACATCCGCAGCCATGGCACGCTGGCTTCAGGCGGGCGCCTCAAGGCCGGCTGGGGCATCGAGACGGGCGGAGACCTCACCGTCAAGGCGGATCTTCAGGCCGCCTGGGATGTTCGCTGCGGGGGGCGCCTGAGCCTGGGCGGTCATGCCTCGGTCGGTCGCGACGTGTTCGTCCAAGGACCTGTCGAATGCGGGAAGGGCCTGGTGGCCGGAGGCAGCCTGGTGGCCGTCGACAGCGTCCGTGCCAGCGGCGGCATCTCGGCCGGCGCGGAGATCGATTGCGGCATGCACCTGGAGGCGGGTTGGGGCATCAAGGCCGCAGGGGCCATCCAGGCGCGGGGTGCCATCCGCTCTGGCGAAAGCCTGAGCACGTTCGAGACCATCCGGGCGGGCGCCGGGTATGGCGTCTTTGCCGGCCTGAATGTGCAGATGGAGGCATGGGAATCCAGCGCCCGGGTGTGCGCCCGAGAAAAGCCCGAGGGGTTGATGAGCGGCTGGTGGGCGGGAGTTCGCGATGTTTGAACCTTGGCTGTGGGCCTTGCTGGCGCTGCCCCTTCCCGGCTGCGCGCCCGCCCTCTCCACCCAGTCAGTGCAACGCCACGAGAGACGCGCTCCCGACGGCTGTGTCCGAGTGGGCGCTTGGCCAGGGGTTCTGCCGGATCAGCGGCTTCCTGCGATGCGGAACCATCGCTGACAACGGGTCAGACCAGAGCCCGTCGGGCCCCCAGCGGCGTGCGCCGGATGAAGAACTTCTCCCGCTCCACGACGCCGAACACGGGCCTGCCGGCGGCCAGGATCTCAGGCACACGAGCGCATCCATATCGGTTGCCCTGAAGTTGTCCTGCATCTCTGGCGTGATTGCAGGCCTATGGGTAGCAAACTGCCGGGTAGCATAGGCTTTGCGCCAACCCGGCAAGGCTGGCGCCTTCCCCAGCCCACCGCACTGGCCTATTGTTCACGGCGCGGATAACAACACACAGCCAGCAAACCCTGATGTCGTCCCCCGCTTCCTTCCGCGATGTCACTCTCGCCCACACCCTGCAACTGATGGAGGAGGCCGGCGCGCTCGACGATGCCGGCGAGATGACGCTGGCCCATGTGCGGCAGCACAACGAGCAGGACCGCATCCTGGAGCGCGCCCGGTTGCTGGGGCGCCGCCTGGGCTTGCTGGACGACTGGGCGCGCCTGAAATCGGGGCTGTGGATCGCGGCCGGTCTGCTGGTGCTGCTGGCCTATCTGCTGGCCGGTGGCCTGCTCACCCGCGCGGTGGGCAGCGGGCAGACGCTGAACGCCGCGTGGGCCTTCGTCGCCATGCTGGGGGTGCCGTTGCTGGCGTTGCTGGTCTGGCTGCTGTGGGCGCTGGGTTCAGCGATGTCCGGTCAGGGAGCGGCACCTTGGTCGCTGGGCCAGATGATGCTGGCGCTGGCCGCCCGCATGCCCTGGCTGCACGGTCCCCACTCGCTGGCCCTGCTGCGCGGCGCCAATGCCGTGCTGCGCCAGCAGCGGCTCTCCCTCTGTGTCTTCGGGGCGATCAGCCACGGGGTTTGGGCGCTGGCGTTTGCCTTGACGCTGGTTACGCTGATGGTGCTGTTCTCGTTTCAGGCCTACCAGCTGACCTGGGAAACCACCATCCTGAGTCCGGCTTTCTTCGACGGTTTTCTGCGCGTCACCGGCTGGCTGCCGCGCGCGCTGGGCTTTTCGGTGCCGGCGCAGGCGGTCGTGCACGCCACGCCCAGCGCAGCGGATTCTCAGGCCATTGCATGGTGGCTGCTCGCCAGCGCCTTGCTCTACGGTCTGCTGCCCCGGCTGATTGCGCTGGTGGTCTGTGCCGCCGTCTGGCGGCGGCGCGCCCGCCATCTGGGTCTAGACACGCGCGACCCGTACTTTCGCCAGATCGCCACCCGCTTTGCGTCGATGGCTGCCGCCTCGGTGGTGGACGCCGAACACGCTGCACCGCACCAGAAGACCCCGCTCTTTCGACCCCACACACCCGGCCGGGCCTCGCCGGTGGTGTTGATCGGGTTTGAGCTGCCCGACAGCCTGCGTTGGCCACCGGATGGCTTGTCTGCGCTGGCCGATCAGGTGCACACCATTCGAGGAACCATGGCCGAGCGGCTGAGCTTGCTGACCGCGCTGGCTGCAGCGCCCGGCGTGCGCGCCTTGGTGGTCTGTTCGGCGGCGGCAAGCCCGGATCGGGGTGCCGGACGTTTTCTGCGCCAGGTCTGCGCCGAGTCGGTTGGCTGCGCGCTGCTGCCCCTTGGCAGCGAGGGAAACAGTGCCGCGGACAAGCCGCAGCGCTGGGCCGACTGGCTGGCCGCGAGCGATCTGCAGGCGGTGACTTTCTGCGCCACCGCGACCGATGCGCGGCAGTGGATGGAGCATCACCGTGGTTGAACGCAACGGATCGCCTGGCCCGATCGACATCGCCGTTGTAGGCCACACCAATGCAGGCAAAACCTCGCTGCTGCGCACGCTGACGCGGCAGGTGCACTTTGGCCAGGTGTCCGACCGGCCCGGCACCACCCGGCATGTCGAGGCGATTGGCCTCGACATCGGTGGGCGGACGGTGCTGCGCTATTTCGACACACCGGGTCTGGAAGACTCGGTCGCACTGCAGTACCACCTCAAGCAGATGCCCGAGACGCTCACGCCGCCCGAGCGTGTGCGCGCCCTGCTCAGCGGGCCGGAGGCGCGCGGCGTGTTCGAGCAGGAGGCCAAAGTGCTGCGTCAGATGCTGGCCTCCAGCGCAGCCATCTACGTGATCGACTGCCGCGAACCCCTGTTGCCGAAATACCGCAGCGAGATCGAGGTGCTCAACACCTGTGCCCGGCCCATCATGCCGGTGCTCAACTTCGTGCGCAGCGAGCACAGCCGCGAACCCGAGTGGCGCGAGTTGCTGGCCGCCTATGGCCTGCACGCCGCGGTGCTGTTCGACGCGGTGGCGCCCTTTGTCGGGGCTGAGCGCCAGCTCTACGAGGACCTGAGCGTGCTCATGCGCCAGCACAAGACCACGCTGCAGGCGGTGCTGCTTGATCTGGATCGGCAGGCAGCCGAGCGCCGCACCGCCTGCGCGCAGCGCGTGGCCGACACACTGATCTCCGCCGCGGCCATGCGGCGCGAGATCCCGCCTGAAACACAGGCCGACCCGCGGGCCAGGCAAGCCTTTGTCGAAGCCTTCCGGGGCGAACTGGTGGATGGCGTGCGCCGTTGCGTGCACGATCTGCTGCAGATGCACGGCTTTGAGCGAGATGACGCGAGGCTGGAGGTGTTGCCGTGGACCCATGACCGCTGGGCCTCGGACCTGTTCAACCCGGAGACCCTGGCCACGGTCGGGCGCCTGCTGGGAAAAGGCGCAGCCGCTGGCGCGGCTGTGGGTTTGACGCTCGACCTCGCGCTGGCCGGCCTGTCGCTGGGCGCGGCCACAGCGCTGGGCGCGGCCATCGGCGGGGCGGTGGGGCAGGGCTGGGGCCAGGCGCCGCGAATGGTGTTCAACCGAATTCGGGGGGTCGAGGAGCTGACGCTCGACAACGACGTGCTTGTGGTGCTGGCCGATCGTCTGACGCATCTGTGCCAGGTGCTGCAGGTTCGCGGCCATGCCGCCCAGGACACCATCGAGCTGCGCCTGGCACCGTCCAGTTCGTACCGCCAGGCCTTGCTCGGCCTGCTGGGCGCGCTGCAGCAGGCGCGTGCCCACCCGGAGTGGGAACACCGTTCGGGACAATTCCGCGATCACAGCCGTCGGCGCGAAGCGCTGGGCCACGCGCTGGCGCAAGAGGTCCAGGCCTTTCTGGCGAGCAACAGCCACCGCGAACCGGGATGAGGGCCCTCCAGCGCCAAGCGGGTTCGGGTTTCAGTCGTCGCGCACGGCACCTGGTGCACGCCGAAGGTCCGCACCAGCGCGCTGGTGTCGGGCTCGCGGGGTTGCGCGGCCAAGGGCTCCCGTAGGAAGATGCCGCCGTTTACCTCGCCCACGGCCGGGCGCCTCGCCGGTGCTGCCGGGGGCCATGAGGGTGTGTTGCCGAAGATCGAGAAAGCAGGGTGACCATGAAGACCACAGAACGCGAAGCGTTGATCCAGGTGCTCAAGATCCGCTTCGAGAAGCACATGCACCGGCATGCCGGGACGGTTTGGTCGGACGTGCTCGCCCGACTCGAAGACCATCCTGATGCGCTGAAGGCGCTGCAAGCGATGGAGGCCACGGGGGGTGAGCCGGACGTCATCGGTGAGGCCCAGGAGTCCGGCCACGTCATCTTCTGTGACTGCTCCCTGGAAAGCCCCACAGGGCGCAGAAGCACCTGCTACGACGGCGAGGCGCGTGCCGCCCGAAAAGAACACAGGCCCGAGAACAGCGCGGGCGAGATGGCGGCCGCGATGGGCATCGAGCTGCTGACGAAAGCGCAGTACCGGGCGTTGCAGGTGCACGGCGAGTTTGATCTGAAGACCTCCAGCTGGCTCCAGACACCGCCCGAGGTCAGGGCGCTCGGTGGGGCGCTTTTTGGCGACCGGCGTTATGGCCGGGTGTTCGTCTATCACAACGGCGTGCAGTCGTACTACGCGGCCAGGGGCTTCCGGGGTTTGATTCGGGTGTGAGGTCTGGGAAGACAAGATGAAGATGGTCCTGACGTCGGCGACGGATCCCGATGGGTACATCGCCTGTCTGAGCGGCTGGCAACAACGCTGTGCGCAGGCCCTGCGCGGGGTGGTTCGCCACGCCGCACCCGAGCTGGACGAGCGGCTGAAGTGGGGTCACATCGTCTACTTCGCCCACGGCCCGGTGCTGCTCATTCGGGCGGAACCCTCCCGCGTCTTGTTCGGCTTCTGGCAGGGGCAGCACCTGCGGCACATCGAGCCCCGCCTGAGGCCTGGCGGGAAATACCAGATGGCCACCCTGGAGCTGAAGGAGGGCACGCCCTTCCTCCAGGAGACCGCCATTCGCCTCGTCTCGGAAGCGGCCCAACTCAGCCGGGCGGCCGGTCGTTCAACCACCAACGTTCAACGCCAGGCGTGAGCCTTCAGCGCCGCGCCAGATCGTCCAGCAGCAGCCGAGCCGTCGCCACGTTCGTCGCACACGGCACGTTGTGCACATCGCAGGCGCGCAGCAGCGCGCTGATGTCGGGTTCGTGGGGCTGGGCGGTCATGGGGTCGCGCAGGAAGATCACGATGTCCACCTCGCCCATGGCGAGGCGTGAGCCGATCTGCAGGTCGCCGCCGAGCGGGCCGCTGAGCAGGCGTTCCACGTTCAACCCCACTTCGGATTGAAGGCGCCCGCCGGTGGTGCCGGTGGCCATGAGCGTGTGTTGCCGCAGCAGGGCCGCGAACCCGCTGGCCAGGGCGACGATGGCGTCTTTCTTCTTGTCGTGGGCGATGAGGGCGATGCGCATGTGATTCATCCTGCGGCGATCCGGCGCCGGGCCGCCCCAAGCCGGATCAGCCCCCCCGGGGGGCAGCGACCCGCGCAGCGGCGGAGCCCCGGTTCCACGCCGAAGGCGGGGAGACGCTTGGGGGTCACTGTTTTTCCATTTGTTTGGCCATCGTCTTGCCCAGCTCCACGCCCCACTGGTCGTAGGCGTTGATGCCCCAGATGGCGGCTTGCGTGAACACCTTGTGTTCGTACAGCGCGATCAGCGCGCCCAGGCTGTGCGGGGTGAGGGCATCGAGCCATATGGTGCTGCTGGGCACGTCGCCCTTGAAGCTGCGCTGGCTCACGAACACTTCGGCCTGCTCGGCGCTCATGCCTTCGGCCATGAGCGCCTGCAGGGTGGAGGCTTCGTCGCGGCCAACGGCCAGGGCCTGTGCCTGCGCGCGCAGGTTGAGGTTGACCACGCGGTGGTGTTCGGCGGCCAGGGGCAGTGGCGTGTCTTCGTTCAGCACGCCGACGAATTCCACCGGCACGCGGTGTGTGCCCTGGTGCAACAGCTGGAAGTAGGCGTGCTGGCCGTCGATGCCGAGGCCGCCCCAGATGATGGGCCCGGTGTGTGTGTTGCAGGGCTGGCCGTCCTTGCGGGTGCGCTTGCCGTTGCTTTCCATGTCCATCTGCTGCACGAAGGGCGCGAAGCGCACCAGGCGGCTGGGGTAGGTGGAGAGCAGCTGGGTGGGGCAGAGCAGGAAGTTGCGGTTCCACACGCCGCTCATGGCGAGGATGATGGGCAGGTTCTTGCCCAGCGGGGCCGAGCGGAAGTGTGCGTCCATGGCCTGGCCGCCAGCGAGGAATTCGCGGAAGGCTGTCGAGCCGACGGCGATCGCGAGCGGCAGGCCGAGCGCGGACCACAGCGAATAGCGGCCACCGACCCAGTCCCAGAAGGTGAAGGTGTGTTCTGCCGGGTAGCCGGCGGCGCCGGATTTCTGTGGTGAGGCGGTGATGGCGACCAGGTGCGGGCTTTGCGCAGCACCGGTGATGCCGGCGTCGGTCAGCCAGCGCCGCGCGGACGCGGCGTTGGTCATGGTTTCCTGCGTGGTGAAGGTCTTGCTGGCCACGATGATCAGCGTGGTCAGCGGGTCCAGACCGCGCAGCGTGCTGTGCAGCGCCCAGGCGTCGGGGTTGCTGACGAAGTGCACGCGCACGCCCGTCCTGCCCTCGCTGCACAGCGGAGCCAGCGCGTCGGCCGCCATGCGGGGCCCAAGGTCGGAGCCGCCGATGCCGATGTTCACCACGTCGGTGATGGCCAGGCCGGTGCTGCCTTTGACCACACCCAGGCGCACGCGGTCGGCGAAAGCGCAGACGCGGTCGAGTTCGTTTTGCACCAGTTGCTGGATGTGATCGCCCCAGGGCGCATCGCTGCCGCTGGCGCCGGGCGTGCCGCGCAACGCCACGTGCAACACGGCGCGCTGTTCGGAGGTGTTGATCACGTCGCCGCGGAACATGGCGTCGCGCTGGCGCTCCACGCCGGCCTGGCGGGCCAGGTCCATGAGCGCGTCCCACACGGCGCCGTCCAGCGCCTGGCGGCTGAAGTCGATCCGGATGCCGGTGCCGGCGGCGCTGGCCTGCATCTGCTGTTCGCGGCCGGGCTCGTCGAGGCGGTCGCGCAGGTGGGGTTGGGGTTCGGCGGCGAGCGTGGCGAGCTTTTGCCAGACGGGGAATTGGGTGGGGTTGGTCATGTGCGATCCCTGTGGATGTTTGAGTTTCGCATGCTCGCCAGTTCGGCTTTCAACGTGGCAGCGGTGGAGCGAGACGGGCCAGGATGCCGCGGAACCGGCTTCGCCGGGCCGCTGGCATCGCGGTGATCCGAAGCGGCGCGGGGGGGAATTACCCCGCGGCGAGTTCGGTCGCTCCGCGCGCCAGCTGTGTGATGCGTTTCCAGTCGCCCGCGGCGAGCGCCTCGGCCGGCGTGAGCCAGCTGCCGCCGGCCATGGCCACGTTGGGCAGCTTCAGGAATTCTTTCAGGTTCTCGGGGCTGACGCCGCCGGTGGGGCAGAACATCACGTCCGGGATCGGAGCGCCCAGCGCCTTGAGCATGCCCAGGCCGCCGGCCTGCTGGGCCGGGAACAGCTTCATGAGACTGAAGCCCTGCTCGCGGCGGTGCATGACCTCGCCGGGCGTCATCACGCCGGGGATGAAGGGCAGTCTGGCGGCCTTGACGGCTTCGACCAGCGCATCGGTGGCGCCGGGGGACAGGGCGAAGGTGGCCCCGGCGTCGATGACGCGCTGCACCTCGGCCACGCGCGTGACGGTGCCCGCGCCCAGGTGCATCTGCGGCACGGCCTTGGCCACGGCTTCGATGCTGGCGAGCGCCGCATCAGAACGCAGGGTGATCTCCATCACGTCGATGCCGCCTTCGAGCAAGGCGTGGGCCAGCGGCACGGCGTGGGCCGGGTCGCTGAGCACGATGACGGGCACGACGCGGGACTGGAAAGCGGGGCGGGAGAAGCAGGTGGTGGTCATGTCTGTGTCCAATTTATGGGCGGTCACCGAAGAGCGGAGACGCGCCCGACTCAGCGGTGCTCGCGTGCGCGCGGAACAGGCCAAACAGTTCGCGGCCGGTGCCGTGGGCGTTGTGGCTGAGGTCGGGATGCACGGCGCTGCGCGCGGCCAGGGTGGCGGCGTCCACTTCCAGCTCCAGCACGCCGCGCTCGCAGTCGAGCGTGATCCAGTCGCCGTCCATCACGCGGGCGATGGGCCCGTCGGCCAGCGCCTCGGGGCTCAGGTGGATGGCGGCGGGCACCTTGCCCGAGGCGCCGCTCATGCGGCCATCGGTGACCAGCGCGACCTTGAAGCCCTTGTCCTGCAGCACGGCCAGTGGCGGCGTGAGCTTGTGCAGTTCGGGCATGCCGTTGGCGCGCGGGCCCTGGTAGCGCACGACGGCGATCAGGTCCTTGTTGATCTTCCCGGCGTTGAACAGGGCCAGCAGGTCCTGCTGGTCGCTCACCACCACGGCCTGGGCGCGCACCACGCGGTGCTCGGGTTTGACGGCCGAGACCTTGACCACGCTGCGGCCCAGGTTGCCCTGCAGCAGGCGCAGGCCGCCGTCGGCGCTGAAGGGCTCGGCCACGGTGCGCAGCACGGCGGTGTCGCCGCTCACCGCGGGTACCGGGCGCCAGGCGAGCTGGCCGTCTTCCAGGCAGGGTTCGTTCGCATACGCGCCGAGGCCCTGGCCCATGACGGTGGTCACGTCGCCGTGCAGCAGGCCGTTGGTCAGCAGTTCCTGCATCAGGAACCCCATGCCGCCGGCGGCGTGGAAGTGGTTCACGTCGGCGCTGCCGTTGGGATAGACGCGGGCCAGCAGCGGCACCACGGCCGAGAGCTCGGCGAAGTCGTCCCAGTCGATCAGCACGCCGGCCGCGCGGGCCATGGCCACGAGGTGGATGGTGTGGTTGGTCGATCCGCCGGTGGCGAGCAGGCCGATGATGCCGTTGACGATGGTCTTTTCGCTCACGATGTCGGC
Source organism: Hydrogenophaga sp. L310 (assembly GCF_055703065.1). NCBI lineage: Bacteria > Pseudomonadati > Pseudomonadota > Betaproteobacteria > Burkholderiales > Comamonadaceae > Hydrogenophaga > Hydrogenophaga sp. L310. The sequence goes on from NZ_JBVPZA010000002.1 coordinate 615,776, forward strand.
CATGCAGATGGCGGGCTCGCCGGTTTTTCCGGTGTTGGCCAGCGCGCGTTCCAGCGCGGCCTTGCTGAGCAGTTCGCGCAGCTCGGTGCCGGGGTTCACGAACGACGCACCCGGCAGGTGCAGGCCCATGATTTCCATCAGCATCTGGTTGCTGTTGGCGGTGCCGTAAAACGTGCAGGTGCCGGGCGAGTGGTAGGCCTGGGCCTCGCTCTCCAGCAGCGCGTCGCGCCCGACCAGGCCCTGCGCGTACTGCTGGCGCACCTTGGCCTTGGCGTCGTTGGAGAGGCCGCTGGTCATGGGGCCGGCGGGCACGAACACGGTGCTCAGGTGGCCGAACTGCGCCGAACCGATGAACAGGCCGGGCACGATCTTGTCGCAGATGCCGAGCATGAGCGCGGCGTCGAACACGTTGTGCGACAGACCCACGGCAGTGGCCAGTGCGATCACGTCGCGCGAGAACAGCGACAGCTCCATGCCGGCCGCGCCTTGCGTGACGCCGTCGCACATCGCCGGCACACCACCCGCCACCTGCGCCGTGGCGCCCAGCGCGCGCGCGTGGCCGCGGATCAGCTCGGGGTAGTGCTCGTAGGGCTGGTGGGCCGAGAGCATGTCGTTGTAGGCGGTGATCACGCCCACGTGCGGCGCGCGCTCGGCGTGGATCTTGAGCTTGTCGCTCGCGGGCAGGGCGGCCGTGGTGTGCGCCATGTTGGCGCAGCCCATGCCGCCGCGCTGGGTGCCGTTCTTGCGCTGAGCGGCCATGCTGGCGAGGTAGGCGCCGCGCGTGTCGGCGCTGCGTTCGGTGATGCGTTTCGTGACGCGTTCGATGGCGGGGTGAATCTGTGACATCGTGAGCCTTCAGGGTTTTGGTTCAGGAACACCGCGGAACTGGCTTTGCCAGGCCGCAGGTGTTGCCCCCTTGAGGGGGGATGCGGCTACGCGCAGCGAGCAAGCGACGGGGGTGGTCATGCTATCCAGACGCTCAAGGGCGTCTGGGTCTGGTTGATCACCAGGGAGATCGGAAGTGCCTCGTCGGCCTTTTGGGCGGCGCGGCGGTAGACGGCGAGCTTGCTTTCGCCGGTGATGGAGAGCACCAGCTCGCGCGCGGCGAGCAGGGCGCTGAGGGTGAAGCTGATGCGCGCGTGGGGCGCGGTGTCGGGCACCACCCAGGCCAGGCGGTCTTCGGTGGCGATGGCGCGGGCGTAGCCGGGTGCGCCGGGGAACAGCGAGGCGGTGTGGGCGTCTTCGCCCATGCCGAGCACGGCCACGTCCAGCGGCCAGGGCAGGGTGGCGATGCGGGTCTCGGCGTCTTTCACGAGAGCGTCCAGCACCTCGGCGTTGAACCTGGGTGCGAGTTCGCGGAAGAAGGGCAGGAAGCGCGCCGCGGCGGCGCGGCCTTGCAACAGGTGGCGGGCGACCAGGGCGGTGTTGCTGTCGGCGTGGTCGCGCGGAACGATGCGCTCGTCCACCAGCACGACGGTCACTGCCGACCAGTCCAGGTCCTGCTCGCGCAGCACCTCGAACAGGGCGATGGGCGATTGGCCGCCCGAGACGGCGAGGCTGGCCTGGCCGCGCGCCGCGATGGCGTTTCGCAGGGCGTTGGCGATGTGCTCCGCGAGGGCCGCGGGCATGGCGCCGGGGTGTTCGGTGATCATGATTCCTCCACCCAGGAAGAGCCCTCGCGCGCCATCAAGGCCGAAGAAGCCGCCGGCCCCCAACTGCCCGCCGTGTAGGCCTTGGGTTTTTCGTTCAGCTGTTGCCAGCCATCGATGATGGGTTCGACCCAGGTCCAGGCGGCTTCGAGTTCGTCGCGGCGCATGAAGTGGGTCAGGCGGCCTTTGATGACATCGATCAGCAGGCGCTCGTAGGCTTCGGCGCGGCGCTCGGTGAAGGCGGACTCCAGGTCCAGGTTGAGATTCACCGGTCGCAGCTTCATGCCGCTGCCGGGTTCTTTGGCCATCATCTGCAACTGGATGTGTTCTTCGGGTTGCAGGCGGATCATCAGGCGGTTGACCGACTTGTGTGCCGAGTCGCCGAAGATGGTGAAAGGCAGGTCGGCGAACTCGATCACGATCTCCGACTGGCGCGCCGCCATGCGCTTGCCGGTGCGCAGGAAGATCGGCACGTTGGCCCAGCGCCAGTTGTTGATGTGGGCCTTGAGCGCGACGAAGGTTTCGGTGCCGCTCTCGGGCGGGATGTTTTCTTCCTGCAGGTAGCCCACGGCGGCGTCGCCGTTGGAGGCGCCGGCGCTGTACTGGCCGCGCACGGTGTCTTTCGCCACGTCGGCGATGGCCATGGGGCGCAGCGAGCGCAGCACCTTGAGTTTTTCGTCGCGCACGGCGTCCGGGTCGAGCGAGACCGGTGGCTCCATGGCCACGATGCACAGCAGCTGCAGCAAGTGGTTTTGCACCATGTCGCGCATGGCGCCGGTGCCGTCGTAGAAGCCGGCACGGCTGCCCACGCCGACCGACTCGGCCACGGTGATCTGCACGCTCTTGATGTAGGGGCTGCGCCAGAGTGGCTCGAAGATGGTGTTGCCGAAGCGCAGGACCATCAGGTTCTGCACCGTTTCCTTGCCCAGGTAGTGGTCGATGCGGAAGATCTGCGATTCCTGGAAATGGCGGCCGACATCGATGTTGATCTGACGGGCCGAGTCCAGGTCGTGGCCGAGCGGCTTTTCCAGCACCACGCGCGAGCGTGCATCGATCAGGCCCGCACCACCGAGGTGGGCGCAGATGCCAGTGAACAGGCTGGGGGCGGTGGCCAGGTAATAGACGCGGTCGGAGCCGGCCTGCAGCTCGGCGCCCAGGTCGGGAAAGTCGCTGGCGTCGGTGGCGTCCACGCAGACGTAGTTCAGGCGGCGCACGAAGCTGCCCCAGTCGGTATCGTTGTAGGCCTTGGTTCCGATGAAACCGGGCACTTTTTCCTGGATGAAGGCCAGAAAGGCTGCTCGGTCCCAGGCCTGGCGGCCCAGCGCGTGGATGCGCGTGGACTCGGGCAGGTTGTTGTGCAGGTGGGCCATGTACAGCGCGGGCAGCAGCTTGCGCACCGAGAGGTCGCCCACACCACCAAAGATCACCAGATCGAGCGGGGCCGCAGGGGTTTGGGAGGGTGTGGATGTGGCCATGGGTCTAATTTAGTTACGCGATTTGACGAAGTTTAATGTAATCAAGTTACAAGCGGGTTTCTTTCTGCGCCAGGCGCCCCGGTAGCCATGCAATGTTCGTGCTTGCCGGGGCTGCGCGTGGCGACAGGGGGTCAGAGCGAGCGGAACATGGGGCGCAGCGTGGCCACACGTTCGACCACCTGGTCGTGGCTGGGCGGCACGCAGCCCACTTCCATCACGCACAGGCTGGCGCTGGCCACGGCACGGCCCAGGATGTGTTGCACGTCATCGCTGTCGAGCACCAGTTGATCGGCGCGGGCCGCGTTCTGCATGGCCGGGCGTTCGAGCAGAGCCGTGAGCAGGCCGGCCAGGAAGGTGTCGCCCGCGCCCACGGTGTCGGCCACTTTCACGGGGGCAGGTTCGGCGGACGCCCAGCCCCGGCCGTCCCGGTGCAGCAGAACGGCGCCCCTGGGGCCCAGGGTGAGCGCCAGCCAGGTGGCCGAAGTGGCCTGCAGCAGTTCGCGCGCGGCGTCCAGCGGATCGGGCGCGCTGAAGCCGAGCGTGACCAGATCGTCGTCGCTGACCTTGACGATGTGCGCCTGGCCGAGCGCGGCCATGACGCTGGCCCGGTAGGCGGCCATGTCGGGCACGATGGCCGGGCGCAGGTTGGCGTCCACCACCACGAGGCGGCCGGCGGCGCGCTGTGCCTGCAGCCAGGGCAGGTATTTGCCGCTGTCGTCGGCGACCAGGGCCAGGCAGCCGGTGACCGCCACCCTCAGACCCGGCTGGGCCGCGCACTGCGCCGTCATGTCGGCGGCGTTGACCTGGCGGTCGGCCACGCCGTCGCGGTAGAAGCTGTAGCTGGCCTTGCCTTCGGCGTCCAGGCCGACCAGCGCGAGCGAGGTGGGTTCGTGCACCGGCGCCTCGCGCGCCAGCGTCACACCGGCCTGGTGGATGGCGTCGGCCATCAGGCGGCCAAAACGGTCCTGCGAGAGCGGGTTGAGGTAGAGCGTGCCCACGCCCTGCAGCCCGAGGGCGCGGGTGAGGTTGTAGACCGCGCCGCCAGCGCAGGGCCGCAGCCGTCCGTCGGACTCCGTGATCATGTCGATGAGGGCCTCGCCCGCGGTGGCGACTTGAATGAGGGCAGAAGAACTAGGGAAAACCATAACTAAATCCAGTTGATTTATTAACCTGAACCGAAATATAGTTCAGTCACTCCGCAGCAGACAGCGTGAAAACCCCAAGACCAGACTGCCGAGCCAGAGCGCCTTCAGCACATCATCCATCCCTTCGAGGAGACAACTGTGAAAAAACTTGCAACCACTTTCGTGTTTTCCGCCCTGACACTGGCCGTTGGCGTTGCCGCCGCCCAGTCGCAGCCCGTCATCGGCCTGATCACCAAGACCGAGTCCAACCCCTTCTTCGTGAAGATGAAAGAGGGCGCCACCGCCGAAGCCAGCAAGCTCGGCGCCAAGCTGCTGTCGGCCGCGGGCAAGACAGACGGCGACAACGCCGGTCAGGTGACCGCGATGGAGAACATGATCGCCGCCGGCGCCAAGACCATCCTGATCACCCCGAGCGATGCCAAGGCCATCATCCCCGCCATCAAGCGCGCGCAGCAGCAGGGCGTGCAGGTGATCGCGCTGGACAGCCCGACCGACCCGGCCACCGCCGTGGACGGCCTGTTCGCCACCGACAACTACAGGGCCGGCGTGCTGATCGGTCAGTACGCCAAGGTGGCCATGGCGGGCAAGAAGCCGGTCATCGCCACGCTCGACCTGTTCCCGGGTCACCCGGTGGGCGCCCAGCGCCACAACGGCTTCCTGAAGGGCTTTGGCCTGACCGCCCCGGACGCCAAGAGCAACCACCTCGGCGGCGCCGCCGCAGGCGTGGTCTGCATGGCCGACAGCTTCGGTGACGCGGCCAAGGGCCAGACCGGCATGGAAAACTGCCTGCAGAAGAACCCCGGCATCAACCTGGTCTACACGATCAACGAACCCGCTGCCGCCGGTGCCTTCAAGGCGCTGAAGGCCGCCGGCAAGGAAAAGGACGTGGTCATCGTCTCGGTGGACGGCGGCTGCGCCGGCATCAAGGACGTGGGCGCCGGCGTGATCGCCGCGACCTCGCAGCAGTACCCGCTGAAGATGGCCGCCATGGGCGTGGCCGCGGGTGTGGAATACGCCAAGACCGGCAAGAAGGTCAGTGGCTACACCGACACCGGCGTGACCCTGATCGCGGGTAAAGCCGTGGCCGGTGTGGAGAGCAAGGACGTCAAGACCGGCATGGACCTGTGCTGGGGGAACAAGTAACTCCCCCCTGCGCCGCTGCGCGGCTTCCCCCCTCTCTGGCGCCTTCGGCTTGGAGGGGGGACGGCACCTTGGGCCGGCGGAGCCGGACCTTCGGTGCCCCTGGTAGGGGGCATCTCGTGCCACTGCAATCTCTTTTCCTCTGATTGGACGGGCCACCGCCATGAACACCCTCAAATCCAAACTTCCGCCCATGGGCACGCTCGGGCCGTTTATCGCCCTGATCTTTGCGTGCCTGTTCTTTGCGACGCAGAACGAGCGTTTCCTCACGCTGCAGAACTTCTCGCTGATCCTGCAGCAGGTGATGGTGGTGGGCACGATCGCCATCGGCCAGACCCTCATCATCCTGACCGCCGGCATCGACTTGTCGTGCGGCATGATCATGGCGCTGGGCTCCATCGTCATGACCAAGATGGGCGCCGATTTCGGCCTCTCCGCGCCGGTCGCGATCACGCTGGGCATCGCCGCCACGGCCGGCTTCGGCCTCATCAACGGCCTGCTCGTGACCAAGGCCAAGCTGCCGCCCTTCATCGTCACGCTGGGCACGCTGAACATCGCGTTCGCCATCACCCAGCTGTATTCGGGTTCGCAGACCATCACCGAAGTGTCCGACGGCCTGACCTGGCTCGGCAACTCGTTCCGCATCGGCGAGACCAACATCCTCTACGGCGTGGTGCTGATGCTCGCGCTGTACCTGATCACCTGGCTGTTCCTGCGCGAAACGGCGCCGGGCCGCCACATCTACGCTGTGGGCAACAGCCCCGAGGCCACGCGCCTGACCGGCATTTCCACCGACAAGGTGCTGCTGGGCGTGTACGTGCTGGCCGGCGTGTTCTACGGCCTGGCCTCGCTGCTCTCCGTGGCGCGCATTGGCGCCGGTGACCCGAACGCCGGGCAGACCGAAAACCTCGACGCCATCACCGCCGTGGTGCTGGGCGGCACCAGCCTGTTCGGCGGCCGCGGCATCATTCTGGGCACCCTGGTGGGCGCGCTGATCGTGGGCGTGTTCCGCAACGGCCTGACGCTCATGGGCGTGTCTTCCGTCTATCAGATTCTGGTCACCGGCATCCTCGTCATATTGGCTGTGATGACCGACCAGATGTCCCGCAAAGGAGTCCGTTGATGTCTACCGCACCCAACGCTCAAAGCCCGCTCGTGATCCAGGCCAAAGGCCTCGTCAAGCGCTACGGCCAGGTGACCGCGCTCGACGGCGCCGACTTCGAACTGCGCGCCGGGGAAATCCTGGCCGTGATCGGCGACAACGGCGCCGGCAAGTCTTCGCTGATCAAGTGCCTCGCCGGTGCCACGATCCCCGACGAAGGCGAGATCTACCTCGACGGCGCCCGCGCCCACTTCAAGAGCCCGATCGACGCACGCCGCGCCGGCATCGAAACGGTGTACCAGGACCTCGCCGTGGCCCCGGCCATGACGATCGCCGAGAACCTGTTCCTCGGCCGCGAAATCCGCCGCCCCGGCTTTCTCGGCAGCGTGCTGCAGATGATCGACAAGAAGAAGATGCTGGAAGAAAGCATCGCGCGCATGAACGACCTGAAGGTCGGCATCCGTTCCATGACGCAGGCGGTGGAAACGCTCTCGGGCGGCCAGCGCCAGTGCGTGGCGGTGGCGCGCGCCGCGGCCTTCGCGCAGCACGTGGTGATCATGGACGAACCGACCGCCGCGCTGGGCGTGAAAGAGGGCAACATGGTGCTCGAACTCATCCGCCGCGTGCGCGACAAGGGCCTGCCCGTGATCCTGATCAGCCACAACATGCCGCACGTGTTCGAGATCGCCGACCGCATCCACATCGCCCGCCTGGGCAAGCGTGCGGCGGTGGTGGACCCGAAGAACATCAGCATGAGCGACACCGTGGCCGTGATGACCGGTGCCAAGTCGGTGGACGATCTGCCACCCGAAGCCCTGGCGCACTGAAAGAAAAAAATGCTCAAAGGCATTGATCCCCTGCTCAGCCCGGACCTGCTCAAGCTGCTGGCCGAGATGGGCCACGACGACGCGGTGGTGCTGGCCGACGCCAACTTCACCGCCATGAGCCTGGGCGCGGGCAAGCCGGTGCTGCGCCTGCCCGGCGTCGGCATGGCGCGCACGGTGCGGGCGGTGGCCAGCGTGCTGCCGCTGGCCGCTGACGTGCCGCACCCTGTTGCCTACATGCAGGTCGGCGGTACCGAGCCCGGTTACCGCTCGGCCCTGCAGCGCGAAACGCTGGCGGTGCTGGCCGCCGAGGGCCTGCAGGACGGCCAGGCCGAAGCGGTGGAGCGCTACGCGTTTTACGAGCGCGTGAAAAAGGCCTACGCCATCGTGATCACCGGAGAGCTGGAGCCCTGGGGCAACTTCATCTTGCGCAAGGGCGTGCTGGGGCAGGCGCTCCGAGCCTGAAACCGGTGTTGAACCTGCCACACTCAACGGCTGTGAACCACACCACCGAAACCGACACCCCCGACGCGACCGCAGCCGATGCCCAGGGCGCCGCCCGCTTGCGCCCGCGCGGCTCCAACCAGGGGGGCATGCGCCAGTTCAACGAGCGCGTGGTGCTGCAGACGCTGCGCGCGCACGGCAGCCTGGCCAAGGCCGATCTTGCGCGCCTGACCGGCCTGACCGCTCAAACCATCGGCCTGATCACCGCAAGGCTCGACGAAGACCAGTTGCTGCGCCGCGAGGCGCCGGTGCGCGGTCGCGTGGGCCAGCCTTCCGTGCCGCTGGGGCTGCACCCCGATGGCGCGTTTGCCATCGGCATCAAGATCGGCCGGCGCAGCGCCGACTGGCTGCTGGTGGATTTCACCGGCCGGGTGCGCGAGCGCCTGGTGCTGGACTACGCCTTTCCCGACATCCCGGTGCTGCTGCCGGCCATCAAGTCCAACCTGAACCGCCTGCTCGACGGGCTGGGCCCGCTGCGCGACCGGGTGGTCGGTGTGGGCGTGGCCGCGCCGTTCCAGCTCGGGGGCTGGCACCGCATGCTGGGCCTGACCGAAGCCCAGTCCCTGGCCTGGAACCAGATCGATCTGGTGGCCGAGGTGCAGGCCCTGACGGACCTGCCGATCAGTTTCGCCAAGGACACCTCGGCCGCCTGCGTGGCCGAGCTGCTGCAGGGCAAGGGCCGGGACATCCGCAGTTTTCTCTACCTGTTCCTCGACACGTTCGTCGGCGGTGGCCTGGTGCTCAATTCCCACCTGCACCGCGGCGTCAACGGCAACGCCGGGGCCGTGGCCTCGCTGCCCCTGCAGGTGGCGACGGCCGACATGAAGGAGCTGCCGCCGCAGCTGATCAGCCAGGCATCGCTGTGGGACCTGGAGCAGCGCTTTCGCGAGCACGCGCTCGACCCCATGGCCGCCTACGACGCGCGTGCGCTGGAGGCGCCCTGGCTGCCGTACACCCGCGAGTGGGTTGCCCGCGCCGCTTTGGCGCTGGCGCATTGCATCGTGGCCGGCACCGCGTTCCTGGACGTGGAGGCGGTCGTGATCGACGGTGTGGTCGCGCCCGACCTGCTGCGCAAACTCTGGGCGCGCACCGGCGAAGCGCTCAAGGCCTACAACTGGGAAGGCCTGCAGCAGATGCCGCGGCTGGAGATCGGCAGCATCGGCTCCGACGCGCGCGCGCTCGGCGGCGCGCTGCTGCCGCTGCACGCCTGCTTCGCCCCGGACCACGAGATTTTTCTCAAGAGCTGACGCGGCAGACACTCATGCGGGTTTGCATTCAAGCGCAGAACAAGGCGGGAGCGGTGAGTGTGAACCCCGGGGCGTAGACACACGCCCGGCATCAGCGGGCGATTTTGCGTTCGACCTCTGCGACCCGGCCCGCGTGGAACCTGAGGGTCGTCAGCGTCTGAGGGTCCCGGGCGTGGGGGAAGTAGGTCCAGGTTTTCTCTTCGGGTTGGCCCTTGACAGCACGGTGCAGAGCTTCGTGGTCGGGCTTTCCGATCTTCAGCACCACCTCCCCTTCCCCCATGCCCTTGCGGATGAACTTGCGCTCCGCGGCGTCTGCGGCCATGGCGGATGCGCTGGCCAGCGAGAGCAGAGCCAACGCGGCGAGTCTGTTGAGATCCATAGGTCACGCCTCCGCCAGGGTCAGCACCGTCCCGCCGCGCGCAGCAGGGCGTTGCACTCCGCGCCGGAGCCCTTCGTCGCAGGGGCAGGCTGGCCCCTCCTGCCCGCTCCCCCCACCATGGCGGTGCAGATGGCGTCGGAATGCGGTGTCTGCCCGAAGCTCATGGCCTTCTGGAAACCGGTGGCCCCGTACAGGTAACAGCTGTAGGCTTTTCCGTCGCGGGTGCTGGCGGTGTAGTTGATGCGGCCACCGCCTTCTTCGTTGCGGTCGGTGATGGTGAACTGGCCAACGGATCGCCCGATGGCCTGCGCGGTGCGCTGCTCCAGACCGTCCTGGTCGATGGTGGCCGCACACCCGGCCAGGAGGGCCAGGGCTGCTGTCGTGGGTGCAAAGCGTGTGGCGAAGGATCGAAGGTGCATGAAAGGCTCCGTGGGGTTCGTGGGGTTCATCGGACAAAGCAGTTGTCGGCGGGCACGGTGGCCAGGCTGGTGGACACCGCCGACAGGGACGGCTGGCTGGTCGGGATGTCGTCGCCCAGCAGGCACAGCAGGTTGGCGGGACGCAGCGTCCAGATGGCACCGAAGCGCGTGCCGGTGACGGTGCGGAATGTCCCCCAGTGCGCCGCCAGGCCCCCGTTCGTCTCGGACCGGTCGAAGCTCACCGCCCCCAGCTTGGACGGACCGGCCAGGCGTGAGGCCCCCGCGCATTCGCTGCCGCCAAAGGTCAGCACCCCTTCGTAGCACCACCGTCAGGGTGGTTGCGGGGCGGCGTGCAATACCGGGCAACGCGGAGAATGAAGGCATTGAAAGCTCCTGAGTCGGTCGAGATGGAAAAAGGCAGACGTGCACCCACCGGCAGGGCGAACGGCGCCCCGCCTGGGTCGGTACCAGGATCGGTGTGTGGAGCGGGGGAAATCAGCCCGGTTTGCGGGCGACGATGAAGACGCGGATGTCCTTCTTGCCCTTGGTGCCGTGCCGCTCGACCGCCACGATCTCCAGGCCCCGGCGGACCATGGCGGCCTGCAGGGCACCGGCGTCGAAGCACAGCACGTGGGGCGCCTTGCCCATGGCGCGCATCAGGGGCAGCGCGAGGTAGGGAATCAGCGGGTTCATCTCGGAGATGCAGGCGGTTTTTGAGATCAGCAGACCGCCCGGCCGCAAGGCCCGCGTCGCGAGAGCCAATGCATGGTCGAGATCCGTCACCAGATGCAACAGGTTGAAGGCCAGCACCGCGTCGTACTTGCCGGAATGGGCCATCGGCACGTCGGCGTCAGCCACGGCGAAGCTCAACTGCGGCACCGGCTGGGCCGCCAGCTTCTCGCGGGCGATGGCGATCATTTCAGACGAGACGTCGGTGGCCAGCAGCCTCCCGGTGAACGGCGCCAGGCGCAGCGCGGTGCTGCCTGTGCCGCAGCCGATCTCCAGCACTTCCTGCTCCATGGTCAGCAGGCCCTGCACGCGCCGCAGCGTGGCCTCGTAGCCGGCCATGTCGGCGATCGGGTCGGCGGCGTATTTGCGGGCGATGCGGTCCCAGAAGCGGGCCTTGCGGGTGTCAGTGGCATTCGGCTCTGGCGAGAGCCCGGTATCGGCGGGTCGGGTGACGTTGGATAGCGGCATGTGAAGCTTTGAAAAGGGCCCACACCATGGGCGACACCTGGATGCTATCCATGCACAGCTTCGCAGGGAATTGCGGTAAATTGCAGTGAACATATACGTTTACGCATGGATAACCTCGACTGGAACCAGCTGAAGGCCTTTCTGGAGACCGCTGAAACCGGCTCGCTCTCGGCGGCCGCCCGCAAGCTGGGCCTGACCCAGCCCACGCTGAGCCGCCAGGTGGCCGCGATCGAGCAACGCATGGGGGTGACCCTGTTCGAGCGTGTGGGCAAGTCCATGGCGCTCACGCCCACCGGGCTGGACCTGCTGGAACACGCGCGTGCCATGGGCGCGGCCGCCGAGGCCCTGGTGCTGGCAGCCACCGGGCGCTCGCAGGCTGTGGGCGGCGTGGTCTCTGTCTCAGCCACCGACGTGGTGGCCGCCATCCTGCTGCCGCCGCTGGTGCGGCAGCTGCGCGAGCAGGAACCCGGCATCGCCATCGAAGTGATTTCGTCCAACGCATTGAGCGACCTGCTGCGGCGCGAGGCCGACATCGCGATCCGCCACGTCAAGCCCGAGCAGCCGGAGCTGATCGCCCGTTTGATCCGGGAGGCAGCGGCCAACTTCTATGCGTCCGAAGACTGGGTGAAAGCCCACGGCCATCCGCGCAGCGCCGAAGAAGCGACCCATTTGCCGTTTGTGGGCTCCGACCGCTCAGGGCAGTTCCTGGGCTATCTGCGCCAGCATGGCCTGCCGCTGAGCGAGGCCAACTTCAGCTGCTACGCAGACCACTCGGTGGCCAACTGGGCCTTGGTGCGCCAGGGCATGGGCATCGGCGCCATGATGGATGAGATCGCCCGCGACACCCCGGGCATCGTCCGGGTGCTCGACGATGTGCCGCCCGTGCATTTCCCGATCTGGCTGGTCACCCACCGCGAACTGCGCACTTCGCAGCGGATTCGGGTGGTGTTCGAGGCTCTGGCACAAGGGTTGGCCTGAGGCTGAAGACGGCAGTGCAGCGCTGCTGTCGGCGATGTCGCCACCCTGAGTTCACGGTCTGGGCCTCACAGCTGTCATCCAGTCACCAGTGACATCTCGAATCCAATGGCCGGTTTCAAAGTGCTGCTGACCTTGCCAGCCTGACGGTAACTTCGCGCCCCCCGAATGTCTGCTGACCTCGGGCACCAACTGGTACTGCCGACTCTGACCTGCCTCGCGGTCGGTGCCGCCGAAGTGAATTGATGTGCGCGAGGCCGAGAGCGCGAACGAACTCTGCATGGCTCGACAGGCGTTGTGCGGAGCGCCCTGAAGGGGTCGGGGCGAGCAATTTCTGATCAACTCGGCGTGAGCTTGCTTGCGGCTCACTGAACCCGCAGCACTTCAAACTGCTGTCGGACTGGAGCAACCTGTATCGACACCTCATCACCCTCGCATTTACCCAGCATGGCCCTGCCCAAAGGGGCTTCGCTGCTGATGACCTGAACGAGCTGAGCGCCGCTGCCCAATTTCATGCTGCCCCCATCCGGGCCGAGAAAGAGCTGTTGCTGCTTGTCGTCGGAATCGACCAGGCAGACCAGCGCGCCGAGCTGTATACCTTTGCTGGCCTCGTAGGGGTGCGGGCGGAATTGGCGCCAATTGGTTATCGCCTGGCGGATGGCTTCGGCGCGACGAGCTTGGCCGGTGGCCAGGTAGGCGGCTTCGAGTCCCAATGTGTCGTATTTGTTTTCGGCGATGTTTTCTTCGTGAGTCGCCGTTTCATGGGCCGCCCGCGCTGCCTGTTCGGCTTGCAGCAGGTCTTCGGCGAGCCGTTCCAGCACCTGCTGCTGCAGCAAGAATTTATCCATGATGAAAGGTAGGCATCTCGAACAAGCGGGGGGGGAGATCTTGAGTATGAAGGGCTCCACCAGCCTTCGACGCTTCTGTTGGCTGCAGGTCACCTTCAGCTATGGGCACTGTCCTGTCGCCCATTTCGGTGTATCGAACGGCAGGAACTGGCCGAGACTGCCAGTTCGCAGTCAAGATTGGCAGCGGTCCCTGGTCATTCACAGGGTCGAAGGACCAGTATTGTTGACCATAACCATCGAGTGCCGACCCAACCCGGGCATCCGACCGCCGAGAAAATCAAGGGCAGAGCAGTCATAGGCTGCATTTGCTGCAGCGGCGAGACCAGCAGATGTGCAGTGCTGTGGAGCCAGGGCTCAGCGCTTGCGCCACACGCTCGCCAGCCAGGGCTGTTGCTCGATCGGTAGGCCCGACGGACGGTAGAAGTGCTCCAACTCGTCGAAGCCGGCGGCCGTCACCAAGGCGCGCCAAGTTGGCCAGTCGTGAAATGCGCCGTAGCGCTCACCGTTCCAGCCTTCCTGGCCATTGCCGCGCGGGTTGGAGCTGAACAGCACGCCGCCCGGCCGCAGGCAGGCTTGCAGTTGTCGCAGCACCTGCGGCAGGACCTGGGAGGGCACATGGAACAGCACGGCATTGGCAAACACACCGTCGTAGCGCTGCGAGGGCAGTTCGAGGTGCAGGAAGCTCTGCTCCAGCACCTCGCATCCGCTGTGGTCGCGCGCCAGCGCTGCCGCGCTGGGCGCGCCCTCCAAGCCCACGGCGCGGTGGCCCAGCGCCTTGAAGGTGTGCAGGTCGCGCCCGGGCCCGCAGCCGAAATCCAGCAGGTCAAATGGCGGTGGGCCGGGTATGTGCTTCAGCAGCGCCGCGATGTTCTGGCTGACGTCGTGGTCGCGCGTGCCTTCCCAGTAGCTCCGGGCGTGCTGCTCGTAGTGCGCCAGGGTGCGCGCGGCGATTTGTTGCAGGTCTTCGGAACTGAGTGGCATGCCGCATCATTTCATATGGCACTGTCCTGATCCCGAACACCGCACGCGACGCGCCTTCAGCCGGTTGTCGCATCGACAAGCCGCATCCAGACACGGGACACCCACCATGGTCTCCCATCGAGTTCAGGGCCGTACAGGATGCGCTCTCGTGCCATCAGATCGCTCTGCCACTCGTCAAGCACCAGCGGGGCCACAAAGCCGCGCCGACAGGCCGCTTCGGAGCGAGTCGGCGGAATCACGGTCCCGGCCAAGAGGAGTCTCGCTGAATCTGTGAAACAGTCGTTCAACGACTGGGTTTAACTGCGCCGTGAGGCAGCGGCGGACTGAACGAGACGCTAAGCGTTTAGTGACATCCTTCCAGCGCGACTAAGACGATATTTTCCCATCCACTTTACCAATACGCCGTGATTGGTTAGCGATTTGCAAATCACCTCTTCTCCCGAATCAATTGGAAGGTAGGCATTCGCAAGGGCTCAATGCCGTTTTGCATGGAACTTGACCTTCAACTCCGATGCGTGGTGAGTGAGTGAGGTTGCTGGATACTCTGGTTGCCGCCACCCTGACAACTTCGTAACCGACCATGAGCCTGAGCACCGA